>NC_019780.1:3150840-3781008 GCF_000317615.1 Dactylococcopsis salina PCC 8305 | reverse complement strand
AATTAACATGACACAATTTCCCCAGTTCAATCCCGATTTTATTGAAGATGATGAGGACAAAGAAGGTTATTTTGACTACTTCTTCGACTTACCAGGAAGTGAACCAGGAACGTTATGGATTGAAGAAGGGGCTACTCCCTCACAAATTATTTTAATTGATTATACTCCGAAACACGCGGTAAAAAAAATAATATTGACCCTTCAACTTTAGAACATTATTTAGGAAGTGAATCTGCTTCTTGGTTAGATGTACAAGGACTTGGTTCTGAGCGTATTCTAAAACAAATTGGGCAAATTTTCAAGCTCCATCCTTTATTACTAGAAGATGTGGTGAATGTGCCACAACGTCCGAAACTAGAAGATTATAATGAGCAGTTAATTGTGATCGTTCACTTAGTACAACCGAAACCAGAAGAGGATGGGTTTTATACTCAACAAGTGAGTTTTGTGTTAGGAAAAAGCTATTTATTAACGTTTCAAGAAGAACCCAACCACGACTGTTTTAATCCCGTCCGTGAGCGATTAAAAAATAATAAGGGGAAAATTCGCACTTCCGGGGTTGATTACTTAACTTATTTATTATTAGATACAATGTTTCTAGTATTTTTGTTCCCCTTACATTTATTGCGGGAGTGTATGGGATGAATTTTGAATATATGCCCGAATTAACTTGGAAATGGAGTTATTTTGTAGTTCTTGGCTTAATGGCGATCGTTGCGATCGGGCTAATTCTATTTTTCTGGCGTAATGGTTGGCTAAAAAGATTCTATCCCACTGCACCTACGGATGAGAAAAAGAGTAAAAATAAAAGAAAGTTTCGATTGCCTCGTCGCCGCAGAAAAAAATCCAATCAATGATCAAACGTAGGTTGGGTGCAGCTACCGCGAAACCCAACACAAATTAGATCAAAAGTAGGCCCTTGTGAAGCTACCGCGAAACCCAACACCAATCATAAGGGGGGCTTAGATCAAGTTCGCTCGATCGAGCATAAAACGTAGGCCCTTGTGAAGCTACCGCGAAACCCAACACCAATCATAAGCAATTACCCGAACTTGATATTAGGGGGGATTCTAGCCACTGATTCTAGGTTGGGTTTCGTAGCCTCCACCCAACCTTTTACAGTGACCAATGTAGAGACGTTCCATGGAACGTCTCCCAGTGACCAGTAATCAGTGAACAAATAACGAATAACGAATAACGAATAACGAATATTGGTGTTGGGTTTCGTAGCCTCCACCCAACCTACACCCAACCAGCGCTTAAAACGATCGTGCTGCTGATGAACACTAAACCTAACGCCCAAGTAATGCGGTTTAAGGTCTTCTCGGCGCTTTTGGTGCTGGTAAACAGTTCCGATTGACCACTCAGCCCACCTAAACCATCACTCTTGGGAGAATGAAGTAAGACCAAAACAATCAATAAAAGGGCTGAAGCAATGGAGGTAATTTCTAAAAGGGTTTCAACTGTCATTTTTTTTACTCGATTAAAGATAAGAGTTCTAGGATATCAAGACTTATAGGGAAATATCGACAGGGGTACGATTACGCTTCACTTGAACGTTGCTAGTTGCAATCAATGACTCCCCTGTCATTTCTTGCGGTTGCGGAAGTTGCAAAATCTCTAGAATAGTGGGAGCAATATCCGCTAAACAGCCACCTTCCCGTAATTGGACTTCGCCGCCATGTCCTGGGATTTTACGTTTTTCTCCTTCTAAGAAGATAAAAGGGACTAAGTTAGTAGTGTGCGCTGTCCAAGGATTCCCAGCTTCGTCCGCCATGTATTCGGAATTACCATGATCAGCAGTAATCAGGGCTGTTCCTCCCATTTTACTGATACTCTCTAGCAAGCGTCCTAAACAGCTATCAACGGTTTCGATCGCGCTGATGGCGGCGTTTAAATTCCCTGTATGACCAACCATATCAGGATTTGCGTAGTTAATCACCACTAAGGAATAAATCCCTTGTTCTACGGCTTCACAAGCGACATCGGTCACAGCTTCGGCGGACATTGCAGGGGCTTTGTCATAAGTGGAAACTAAAGGACTATTGATCAGTTTGCGATCTTCTCCTGTAAAGGGTTTTTCCTCGCCGCCATTAAAAAAGTAGGTGACGTGAGGATATTTTTCGGTTTCGGCGGTTCGCAACTGTCGTAATCCCGCGTTGGCGATTACTTCTCCTAAGATATTGGTTAAGTTTTGCGGTTTGAAGGCGACTTCTACCGAAAGGGAAGCGTCATATTGGGTAAAGGTGGCAAAATGTAAGGGATTAATCCAAGTTCGATCGAAGCCATCAAAATCAGGATCAGTGAAGGCTCTGGTCAACTGTCGAGCGCGATCGGGGCGAAAATTAAAAAAGATCACACCGTCGCCAGCTTCTACACCTCCCGAAGCGATACGAGTGGGAGGAATAAACTCGTCAGTGACTTTTAGGTCATAATGGCTCTTTAAAAGCTCAATGGGAGAGGTTTCCGTTTCACACTCTCCCTGACCAATGACATCGTAGGCTTTTTGGATACGATCCCAGCGATGATCGCGATCCATTGCGTAATAGCGACCACTGACGGTGACAATTTTCCCGATTCCTATTTGGTCTATATACTCTTGAATCTGCTCGATCGCGCTAACACCCGCGTGAGGATTCGTATCCCGTCCATCGGTGAAAGCGTGAATACAAACCTCGCTGATACCTTGCGCTTGTGCCAGTTTCAATAAACCCAATAAATGAGAAAGATGAG
Organism: Dactylococcopsis salina PCC 8305; assembly: GCF_000317615.1. Taxonomy (GTDB): domain Bacteria; phylum Cyanobacteriota; class Cyanobacteriia; order Cyanobacteriales; family Rubidibacteraceae; genus Halothece; species Halothece salina. The sequence continues at coordinate 3,778,275 of NC_019780.1, read as the reverse complement.
AATGAACGCCGCCATTAGAACATAACCCCATTAAGTGGAGTTTTCCGTCGCTGGCTTTCACCTTTTCACAGGTTTCCAACAAAGCTGCATTTTCTAAAATCGAGCCATCTTCTACCGCGTCGCTGATGCGAACCAACTCTTGGGGAACAACTCTCCCCGCGCCGATATTGAGATGACCGACTTCTGAGTTTCCCATTTGTCCGTCTGGTAAACCCACTGCTTTCCCTGACGCTTTGATTTGAGTCAAGGGATAAACGGCTCTCAAGCTATCCATGATTGGGGTATTTCCCAGCGCGATCGCGTTGGCGGTCTCACTTTGGTTTTCTCCCCAACCATCGAGGATTACTAGCACCACAGGGGCGATCGGTGCGTCTGTCATAATCTTTTTCCTATCTTCTGTGCGTCTCTCATGGACATAATAAACCACTCTTAACCGTTGAAGCACCTCGGTTTAGATGACTTCCATTGGGCGCGATCGAGATTTTTATCTCTTGATTCTTGATCCCTGATGTTTTGTCATCTAATGGAAACGATCAAGCCTGATTTTATCATTTTGTGACATTTTACTTTAAATTGAGCATTTAGCCACAATTATTCTGATTTTTCCGTTAATTCTGCCAAGCGTTCTTGTTGATCTTGGGAAATACAAGATTGAATCAAATCTTCGAGACTTCCTTCCAACACGGGTTCGAGATTAAAATTCACTCCTAGCCGATGATCCGTCACCCGATTATCTTTATAGTTGTAGGTGCGAATTTTCTCCGATCGCCCTCCTGTACCCACTTGAGAGCGGCGCATCGAGGTAACTGAGTCATATTGTTCCCGTAATTTAATCTCATACAGCTTCGATCGCAAAATCTGCATCGCCCGTTCTCGGTTTTTCAGTTGCGAACGTTCTTGGGTGCAAAAAATACGAATCCCTAGAGGCTTATAAAACAAATCCGCTGCGGTTTCTACCTTGTTAACATTTTGTCCCCCAGCGCCACCCGATCGAGCGGTGGTAATCTCCACATCTTTGGGATCAATTTCCACCTCCACATCATCCACTTCTGGCATCACAGCGACGGTAGCGGTGGAAGTGTGAACTCGTCCCCCTGCTTCAGTTGCTGGCACTCGTTGCACCCGATGCACACCCGCTTCAAACTTTAACTTACTATAAACCCGATCGCCTTTGATTTCCAAGATCGCCTCTTTAAATCCCCCCGTTTCCGAAAGGGATTCACTGGCTAAACTGAGACTCCAACCTTGAGTTTCCGCATAACGGGAATACATTCTCACCAGGTCTCCCACCCAGAGACAAGCCTCATCACCGCCAGTTCCCGCTCGAATTTCCAACATGGTATTTTTTTCATCGTTGGGATCACGGGGGAGGAGCAACAGTTTCATCCGTCGCTCCAATTGTTCCAGTTTTTCTTCTAACTCCTTGACTTCGGAAGCTGCCAGTTCCTGCATTTCGGGATCGCCACTGGCATCCTTATAGATTTCCTGAGCTTCTTTTAAGTCTTCTTGAGCTTTTTTCCACTGGTTATAGGTTTCTACAGTCTCCTCTAGGGAGGAACGAGCTTTGGCAACTCGTTGTAATTCATCGGGATCAGTTGCAATGTCAGGATCACCTAAACGGCGGGTGAGTTCGTTGTAGGTTTCCTCGACAGATTGCAATTTTTCTAAAACGTAAGATTCAGCCATGCAGTTAATTCGTTATTAATTATTAGTCGTTTCCTCCTTATCATTTTGACTGATGATTGCGGGTTACATCTATTTCCCTTCGTCTTCACTGTCATCAAACATTCCATACTTCCGTAAGAATCGATCGACGCGACCTTCGGTATCAATAATTTTCTGATTTCCTGTGTAGAACGGATGATTTCCCGACCAAACATCAACGTGAAGTTCGGGTTGGGTTGCGCCAACGGTCATCACTACTTCTCCGTTACAAATTACTTTTGCATCGGGATACCATTGGGGATGAATGCCTTCTTTTGCCATGATTTCCCTCCTTATTATTAGGTTTAATCTAACGTTTCGAGAATTGAGGGGCTTTTCTTGCCTTCCGTAAGCCGTATTTTTTCCGCTCTTTCGATCGCGGATCACGACTCATATAGCCTTCGGTTTTCAAGGGAGAACGATTTTCTGGATCAAGTTTACATAACGCTCTCGCCACACCCAAACGGACGGCTTCTGCTTGTCCAGTCAAGCCACCACCATGGGCATTAACGAGGATATCATAGTCGCTTTCTAAACCCAGGGTTTCCAGAGGGGCTTTTACCGCGTTGACATAGATCGGATTGTAGTTGAAATAGTGGTCTCCACTGCGGTTATTGACTTTGATTTCACCTGTACCAGGAATGAGACGCACGCGCGCGATCGAGCTTTTGCGGCGACCAGTTCCCCAGTAAACCACACGATTGTTATCTGTTGCTTGCATAATCTTTTAATCTCCTGTTTATTTAGTTAGAAGGGGTAATAGTAATCGGTTTTTGTGCTTGATGGGGATGTTCGGGCCCCGAATAGACTTTTAATTTCTGAAAGATTTGGCGACCTAAACGATTTTTGGGCAACATTCCCTTAACCGCTTTTTCAATAATCCGTTCGGGGATTCTCTGTTGGAGTTGGTTAAAGGTTTCTACTTTCATGCCGCCTGGTCGTCCTGAATGACGGCGATAAAGTTTATCATTGGGTTTGTTACCGCTTAGGGTTACTTTTTCGGCGTTAATTACGATCACAAAATCACCTGTATCCATGTGGGGCGTAAATTGAGGTTTATTTTTACCCCGAATAATCTCGGCGATTTTGGTCGCCAAACGACCCACGCGATAACCTGTGGCATCAATGACATACCATTGTTCTTCTAATGTATCTACTTTCGGTTGGGGGGTTTGATGAAGTGTCATAATTTATTCTTCTGTAGCATCTAAATTAAAATGAGGTTGGCTATTAAACCAAATGGATTCGGGAAAGGGAAACTCTTCATATCCCACCCGTAATAAACAAAGTCCTTTTGCGGGTGCGGAATACTTGACGCGATCGCGCTGTTTTTCCTGCCAAATCTCTCGAAACGCTTCGGTACTCAGTTCGCCTGTTCCCACTTTCACCAGCATTCCCACTAACAAGCGCACCATCCCGTATAAAAAGCCATCCGCTTGAATTTCGATCTCGACAATCGATCCTTTACGGATACACTGGACAGCTTGCACTTCCACCCATGTGTGCGATCGCTCTGAACCCGCACGACAAAAGGCGGCGAGATCATGGTATCCCAGTAATGGCTTTAAAGCCGCTTCGATCGATGCTGTGTTCAGAGGAGCATAATAATAATGCCAACTGAAGGGCGCAAGAAACAAGTTAGGAGGGTTGGCGGTGTAAAGGGTGTACCGATAACGCCGATAACTAGCACTAAAACGGGCGTGCCAATCTGAAGCCACCTGTGCCGAAGCTCGAATCAGGAGATCATTCCCTAACTGCTTATTCAGCACGATCGCGAACTTTTCCGCAGGAATTGGGCTAATGACATCAAAATGAGCCACCTGCGCCGCCGCATGGACACCGCTATCAGTGCGTCCAGCGCCATGTAAGGGAATCCACTGTGAAGAAGAAACCGTGCGATTAATCGCCTTTTCGATTTCCTCTTGTACCGTTCGATAGTGCGGTTGACGTTGCCAGCCATAAAACGCAGTTCCCAAGTATTGAACCACTAAAGCAACCCGTTTTTTTTGCGCTGACTCACTCACCAATTTTACACTAACTCAATCACAGCCATTTCCGCATTATCACCGCGACGGCGAATCGTTCTCAAAACCCGAGTGTAACCGCCATTACGATTACCATATCGTTCTTGAGCATTGGCAAACAACTGATGGACTAATTGTTTATCATACATATAGCCTAATGCTCGTCTCCGTGCGGACAAAGAGCCATCTTTGGCTAAAGTAATCATTCGATCGACTTCCGAACGTACAGCCTTCGCACGGGTTTTTGTTGTCGTAATCTGTCCGTGTCTAATTAATTCTGTGGTTAGCGATCGCAGTAACGCCCGACGTTGATCCGCCGGACGACCGAGTTTTTTAACACGACAACGATGACGCATGATCAGCCTCCTTTTCTAGTTTTTTTATATCAATTTAAGTCGCCGTTGACTTTTCTTGAGGGAGAGTAATCCCCAAGCGGTCTTGTAGTGCTTCCACCACTTCTTCCGCCGATTTTTGTCCAAAATTCTTGATTTCCAAGAGGTCTTCGTGACTATAATCGAGTAAATCAGCGACAGAGTTAATCTGAGCTCGTTTGAGACAGTTATAAGCTCTCACGGACAATTGCAACTCCTCGATGGGAATCTGTCCGTTGGGGTCTTCTTCTTCCTCCTTCTCCACAGGAAGGGGTTCAATATTCAAATTACCGAGGGGACTAAATAATCCCACCAGAATTGTTGCCGCTTGCGAGAGTGCTTCCTCTGGTTTCACACTACCGTTCGTGGTGATTTCCAAAATCAGACGATCTTTATTTTCCCCGTCATCAATGCGAGTTTCTTCCACCGTGTACTTCACCTTAGAAACGGGCATAAACACCGCATCAATTTGGAGAAAATCTAAAGAACTCACATCTTCCTTTTCCAAGTTAACGACGCGATAACCTGTTCCTCTCTCGATGCGAATTTCCATCTCTAATTTTGCCCCTTCTGCTAAGGTAGCAACATACCCAGTGGGATCAACCACTTCCACTTCTGAGGGGAGATTAAAATCTCCTGCGGTGATTGTGGCTGGTCCGGTGGCGGCGAGACGAGCAATATGAGGTCCTGGGGAGTAACTTCTGAAGACAAGCTCTTTCAGATTGAGTAAGATTTCCAGAACATCCTCTCTTACGCCAGGGACGGTAGCAAACTCATGGGTCACTCCTGCGATTCGAGTTGCCGTTACCGCCGTCCCTTCTAGGTTCGATAACAAAACCCGTCTGAGGGCATTCCCAACGGTCAAACCCTGCCCTCTTTCTAGGGGTTCTAAGACAAATTTACTATATTGGTTTTGGGTTTTATTATCAGTCTTGGATTCGACACAATCGACGGTAAAGTCTTTTAGCAGCGCCACAGAGAAACCTCCCTTCTTTGATTCTTGTTATTTTTGGTTGTCCTTTTCGGCTGTTCGTTATCTGTCTGATTCACAACCCACAACCCACAACCGCTTCTGATGGTCTTAAACGCGACGGCGTTTCGGGGGACGGCATCCGTTATGAGGAATCGGGGTAACATCACGAATGAGAGTGATTTCTAATCCTGCCCCTTGCAGAGCGCGGATGGCGGTTTCCCGACCCGCACCCGGACCACTGACCATAACTTCAATTTGACGCATCCCTTGCTCGGTGGCTCGTCTTCCTGCTTGGTCGGCAGCGGTTTGAGCGGCGAAAGGTGTTCCTTTTTTCGCTCCTTTAAATCCACTGGAACCGGCGGAAGCCCAAGAAATCACGTCTCCTCTGGTGTCAGAGATCGTCACGAGGGTGTTATTAAAGGTGGACTGAACATGGGCAACGCCACTCGGGACGTTTTTTTTCGTTTTTCTAGAAGAACTTTTTTTTGTTTGTCGCGCCATAGGTTTTTGAGTTTGATTTCGCTTCTGACCAGTAAGTTATTTTGGAGGTTAAGAGAACCTTGCTTATTTTTTAGCTGGGGGTTTCTTTTTACCTGCAATGGCAAGTCTTTTCCCGCGACGGGTGCGAGCATTGGTGCGGGTGCGTTGACCCCGTACTGGTAAACCTAAACGGTGACGACGACCGCGATAAGTGCCAATATCCACCAGACGCTTGATATTCATGTTTTCTGCTCGTCGCAGGTCCCCTTCCACTTGATAGTTGGTTTCGATGTGTGAGCGCAGTTTCGCCTCTTCGTTAACATCAAGGTCTTTGGCTCTTGTGTCTGGGTTGATCCCTGTTTCTGCTAAGATTTTTTGGGAAGTGGATAAACCAATTCCATAGATATATGTGAGTGCCGTCTCTACGCGCTTATCACGCGGAAGTTCTACTCCTGAAATCCGTGCCACGTTTTTCTCCCTTGTTCGTTTTTTCTGCTATGATTTGGATAATTAGGTTTTATCCTTGACGTTGTTTATGTTTAGGATTGGAGCAGATGACCATCACTCGCCCTCGGCGGCGGATGACTCGGCATCGCTCACACATTTTTCGCACTGAAGGTCGAACTTTCATAGTTGCTTTATTTTTACGTTACAAGCCTATCACTATATCATATTTTAGGTACTTTTTCAATGCCTATTCAATCTCTATTTTTTACGCAGACGATAGGTAATTCTCCCTTTGGTTAAGTCGTAAGGGGTTAATTCCACTTTGACTTTATCCCCTGGTAAAATTTTGATATAGTTACGACGAATTTTTCCAGAAATGTGTGCCAAGACGTTGAAACCGTTTTCTAAATCCACTCGAAACATTGCGTTCGGTAAAGATTCAGTAACTGTTCCTTCCATCTCAATCAAGTCTTGTTTAGACATAGAGTTTTATTTCTCCTTGAAGACAGCGACTAAGGAAATTGCTTTTTAACAAAGTTTTGAAAAAAAACATAATTTACCGCCCCTATCTTAACAAAATTTTAGTTTTTTCCGTGTCAACAACCTTCTTTCATGGCAGTTTTAATCCGTTCGGTGACTTCTGGAAGGGGTTGGCTACCATCGACTTGTAAAAAGTGGTTTCGTTCTTTATAGAAGTGAATTAAGGTTTCGGTTTGATTGTGGAAGACATCTAAGCGATGACGGATCGTTTCTTCGGTGTCGTCTTTTCGTCCTCTGGCGAGGAGTCGATCCATGAGAGTCTCATCAGCTACGTCTAGATAAATCACTAAATCGTAGGTAGAATTGAGTTCTTGGAGGAGTTGATCTAAGAATTTTGCTTGCTCTAGGGTGCGGGGAAAACCATCTAGAATCCAGCCCTTTTCTGCGTCTGGTTCTTGTAATCGATCGCGCACTAGGGCGGCTAAGACTTCATCGGGAACTAAGTCCCCATTTTCCACATAACTCTGTGCTTTTTTCCCGACTTCGGTTTTTTGTTCGATCGCGTTACGAAGAATGTCTCCCGTAGCAATATGAGGAATTTCGCATTCTTCCGAGAGTTTTTTCGCTTGTGTTCCTTTCCCTGCTCCTGGTGGCCCAAAAAAAATTAATCTTGAATATTCAGTCATTATTTGTTGTTTGTTATTTGTTATTTGTTATTGGTTAGTGGATATAGCCATCCCAGATTATTTGTAAAGGCTTCTGCCCCCAAACCCCCAAGAATGGGGGCTTTAAGGAATTAAGTTTTTCTTTACTATCCACTATCCAGTGCAGACTATCCACTGGTTACTGTTTCACCATTCCTTCATAGCGTTGAGAAATGACACTGCTTTGAATTTGTTTCGCCGTGTCGATCGCCACCCCAACTAAAATCAAGAGTGATGTCGCCCCCAACCCTTGAAAGGTGGTGACTCCCGTTGCCGTTTCTACGGCGGTGGGAACGGTTGCCACCAAACCCAGGAAGATTGCACCCAACAGCGTTAAACGGTTAATTACCTTTTGTAAATAGTCGCTGGTAGCTTTACCTGGACGAATCCCAGGGATGCTTGCGCCCATTTTTTTCAGATTTTGGGACATATCGACGGGATTAACCACTAAACTGGCGTAAAAGTAGCTAAAGAACAGAATTAACAGTAAATACACCGAGACATAGAGCCATGGTGTGGGTCCGCCAGGGTTAAGATAGGTGGAGACTTGAATTAAAAACTGATTCAAGGTGGCTGCAATGCCAGTTTGTTCCTCACTACCACCTTGGGTAAATTGCGCCAACGAAGAGGGCAAAATCAGCAGGGTAGAGGCGAAAATAATCGGTAAAACACCACCTTGGTTGACTCGTAAGGGAAGGTAGCTAGTGCGTTCCCGATACAGTCTTCGCCCCACTTGTCGCCGTGCGGAAACAATGGGAATCCGCCGCGTCCCTTCTTGGACAAAGACAATGCCCACAATCATCACAAGGAACACCAGCGCTAACACTAAAACTTGTGCTACGGCTTCTCGTCCTCCTGTTTGGGCAAACTCGATCGTATTCCCCAGGGTTGTTGGTAAGATCGCGACAATGTTGACAAAAATCAGTAATGATGCACCGTTACCGATTCCCCTTTCTGTGATCAGTTCTGATATCCAAATCACAAACATTGAGCCAGCAGTTAGGGCAATTACGGTTTTTAATAAAAAGATCGGACCGGGATTATAAGCATAAGGTTGGACAAAACTGGCTAAACCAAAGCTGTTAAAAATCGCCGAAGCGAGAGCAACATAACGGGTAATTTGGGAAATTTTCCGTCGTCCTGCTTCTCCCTCGTTTTTTTGTAAATTTTCTAAGTAAGGTAGTGCCGCCGTCAGCAACTGCATGATGATGGAAGCATTAATGAAGGGAAGAATGCCGAGGGCAAAAATCCCTACTGCGGATAAGCCACCGCCAGACAGGAAGTTCAAAAAGCCAGAAATGGGGCTATCTTGAACGGCTTGGGCGAAACCGGCTCGATCGACCCCAGGGACGGGAATCCGTACTCCGAGCCGTACCAGTAAAATCAAACCCACAGTGATCAACAAGCGACTGCGTAATCCCGCCGCTTGCGCCATCTGCATAAATGTTTCTTGTGCGTTTGGGGTTCTTTCTCGACTAACAACCATGAAGGATTATTTCTCCCCGATATTAAAAGTTGGTAAATGTTGGGTCGGCATCCGATTTAACCAGTGGTGTCAGTTACACCACCTCACAACTCCCCCCAGCAGACTCGATTTTTTCCCGAGCGCTTTTGGTAAAAGCACTGGCTTTTACTTGTAGAGGAATCGTAATTTCGCCATCCCCTAAGATTTTTAGCGGACCTTCGGCTTGGTTTAATAACCCTTTTTCCATCAGTACCGCGAGGGTAACTTCGGTGTTGGGGTCTAAAGATGCCAACTTACTTACATTAATGGTAGTGTAGCGGCGTTGGTTAACGACCGTAAAGTGTTTAAGTTTGGGAACGCGACGGTAAAGGGGCATTTGTCCCCCTTCAAAACCTCGGAAGGGATTGGGACCGGAACGGGCTTTTTGACCGCGCATTCCTTTCCCACAGGAGGCTCCCTGTCCTGCGGAAATGCCCCGTCCTAAACGGCGGCGACGTTTGCGAGAGCCTTTTTTGGGCTTTAATTCATGTAGTTTCATAGTTCAATAATGATAAAGTTTGAGTCACTCTAAACTTGTCCTGAGACTAGGAGAAGATTTGTTCTAAGGAAACATCTCGTTCGTCGGCGACTTCTTTAAAGGTGCGTAAGGAAGAAAGCGCATCGATCGCGGCTCTCGCGTTATTCAAGGGATTAGAAGACCCCAGTTGTTTGGCGAGGATATTTTTCACCCCAGATAATTCGAGAACAGTACGCACTGCACCCCCAGCAATTACCCCTGTACCTGGGGCCGCTGGGCGAATCATTACTTTTGCGCCCCCAGCAAAGCCATCGGCACGATGCGGAATCGAGTTTCCTTTGGTGATGGGAATATCAACTAATTGTTTTTTGGCATCAGCGACCCCTTTACGGACGGCCCCGATGACATCTCCTGCTTTGCCAACGCCAACGCCCACTTGACCGCGATCGTTCCCCACGACCACGATCGCGCGGAAACTGAGTTTTTTACCGCCTTTAACCACTTTACTAACGCGGCGAATTTGAATCACCCGTTCTTGGTATTGGCTATCGTCACCTTTTTTACCTTGATTGCGTTTTGCCATATTTCCCCCTTAAAATTCTAGTCCAGCTTCCCGTGCGGCATCGGCAAGACTACGGACTCGTCCATGGTAAATGTTGCCGCCGCGATCGAATACCACCTGCTTAATCCCTTGTTCTAACGCCCGTTGGGCGACTAAATTGCCAACCGCTGCGGAGGCTTCGCAAGTGGCAGTGGCGTTTAAGGTTTGCCGTAAATTGGGATCGACGGTGGAAGCTGCAACGATCGTATGTTGTTTGTCGTCGTCGATGACTTGGGCATAAATATGCTGATGCGATCGAAAAACAGCTAAACGAGGGCGTTGGGCTGTTCCTTGCACCTTGCGCCGAATCCGACGATGGCGCTGTTTGATTAACTCTCTGCGATTGTTCTTCATCGTTGTTATTTCTTCCCTGACTTACCAGCTTTTTGTCGGACTTGTTCACCGAGAAAGCGAATCCCTTTCCCTTTATAAGGTTCAGGGGGTCGAACGGCGCGAATTTTTGCCGTCAAGTTACCGACCAATTCTTTATTAATGCCATTAATAATGATTTCCGTATTTTTTTCGACTGCCACTTGAATCCCATCAGGGGGAACAATCTCAACGGGATGACTGTATCCCACATTTAAGATCAAGTTGCGTCCTTGAACTTGCGCCCGATAACCAACCCCTTGAATTTGCAAGCGTCGCTCAAATCCTTGAGACACCCCATGTACCATATTGGCGACGAGGGTTCTGGCTAAACCATGACGTTCTCGCGCTTTCCGAGAATCGTTCACCCGATGCACTAAAATTCGGTCTTCTTCTTGTTCAATGGTGACAAAATCGGGCATTGTCTGTTCCAATTCCCCTTTCGGACCTTTCACTTTGACGAGTTTCCCATCGAGGGTAATCTCGACTTTTTTAGGAATTGGAATCGGTAATTTACCAATCCGTGACATGATGATTTACTCCTTACAATCAGTGCTGAATTTACCAGACATAGCAGAGAACTTCTCCGCCGATGCGCCGTTTTCGGGCTTCGCGGTCAGTCATAATGCCACTGGAAGTAGAGACAATGGCGATGCCAATGCCACCGAGAACCCGAGGCAATTCTTTATGGTTGGAATAAACTCTCAAACCAGGTCTGCTGACACGCTGCAGTTTTTTAATAATCGGTTTACGATTACGACCTTGATAGCGTAAAGAAATCAAGACTTGTTTTTTCAATCCTTCACCGACTTCTTCGTAACTGTCGATGAAACCTTCTTCTTTTAAAACGCGGGCAATGTTGCGGTTCATTTTATTGAAGGGGACAACGGTGGTTTCATGTTGTACCATGCAAGCATTGCGAATCCGCGTGAGCATATCGGAAATTGTATCTGTGGATGGCATTAGTTCCTCTTTTCCCTCCTGTGCAAAGCGCGTGATTATTGTTCTCGGAAGGGCATTCCCATGGCTTTAAGTAGGGCGCGACCTTCTTCATCGGTTTTGGCGGTGGTAATGATGGCAATATCCATCCCGCGAATCTGATCAATGCTGTCGTATTCAATCTCTGGGAAGAGAATTTGCTCTCTTAAACCGAGGTTGTAGTTGCCTCGTCCATCAAAACTTCGGGGACTAATGCCGCGAAAATCTCGGATTCTGGGAAGGGAGACGTTAATCAGTCGATCGAGGAAGGCATACATCCGTTGATCCCGTAGCGTCACCATCACCCCGACGGGCATTCCTTCGCGGACTTTAAACCCAGCGATCGCTTTTTTGGCGCGAGTCACTACAGGTTTTTGCCCCGTAATGGTGGCGATTTCTTTCACAGACAGTTCTAGTGCTTTGGCATTTTGGGAGGCTTCCCCCAAACCGCGATTAACGGTCACTTTCACTACTTTTGGAATTTCATGGACATTGCTGTAGCCAAACTCTTGTCTGAGTTGGGGAGCAATGGTTTCGATATAGGTGGTTTTTAGTCGTTGCGTCATAGTTTTTTTTCGGTCTCAATTGGGTTGTCCTGGTCTTGGTCAGGAGTTGAGCCAAATTAATCAATAATTTCGCCTGTTTTCTTGAGCATTCTCACTTTCCGTCCGTCTTCGGTGTAGGTATAGCTAACCCGAGACGCACAGGATTGTTTATTGGAGTAGAGCATCACATTGGAGCTATGAATCGGCGCTTCAAAGGTGATAATCTGCCCTTTTTCTCCTTCTTGTTTCGGTTTCAGGTGTTTGGTGCGAACGTTTACGTTTTCCACCACCACACGGGATTCTTTGGGGATGACTTGTTGAATTTCTCCCACTTTTCCTTTATCTTTTCCCGAAATGACTTGTACGGTGTCGCCTTTTTTGACGTGCATTTTGTACCGTTTGGGAAGGGGTTGAGTGCGATTTTTTTTGGGCATCTTACAATACCTCCGGCGCTAGAGAGACAATTTTGGTAAAGTTTTTGTCGCGCAGTTCTCGCGCTACGGGACCAAAAACCCGTGTTCCTCTGGGGTTATTGTCAGCGTTGATTAACACCGCTGCGTTATCGTCGAAACGAATGGTCATGCCACTATCCCGACGTTCGGGGTAACGAGTCCGAACAATAACGGCACGGATCACGTCTGATTTTTTCACCTGCATATTGGGCAGTGCGTCTTTCACCACGCCAATAATCACATCGCCGATGCGTCCGTAGGCACAATTTCCCGCACGCATCACACGCAAACATTGAATTTTACGAGCGCCGCTGTTATCAGCGACATTGAGAATCGTCTCTTGTTGGATCATTGTTCTTCTGGTTCTGAGGTTAGAGGTTGAGGTGGTGCTTGACCGCTTGCGGATTCGATAATCGCTGCGATTGTCCAGCGTTTGGTTTTGGAAAGGGGACGGGTTTCTCGGATGCGAACGCGATCGCCCTCTTGACAGTCGTTGTTTTCGTCGTGGACTTTGTAGCGTTTGGTGGTGACAACGGTTTTGCCATATTTCCGACTGGGAGAGCGGTTTTCCACTGCTACCACAACGGTTTTCTGCATTTTGTTACTGACTACAACACCCATGCGTTCTTTAGTTGTCATTGTTGCTCGATTCCTCCACTGTTTCTAATGAGGTAGTTTTTGTTTTCGCCAGTTCTCGTTCCCGTTCTACGGTTAATAAGTGGGCGATGCGACGGCGCAGATGCTTAAATTCATGGGGTTTTGCTTGCTCTTCCTGTCTAGTTCCTTGTTTAAATCGCAGGTTAAACAGTTCTCGTTTCGCATCAACGATCGCCTGCGCCAGGTCTTCGTCATTGAGAGCGCGAGCTTCGTCAATTTTGGGTAATGGCATTTTTCCTCCTCCTTTAATTATTGTTATTCCTCACGGATCAAAAATTTGGTTTTAATGGGGAGTTTTTGCGCTCCGAGTCGCATGGCTTCTTGAGCGACTTCTTGGCTGACACCACCAATTTCAAACATGATGCGTCCTGGTTTCACGACAGCGACCCAATATTCAGGGTTTCCTTTCCCTGATCCCATTCGGGTTTCGGCAGCGCGCATGGTGATGGGTTTATCAGGAAAAATCCGAATCCAGATTTTCCCACCCCGACGGAGGTAACGGTTCATGGCTCGACGGGCGGCTTCAATTTGTCTGGAGTTAATCCAAGAGGGTTCGATCGCTTGCAGGGCAAATTCACCAAAGTTAATGGTATTGCCGCGATGGGATAGCCCTCTCATTCTCCCTCTGTGTTGTTTCCGAAATTTTGTTCGCTTGGGACTCAGCATGATTGGTTATTTGTTATTTGTTACTTGTTATTTGTTAGTTGTTACCCAATAACTAATGACTTAATTCTCCTCGGAACGGTCTTCAAATTTTTGACGACGGGGTTGGCGACGGGGGACAACATTAAGATCGGCTTGTTGTTGCTCTTCGTCTTCGGGGAGAATTTCGCCCTTAAATATCCACACTTTTACGCCTAAAATGCCGTAAATGGTGGCTGCAGTACAGTAGGCATAATCAATGTCAGCGCGAAGGGTATGCAGGGGAACTCGTCCTTCTCTTGTCCATTCGGTACGAGCAATTTCTGCCCCGTTCAGTCGTCCACTAATTTGGATTTTAATGCCTTTCACTTCTGCTCGTTGCGCTCGTTGCATAGCCTGGCGCACAACGCGACGGAAAGACACCCGACGTTCAAGTTGTTGGGTGATATATTCCCCGATTAAAACCGCATCAGCATCGACTTGGGAGACTTCACTCACGTTAATGCTGATTTGACGGTTGCCGCCGAGAAGCTCTTGTAAGCCGACTCGTAAGGATTCAATCCCACTACCACCGCGACCAACGACAACGCCAGGGCGTGCGGTGTGGATTTGCAGGGTGATTTGGTCGGCTTTCCGTTCAATGCGAGTGGCGGAAATGCCAGCGTTATTGAGGGTTTTTTGGACGTATTGACGGATTTTGTAGTCTTCTTGCAGGAGTTCGGGGTAGCGTCTGGAGTCTGCGTACCAGCAAGATTGGTGTTCTTTGGTGATGCCGAGTCTCAGCCCGGTTGGATGAATTTTTTGTCCCATAGTGATTTAGTTTTCCTCGGTGTTTGGTGCGACGGCGATCATGATGTGACAGGTGGGTTTGCGAATTTGATAGGCTCGTCCTTGAGCGCGAGGGCGAAACCGTCTCAAGGAGGGACCCCCGTCGGCGGTGGCTTTACTAATCACTAGGCTGGCGCGATCGAGTCCTTGATTATGTTCGGCGTTGGCGGCTGCCGATCGCAGCACTTTCAGAACGGGATCACAAGCACGATAGGGCATAAATTCGAGCATGATCAGGGCTTCTCGGTAGGAACAGCCGCGAATCTGGTCTAACACCCGTCGCACTTTATGGGGAGACATCCGAATATAGCGAGCGATCGCTTTCGTTTCAACAGTGGTATCTACTGGCATAAGTTTCTATCTCCGCGCTTTTTTATCGCTTTTAGCGTGTCCTTTAAAGGTACGGGTGGGAGCAAATTCTCCCAGTTTGTGTCCGACCATTTGGTCGCTGACAAAGACGGGAACGTGCTGTTTGCCGTTATACACCGCGATCGTGTGTCCGACCATTTGCGGGATAATGGTGGAAGCCCGTTTCCACGTTTTAATGACTTCTTTTTTATCCGCTGCGTTGAGTTTTTCAATTTTTTTCAAAAGTTTATCGTCAACGTAGGGACCTTTTTTTAAGGAACGACTCATGTTTTTTCCCTCTTGATGTGTTGAAAATGGTTAAGAACGACGGCGCACAATAAACTTGTCGCTGGGTTTGTTTTTCTTGCGAGTTTTCGCCCCCAAAGTCGGTTTTCCCCAAGGAGTAACGGGAGACGGACGACCAATGGGCGCTCGTCCTTCACCACCGCCATGAGGGTGATCCACTGGATTCATTACGCTTCCTCGAACTTTGGGTCTGCGTCCCAAGTGGCGCGATCGACCAGCTTTCCCTAACGTCAAGTTACGGTGTTCGGCGTTTCCGACGCGACCGATGGTAGCTAAACACTCTTCTCGCACCATCCGCACTTCACGGGAAGGAAGTTTGAGACTGACATAGCCTTTCTCTCTTGCGACCACTTGCGCGGCGGTTCCAGCAGCTCTCACGATTTGACCGCCTTTTCCCGCGACCATTTCGATGTTGTGAACTTCTGTTCCTAAAGGAATCCGACTTAAAGGCATCGCATTTCCCGTTTCAAAGGGAGCATCATTACCAGAAATGATGGTGTCTCCCACGTTCAATCCTTCTGGGTGAAGGATATAGCGTTTCTCTCCGTCTTGGTACTGTACCAGCGCGATGCGGGCGTTCCGATTGGGATCGTATTCAATGGTTGCCACTTCTGCTGGTACATTGTGCTTATTACGGCGAAAATCAATTAGACGATAACGACGTTTATGACCACCACCGCGACGACGACTGGTAATAACGCCGCGATTATTCCGTCCTTTTTTACGATGTTTGTATTTGGTAAGAGATTTTTCTGGTTTCGAGCGGGTAATCTCTGCAAAGTCGGAAACGGTGGCTTGTCGTCTCCCTGGGGTATAAGGGCGATAGGAACGGATACTCATATTTTTTTCCTTGCGCTATGACAACAGACAATAGTTTAAACTTCTGGGAATAGGGTAATTTCATCGTCTTCGGCTAACGTGACGATCGCCCGCTTATATTGAGCTTTTTTCCCCATATATTTCCCCATGCGGCGTTTTTTCGGAGGCAGATTCTGCACGTTAATCTTGGTCACTGTCACCTCAAATAACGTTTCGATCGCCTTTTTAATGTCAGGTTTAGTGGCTTTTTTTGCCACATCAAACACATATTTGTTCTGCTCTAAGAGAACGATCGCTTTTTCCGTAATCACGGGTTTGCGGACTAAATCAATTAAGTCACGCTCAGTTTTTTCAATCACCATAAACCTCCTGAATTTTTTCGATCGCGCTGGGGGTGGTGACAATCTTGTGCGCCAAGAGAACATCATAAACATTCAAGCTGTCGGCTCGAATTAACTTCACATTGGGCAAATTTCGTGCTGAGAGAGCGACATTATCCGCAAACTCATCTAAGATCATCAACACCTTAACGCCAGGTTCAATCCCCCAACGAGTCAGCGCTTGTGCCAAATCTTTCGTTTTCGGTTGGGGAAGTTGTTCCGCGAAGGGTTCAACCACAAATAAATCTTCCCCTCGACTTGCCAAAGCCGTTCTCAACGCCAACCGCCGTTCTTTGCGGTTCATTTTAATATTGAAATCACGGGGTTTCGGTCCAAAAATGACACCACCACCGCGCCATAACGGGGAACGACTCGAACCCGCGCGAGCGCGTCCTGTTCCTTTTTGTCGCCAAGGTTTGCGTCCGCCACCGCGCACTTCTGACCGCGTTTTCGTGGAAGCACTACCTTGACGCGCATTGGTAGTGTGCCGAACCACTGCCCGATGGACAATATGTTCTGCGTTTTCAGGTTTGGCGACTTTTAGTTCTAGGGTGGCTTCCCCCACCGCTTCTCCTTGCCAATTTTTTACGACACAGTTAACCATAGTTCGTTTGTTTCCAGTTTTCCTTTCACTTAGGCTTTCCCGACGATATTACTGGGAGTAATGCTTAATAATCCTCCCGATTTCCCAGGAATTGACCCCTTAACCAAGATCACGTTTTTCTCACTATCGACTCGCACCACTTTTAATTTGCGGGTGGTGACGGTTTTTCCGCCCATGCGTCCCGACATTCGTTTTCCTGGATAAACTCGCCCTGGAGTTGTTCCAGGTCCGATCGACCCTGGAAGACGATGGTTTTTCGAGCCGTGAGTCATGGGACCCCGTGCGAAGCCGTGACGCTTATGATTACTGGCAAAACCGCGACCCGTACTCGTTCCCCTAACATCTACTAATTCCACTTCACTAAATAGTTCCGCGTTTAAAGATTGTCCCAGTTCATACTCGCTGGTATCTTGCACCCGATACTCTTTTAAGTGACTGAGGTTAGGCGCGTCTGCTTTTTTCAAATGTCCTAATTCGGGTTTCGTGAGCAGTTTTTCTTTTGTATTGCGATAACCCAGTTGAACGGCGCTATAACCATCCGTACTGGGGGTTTTGATTTGGGTGACGGTACAGGGACCGACTTCAATCACTGTTACGGGAATTGCAGTTCCTTGTTCTTGGTCAAAAATTTGAGTCATTCCCAGTTTTCGACCCATTAAACCGACAGACACAGATGATCCCCCTTAAAAATAAACAACAATATAAGATTTACCATGACAAGATGCGACCCAAAGACGGCTCTACCCCATACAATTGAGGTTTGGAGCGACTAGCGTCCTCAAGAATAACGATTTCATCTAGGTTTTCCCTTCTGGTTTCGACTGCAATTGTTTTCGCACTACACCCACTGTTCGTGTTGTTGATTGAGTCTGAGAAGGGCGATTAGTTAGAATCTGAGCTTCTACAGTCGCTTGGGTTTCGTCAAGACTTGAAGAAAGCTGATAAGGGTTTCTCCAGTTTCCGTGACGAGGCGACTCGATCTCGGTGTTATTTTGGGTTCATTCGGTTTTCAGCAGTTCGTGCTTTGAGCGTTACACTGCTTTTTCCGATTTTTGAGTCACAATCAATAACTATATCAAATCTAAAGGATTTATGCAAGATGCAATGAGAACTGATTTTATCCCCTAAGATTGTGTCAAAATATGGCTTGAGGATTTTATAAAAATTAAAGTAACCGATGCCACTATTAACAACTGGTAACAAGTTTATTCGTGATCTGGAAACATCTGGGGCGCTGGCGGTTTATGCGCCGTCCGAAGGAGGCTTTGAAGGGCGTTATCAGCGTCGTTTACGCACGAAGGGATATGTCACCCTGCATCTGACGGCGAAAGGGTTGGGAGACCCCGCTTCCTACTTAAAAAGGGTGCATGGCGTTCGTCCCGCTCATCTGGGAAAGAAAAATATTGGTCAAAGTGCGGCGGTGGGAGATGTTTATTTTCTGCCTCCGATCGTGGATTCTCAATTAGATATCTTACCTGAGAATAAAAAAGGGTTAGTCTTATGGCTGATTGAAGGGTTTGTTCTCTCCCGCCAAGAATTGGATTATTTGGCGAAGTTTCACGAAATTGAACCGAAAGTGAGAGTGGTTGTGGAATTAGGGGGCGATCGCGCTTTCCGTTGGGAGAAATTATCATCATTGTTAGCCGCTGCTTAAAAGTAGAGACAGGAAGGTGAAGTCGTGGAAGAAAATGCTTTAATTCGGAATCGAGATTACACATTACTCATCGACAAAAGTCAGAGTATGTCCACTCAAGATCAGCCAGGGGGGAAATCTCGCTGGGAAGTGGCGCAAGAATCGACTTACGCTTTAGCGAAACAGTGCGAAGAATATGATCCCGATGGGATTACGGTTTATCTCTTTTCTAGTCGCTTTAGACGTTACGATAATGTAACATCAGGTAAGGTTTCTCAGGTGTATGCGGAAAATGATCCGATGGGAAAAACGGATTTGCTGGCTGCGTTAGAAGATGCGATCGAAAACTATTTTCAACGCAAAGCGGCTGGTGAAACCAAACCCAACGGAGAAACGATTTTAGTGATTACGGATGGAGAACCTGAAGATCGTAAAGGAGTGATGCGTTTTATTATAGAAACCTCCCGAAAGCTCGATCGCGATGATGAGTTAGGCATTTCTCTGATTCAAGTGGGGGAGGATGCGAAGGTTACTGAGTATTTAAAAGCCTTAGATGATCAATTATTAGACGCGGGAGCAAAGTTTGATATTGTTGACACGATTACGATGACGGAAATGGGAAATAGTAGCCTCCCAGATGTGTTGCTGAAAGCAATTACTGATTAATTCAAGAACTCCCGTTAACCCTTCGGGTATAACGGGAGATTGACTCTACCAACGGAGTCCTAAAGACTTGGTGCGATTCGTTTCTGGTGAAATCGCGCTTAGTTCCCTCGAACTCTAAGGTATAAGCCAGAGCTTGGTTAAACCCTATGGGTATAAAACCTTGACAATTTGATTTTCATGTTGGTGAGAGCCTGTGGAGCAACAGCTAAGAAATAGGTAGGGTCTAACCCGTTAATTCAAGCCCATCCCTCTCAGGGTGTGAGAGGACAGCGTAACCCTCATCTACAGAGTTGACCACTTGAGGATGAAGCAGGGTTAAATGGGGTCACTGCTGGAAGCCTAAACTGGTAAATCCCTAGCAAGAGGCTATGTCTAGTCAACAAACCTATGCTTGAACCTTCGTAATTAGGAACTTGCGTAAAGGCTGTCGCAAGGGTCGAAATAAGACCAGAGTAAAATGATATAAGTATCAAGTAGCTTATATCACACCTATAGATTTACTCGGAGGATAGTAGGGGGCTAAAGTCTCAATGAATGGAAATCAGAAACGAAATAACCTTCGTTCATACTCTTGGGGAAGGTCGATTTCTCAAGTAGTCTGTCGGGATGCAATCTCTGGCTCATTTGTCAGGTAGGACGAGGGCAGGATTGGCTAAGAAGCAAAAGCCTTCTTTAACAAGGAGGATAAGCAGACGTAGCCACTTTAGATTACGAAGATAATAAGTGAAGTAGGGTAAAGTTATGAACTCAATGAAGTATAAATGTGATGCTCGGACAAAGACCTTTTTAATGCTCTGGTTAGGCTTTGGGTTTAATCTCATGGCAGAGACGGAGTGGAGTCAGATTGACTGGAAGGAGGTTGAAATACGGGTGTTTAAGCTCCAAAAACGGATTTATCGAGCTTCTCTAAGTGGTGACGTGGCTAAAGTTCACAAACTCCAAAGATTATTGTTGAGGTCTTGGTGCGCTAAACTCTTAGCTGTACGGCGCATTTCGCAGGATAACCAGGGTAAGAATACCGCAGGGATAGATGGTGTAAAAAGCCTAAGTCCTAAACAACGATTGAGCCTTGCTGAAAACCTGACCCTTACAGGGAAGGGTAAATCCTTAAGACGGGTCTGGATTCCGAAACCAGGTCGCAAAGATAAACGTGGCTTGGGTATTCCAGTAATGGAAGACCGTGCGAGGCAGGCACTTCTCAAATTGGCTATAGAGCCAGAATGGGAAGCAAAATTTGAGCCGAATTCGTACGGATTTAGACCAGGACGCTCTTGCCATGATGCGAGAGAAGCAATATATGGGACTATTAAACAAAAATCCAAATGGGTTTTAGATGCAGATATCTCTAAATGCTTTGACCGTATTGACCACGAGGTTCTCTTACAAAAACTTAATACAGCCCCGACTATGGCTCGACAAATTCGAGCTTGGTTGAAATCGGGGGTCTTGGATAGAGGTGATTGGATGCCAACAAATGAGGGAACACCACAAGGGGGGGTGATAAGTCCTCTATTGGCAAACATCGCCCTGCATGGACTGGAGGAGTACATAAAACAATGGGCTGAAACCTGGAAAGGAAGAGGAGGAAAGTCGGTAAACCGTCGGAGTATCTCCATCGTAAGGTATGCAGATGATTTTGTTGTTCTCCACAAGGATAAATCCATCATCCAACAAGCAAAAATGCTGATTGAACAATGGTTACAAGACTTAGGCTTAGAATTAAGCGAGAGCAAGACGAGAATTTGCCACACCTTGCATGATACGGATGAAACGAAAGCAGGGTTCGATTTTCTAGGATGGAACGTCCGACAATATAAGGTCGGGAAGAAACATTCTGGAGAGAATGGTAGTGGTCATCTTCTCGGATTCAAGACAATAATCAAACCTAGTGACAAAAGTGTCAAAACACACTATGAAAAGATTGTGGAAGTGTTGGACTCAATGAGAGGTAAATCCCAAGAGGTAATCATTGAGAAGCTAAATCCGATTATTATAGGATGGTGCAACTATCACAAAACAGTCTGCTCAAAAGAGACATTCAAACACATAGACCATTTAGTTTATAACAAATTACGTCGCTGGATTAAACGCCGTCATCCTAACAAAACCCTCAAATGGTGTGAAGAGAGATACTTTCATTTGACTAAGGAGAAAGATTTAACTAAAGAGGATAGAAAAGACAAATGGGTCTTCTCAACTCCTTCTGATGTACCAAATTCTCCTGTTGCGGGTACGCACGAATTGTGGAAACACGCATGGACACCAGTTGAAAGACATATAAAAATCGAGGGTACAAGGTCTCCTTACGATGGAGATTGGCGGTATTGGAGTAAACGTCGGGGAGAATACCCTGGTGTATCTAAACGGGTTGCTACACTGATGAAGCGTCAGAAAGGCAGATGCACTCGTTGTGGGCTTTACATCAAGGATGAAGATGTAGTGGAGGTTGACCACATCGTCCCTAAAGCTGAAGGGGGCAAAGACCATTACAAGAATTTACAATTACTTCATCGTCATTGTCACCATCAGAAAACTGCTGAAGACCGACAACGACAAATGAATAACAAAGGGCAAAAGAAAGCCCAAAAGAAAACAAAGAAAGGTCGTAAATCGGAAACTACGCAGGGAAGTTCTGTTAGTACAGCGTAGTTTGAAGAGGAGCGGTATGAAGCGAAAGTTTCACGTACCGTTCTGAAGCCGAGTCAGGAGGGCGACCTTCTGGCTTAGGTAACAATAGCCCATTGAGCCTAACTCTGGCACGGACGTACAAATTCTTCTCCAGTTTGTACCTCTCTAAAACCTGTTGGAGGGTTGCCTTAAGAAGGGACATCTTGAGTTAGGTGGGCGAGGAGACTTAAAACTTCCAGAGCGTAAGGATTATATCCATGTATCGTGTACCAGTTATCAGTAAAGAAGGAAGACCACTAATGCCGACTAAAACAAGTCGTGCTAGACGTTGGCTCAAAGAAGGAAAAGCGGTGATTTACAAAAACGACTTACATTCCTTCGCTATCCAGTTAACTGTTGACTCTGGAGAAGAAATCCAACCCATAGCGGTGGGAGTTGACCCAGGGAAACATTACTCAGGAATAGGAGTTCAGTCTTCCCAAGCCACTTTGTTTACTGCTCATTTAGAGTTGCCCTTTCAACGGGTTAAAGACCGCATGGAAACCAGAGCCATGATGCGCCGTGGAAGAAGAGGACGGCGGATTAACCGTAAACTCCCTTTTGACCAACGCGCTCATCGTCAGAAACGGTTTGATAACCGCCGAGGTCATAAACTCCCTCCCAGTATCAAGGCAAACCGACAGCTTGAATATCGTGTGGTCAAAGAGTTATCCCAACTTTTTCCCATTTCCTCAATCATCTACGAAATCTTGAAAGCGAAAGGGGATAAGGGGTTCTCTCCTGTTATGGTAGGACAAAAGGTAATGACGGAACAGTGGCTGCCGAGCATTGCTCCCGTCACCACTAAATTCGGGTGGGAAACAGCAAGACGACGAGATTCTCTAGGCTTGGAAAAAGACC
Organism: Dactylococcopsis salina PCC 8305; assembly: GCF_000317615.1. Taxonomy (GTDB): domain Bacteria; phylum Cyanobacteriota; class Cyanobacteriia; order Cyanobacteriales; family Rubidibacteraceae; genus Halothece; species Halothece salina. The sequence goes on along the minus strand of NC_019780.1, from coordinate 3,755,754 downwards.
GAGAGAAATCAAATCAGAATCCTGCCACTCACGCCGTTGATGGCGTGGCTTTAGCTTCCCACGATTTCTTAAAGTACAAATACTTAAAAGGAGACAAAGGATGGTTTGAGGGAAGTGTTGAGATAACTAATGCTCCTTTTTCTGTCATCAAGAGACCTCCAGTTAGTCGCCGTCAGCTTCACTTAATGCTTCCAGCTAAAGGTGGGGTAAGACGGAAGTACGGAGGAACAGTAACCAGACACGGTTTCCGTAAGGGAGATTATGTCGAGACAGAAAGGAAAGGAGTTAAGTTCAGAGGTTGGGTAGGGGGTGATACAAAAACTCAAGTATCGGTTTCCGATTTTGATTGGAAAAGATTGGGACAATTTTCAGCCAAAAAGACTCAACTTTTGAAACGAAACACTAACTTAATCGTAAACACACAAACAGGAGGACGTGCTTTCCTCTCCCAATAAATCAGAACTTCGACCGCGCTCAGTTACCGATTATATTGGGAGTCTCCAGCACGAAGAATAGATGAGTTGCTCCCCAACCCCCCAATTCTGGGGGGCTTTGATGAATGGTAGGTTGAGTGAAACCCAACATCGATCGGTCAGTGGGAGTTGCCCCCCAACCCCCCAATTCTGGGGGGCTTTGATGAATGGTAGGTTGAGTGAAACCCAACATCGATCGGTCAGTAGTAGGTTGGGTGAAACCCAACATCGATCACTGTATGGATTGAGTTCTAGTTTAGGTTTGCTGAATTAAACTGAAACCCTGACCCGATCGAGTATTTACTTATGATTGGTGTTGGGTTTCGCGCTAGCTTCACAAGAGCCTACATGGTTGTCCTTTGTCCTTCGTTCTTTGTCCTTCGTGATTAGTAAGAGATCAGTTTTCCCAATGACTAATATACAGACGTTCCTGTTACTGAGCGGCTCGAGTGAGCCTCGCCGAACTCTTGTCGAAGTATGGAAGGTCTCTACCTAATGACTAATGACTAATGACTAATGACCAATGACTAATGACTAATGACTAATGACTAATTTATCGATCGGGCGAACCTGATATAATTCCTTAAAATCGAACAATCAACACCGTAGGTTCGGTGAAACCCAACATCCATCACTGTCGAGAGCGAGTTACCATTATTGGTCTTCTATTCTTCTTAATTGCGAATTGTGAATTGTCTAATTACTATCAGTTCCCTGCTTTTGTGTGGCCTCCTTTCCCCAACCCGTTTTCAAGGGACAGTTTTATTGGGATTGGGACCGCATTGGTTGTTAATTTGGGTGGTGGCTTGGAGTATTAAACGACCGCCTTGGCAAGGGATAATCGGAGGGATGGCAGCGGGATTAATTCAAGATGGGATGAGCCTATCAAGTCCCTCTCATGTGTTTAGTTTAGCTTTAGTGGGATTTTTAACAGGACGGATTGATAAGGAAAAGTATATTCAAGAAGACTTCATCTCGATCGCGCTGATTGTCTTTGTGATGGCAGTGATTGCAGAAACCTTTACCGCCCTTCAATATACGATTTTAGACTTTTCTCGCTTGACGACAATTTGGACTCAACATCAAACGATCGCGATCGTCTCGGCGTTGCTGAGTAGTTTATGGGCGCCAGTGGTTTACTATCCCTTAAACTACTTTTGGGACAAACTGGACAAAGATTAACTCAGGTAAGTTTTTGTAAGCGAAAGAAGATCGTTTTCAATGTAATCGGGTTGAAATTGTTGGAGATAATTACTGCTACGAATGCCACAGGTGAGGGCGATCGCGCTGATTCCTGTGGCTTGGGCGGCGAGAATGTCGGCTTCCGTATCGCCAACCATACAAGCGCGATCGTCCCCATGTTCCGCGATCGCTTTTTTCAACAGGGCGGTTTTGCATTCGACATTATTACGATAGGCGATCGTTTCATCGGTTGTTCCATAAACGCCACTAAACAACCGTAACAAGCCATAATTATTTAAAAGCTGGGTCACTTGTTCCTGACAGCGTAACGTCACCACAACCAAACGCACCCCTTGGCAATGGAGAAGCGCCAACGCCCAATTCACTCCCTGATGAAACTTATCCTTTCTTAGCAAGAAAGATTCATTGACAATTGCCCTCACTTGTTGAACAAAATAAGGAATATGTTGCAATTGTAAGCCTGAACGTAAAGCAATTTCTTGATCACAAACTCGCTCTTGTTTCATCTGCCAAAATTGCTCTTTTGTCAGCACGTTAGGCGTTAAAAACGAGCCATCTTCCTGATAATGCTCATAAGTTTGATTAAGGGCAATTTGATAAGTATTGTAGTAACGATCGGAAACATCAACTAATGGTCCATCAAAATCACAAAATACAGTTAACACTTCAGTTCGCCCACTGGGCTGAGAAAAAGATTCCATTTTCGGGAGAGTTTCTAAAATCATGGTTAATCACTTATTTCAGGAAAGACGTTTTTGTCAGGCAACTTTCACTCTAACAATTTTCAGATAAGTCTTCTAGTATTTTGGGCTACTTTTTAATTAGAAAAACTTATATTAACAACTAGAATTGCAAACTCTACTCCTAACAATTTACCCAATGGACAACCCAATCATCTCCCCTGTTATCGGTACACCGTTCGATCGAGCCATGATGAAACGCTGTTTAAGCCTAGCGAGTAACGGAATGGGCAAAACCTCACCGAACCCCCTGGTTGGCGCGGTGGTCGTTCAAAACGGGAAAATCGTGGGAGAAGGCTATCATCCTGGGGTGGGTGAACCCCATGCGGAAGTATTCGCCTTACGTCAAGCTGGCGAACAAGCCAGAGACGCAACCCTTTACGTTAACTTAGAACCCTGTAACCATTATGGACGCACACCGCCCTGTTCGGAAGCCGTCATTAACGCTGGCCTCAAAAAAGTAGTGATGGGAATGGCTGATCCCAACGCCACCGCTTCTGGGGGAAAACAACGTTTAGAACATGCAGGAATTTCTGTCATTGTCGGAGTGGAAGAAAAAGCCTGTCGTGAATTAAACGCGGGTTTTATCCAACGGATAGTTAAGCAACGTCCTTTTGGCATTTTCAAGTATGCCATGACTTTAGACGGGAAAATTGCCACTACTACTGGACATAGCGCATGGGTAACAGACACACCAGCACGGAAACGAGTTTACCAAGAACGTTCCCAATGTGATGCGGTGATTGTTGGGGGAAATACAGTGCGTCAGGATAATCCTTATTTAACCACTCATGGCGTAACCGAACATAATCCCCTGCGAATTGTAATGACTCGAAATTTAGAGTTATCTCCCAGCGCTCATATTTTTGAAACGGAACAAGTGAAAACGTTAGTTTTAACAGAAACCGAAAACTTAGAAGTCCAAAAACAACTGGAAAAACAAGGCGTAGAAGTTCTCCAGTTATCTCCTTTAACGCCATCAGAGGTAATGAAATATTTGTATGAGCGAGGAATGGCGAGAGTTTTATGGGAATGCGGCGGCACTCTAGGGGCGAAAGCAATTAAAGAAGGAGCAGTGCAGCAAATTCTTGCTTTTATTGCGCCTAAAATTATTGGTGGGGTTAATGCTCCTTCTCCTGTGGGAAATTTAGATTTAAAACAGATGACGGAGGCTTTAAAGTTAGAGGAACTGACTTGGGAAAAGCTGGGAGATGATTATTTATTGAAAGGTAATATTTCGATCGATTAGTCGTAGGTTGGGTAGAGACGTTCCATGGAACGTCTCTACGCGAAACCCAACTTCATCCAAATTGGCTATTAGTTTTCATTAACTTTCACCAAATGAGGGTTGAGAGCTATGAGTAACTGGTAACTGCTTAACTGGTCACTGGTTGGTGTTGGGTTTCGTTACCTCCACCCAACCTACGTTTTATAGTGCTACAAAATCAGGTTAGGACATTCAAAAATGTTGAAACTCACCTATAACTCACTTTTGCCTCTTGCCTTTTGCCTCTTGCCTAGCGCGTAGCGCTATAGATTGTATTTTAGGTCTTTTTTCTGCAAACCACTGTTTTAATTGCTGACGACAAGCCTGATTTAAAACGCCACCAATAACTGTCAGATGATGATTAGATGCGGCGCTATCAGGAAGATTTAAAACACTTCGCACCGCACCAGTTTTCGGATCGTCTGCACCATAAACCAATGTTCCTAAACGAGCCTGAATAATTGCCCCACTACACATGGGACAAGGTTCAAGGGTCACATAAAGCCTCAGATCATTAAGATGCCAATTCCCCCGTCGTTGGGCTGCTTGATTAATGGCGATCATTTCTGCATGAGCGGTGGGAAGACGATCGCGCTCTTTACGGTTATTTCCTTCCCCCACGATCGCCCCGTGATCATCAACAATTACCGCACCAACGGGGATTTCCCCTGCTTCTCCTGCTTCTGTGGCAAGTTGGAGGGCGTACTCCATCCAACGACAATGTTCTTGATAAATACGCTCATCCCACTATCGGGTAAGGTTCGAGAGTCGCCTCTCTCCCCTCCCCTAAGAACCGTACGTGACAGTTTCCCATCATACGGCTCAAGCCTTACTTCCAGCCTTCGTCTTGGTTTTTGAACTGTGTACCTGCTTATGACACGCTTTGTGTAAGTGGACTAGATTCTCAGCGTCGTCTGAGCCACCGTCTTTCACAGGTACTATATGGTGAGTCTCGATTTCTTCTCCGTTATAAAGGCTATCACCACAGACAGGACATTTATGCTCTTGCATCTTGGCTACTTGCTCGTATTTAGAACCTTTTGCCCATTTTTGTTTTCCTATCTTGAGGCTTCGATTTTGCCAGTAATCCCGAAGTGAGGGGTCATCAGGGCTTGCTGTCCCTTTAACTTTTACGTGCCTGATGATAGGGGTGCTACTGATATCGTGGAGCATAAAGAATTTTTCCTTACCTCCGCGACCAGTGCCGTAACACGCAAAGCAGTTTCTCCCTCTTAAACGCTTAAAGTAGCGGTGGAAGACCCACTTTTTTGATTTATTCGGGTGCCGCCGTAACGCCCAATTAAAGAGGTAGTGCCATACTCGATTTGAGATATAGTTAAAGGTTTCTTTACTAACCACTCCTCTGTAGTAGTTAGCAAAACCTCGAAGAAGTGGATTTAGGGCTTTAATGACATCTTCCTGAGTGCGAGCTTTCATATTATCTAGAGTTTCCCCAATCTTTTTACAGAAGGTGAGAACCTTCTTTTTCTGGGGCTTAATCAGTAATTTGCCACCGTAGTGACGTAAGTTGAACCCAAGAAAGTCAAAACCTTCTTCCATCGAGACAATTCTCGTCTTCTCCGCGCTGATTTCCAGACCTCGTTCTAACATCCACTGCTTTATCTGGTCAAGTATGTGTTCTAGGCTTTCCTTATCCTTTGAAGTGACCACGAAATCATCCGCGTAACGAATGACTCCGAGCTTAGGGTTGACTGACTTGATGAAGTCCTCCAGCCCGTGTAACCCAATGTTAGCTAACAGTGGGCTAATCACTCCACCTTGTGGTGTTCCCATGACGGTCGGATTCAGTACACCCTTATCGAGGTAACCAGCTTTTAACCATCCTTCAATTAAGTCTCCACGTGGTATAGACTCAATTGCTGTCAGGATGGATTCATGGGCAATGTTGTCGAAGAAGCCCTTAATGTCAGCGTCTAGAACCCAGAGGTGTCCACCTTTATTTCCAGCCCTGAACTTAATAAAACATTGTTCAATGGCATCGTGACAACTCCGCCCGCATCTAAACCCATAGGAGTTAGGCTCAAATACCGCTTCCCATTCGGGTTCTAGTATATTTTTAATTATTGCTTGTGCGACTCTATCCCGAACGGTAGGGATTCCGAGGGGACGTTTCTTCCCGTTAGGTTTGGGTAGGTAAACTCGTCGTGTCGGGTTAGCCTTTGGCATTTCCCAACTGTTCACAAGTTTCACTCGCTCGTCTGGGGTATTTAGTACCTCCTTATCTACCCCTGCGGTACGCTTACCTAGATTAACTTGAGTGATTTGTCGCACTGATAAAAGCAAATTAGCACGGCTTCGTAACAAAAGTTTCTGCAACCGACGAAGTTGCTTCCACTTACCAAGACTTCTAGCACGAAAGATACGACCACGTAGATTCTTAACAATCTTCCGAGCTTTTCGCCAGTTAATCTGACTCCAGTCGGTCAACTGTCCATCGACTCCATTTATCAAACTAGGGCTTGACATCTAACTTCTATCTCCGTTTAGTTTCCTTGTTGTTTTCTCTTTCGTATAAGACCAAAGGCAAGTCTGCTTTCCTTTCGGTCAGGGATAATGTTTCAACCCCTATCCAACCCATTACAGGCTGGCGTTCGCTTTTTGCCTCATCTTCTACCCTCCAGAGAGTTGTGGGTTCGTTGCCTCCTCCCTACTCCCGACTCGACCAGTCGAAAGACTCTGTAGGGCTTACCCTGTTGTATCGATTGAACATACGAATTGGTTGGGATGGCTGACTATTCTGCGGAGGGGATGAGTTTCCACGTTTATATCAAAATACAGAATATAAACCACCCTCTTACCGTTTTGGTTACAGCCTATCAGGAATAATTTGGCTGTTCAGTCTATCACGCAGTTTAATCATCAGCTTGGACTATGTTCATCCTTCCAATTCTCCTTCTCGCACGGAAACCAGTCTATCCTACCAGCAACCGTTACTTTTGGGGCGTGCATTCCACTGGTTTCATTACTTACTACCAGCGTCGCCATTCTCCGAATGGGGAGAGTTTTCCACGAAGGACAGGGGTGGAAATCCCTGTGGTGTAAGGGTTACACCGATTCAACCGACCAGTTCAGGTCGCACGCATTCGCAGACTGCATTAATTTTTGATCCAGTTCTCCAGTTTTATCTAAAGCATACAATTCATCACAACCGCCGATATGCTCATTATTAATAAAAATTTCAGGAACACTGCGACAACCATTGGCACGTTTTGCCATTTGGTTTCTTGCTTGTTCGTCGCCGTCGATTTTATATTCAGTGAATTTTACTCCTTTCCAACCCAATAGCATTTTCGCACGGATACAAAATGGGCAAGTTTGCCAGGTATAAATTTCTACGTTTGCTTGATAGTTTTGCGGTTTTCGTCCGAATAAAGCCAGTAAAGATTTCAACATAATAATTACTCCGATGATTTAATGAGATTTGCTGGCAGAAATACCGTTAATACTTCTCCTGTTTCGGCACGTTGACGCACCGTTAATTTACCACCGATCGCTTCAAATAAGTTTTTGGTTACATTCAAGTTTAAACTTAAATTTCCTGTTTCTGGTTGTAAGGTTAACAACTGACCAATTGATTTTTCTTGGGGATGATCAATACTTTGATTTAGACTTTGGGGATGATAACTTTGAGAAAGTAACTGTAACTTGATTTGACTGCCTGCGGTGGTAACTTGTATTTTCATTCTACCCCCTGTTCCTAAACGGGAGGTAAAGTTTTCCATTAATCCCGTTAAAACTTGCGTGAGTAATTGAGGATTACTAATCACAGTGGGGAGTTGTTCGGGAAGAATCACATCTAACTCGACGTTACGACGTTTTGCCTGTTTTTTCCAATAGGGAATATTTTTATTCAGTAACTCTTCTAAAGGAGTTGGAGTGAGATTAACTCCTACTTCTGACTCGTTTTTTCCTTCTAATTCTGTTGCCTGGAAAATTAATTCCATGCGGTTAATTTGTTCGGTGCATTCTTGATCAATGACTCGCAAACGTTTCTGGACATCTGCACCTAAATCTTTGCGCTTTAATAATAAACGAGTCAGCATTCGGATGGTTGTTAGTGGCGTTCTCACTTCATGGGTGAGCGCTTGCAACAATTCTACATCGGAAGAAGGTGTTATTTTACTGTTTTGGTTTGTGCCTTGTTCTCTGGGAAGATGAGCCAACATTTCACGGGTAAATTGGCTAACGAGACGGTAATCAGGAGCGCAAAAGGGGAACTGTTTTGATTCTAGTTGTTGCAGTTTTTCTGGTGCATTACTTTGTAGGCGCGATCGAAGCCGCAGCCATGAGGGTTGGGTTACGTCTGGATCAAAGGAAAAATCAAAATGAGATTCCCCATCGGCGTTGAGTGTTAGCACCATTAACAGAGAAAATTCAGGGGTCAACACTAAGCAAAATTGCTCATTTTGTAGGGGATCATGGGCAGATAACGGTACGGATTGGACTTGCGGGGAGTCGCCGTTGTCTCTAGGTGTGACGGGTGCAACACCGAGTAAACGTGAACCTTTTTCGCCAAGAAAAGAGAGATTCGGGGTAAAAACCACCGAGGTTAGATTAGGCTTTGATTGTGACGAATTGATGATTGGTGTGGGGCTTGACAAAATGATTCCTTGCTCGATCGAGGTGAGTAAAGCATTTAAAGCACCGATCGCGCCATACCATTCTCTCCATCCTTGCAACTGATCCCTCGCTTCTAGAGGCGATGATTTTTGTGTCCCCATCATTTGGCTTAACCTTGGCAACTGCTGAACTTTCACCATTTGCCCCTTTTTCCATCGCTAAACTTTCGTCATCGTTATGTTATCGTTTTTCTTTCTTGTCTCTCTAGCCGTAGAACCGAACGAATTAGTGGCAATTTCCACGCCTTTGCTTTTAGCTTAAATTTAATATATTTCACTTCTTTCTTAAGATAGATTTATTATTAATTTTTATTACAATTTGCTAATTTTTGATTTCCCCCTAGACAGAAATCCAAATAAACGATTCAATGTAAGGGGTTGCTAATGTAGCCAAATTGTAAAAAGACATTTATATTTTGGGGAAAGTGTTGCCAATTTTCAAAAATCATTCCCAATGACATTACTTTGAATGAACTAAAACCCTAATCAGCAGGGAAAGACAAGAGACAAATGACACGAGCAAAGCCACAAGAAAAAAGGCAAATCAGCAATAACTCCTCCAATTTTGTCAAAACACAAGGAAACAGCTTTTCAAAGTAATGTTGCAGTGTGTGGTGGCGTGTCAATCTCGACGAAAGTAAACACAATCCAAAAAAACCATGGCAATTAAAGAAAAAAAAGTCCAAAACTACGGCGAAAATCCCATTGAAGTCCGGGATAGTGATCATTACCAAAATGAATACATTGAAGGGTTCGTAGAAAAATGGGACGAGTTAATCAATTGGCAAGCGCGATCGACCAGTGAAGGGGAATTTTTCATCAAAACCCTAAAAGAACATGGCGCCGATCGGGTATTAGATGCTGCCACGGGAACGGGTTTCCACTCCATTCGCTTAATTGAAGCTGGGTTTAACGTTGCTAGTGTTGACGGTAGCGTTGAGATGTTAGTAAAAGCATTTGAAAACGCCACTCGCAAGGATCAAATTTTAAGTACCGTTCACGCGGACTGGCGCTGGTTAACTCGTGACGTACAAGAACGATTTGACGCAGTGATTTGTTTAGGAAACTCCTTCACTCACCTGTTCTCAGAAGAAGATCGCCGTAAAGCACTCGCCGAATTTTATTCCGTCTTGAAACATGACGGAATTTTAATTTTAGACCAACGGAATTACGACTTAATTCTGGATGAAGGGTTCAAAAGCAAGCATACTTACTACTACTGTGGCGAAAACGTAAAAGCAGAACCAGAATATGTGGATGATGGTTTAGCTCGTTTCCGTTATCAGTTCCCTGATGAATCGGTGTATCACCTCAATATGTTCCCTTTGCGTAAAGATTATGTGCGCCGTCTTCTCCATGAGGTAGGTTTCCAAGATGTGACCACTTATGGTGACTTCCAAGAAACTTATCATCAAGATGATCCAGACTTCTACATTCACGTTGCCAAAAAAGACTAAATCACGATTAGCGGACAATTGACGAACGTATAGAGGTAAAGGAAGTATGACAAAAGCAGACGCAGTGGCGCAACAAGCCCAAGACTATTACGACAGTGGTAGTGCCGATGGCTTTTATTATCGCATTTGGGGAGGAGAAGACCTCCACATCGGGATTTATGACACTCCTGATGAACCCATCTATGATGCGAGTGTGCGTACCGTTGCTCGAATTTGCGACAAAATCAGTAACTGGGCGCCAGGAACAAAAGTGTTAGATATTGGAGCAGGTTATGGTGGCTCCGCTCGTTATATGGCAAAGCATCATGGCTTTGTGGTAGATTGTTTGAATATTAGTTTGGTACAAAACGAGCGCAATCGCCAGATGAACCAAGAACAGGGGCTTGCGGATAAAATTCGCGTCTTTGACGGCAGTTTTGAAGACCTCCCCTTTGAGGAAAATAGTTATGATGTGGTGTGGTCACAAGATGCGATTCTCCACAGTGGAAACCGTCGCAAGGTGTTAGAAGAGGTCGATCGCACTCTGAAACCTGGGGGCGATTTTGTCTTTACTGATCCCATGCAAACGGATAATTGTCCAGAAGGAGTGTTAGAGCCAGTTTTAGCTCGGATTCATCTGGATAGTTTAGGCTCAGTGAGTTTCTATCGTCAGGTGGGAGAAGAACTCGGCTGGCAGTTTGTGGAATTTGATGAGCAAACTCACCATTTAGTTAACCACTACAGTAGAGTGTTACAGGAGTTAGAAGCTCATTATGAGCAATTACAACCTGAATGTTCTAAGGAGTATTTAGATCGGATGAAAGTGGGGTTAAACCACTGGATCAATGCGGGTAAGAGTGGTTACATGGCTTGGGGGATTCTCAAGTTTCATAAGCCCTAGTTAAACAAGTTCCGTTAGTAGTACCGTTTCTAAAAAGTAAAGTTACAGTTTATCCCTCCTCACCTCCTCACTTCGCTCCGGCTTTGAAAGGGGGGTGAGGGGGGATTTTTTAATTGGTTTTATAGCGCTACAAAATCAGGTTAGGACATTCCAAAATGTTGAAACTCACCTATACCTTACTAAGGCAACTTGCCTAAGGCAACTTGCATGCAAGCCTCTTGCCTCTTGCATGCAAGCCTCTTGCCTCTTGCATGCAAGCCTCTTGCCTTACTACACCGAAAACATGAACTTTTTCAGCAAACCCTAATTGGTTTTACCTTTGGGAAAATCGAAATCAAACATAAGGAACATTGGAGGAAAGAGATTATTCTAGTTAAACTGAGAAATAGGAAGAGAGTTGGCGAGGTGGTTGCAGTTCTCTGGTGTTCCGACACCGAGAATTGAGGAAAGTCCGGGCTTCCAAAGACCAGACTGCTGGGTAACGCCCAGTGCGGGTGACCGTGAGGACAGTGCCACAGAAAAATACCGCCAAGGAGTTGGTTAAGGCTCTTTGGTAAGGGTGCAAAGGTGCGGTAAGAGCGCACCAGCAACATCGAGAGGTGTTGGCTCGGTAAACCCCAGTCGGAAGCAAGGTCGAGGGAAACTAAGGTTGGTCTTTTACCAGTTTCCGTTTTGGGAGTACCGCTTGAGGCTTCTGGTAACAGGAGTCCCAGATAGATAACTACCCTCAAGCGTTTGTCTTGGGAACAGAACCCGGCTTATGTCTGACTCTCTTTCTATTTTTTGCCTCTCCTGTTGTGAGAGAATAACCTTAATGGCAACGGTAATTAAATAAGTGTGATAGGAAGGAAATGAGGGCAGAAAGCTCTTCCGAATTGGCGATCGAAACGTCTCGATCTCGATCGAAGACCCGATCAGAGGAATTACGCTCTCGCAATCGACAAGGTGGCTCTCGTCGTGGTCGAGAACTCCGAAAAATGGTAGAACGGTTAGGGTTAACTGACACTACGACCATTGATTGGAATTTGTTGGATTTAGCACTCACTCATCCTAGTGCGTCCAGTTTAGCGAATTATCAACAGTTAGAGTTTGTGGGTGATGCGGTCGTTCGTTTGGCGGCTTCAGAACTCCTTTTGGAAACGTATCCCGAAGCACCAGTGGGGGATTTTGCGGCGATTCGATCGATTTTAGTTAGCGATCGCGTGTTGGCAGAATTTGCCGAAAGTTACGGGATGGATCGATTTTTATTGATGGCGGGAAGTGCGGCAAAAAACAAAGCAGGAGCGCGATCGCGCCTAGCGGATACGTTTGAGGCGGTGTTAGGTGCGCTTTATCTCAGCACTTACTCCATGAATCTAATCCGTCCTTGGCTTGATCCTATTCTAAAGCAAAAAGCGGATCAAATTCGCCAAGACCCCGCAAGGCAGAATTATAAGGATGCTCTCCAAGAGTGGACTCAAGCTCATTATAAAGTTTTGCCACATTATCAAGTTGAGGAAACGGGACGGGGTTATGATGATCCTGAACGGTTTACGGCGTATGTCTGGCTTAAAGATCGCTTTTTGAGTCAGGGTAAAGGGCGCTCGAAAAAAGCTGCCCAACAAGCTGCCGCTCAATCAGCTTATCAAAACTTAACTCAAAAATGATGAATCGTCCTCACACCACTGTTGTCTTAGCCTTGAGTGCTGATGGTAAAATTGCTGATGTCGCGCGAAAAGCGGCTGAGTTTTCCTCTAGCATCGATCGCGCTCATTTAGAAAGACAAGTGGCGGAAGCGGATGCGATTCTCTTCGGCGCAGGGACACTTCGCGCTCATGGTAGTGCCATGTCTCTGCGTAATTCCGATTTAATCGCAGCTCGCAATCAACAACAAAAACCCGATCAGCCGCTTCAAATTGTCTGCACTCGATCGGGTAATATTCCCACTGAAATTCGCTTTTTTCAACAAAAGATTCCCCGTTGGCTTCTCACCACAAAACAAGGCGCTAAACAATGGGAAAATCAGAACCTTAAAAGCACTTCTCGCTTTGATGAAATTATTACCTTTGAAACCGCAAATCAAGAAATTGATTGGGAAAAAACCCTAAGTGAATTAAAAAATAAAGGAATCGAAAACTTAGCTGTTTTAGGCGGAGGAGAATTAGTAGCTGCTCTTTTCCAACAACAGCTTTTAGATGAATTATGGTTAACTATCTGTCCAGTTTTACTAGGGGGAAAAAATGCACCGACTGCCATTGAAGGAATCGGTGTTAGTGCTGAAAATGCTCAACAATTGAAACTTTTATCAGTAGAAACGATCGATCAAGAAGTCTTTTTACACTACAGCATTGCTAGGGAATAATTCTCCTTAATTCCCCCCAAACTTGCTCGTTGTTCCCCCCTTTCAAAGGGCAGGGCTGTTTCATTCTCGGGGTCAAAATTGAATGCGATCGCCTGAACCCCTTATTGTACGTTCGATCGAACGCTTTTTCTTACTTTTTGGCTTTTTCTTAACAAAAAAGCCGTAAAACCCCTGCTATTCCTAACATCTGGAAAAGGCAAAAAAATAGAATGAAACAGCCCTGCCTTTCAAAGGGGGGTTAGGGGGGATAAACCGTTGTCTTTCGTCCTTTGTCTAATGACGAATGACCAATGACTAATTTATGTTGGGTTTCGTCTTCTCCACCCAACCTACATTGACAATTTCTTTAATTCTCATTTATTCAACACCCTTAAAACGCCATGGCGAGGGATCAACGGCTTGACCATTCACATATAAACCCCAGTGTAAATGAGGTCCGGTGGATGCTCCCGTTGAGCCAACTGTGCCAATTTTTTGTCCCGCTTTTACCATTTCTCCTTCGGATACATTGATATTATTTAAGTGTAAAAAAATGCTTAATACTCCTTGACCATGATCAATGCCAACCGTGTTTCCATGAACATTAAATCCTTCACTTTCTGTTCCTACTAATTCAATTTTTCCAGAAGCTGGTGCGACGACAGGTGATCCTGTGGGTGCAGCATAATCAACTCCTTTGTGATAATAATTTTCGGCAAATTCGCCATTGTAATAACGACGTACGCCGAAAATAGTTGAAACTGAACCTTGATTGGGACGTAAAAATGCTCCTTGCCAATACTTTTCAGGGGTGACTAATTCTTTAAACCTTGCCACTCGATCGAGTTCGATTTCAGTCGCACTTAAACTATTTCCTGATATCCAAAGTCGTTGCGTGGGAAAACTTCGATCGCGCAACCAAACCAAAAAATTCCTAACTGTATTTTCTCCCTGAATTGTTAAAGGATATTTCCCCGAATCATCTAAAGGAGTCGTTGGAATTAAAACGCGGTATTGATTATTTCTTACTGCAAAAACGGGATAATTTTCTTCTCCCCAAGTCACTCGCGGCGTAGCTTCATTGGGATCAGTTTCTATAGTTACCGAAACCGTATCTCCTAACTGAGGATTATCAGGATTAATTTTTATTTCTAGTGCTTCGGTGGGAAAACTTAAAAGTAACCATCCCACCAATATTCCCCAACCGTTTAGTTTCCAATTGCTCATCTGTTCCACTTGTTTTAATAATTAGTAACTGTCTTTAATCAGTAGGATGTAGTAATTATACTTTAGGTTTCAAATAGGCGATCGCTTGTCGCCAAACTAAGGTAGATTGGTCATAATGATCAACTAAACAAATGCAATGCTGATCCTGCCAAAGCACTTTTCCCATTACCAAATCATCACTCATTAATTTTATCTCTACCTCTTTCTTTTCTTTAATCAAATTTTGTACCATACGGGTACTTGGTAAACCAGTATCAAATTCTGTCATCGTTATTCCTCATTGAACTGACTATGAAAATCAAATTTACAAAATATCACGGACTCGGTAATGATTTTATTTTAATTGACAATCGTAATGATCATACCCCTTGTCTCACATCTGAACAAGCGATGAAACTCTGCGATCGTCATTTCGGTATTGGCGCAGACGGGGTGATTTTTGTCCTTTCCCCTGTGGGAGAGAGCGATTACACTATGAGAATCTACAATTCTGATGGCTCAGAACCCGAAATGTGTGGCAATGGCATTCGTTGTTTCGCTCAGTTTCTTGCTGATTTAGAAGGAAAAGAAAACTCGAATCAAGTTTATAATATTCATACCCTTGCTGGAACTATTCGTCCTCAACTGCAAGAGGAAAATAAGGTAACAGTTAACATGGGACAACCTTATTTATTGGCACAGGAAATTCCAACAACTCTCGCTTCTCCTCAAGAAAAAGTTGTCAATCAATCGCTTTTTGTTGCTGATCAAAATTGGCAGGTTACTTGTGTCAGTATGGGAAATCCTCACTGCATTACTTTTGTCGAAAATGCGGAGGCAATTCCTTTAGAAAAAATTGGTGCTGAGTTTGAACATCATTCAGCTTTTCCGAAACTAATTAATACAGAATTTATTGAAGTTGTGCAACGAGATTACTTAAAAATGCGTGTCTGGGAACGCGGCGCGGGAATAACTTTGGCTTGTGGAACGGGTGCTTGTGCGTCGGTAGTGGCTGGCGTTTTAAATGATAAAAACGATCGCGCTTCTACGGTTGAATTACCAGGGGGTTGTTTAGAGATTCATTGGTCACAAGAAGATAATAATGTTTATATGACAGGTCCCGCAACTAAAGTTTTTTCGGGACAATTAGAAGTTTAGTTTTTGATTAGCCCCCCTTCCCCCAATCCTGGGGGAGTTTGCCCCCCTTCCCCCAATCCTGGGGGATTTGAAAAAGGTTGTTTTGTAGATAAAATTAATTCCCCCAAACTTGGGGGTTAGGGGGCAATACAATATTCTAGATTTGTATTTTATTATGAAAGTTTGAACAGAAATGAACACCAATAATGATTCGCATTTTCGTCAAAATTCTTACTATTTGATCAATGCTCGTCTTCCTAAAAATTATGTTGAACAACGTTATGAATTGTACATTGAAAACGGACTCATTAGAAGCATTCAAACTCAAATCTCTGACCGAAAAAAAGAGAGTATTCCTGTCATTGACTGTCAAGGAGATTGGGTTTCTCTGGGAGGAGTAGATATGCAAATTAATGGGGCTTTAGGTTTACCGTTTCCTGATTTAGAGGAGAATCATCTTGATCGACTGTTAGACATCTCTCAGTTTTTATGGAAACAAGGAGTGGATGGGTTTCTTCCCACAATTGTTACTACTTCTGCTGAAAAAGTAGCGCGATCGTTAGCGACAATTTCTAGATATATTCAACAATATCACAGCCAAAAATATGAAGCTGCTAAAATTCTCGGTGTTCATTTAGAAGGCCCCTTTCTTAATCCGAAAAAACGCGGCGCTCATCCCGAAAAATATTTATCTTCTTTCACTCTTGACAACTTTCGGGGGTTGATCGGAAAATATTGTCAACAGGTTAGGGTGGTGACTTGTGCGCCAGAAATAAGTTCTGAACAGAGAATAATTGCGGAACTTCGATCGCGCTATCCAGAAATCCTCATTAGTCTAGGACATTCTTTAGCGACAGCCGCAGAAGCAGAACGATCGTTTCGTCAGGGTGCGTCTCTGGTAACTCATGCGTTTAATGCCATGCCGTCGCTTCATCACCGTGAATCGGGATTATTGGGTGCGGCTTTAGTTCATTCAGGGGTGAAAGCGGGTTTTATTGCTGATGGGGAACATATTTCTCCGATGATGTTGAAACTCTTGTTACGGATGGGAGAAGGATCAAAACGATTGTTTCTGGTGAGTGATGCTTTGGCGGCGTTAGGATTAGACGATGGAACTTATCCCTGGGACGATCGAACAATCATCGTTAAACAGGGAACTGCTAGACTAGCGGATGGGACATTAGCGGGAACTACTTTACCTCTGTTGTCAGGGGTGAGTAATCTAGTAAAGTGGGGAGTGTGTGATATCGGAAGCGCGATCGCACTAGCAACAGAAAGTCCAAGAGAAGCATTAGGAGAAAATGGTTTAGCAGTGGGACAACCAGCGAACTTATTACGTTGGCATTGGGAAGATTCCACAGCAAATTTAACTTGGGAGAGAATTACTAATCTATGAAAACCGACGATAAAACAATTGTTAAAGACTATTTTAATGCCGTTGGGTTTGAACGCTGGCGAAACATTTACGGCGATGGAGAGGTTAATACTGTCCAAAAAAACATCCGCATTGGGCATAAACAAACCATTGAAACCGTTGTGAGTTGGTTAAAAACAGACGAGAATCTTGCACAACTAACCGTCTGTGATGCGGGATGTGGAACAGGAAGTTTAGCGATTCCTCTTGCTGAAGCTGGCGCGACAGTTTATGCGAGTGATATTTCCGAGAAGATGGTGGGAGAAGCAGAAACCCAAGCCAAAGCGACTTTAGGAGAGAATCATAACATTAATTTTTCCGTGAGTGATTTAGAAGCGATTACAGGGAATTATCACACGGTAATTTGTTTAGATGTTCTCATTCATTATCCCGATAGAGATATCCCGACGATGGTTAAACATCTCGCTAACTGTGCCGAATCTCGTTTTATTATTAGTTTTGCACCAAAAACCTTTTTCCTCACCCTTCTCAAGAAAATTGGTGAATTTTTCCCCGGACCGAGTAAAACCACTCGCGCTTATCAGCATTCAGAAGCAGAGATTATCAAAATCTTACAGGAAAATGGGTTTGAAATTAAACGTCAGGGAATGACTAGCACTCGCTTTTATTATTCCCGTATTTTGGAGGCGGTACGGACTTAAATTGTTACAAACCTTAACAAAACCCACACAGAGATATAGATTTTTGTTGCAATCGTTAACAAGTTCGCTCGATCGCGCCGTGACTCGTTGATAAACTAAAAAACAAAACGGCAATCATTCCTAAATTCCAGCAATTGTAAGATTAATCCAACCCAATCAATAAAATATGGTTAATACCGCAGATAAGCAAGACAAACAAGAATTACGTCCAGGAGTGAAAGCACCCGCGAAGGAAACGCTTTTAACCCCTCGTTTTTACACCACAGACTTCGACGAAATGGCAAAGATGGATATTTCCGTCAACGAGGATGAATTACGAGCCATTTTAGAAGAATTTCGCGCTGATTATAATCAAAAACACTTCATCCGTGATGAGGAGTTTAACCAGTCTTGGGAACATCTTGATCCAGAAACCCGCCGTTTGTTTGTGGAGTTTTTAGAGCGTTCTTGCACCGCAGAGTTTTCTGGTTTCCTTCTCTACAAAGAATTGGGAAGACGCTTAAAACATTCTAACCCTTTGCTTGCCGAATGCTTTACTCTGATGTCACGAGATGAAGCACGTCATGCTGGGTTTTTGAATAAAGCAATGTCCGATTTTAACCTGTCTCTTGACTTAGGGTTTCTAACCAAGAGTCGGAAATATACCTTCTTTAAGCCCAAATATATCTTCTACGCCACCTATCTTTCGGAAAAAATCGGTTATTGGCGTTATATCACCATCTATCGCCATTTAGAAAAGCATCCTGAACATCGGATTTATCCTCTTTTCCGCTTCTTTGAAAATTGGTGTCAGGATGAAAACCGTCACGGTGACTTTTTCGATGCGATCATGCAAGCGCAACCCTATGTGATTACTGGGTTGATTTCCCGTTTATGGTGTCGTTTCTTCCTTCTCGCTGTGTTTGCGACGATGTATCTCAACGATGTGCAACGATCGGGCTTTTATGAAGCACTAGGATTAGATGCGCGGGAATATGACCAGTATGTGATTCAGAAAACAAATCAAACCGCAGGACGAGTTTTCCCGACAATTTTAGATGTGGAGAATCCGAATTTCTTCAACCGTTTAGAAGTTTGTGTGAAAAATAATGAAAAACTGAGCGAAATTGCTAATTCCGACGCACCGCGAGTCGTGAAGTTTTTCCGCAAGTTACCTCATTATGTTTCTAATGGTTGGCAATTCTTGAATTTGTATCTACAAAAAGCGGTGGATGCTCAAGCGAAACGGGGTTCGCTTTACTAAACGATCGATTTTTTCGGATTAAAATTCGTTTTCATTCTTTTTTCTGTGGAGATGTGCGCTGGTACATCTCTACTTTTTTTATTTCTTATTAAATTGTTGGGTTACACTTCATTATTGTTGGGTTACACTTCCTTTCACCCAACCTACAATAAATGCTTAGGTTACACTTTGTTTCACCCAACCTACAATTTCACTTTTTGAAAATGGTATAAGTTGTTGGGTTACACTTCGTTTCACCCAACCTACAGTTTCACTTTTTGAAAATGGTATAAATTGTTGGGTTACACTTCGTTTCACCCAACCTACAGTTTCACTTTTTGAAAATGGTATAAATTGTTGGGTTACACTTCGTTTCACCCAACCTACAGTAGAAAGTAGGTTGGGTGAAGCGAAGCGAAACCCAACACAAATATTGTGGCTTAATCTCCTCGCTACTAAATTAGTGAGACATTCAATTGAACGTCTCACTGACATAAATTAAACTATCATAGCTCACTGTTTATAATGATTCGGGTTTCCCATTCCCGTGCTGAGAGCATAACTAAAACTCAATCCTTTTAACCAAAGGGAAGGGTAGCGCTTTTCTAGCCAAGATTGATTATTTTTTAGCCATTGCGGAAACCAGCCTCGAAACAGAAAACTGATGATTGAGTCGAAGGTGAAGCTGAGATAACTTCCTACCCAACGGAAGAAGTCTTTTGCCCCTGCTTGTTCCCATATCCAAGCAATCAACGCTGGATTCATCCAAGCGGCTTTTAGCGCCAGACGGTTAAATAATCCCCATCCTGCACGATCTTTGATGAAGGTGTCTGCTACTTCTGGGGGTTCGTTGGCGAGTAAGCCAAAAAAGGTGTTTAACATGGAGTTAATGCGTTGCGGAGGAAGGGTTTTCCCTGTCGGGACCATCATGCCTTTAGAAAATAGCCAGGTGACTGCGACGTTGCTTTGGTAAGCGCGAACTTGGTTCAGGTGTTCGGCTTCGAGGAGATCATGTTTAAGCGCAGTGTCTAAGAGGGTTGTCAGTCGATCGAGGTTGCGGATTAATGAACCAAACCCTGTAAACACCAGGGGAGATTGTAAAGAAGCGGCATCTCCTAACGCCAGCAGTCGATCGAACGCAACCGCCCGATCGCGCTTACCCACGCTAAAATGACCAGGAATATAACCAAATGTCGCTTTCTTCCATTGCAAGTCTTCCATATTGCAGCGACGATATTCTGGCAGAATTGTAAAGAAATCTTCATACATTTCTAATAAAGAGCCTGGATTCTGAGGATGTACCTGATGGTAATGGAAAAGATAAAAGGTTAACTCTTCTTCGGCGGCGGGAAAGAGTTCCCAGATCAGTTGTCGTCCGCGAGAAATATCACCATGGGAGTTTAAAACATCTCCATAATCAGAATCCCACACCCCAGGGGGAAAACCGCTTTTAATCGTCGCTCCCACCGTTGGACAAACACTATCAAAAGCGCGATCGGCGTTCAGTTGCCAAGCAATGGGAGAAGCGGACCCCATGGCATCAATTAACAATCGTCCCGTTGCTGTTTTCGAGGTGTCACTAGGTAAATGCTGACAATCGACTGTTACCGCCGTTTTACTCACATTTGCTTCTCTAAACTCTGTCTCGTCCCAAATTTCTCCTCCGAACCCTTGCAATTTTTCCCCACACAGCGCCAAAACTTTTTCCGAATCGAGAGCAATATTCAAAACTGTTGGCGTGTGTAACACATCACCCTTGAGATCGGGGGGATTATTGCCATCAAAAAACTTGTTATAACCGTCTTTATATTCCCTCGCAATAACGGTTTCAAACTCACTTTCTGTAAATAATCCTAAATCAATTAAGGCTTGAAACTCTTGGCGCGAAATATTCCACTCCCGATTCATCCGTCCAAAGGGAAGACGCTCCATCAATAATACACGATAGCCTCGTCGCGCCATCACCGCCGCCTGAATCACCCCTAACGCCCCACCGACATAAATTAAATCATATTCAGGAGATGATTCGGGTTCAACTTCAGTGCGTTTAACCACTGTTTTCGGTTGTTGGGGATTACGAGCTTCCTCTCGCCAGCGTTGTTCCCACCAATAAACACGAGTAAGCGCGGCTTCTCCATTGGGGATTTTTTGGAAAAAATGAACCGTCTTGGGGTAATGTTCTTGTAAAGCGGAAAATATAGATTCTTGAGAAAGGTCGATTTGTGGCGGTTCTGGATAGGTGAGCGGAAATTGGTGTTGGAGCGAGGATTTCAGGTTTTGCGCCAAACGACGAGCAAAAGGGACTGGAAATTTCCCCCACCGAAAGACTTTTAGATAAGTGGTGTTTTGTACTGACCACAAAAAAATTGATAGTTCTCCCTGTGTGTTCGGGAACTGTAATCTTAATCCTTGAGTCGTTAGTTTTTTATGATTAGGGTCAATTTGCCAATTTTGTTGTAACCACTGACAAACTGAAGCAGTATCGCTGATAGGAACTTCGATATAGAGGATTTCTTCCATGATTGTCTTTTAGATCAGAATAAATTTGTAAGAATTACGGAGTCAAATCGGGGTAAAGTACGCTAAACTTTCAGATACTAAAAATTAAAATCCTTTAATAAAAGTTTACATACTTATCATTTTTTAAGAAAAGACACTGTCTTATAAACCAGCTATGAATTATCCCATCCCAGCGACAGCAGAAGAAATAGAAGCCCTGAAAGAGAACCCTGTTGATGAAGAACTCATCGCCGCCGCGATCGCAGGAGTGGTTCAAATCGCCCGTTCTCAAGGACAAACCCTAGATGAACTAACCGCAGAAGTGTTAGCCGACGATCATTGGTTAGAACCGGAACAAAGACGGTGGCTTAGTGCTATTGTGGCGCAAGCGTGGGAAAGTCTGGGGAAGGAGAATTAATTTGATTAATCCCCCATCTCCCCCATCTCCCTTGTCTCCCCCATCTCCCCCATCTCCCTTGTCTCCCCCATCTCCCTTGTCTCCCCCATCTCCCTTGTCTTGGGGGAATGATCAAGGGGTCGATCGCTGTGTCAAACTGAGAAATGATGCACTCTGAGCAAAAACAATGACCAACCGTCTCGCCGAAACCCAAAGTCTTTATCTTCGTAAACACGCGGAAAACCCCATTGATTGGTGGTATTGGTGTTCGGAAGCGTTAGAAAAAGCGAAAAATGAAGATAAACCCATTTTCTTATCGGTGGGTTATTCCAGTTGCCATTGGTGTACGGTAATGGAAGGAGAAGCCTTTTCCGACAGTACGATCGCGCAATACCTCAATGAGAATTTTATCCCGATTAAGGTCGATCGAGAAGAGCGCCCCGATCTTGATAGCATTTATATGCAGGCGTTACAGATGATGACGGGACAAGGCGGTTGGCCCCTAAACATCTTTCTTACCCCACACGATCGAGTTCCCTTTTATGGTGGCACTTATTTTCCCCTTGAACCCCGTTATGGTCGTCCTGGCTTCTTGCAAATTCTACAAGCAATCCGTCGATTTTACGACCAAGAAAAGGAAAAACTCAATTCCTTTAAGGGAGAAGTGATGACCTTACTCCAACGTTCCGCAACCCTTCCCTCCTCAGAAACCCCTCTCAACCGCGAACTACTGATCAAAGGTCTTGAAACCGCCGTCGGAATTACCAGCAGTCGTGGGACACCGCCTAGTTTTCCCATGATTCCTCACGCGCAACTCGCCCGACGAAAAACACAATTTTCCGATGAATCGCGTTATGATGCCGAAGCGATTACCACCCAACGGGGAATGGATTTAACATTAGGGGGAATCTATGATCATGTTGGCGGCGGATTTCATCGCTACACCGTTGATGGCACTTGGACAGTTCCCCATTTTGAGAAAATGCTCTACGATAACGGGCAGATTATGGAATATCTCGCTAATTTGTGGAGTAGTGGAGTCAAAGAACCCGCCTTTGCCAGCGCGATCGCGCACGCCGTACAATGGTTACAACGAGAAATGACCGCCCCTGAAGGTTATTTTTACGCCTCCCAAGATGCAGATAGCTTTACCACTTCTGAAGAAGCCGAACCAGAAGAAGGCGCATTTTATGTGTGGTCTTACCAAGAATTAGAAAGCCTCCTCACCCCTGAAGAATTAAACGCACTGCAATCAGAGTTTACCGTCACCTCTGAAGGCAATTTTGAGGGCAATAACGTCCTCCAACGGCAAACAGGAGGTGAACTATCCAGTCCCAGTGAAACCGCGCTTAAAAAGCTCTTTAACGCCCGTTATGGTAATCTTTCCTCACCCGTGACCCCTTTTCCCCCAGCAACGAATAACACCGAAGCGAAACAAACGGCTTGGGAAGGTCGCATTCCTCCCGTGACTGACACCAAAATGATTACGGCTTGGAATAGTTTAATGATTTCGGGATTAGCGAGAGCTTATGCTGTATTTGGGGAGAAAACTTACTGGGAATGTGCGGTTAAGGCGGCGAACTTTATTGGGGAAAATCAATGGGTAGCAGGGCGTTTTTATCGTCTCAACTATGATGGAAAAGCGACCGTTTCTGCTCAATCAGAAGATTACGCCTTATTCATTAAAGCATTACTTGATTTATATTGCTGTCATCCTGAACAAACGCAATGGTTAGATCAAGCCACCCAACTCCAAGCAACGTTTGATGAGTATTTGTGGAGTTCAGAAACGGGAGGCTATTTCAACACCGCAAAGGACAATAGTAGCGATTTAATTATAC
Organism: Dactylococcopsis salina PCC 8305; assembly: GCF_000317615.1. Classification (GTDB taxonomy): domain Bacteria; phylum Cyanobacteriota; class Cyanobacteriia; order Cyanobacteriales; family Rubidibacteraceae; genus Halothece; species Halothece salina. Next base: position 3,732,396 of record NC_019780.1, on the reverse strand, counting down.
GAGAACGAACTTATATTGATAATGCCACGCCAGCAGCGAATGGGGTAGCCGTTGCGAACTTGGTGCGTCTGTTTGAGTTAACGGAAAAAACCGATTATGTGGCGAGTGCAGAAAAAACATTACAGGCTTTTAGTAGTATCATGGAACAGTCTCCCCAAGCCTGCCCAGGATTATTTTCGGGGTTAGATTGGTATTTGCACGGAACTTTGGTGCGTTCAACGTTAGAACAGTTACAAACCTTAATTCCTCAATATCTTCCCACTTGTGTTTATCAAGTGGAAACGGCTTTACCAAAGCAGGCGGTAGGATTAGTTTGTAAGGGGTTAACTTGTTTAGAACCAGCGATGACTCTTGAACAATTGATGACACAAATTGATGAATAATGTAGGGGTTGCTGAAAAAGTCCATTGGTGGGTTGAGTAAGGCAAGAGGCAAGAGGCAAAAGGCAAAAGGCAAGAGGCAAAAGGCAAAAGGCAAGAGGGTTGATTTGTCGGTAGGAGTTTAAGGTTTTGATGCAAGGTGCGTGAGGATTGAACAATCAATGAACTTGCATTTTTACCTGAACTGAATCGCCTCAAATCCTTATTTAGTAAACCTTTCAGCTTTATTCAGCAGACCCTAATGTAGAGACGTTCTAGAGGAAATCCTTACACAAATAACGAATAACGAATAACCAGTAACAAATAACCAGTAACAAATAACGAATAACCAATAACCAATAACCAATAACCAATAACCAATAACCAATGTTTACTGATTTATTACAGCCGAGTTTGGTACTAGGAAAACCTGTGATTTACCTGAGTGCTGATATCTTAAAACAACATCAATTAAAGGGTTTGATTCTAGATGTGGATGAAACGTTAGTTCCCTTAAAGTCTCGTCAAGCCTCTGAGGAGTTAATGACTTGGATTGATGAGACTCGCCAAGTGGCTAAAATTTGGTTGGTGAGTAATAATCTCAGTGAAAGTCGCATTGGTGGGATTGCAGAATCGTTAAATCTTCCCTACATTTTAGGGGCAAGAAAGCCGTCTCGGAAATGTTTACGGGAGGCGGCGACTGGAATGGAATTACCCGTGAGTGCAATTGCGATGGTGGGCGATCGCGTGTTTACTGATGTTTTAGCGGGAAACCGATTAAAAATGTTTACGATCCTAGTTGAACCGATGGTTGATCCCGCAACGCTCGATCGAAGCTATCCGATCCGCCGTCTCGAAGTTCAGATTTCTCAATGGTTGGGAGTTAGTCTGAAATACCAGAACACAGCGCGATCCCAACCTAACAAGTCCTAATCGGGGAAAATATAAAAAAATATAAAGGAATAATGACGTTAAAAACGGATATGCAAATATAAAAAACGATACAAATGGGGTCAGCCCAGATAAAGACCCTAAATATACGAAAATTAGAGACAATGGGGGCGGTTATCCAATCAGTTTTGGGTGATTGCCCTCGTTGTTTATAGATATTTCTCTATTATTATTTATGTCTCAAACCATAGTTGTTAAAATCGGCACGTCTAGCGTCACCCAGCCAGAAACAGGATCACTGGCGATCGCAACCATTGCCACCTTAGCAGAAACCCTCACCGAACTTCGATCGAACGGGATGAGGGTGATTTTAGTTTCCTCTGGTGCAACAGGAGTGGGGTGCGAACGGTTACACTTAAAAGAACGTCCCCGCACGATCGCGCTAAATCAAGCAGTGGCAGCAGTGGGACAAGGGAGACTGATCAGAATTTATGATGATCTGTTTTCCACGCTACGACAACCGATCGCGCAAGTGTTACTCACTCGTCAAGAATTAATCCAGCGCAATTCTTATGTTAATATCTACAACACCTTTCAGTCTCTGTTAGATTTAGAAGTGATTCCCATCGTCAATGAAAACGATACAGTCGCGGTGGAGGAGTTAAACTTTGGCGACAATGACACCATGTCAGCATTAGTGGCGAGTTTAGTGGAAGCAGATTACTTGTTTCTCCTGACAGATGTCGATCGACTCTATTCTGCTGATCCCAGAAATGACCCCGAAGCAGAACCGATCAAGAAAGTCGTCACCCGAAAAGAGTTAGAAGAATTACAAGCCAATGCTGGGAAAAGTGGGTCACAATGGGGAACTGGTGGCATGGTGACGAAATTGGAAGCCGCGCGAATCGCTACAGGTGCGGGAGTGAAAACGGTGATCACCCATGGACGAAGACCACAAGAGATTCATCAAATTTTATCAGGCGCCTCGATCGGAACTCAATTTGAAGCCCAACCGCGCGGAGAAAATGCCCGTAAACGTTGGATTGCTTATAGTTTAGTCCCAGTTGGTGAATTATATCTCGATCACGGTGCTGTCAAAGCGATACGCGATCGAGGTAAATCTTTATTACCTGCTGGAATCACTCATGTTGAGGGAGACTTCCAAGCAGGAGAAGCCGTCACCTTATGTGACAGTGAAGGGAAAGAAATTGCCCGAGGATTAACCAATTATAGCAGCGCAGAAATTAGACAAATTCAGGGACATAAATCCGAAAAAATCCCTTTAATTTTAGGTTATACCAGCGCCGAAACTGTGATTCATCGGGATGATATGGTATCCGTTTTGTAGATGACAGAGAATTATTTTTTCTGGTAAAGAAGATAACGGGAGTTTTTGTGAATAATGGGGAAATTCAGTTTATGTTGAGCATTTGTTACCGCATAATTGGCTTTGTATTTGACCATTAAAGTATCAACTTGTTTTGTGGTTAAGCCCTGATAACCTTCACTCATTGCGGTTGCAAAATCATCTTTATTGAGATTTCTTTTACCTTGAGTTTGCCAAGGATTAATATCTCCACTTAAATCATTTAAACGTTGATACCATTCTAAAACAGGAAGACTACTCGGAGGCATCAATTTATATTTCGCGATCGTCCCCCGTTCACTTAACCAACTAAAACTAACTCCATCAACAGGATGAGAGATGAAAACACTATCTTTAGGCGTGTTTTCTTTAATCCAATAACACATTTCCTTCCATTCTTGATTAACTGATTGTGGATTACTGGGGAAGTTTTTTAGCTCGATAAAAGTTTCGTAAAAATCTTGACCTTGAATGACACAAGTAACAGTTAAAACAGCAATACCGAGAAAAATAAAAATTTTTTTGGCGATTCCTTTACTGCCTTTTTCTAACGCTGAAATTAACAAAAAAGAAGTGATTAAAGGAAACAGAACATCTCCCACTCGAAAAGGATAATATTGTAAAAATTTTCCTTCTTGATCAAAAGGAGAAACGATCAATCCAAGCCAAAAAGGAATCATTAATGTTCCTGCTAAAATAGCTAAGTCAAAATGTTGAGAAGAAAGCCTTTTTCTTTGGCGAGACATAAAAACTAAAACCAGAGAAAATATCGGCAGATAAATTAAGAGTTCCCACCACCAATCATTAGACCAAGATAAAGGATTAAGATGATGAGGGTTTCGCAAATAGACATAAATGAATGAGGGAGAAACATCAATGGTATTAGGAACATCTAAAGTCAGTTGTTTAATAATATGAGGAATCGCGGGTAACGTTGCCAAGAAATAAGCTAATCCCATGCAGACATTATTAGGAAATTCTGCGAATGAACTTCGATCGCGCAATAATAAAAAAACGATGACTGCTAAAACTGACCATCCTCCCACTAAAATATGAAAAGTGGTAGCTAAACCGAGAAATAAAGCCATCCAGATATAAAAACGTTTTAAGAGAAACCCGAAACCAATGAATAGAAAACTATAAGCAATTACTTTCGGTTCAATTCCACGAGTTAACCATTCACCTGCTACCAATCCCTGGTCATTTTTTACATATAAGAAAAGTGTCATTCCTAGGAGAAGAGTCAGCAAAGTTGATTGAATTTGTTTTGCTAAAAAAGTTAAACCGATCGCTAAGAGAAAATAACCGAAAAAACGACCAACAATTGACGTAAATAATAAGCCAAATTGAGTTGCTAATGAACCAAAAATAAGGACAAAAGGAGTGCGATACCCCGCAGGAAGATTATAATACCAGTCCTCTTGTAACCATTGAGGATTAATCTGTTGTCGAGAAAAAGTGAGGATATCAACTTCATTGACTCGCCCCATGTTTTCTTCTAAGATAAATCCCAATGCTATAAAGAGAGTTGTAATTAAAACCGCTTGTAGGAATTTATAGTCAATTTTACGAGCTAATAATCTCATTATTTTAGGATTGAATTGATTATGATTAGTTTGGTCATTCCCATTTATAACGAACAAGGAATTTTAGAGATTCTCTATGAACGAATTAAAGTGGCTTCTGCGGGCTGGAATCAAGATTATGAGGTCATTTTTATTGATGATGGAAGCAGCGATTACAGTTTAGAAATTATCCAGAAATTAAATCAAAAAGACGATCGGGTAAAAGCAATTTCTTTTTCTCGTAATTTTGGACATCAAACCGCCGTTAGTGCTGGTTTAAAATACAGCACAGGGGAAATTATAGTGGTGATGGATGGGGATTTGCAAGACCCTCCTGAACAAATTATCAATTTTTTAGAACAATGGCAACAAGGTTATCAAGTCGTGTACGCAATTCGTAAAAAAAGAAAAGAAGCCTGGTACAAAAAACTAGCTTACTACAGTTTTTATCGCTTGCTTAATTGGATGTCTTCTGTTAAAATTCCTCTAGATTCTGGCGATTTTTGTTTGCTCGATCGAACCATTGTTGATCATCTTAATTCCTTACCAGAAAGAAATCGTTTTGTACGAGGATTAAGAGCTTGGATCGGTTACAAACAAATTGGGATTCCTTATGAAAGAAATGCTCGTTTAGCTGGCGAAGCTAAATATACCTTTAGGAAACTAATTCGTTTAGCTTTTGATGGTTTAATCAACTTTTCATATCGTCCCCTCCAAGTTTTTACCTCTCTTGGAATCATCGTTTCTCTTCTGTCTTTTTTAGTAGCAATTTATTACTTATTTGCTTGGATACTTGATCCCACTGTGAGAGAACAATTACCAGGTTATACCTCCATTATTATCGCCATTTTATTTTTAGGAGGAGTTCAACTAATTTCGATCGGAATACTAGGAGAATATATTGGACGAATTTTTGATGAAGTAAAAGCCCGCCCTTTATTTATTATCAGCCAAAAAATTGGCATCGATCAATAATAATACCAATTTAAAAAGTAGATGTTACATTTTGTAGGGTTTGCAAGGCAAACCCTACCGTCAATTCAGATTTTATTACTGTAACTTGACTTTTCAAAAATAGTATATCTCAAATATGGTTGAACTGAAAAATAGCGAAATCAACATCAATAAAATTTAATTAAAGGAGAAATGTTCTATCACTATCTAGCTTTAGGAATCTCGATCACGGGAGGGATTTTTGGTCAACTGCTTTTAAAATCTGGTGCGTTAAAAAGCAACACTGGAATCTTATTTTTCCTTGATCCAAAACTCATCGGAGGATTATTTCTCTACTTTCTCTCGGCGCTATTTTACATTTTTGCACTCAAAAAAATTCCTCTTTCCGTTGCTTTTCCCAGTGTTTCCATCAGTTATGTTGTCGTTGCATACTTAGCCCATTTAATCTGGAATGAACCCTTCGGAATCAATCAACTTTTAGCACTGAGCTTAATTATCAGTGGCATTATCATCTTAAATAAATTTTAGGGGAAATGGCTCCCCTACACAATTAAGAATTATCTTTCTAAAGATACTCTCTAAATAATTCTGGAACAACCTTTAACTCTCCAGAGGAACACTTGTCTAAATCAACCCAACGGGCAACTTTTTTTCTTTTTCCCTCATTAAACGTCACTGCTTCTAGTTCATAAAACTTGGGGTCAACAAAATCACATTCATAGAGTTGAATTACCTCATGTCCAGGCTGACCATTAAAAGAGAAAATACTCTCTAAACAACTGACATATTTAATGTTAGTAATCTCAGCATCTAACTCCTCTTTAAACTCCCGTTTGAGGGCATCTAAACTCATTTCTCCAAACTCAACGCCTCCTCCTAAAGCGCGGTAAAAATACTCCTGCTTTGTCGTATCATATCCTTCCGAGAGAAACACACGATTCTGATTATCTTTAATTAAACCAAGTACCAAAAATCGAATTTCATTAGGGTTGTGCATAACAATTAACTAAAATAACTTCCTTAACAACTCATCTCGACTGATATCAAAATGTTCAGCTACACTCTTTAATATATTATTCAGTGTTCCTATTTTAATCGGATTATGAGCCGGAATCGTCAAATGATGCTCGCCATTTTCTTCAGTCTTTAAACGAATATGACTACCCGTTTGGCGAGTTACCTGATATCCCAAACGAGATAAACTTCTAATTAAATCATAACTAGACAAGTTTCTGGGAAGTTTCACAACGCAAAAACCTCATCCCGAACAATATGTAAACGAATAAGTTTAGGACGAGTTTCTGATTCTTCAAAATGACAGCTAACTGCATCTTTAATCATTACTTTTAAACTTTGCAAATCATCCGCCTCAGTAAAAATCGACTGATTTAAAGCACTCGCAGTATAACCCCCATCGGGATCATCTTCCACAAGAAAGACAATTTCTGTTGATTGACGCATTGAAAAATCATTCTCCTTTTTTTCAGAATTAAAGATCGCCAAAACCTTTCTTTTTCTTCTTCTTCTTCTTTTTCTTCCCACTACCCGCCGCTTGACGAAAACCAGGCTGCGGTTGACCTCCCATCGGGTTGCCACCGCCACCACCGAACATTCCACCGAGTCCACCCATTCCAGGCATTCCCATCTCTCCTTGTCCCATTTGTTGCATCATGGAACGCATTTTTCTAAAGTCTTCCACCAATTTAGAAACATCTTTTTCTTGATGTCCTGACCCTTTTCCGACCCGACGACGACGACCTGGAGATTTAGCTAACAATTCCGGTTCTTCTCTTTCTTGTTTCGTCATCGAATTGATCATCGCTTCCGTGCGTTTCAGTTGAGTTTCTCCCTTCTCAATATCTGACCCACTGAGTTTATTCATCCCTGGAATCATTTTCATTATGCTGCCAAATGATCCCATATTTTTGAGTAAGCGCATCTGTTTTAAGAAGTCATTAAAATCAAATCGCGCTTCCAACATTTTCGCCTGCATGGCTTCCGCATCCGCCATGTCAATTTCCTCTTGGGCTTTTTCCACCAGAGAAACCACATCTCCCATCCCCAAGATACGAGATGCCATGCGTTCGGGATAAAACGGCTGTAGCGCTTCGACTTTTTCCCCAACACCAATGAATTTAATCGGTTGTCCAGACACTTGACGCACTGATAACGCGGCCCCACCGCGAGTGTCGCCATCAAGTTTCGTTAAAATCGCACCCGTAACCCCCACTTGTTGATGGAAAGTATCTGTCAAGCTGGCGGCCTCCTGTCCCGTCATCGCATCCACAACCAATAAAACCTCATGGGGAGAAATTGCCTTTTTCACAGCAATTAATTCTCCCATCATATTTTGGTCAATTTGTAAGCGCCCGGCGGTGTCGATGATAACCGTGTCTATTCCATCAGTTTTCGCTTTTTCTACCCCTTGTTTTGCCACCTCAACGGGGTTAGCTTCTGTCCCCATTTCAAACACGGGAACATCAATTTGTTCTCCTAATGTTTTTAACTGGTCAATAGCAGCAGGACGATAAACGTCTGTTCCCACCATCAAAGCACTACGATTTTGTTTTCGCAGATGTAACGCAAGTTTGGCTGTGGCGGTAGTTTTTCCTGTTCCTTGTAATCCCGCCATCAGAATAATTGTTGGTGGCGTTTCTGCTTGGGCGAGGGGAACATTACTTTCTCCCATCACCTTCACCAGTTCATCGTTGACAATTTTGATGAATTGTTGGTCGGGACGGACTCCTGAGATCACATCCGCACCTTGAGCGGCTTTTTCCACATCCGCAATAAAGGTTTTAACCACTTGTAGGTTTACGTCTGCGGAGAGGAGAGAACGCCGAATTTCTTGTAGGGCGGGTTTGATGTTACTACTGGTGATTTTATCTTGACCACGAAGTTTTTTCCATGCGGATTCTAGACTTTCTGATAGTGCGTCAAACATAGAATAGATTGATAAATATCTTGACTCGGAATTTATAATTATAAGGTCTCTTCTAATGTAGCGTCTTCAAGAAACTTGAATAGATCAGTAAGTCGATTCTTAGTTCATTACTATCTTCTCCTTCTATTTCACCCCAAATGGGGGTTATATTTAGGTTCAGGTAATTGCTTAGAATTGGTGTTGGGTTTCGCTTCGCTTCACCCAACCTACGCACTAATTGGCGGAGATAATACAAGAACTAGATAATAACACTAACTTGTCATTTTCAAAAACAGCGCAATTCTCTCTCCTTGTTTCTAACAAAGGAACTATTCCCTGTTCTAACTTTAGCTGTGCATTTTTTGTCGCTGGTTGGTACTGTTGTAACCAGTTATTATTACTTAAATACTCAGGAGTAAAGCTCGATCGATCCAATAACCAAAACTTAATCTGATATTGATCAATGAATTGAGAAACCACATCAAAATCGGAACTATATTGCGCTGTAATTAAATCTAAAGTGCGCTGACGAAACTGTTGATAGTACCCCCAATGATAAGGAATCGCGTATTCAGGGCTAACTAAGATCGAACGTTGGGCAAAAGTAGGAATATAATCCCCTTCTAAACTCAAGGATGCGACAACAATATCGTGCTGTTGTTGTTTAAGAAATTCATAAAGCGCCGGTGCATTTCCCTTTTTATAACCAGTGGTGGGAAACCCATCTTGTAATAAGGGATAACCCAATAAAGGGATTCCTAACACTAAGATAGTGACCAGAGGAATTAATTTTTTAAGCAAGGAATCAAAGTTTGATTTTTGACTAAACTTAAAAGCAGCATCAATTAAAATAACAATAACTAAACCCGCCGTAACACTAAATATGATTCTAAAACTATGTTCAGTATAACGACTAGGAATATGAAGTTTAAATAATAGGAGATGAGACGCGGTAAACATTACTCCTGATGCGAGAAGGATTTGGGGAAATAGAATTAGGTTTCGACTCAGTTTTTGAGTGAAGGGAAAAGCGCGGGGAAATAACATCAAAAAGGGAATAAAAAAAGCTAAGATATTTGTTACTGGTGTTAAAGCGCTCGCTAAACCTAATCCAGAACGTCCCTTCCACCAAGAAAAACTCCCATCATCATCTTGAAAAAATTCTGAACGTCCTTGAGGGAAAAATTCAGGAAGTTGCATCGCTTGTTCACGAGTAATAACAGGAGAAAACTCGTTACTATTGAGGGCGAAAGGAAGAATGACAATTGTCGCAACGATTAATCCTAAAATGCTAATGTAGCGATTTTTTTGCTCTGATGTTAACTTTAGTTTTCCTCGTTTTATAGTAAATAAATCTATAAAAAGTGTCACTGATGTAATTAGTAATAATTGCGGATAAAATAATCCTTGTAGCGCGATCGTTGCGAGAAGAGAAAATAAACGCTTTTGTAGCAAGAATAAAATAAATGCTAGAAATAAAGGATAAAGAAATGATCGCGCTGTTCCTGATACAATAGCTTGAGAAAGTAAGCCCAAACTTTGAGCCAGTAAAATCGTTCCACTAAAGGCAGCAAAAGGAATCGGAAGGATTTCTAAAACAACACTAAAACAAAAAAATGCTGTTAGTAAGTTAAGAAAGACTGGAATAAACTTATTTAAAAGTAATGGATCAATTCCCAATTGTGCTGGAAGCCAATAAACAAAACGATATCCCCAAGGTGCAACTGTTTGAAAATAATTAGCAATTAAATCATTAGGAAATAAACTCGGATCAAGAAAACGACGCATCCAAAAAACGTGCTGACGAGCATCATCTTGCACAAAGTAATCACTGATAAATGCTTCTTGTAAACCCAGTAAACTATAAATTAAAACAACTGTTAAACTGAGCGCAAACCAAAAATAAGTGAACGATCGCGCTGTGAAAAAATGATGCAACCAACGATAACAAACATCAACCTTAGTAAACACCGATTAATTATTCCTGCGATTGTCGTCCCAACTCATATACCCCAAATGCCATACAAGCCAAAATTCCCACGCTAATTGCCCAACTACGCCCTAAACTAATCTCTACACCATAGTTGCACAAAATACCTAAACCTAGAAAAGGGAAAATACTAAAGATTGAAGCGTAAAACGCATTTTGGGATTCTCTCGCCTCACGGGTGCGTTCAAACTCTTGTACCGAAAGATACATCGATCGCTCTGCAAAATTGAACCAACGCATCAACTGTGTCATCAACCATTCTCGCACCGAAGAAAGACTAAGATAGAGAGCAAATGCCCAAAGCGTAGCACCAGCAACAGTCGTCGGATCAATGTTAATCGGGGGGAGCATCTCAAGCATAATTAAAAAAGGTATTTAAAAGTAATATCTATTCGCATTGCTTCAAGAATTTTAACAAAAATTATCCAGAATCGCGATCGCGCTTAGTTCTCATTCAGCCGAATCCTCCTCCTCTTCTAAACCAGGACGATCGAGCAACCGATTTCCTTGTCCAATCTGAGTCCATAGCGTTAACCCCTGTATCGATCGAGCACCTGGTATCTCACCAAAAAGAGAAATCAAATAACCGATAATCACTCCAATTGGGGCGGTAATTGCCGATCGCCAAATCCCTGGAAAACTGACCCATCCTGCTTCCGAAGCCACAATCATCAACATCACCGTGATCACCGTTCCATAAAACGCACCATTAGCATTAACCCGAGGAAACAGAACCCCCATCAAGAAAATCCCCAACAACGGCCCCAAAAAAACCGTCGTATAAGTAACCAGAAACGGCAATAAATCCTCCCCCGTTGAAGCCACATAAAACGCCGACAAAATGCCGAGAATCCCCCACACCACAATCAACAACTTCGCCATCTTTAAAGACTTTCCCTCAGCTTCCTCTCTGAGAAAATAGCGATCGTAAAAATCCACCGTCATACAAGTCGCCAAAGAATGTAAAGCCGAATCGATCGAAGACATCGCCGCCGCAAAAATCGCCGCCACCAAAAACCCAGAAGCCACAGGCGGCACTTGATTAAGAATAAAAAAGGGTAAAATCTGATCCCCCATCACATCATCAGGAAGTCCAGAATTAAGACGATAAAACGCAAACAAAATTACACCCAAGAAAAGCGTCGCCGCCACCCCCACAAACCCCATAAACCAGCCCACAAAAATCGCCTTACGCGCCGACGGTACATCCGAACAAGAAACATATCTTTGTACTGATTGCTGATTTGTACCCGCCACAGCAAAAGATAAAACACCATAAGCAAACAACGCCGTTGGCAAAGAATAGATGGAATCAGGCTGCCAAGACAGATTAAAAACCGTTAACTTTCCCGCCTCCCCCGCCGTCGCCCATAACTGACCAAACCCCCCATCAACCTGAGAAACAGCCGTCCAAATTCCCGCCCCCAACCCCACAAAAATCATCCCAAACTGCAACACATCCGTCCAAACTACCGCCGTAATCCCACCCGTTACCGTGTAGAGAATAGAGAATAAACCCACCAAGACGATCGTTAAATAAAGAGGCATCCCCGTCACCGTTGAAACCACCAAGGAAGCCCCATAGAGTAAAGCCCCCAAACGAGCAATTACGAATAATAAAAAGCACAACGAACCCAGAGAGCGTGTTTTCCCATCAAAGCGTTTCTCTAGATATTCGTAAGCAGTGGTTAAATTTAGATTCACGAAAAACGGCAAAAATAGCGCAATGACCAACCCATAGCCAATTAAATCTCCTAACTGTAGTTGTAAATAGAGAAAACCATGTCCATAACCTTGTCCTGGCCCCCCCAGAAGCGACGCAGCCGAAAAAGAAGTCGCAATAATTGAAAACCCAATTGCCCACCAAGGTAATTGGCGACCCCCTCGAAAATACTCATTGGTATTACTCGGTTTCTGACTCGCTAAAAACCCGATCGTAATCACAATTATTCCGTAAAAGCTAACGATCGCCCAATCAATTAAACTCATAAAACTTCTCCCTTCTTGGCGCACCCTATTAGACTACAACCTTGTTCGATTTCTAGGAAATATGGAAACGCTCATCCCCCCTCTTGCGTTAGATATGAATTTTTGTAAAGAAAGTTAAAATAGATACAAGTATCAGACTTAAAACTTTAACCTGACCCTATGACTTCTCAATCAGAACAGCAAAAGTTGTTAAAAGCAGTTTTAGAACCATTGCTCGATGACTTCCAGTATTGGTTTTCTCGCTCCCGTAACTTATTAGAATATAAAACCGTAACTGTCTTGTCTCCTCAAGAACAAGCGGACTTATTACAGCGTGTTAAAACCGCTCAAGAAGAAGTGACCGCAACCCAGAGTTTATTTAAAGCCACCGATGGCAATGTGGGAGTGGAAATGTCCACCATCGCCCCTTGGCATCAATTAGTTACGGAATGCTGGCGCGTCGCAATGGAAAATCGACAACAGCAACAACCGTCATCCGATCAGGGGATTAATGAAACAGGTTAGAATAGAGGATATTAGAAAATAATTAGCACGCTGTTAATTAAAGTTAGATTTACTCCATCAAGTTTCCACAACAACGTCAGTACATTTTAAGGAAAGTCATGTTACACCTCCTATACATCATCGCTTTTACCGTTATTGCTTTTTTCGCTGTCAGTAACTTAATTCGCAGTCTCATTAATATCGGAACCGAAACCCAAAGAACTCGCAATACTTGGAACTCCCAACGCAACCGAAATAATTTTAATGGCGGTCGTTACGCTTCTTCTCAAAATCCTCCCCATCCTGAATTGTTAGACGAACAGGGAAGACCCGTTAATGAACCCCTTTTAGTTATGCGCTCCGTGAATGTTGATGATGCAAGAGAAAAATTAGACGCACTTTATAACAGTTCTCCTAATAATAATCAAGAGGAAGATCAAGATTAATTACAACTTTAAACAAGTGTGATTATCGCTGATTTTTTCCCTTTTTAATTTCTCTTCCTCGCTGAATTTTTCAAAAAATTCTCTCACTCCTGGGGGAAAGTTCGGAAAGGAAAACTCAGCATCTCCCTGCGCGATCGTCGCCCAAAAATAACGCAAGTCGGGAACGTATTTCTCGGCTTCTTCTGGGGGGATATTTAACGGCGGTTTCGTTAATAATCTCATCATAAAACCGTCCGCTCGATCGCCCATCCATTCTCTAGAAAACTTTAACAAATCCTCCCAACCTGGAACCGCTTTCACCCAATGGGATTGAATATTTAATTCCATCTCACCTTGAGATTCCCCACTCACTTCTATCACCCGATAAGGATGAGGATAACTCACCAGAGACCCCGTCGTAATCTCATACAAATTTCCCTCCCTTGCAATATCTTGAACATGAAGATGACCCGTAAACACTAAACGCACTTCATACTGATTTAGAAGCTGTTTTAAACGCGGCGCATTATCCAACATATAACGAGTTGAAATCTGGTGATTCGCTTGTCCAGGGAAATGTTCAATCACATTATGATGTACCATTACTAGAATAAATTGATCCCTTATTTTCGGTAACAAATCTTCTAGCCACTGTAATTGTTCCTCATCCATACAACCCAATTGTTCTCCCGTTTTATCAAAAATATTTGAGTTCAGCGCTACTAATTGGACTCCTGGATGTAACTCACAAGTGTAATAAAGTTTATCTGTCTGATTGTAACCACAATGAGTGTAATAACTGGGGAATTGGGGATAAGTAATCGCAGGATTTTTCCCTGGATTTTCTCCTGATAAAGTAGGGAAATCATGGTTGCCAGGAATGACATACACTGGAAACGGAAGCGTTTTTAAGTAATTGGATAACCACTCATGGTTCTGTGGTTCACCATCTTGGGTTAAGTCTCCAGGAATTAAGAGAAAGTCTAGATCAAGGGTTTTAAAGTGTTCAATGACTTGTTTGAAACCTGGAATACTCACTTCCACCAAATGAAAACGTTTCGGATGATGGAAAATTGTTTCTTCGACAGCAATATGGAGATCACTAGCAATACCAAAGCGGAAGTTATAGTTCATCATTAATCGCGCAGTAGGATTCCATTTATTAATTATAAGTCAAAGTTCAAATCATAACTTCCTCAACTGCTTCTGGAGAAACCTTTTCCGTTTCTAAATTGCGACCACAAGGTAGAGTGAAAGGACATTCTACACAAAATCCCTTACTTTCTTCTACTTGGGGAAACGGTTCTTTCTGTTCTTGGTATTTTTTATAATATGTTTCCAGTTGCTTGAGAAGTTCGCTTAACTCTTTTTTTGTTGTTTCATGTTTGGTTTGATTATATTGGAATGTCACCGCCTTTGGTGTTTGGGGAACTTTGATGAACCAGTAGGTAAATTTAATTTGTTCAGGAACATAATTGGACGTTTCGGTTAATAAATACAAATATAAACGGGTTTGCCAATTGGTTTCGATCGCCTCTTGATTCGCGGGTTTAGGATAGGTTTTCCAATCAATAATTTCCGCTTCCGATTCCTTGAGAATTAACAAGTCATAAATGCCAGTAAATAAGAATTTTCCTTGACGGAGAATGCGTCGATGTTCCGCATCTCGCCAAGTGTTCGCTTCTCCATACACCACATTCGGCGCGACTTTTGCTAAAGCCTCAAAGGACTGTTTTAGCGGTTCATCTGCTGCTAAAATTCCCTCGATCGATAGCCCTAATTCTCTTTGTTGCATTAACCGATGAAACCGATTTCCTAATGTTAAGTGACTCTGCGGTTGTGCGATACAGGGAGACGTGAATTTTTCTAAATAAGTATATTGGAACTTTCGCGGACAAGTTGATAATAAATTTAGGTGAGTTTGCGATAATTGCCAAATTGATTCTGTCATTGTTTCTTCTCTCTCTACACTTTGCTTAAAACAAAAACACTGCCTCGATTTCCTCTGGAAATTCTTAAGTCTTCATCTAGATAAGTGATTTCTAACCATGCTTTTTGATCAGAATTACGCTCGATCGGAAAATCTAACGGCGGAAATTTCTTCCCCTTCTCCACTTCTTCAATATAAGCATCAGGACTTTTGTATCCCAGGAGTTTTTGTAACCCCACAATCGATCGCTTAAAGTTAACATTGACTCGTTTTTCTGATACAGGCGTAAATTCTGCAACCACCGAAACAATCACTTCTAGAAACGGAATTCCCACCACTTCTGCGAGATTATAAACTTTACTTTTTTCGGGAATTATACATTGATAAATTTGTCCCGTTTGTAAAATTGGAAATCGATCAAAGCTGAGTAAATCTTTACTGGTTGTATAAAGAAGTCGCCAATTTCCTCCTAGTAATTCCGTTCGTTCGATCGGATTCGGTGTCCGATTTTCTGCTTCCAATTCCGCGATCGCACTTAAAATATTTACCTTGTCTCCTTCACTCGCTAATAATCCTCTATTTTTTCCCGCGAGTTGATTTAATAACTGCGTCTTTTTACTCATTCTCTTCTCCTTCCTACTAATAGTAATCCCCCTAATTGTACCAAGTTCTCATCTTGACAATTCACAACAGACAATTAACAATGGAGAGCGAGTAAAAGTCGATTTTTTTTCTCTTCCTCTCTCCTCTTGATCCTATGGCGATTTATTTTTATAAAGCCGATCAACCCTATGGTTGCTTTTCTAACTTTTCTCCTCATCCGATCACCATTAATCGCATCCCATGGCAAACTGTTGAACATTATTATCAAGCACATAAATTGTTAGGAACACCTGATCAACCCTTAATGGAAGTGATTCGCCAAGCAGAAACCCCCGAACAAGCCGCAAGCATTGGACGCGATCGCGCTCGCACAATTCGTGTGGACTGGAACACCGCTAAACAGGAAGTGATGTGGACGGCGGTATTAACTAAATTTTTAACTCACCCCGACATTCAAAGGGTTTTACTAGAGACAGGAGAGGAATCGTTAATTGAAAACTCCCCCAAAGATTATTATTGGGGATGTGGGAAAGACGGTAGCGGACAAAACCAACTTGGTAAAATGCTCATGCGTGTCCGTAGTTACATCCGACAGCAAGCCACCTGATCAACTATAATAGAAAGGTTGTAAAAATATAATTCGTTCTTACTGATTCTATTATGGCAGTTCCCAAGAAAAAACGCTCAAAAGCAAAAAAGCGCACCCACAAATCACTCTGGAAAAGAAAAGCCTCCTTTGAAGCGCAAAAAGCACTCTCTCTCGGAAAATCAGTGTTGAGTGGTCGTTCTACCTTCGTCTATCCTGAAAACGAGGATGAAGACGACGAAGAATAATCGTGATCTTTGTCGAGGTGAAACACGCTTCACCTCGATCCCAACCAATTCGATCGAGCTTCTCAATGACTTGTCTTCTCAAAAGAAGGTGTGCTAGAATAGGAAGTGAACAGAAAGCGAAATCTTCCTACTCCGAATAAAAACTTTTCAAAAGTAAAAAGCAGTTCAAAAAATTTTTTCTCAGGGTTTCGCTTGGGAGTCCAGAGTTTTGCTTTACTGGGTGGACAAACATTCAGCCTGAAAAATTTTATTAACAATCTTTCCAGAATCAAGCTGAACCTCGGAAGGGATTGGGTTTAACCCTAATCGCGTTGCCATGCTAGGGAATATAAGGAAGGAAAAACCGTTGGAGTGAGTGTCACGGAAGCGTTCCACACGCTCTTTGTAAAAACTCACCTCTTAGAGACGTTTCCTCAGAAGTCCCACTCCCCATCGCTCAAAGATTCGATCGAGCTTCTCAATGACTTGTCCTCTCGAAAGAAGGTGTGCTATAATAAGAAACGAACAGAAAGCGAAATCTTCCTACTCCGAATCAAACTTTTAAAAAGTAAAAAGCAGTTCAAAAAAATTTTTTTCAGGGTTTCGCTTGGGAGTCCAAAGTTTTGCTTCACTGGGTGGACAAACATCTGACCTGAAAAATTTTATTTAAGTTAGGGTTTGCTGTTGGGAAGCTGCAAGTTTTACCAAATAGGGATTTGAGGAGATTAAGTTCAGGTAAAAATGCAATTTCATTGATTGTTCAATCGTCACGCACCTTGCATCAAAACCTTCCCCTCCTACCGCTCAATCAACCCTCTTGCCTTTTGCCTTTTGCCTTTTGCCTAAGGCAACTTGCCTTTTGCCTCTTGCCTTTTGCCTAACAATAAATAGCTTTCACACAGAATTTTTCTTCTAAAATAAGAATCGTTAATCATTAAAAAAACATTATCTTAATTCTTATGTCTCAGTTGTTTTCCTCAGTAAATACGGATCATCTGGCAGCTTCTACACCCGAAAAATGGACGATCGAAGATAGCGAACAAACCTATCAAATTGAAGGGTGGGGTGATCCCTATTTTTCCATTAATCGCGCCGGACATATTACCGTTTCCCCACAAGGCGATCGAGGAACATCATTAGACTTATATGAATTAGTAGAAGCATTGAGGAAACGCAACATTGGACTCCCCGTTTTAATCCGTTTTCCAGAGATTTTAGCCGATCGCATAGAGCGTTTATATGCTTGCTTCGATCGCGCCATTTCCCGTTATAATTATCCAGGAACTTATCGCGGTGTTTTTCCCATCAAATGTAATCAACATCGCCATTTAGTAGAAGCATTAGTTAAACATGGGAAACCCCATCAATTAGGATTAGAAGTGGGATCGAAACCGGAATTGATGATCGCTTTAGCTAGTTTAAATCCCATCCAAATTAGCAAACAGGAAGAAGAAGAATCCCTTTTAATTTGTAACGGATACAAAGATCGCGAATACATCGAAACCGCTTTATTATCTCGACGATTAGGATATCAAACCATTTTAGTCGTTGAACAACTAGAAGAACTACAAATTATTCAAGAAATTAGTAGCGAATTAGGGATTAAACCCGTGATTGGCGTGCGAGCAAAATTAAGCACTAAAGGAACAGGAAGATGGGGAACATCCACGGGCGATCGAGCAAAATTTGGCTTAACCATCTGGCAAATATTACAAGCAGTAGAAACTCTCAAATCTTATCACCAATTAGACAGTTTACAACTCCTTCATTTTCATATTGGATCGCAAGTTTCTTCCATTAGCGTTATCAAAGAAGCAATTAGAGAAGCCGCCCAAATTTATGTCGAATTAACCGCCATCGGTAGTAACTTAAACTATCTCGATGTTGGTGGCGGGTTAGCCGTTGATTATGATGGATCAAAAACCAATAAAAATAACGCCTCGAAAAACTACAATATGCAGAACTATGCTAACGATATTGTTGCCGAAATTAAAGAGGCTTGTGACCAAGCAGAGATTAATGTTCCCACAATTGTTAGTGAAAGCGGTCGCGCGATCGCCTCGCATCAAGGAGTCTTAATTTTTGACGTTTTAGGAAGTAATGAACCCCCACTCACACCGCCTCCCGTTATTGAAGCAGAAGAACATTTAATTATCCGAAATTTGTGGGAAACTTACGCCCTAATCAACGAAAATAACTATCAAGAACCCTACCACGATGCGATTCAGTTTAAGCAAGAAGCGATTAGTTTATTTAACTTTAGTTATTTAAGTTTACAAGAAAGAGCCAGAGCAGAACAACTTTACTGGGCTTGTTGTGCTAAACTATTTGAAATCATTAAACATCAAGAAAATATCAATGACGAACTGAAAGAGATTGCTAACATTTTAACCTCAATTTATTACATTAATCTCTCCGTTTTTCAATCGGCTCCCGATCATTGGGCGATCGAGCAGCTTTTCCCCATTATGCCCATTCACCGCCTCAATGAACAACCCAGTAAACGTGGTATTTTAGCTGACTTAACCTGTGATAGTGACGGAAAAATTAGTCAATTTATCAACCCCAAAGGACAACAACCGAAAGACTTTTTAGAATTGCATCCTCTCGAAAAAAAACAACCCTATTATTTAGGAATGTTTCTAGTCGGTGCGTATCAAGAAATTATGGGAAACTTACACAACCTGTTTGGGGATACTAACGTCGTCCATATTCAAACTCATCCCAAAGGATATCAAATTGAACAATTTGTGCGCGGGGATACCATTACAGAAGTTTTAGCACAAACCCAGTATTCCGCAGAAGAATTATTAGAAAATCTCCGCCGTCACACCGAACAAGCATTAGAAAGAAAATTAATTTCTCTTCCAGAATCTCGTCGCTTATTACAGAATTATGAACGGAGTTTAAGCAATTACACTTATCTTAATCAAGAGCCTTAAAATTGACTTAATACCATTTTCAAAAAGTGGTGTTACACTTGATTCCCCCAAACTTGGGGGTTAGGGGGCAAAATAATTTATAAAGAATGTACGCCTAATATATAGTTGGGGTTAGGGGGCAAAATAATTTATAAAGAATGTACGCCTAATATATAGTTGGGGTTAGGGGGCAAAATAATTTATAAAAAACGTACGCCTAATATATAGTTAGGGGTTAGGGGGCAAAATAATTTATAAAAAACGTACGCCTAATATATAGTTAGGGGTTAGGGGGCAAAATAATTTATAAAAAACGTATGCCTAATATATAGTTAGGGGTTAGGGGGCAAAATAATTTATAAAAAACGTACGCCTAATATATAGTTAGGGGTTAGGGGGCAAAATAATTTATAAAAAACGTATGCCTAATATACAGTTTACTCAATTGATAAATCTCAGATGAAACCAAATCAACAAAAAAATCCCTTAAAAAGATGGTTGAGTTTAAATTGGGAACGACCAGAACGATCGCATAATCCCGACGTAAGAGATTTTTGGGTCAATTTATTAGACTATCCTAAAGATCAAGTCGTCACAGAAGATAAAGCGGGAGGAGGGTATCCAGACTTTAAATTTCTTACTGATGAAAAAATTCCTTGGGTAGTAGGAGACTTAAAAAAAGATGATCGTTATTTGACCACAGAAACTGGACGGGAAACACTTTGGACAGAAAAACGAAAATATGTCGAAGGATTAACTCGTTATTTAGTTTTTCTCACCGCTAACTACTTGTGGGTCATTTTACCAACAGGAGAAACGATAGAAGGGTTAGAAGCGCCGATCGATTTATCAGCAACTAACCTTGATCATCTCAGAGAAACCCTTTATTTTTTATCCCATCGACAAGCGAAACACTCTCGACAATGGGAGATATTTTTAACAGGAGAAATTGCTTATAGTTATCTCAAACTCGATGATAACACCACCTTAGAACAGTTGAAGAAAGATTTACGATCGAGCTTTGCGGAGTTAAATGAAAGTAGCGATCGAGCGTTAAAACTCCTCTTTGCTCAATATCAAGACTATCATCAACAAGAAGCAGAAATCAAACGAAACTTAGTGGGAACTGGAGAATCCCAAAGACGGGCTTTAATTAAACTAAAAAATGAGTTTCAACTCGCGCGATCGATCTTCGATGAAATTCTCCCCACATTTGAAGAACAATATGGTCGAGAAGTCAACACAAACAGCAATCAACAAGCCAAAAAAAAGATTCAAGAAGCCTTTATTTCTGATTCAGTTGCGGTTTTAATTGCGCGAGTTTTATTCTTAAGATTATTAGAAGACTTAAACCTAGTAAAAAAACGGCGTTTATCCAATGGCGGCTTAAAAGATTGGGCAGAATTTGTCGAGAATTTAACAGGAGATGCCAGCGCCTTAGTGCGTTTAGTGGGAGAAGACTTAGGAAAAATTTATCAAGAACCCTTTGCCAGAAATCTATTTGATTGGCTATATCAAACCCATGAAAACATTAATCCGCCCTTACAAAGGTTAATTTTGCGGTTGAATGCTTATGACTTTTCAGGATTATCAGAAGAAATTTTAGGAGATATTTATCAATCATTTTTACCCCCAGCAAAACGGAAACAATTAGGAGAATTTTATACCCCAGCCTCGATCGTTAATTGGTTACTAGATCAAACTGTATTCAGTCACTAACCTGGAAGAATAATTGATCCAGCTTGTGGGAGTGGTTCATTTTTAGTGCGTTATGTTCATCGTTGTTTAGAAGATGCAAAACAACGCGGATTAGATCAGAACGAAGTTTTAGAAGACTTAAAACAGACCGTTTGGGGCTTTGATTTAAATCCCTTCGCCGCCTTTATTAGTCACTTTCAACTAACTTGGGCTTTTTTGCGTTATCAACCGAAAAATCAACCCCCGTTGATTCACGTTCATAACTTAAATAGTTTTCCGATCGCGCTTTAGGATTAAACTTTTCTCAATGGACTCCTGAAGCAGTCACCCCGCAACATTTAACTCTCAATGGGAATCGCATCGAAACTGACTCCTTTTATTTAGAAGTTGCTGACGCTGATCTCGCCACATTAGTTTATAAACTTCTCACCCTCAACGCGGAAGAAAACAGCAGTATTTCCAGAAAAGTGATCCAAAAACTTCTCATCCCTCAAAATTATCCCCAACTCATGGCAGAATATCAACAGCGTTCGCTTCACTTGCAGCAAGTGGAAGCCGACTTTTTCGCCGTGTTGGATAAAATTGATCACACTGTTTATGAATGGTTTGGATTAAGTGATCAGGAAAAAACTCACATTGAACAAAGACTTTCTAGCTTTCCCCTCAATCAACTCCAACCTCGCTATCCTTGGGATAACGTCAAACCTAAACCGATTAAAGCCTATACCGAAGATCGATTTGCTTAGTGAAAACCCATGAATATGATTAACTTTTTTTGGAAACGCTTCTTTCTCCTTATTATCCCTTTTCTTCTCACCAGTTGCGTTAATTATGATGTGGGAATTGATATTACTGGCTTACATCGAGGGAAAATCATTCAACAGATTGAACTAGGAGAACAATTAACTAGCTTTAGTCAAGCCGATATTGAAGACTGGTTAGGAAGTTTGCAAAATCGATCGAAACAACTCGGAGGAGAAACCAAACGACTCTCTCCGCAATCTGTACAATTAACCATTCCCTTCGCCAACATCCAACAGTTAGAAACCAAGTTTAATCAATTTTTTAATCCCAACACCAACACCCAACCCCCTAGCGAATTAGTGCGACTGAAATCACAACTAACCACCCAACAGAAAAACTTTCTACTCTTTCAGCGCACTCAACTTAAACTTAACGTTGATTTAACCGCATTAGGGACAATTAAAAGCAAAAACTCTCAGATAACTGGTACAAATTCTCTCTTAGACTTAAAATTTCGTCTGAAAACGCCTCAAAATCCCAAAATCATTACTCCCGACTCAACGGATCAATCTTTCCTGAAACAAATGGACAAAGAAACGATATGGTATTTACAACCAGGAGAAAACAATGAAATAGCAGTCGTCTTCTGGTCAGTCGAACCATTGGGTTGGGGTGCAAGCGCGATCGTTGCTATAGTTTATATCGGTTTGCGATTCAAATATCCTCACTCCCCTTGTGCCCAATCAGATTCCTAATTTATGGTTTCAGTATGTTTAAATCCCCTTCTCGTCAAAAACTCCGTACTGGTAAGAAAAAGCCCAAGAAAGGTTTATCTCCCCTGTGGATTCTTCTTTCCTTTCCCTTATTATTGATTATTTTAGAAGTATCCGCTCGGCTCTTTTTTAGTTTTACAGGAAAACCGCCCCGTTTAGCCAGTGAACAAGATAACTCCCCTCTCTCTCAAGCCTATCAATTAGAGTTTTTGACCAATAACAAACCCATTCAGGGCTTACCCGAAGGGGGAAAATTAAAAATTGAACGAAACCCCGTTTTAGGATATCAATTAGTTCCGAACCAAGAAAGTCAATTTTGGCGCATTAACGAACAAGGATTAAGAGAAGAAGTTTCGATCCCTCAAAATAAGCCTAGTGATGAAATTCGTGTTTTTATCATGGGTGGATCAAGTGCGTTTGGTTATCGCACCGATAGCAATCAAAGCACGATCGCCGCTAAACTTGAACCTCTCCTCAACGATCGAGTCGCCCAACAGCGCAACCAACCCAATCAATATCAGCCAGAAGTTCTTCCCTACTTCCAATCCGATCGCGTGCGACTCCTACAAAAAATCCCTCGTTTGCGAGAAGGAAACTATCAAGTCATCAACGCCGCCATTCCAGGTTACGCTTCTGGCAATCAACTCGCCCAACTCGCCCTTGAAATTCTCCCCTATGATCCTGATTTAATTATCGTCATCGGCGGTTACAAA
Source organism: Dactylococcopsis salina PCC 8305 (assembly GCF_000317615.1). Lineage (GTDB taxonomy): Bacteria > Cyanobacteriota > Cyanobacteriia > Cyanobacteriales > Rubidibacteraceae > Halothece > Halothece salina. Next base: position 3,709,256 of record NC_019780.1, on the reverse strand, counting down.
GACTTAATGTTGAATAGCGAACAATCCTTCGCCGATCTCCCCCTCATTGACACTTATCTCAGTGATGCCCCTCAACATTTTCGCGATTATTTGCGTAAACCCCTCAACAATTGGGCGCAAAAAAGCGATTTAGTCCAAATTGCTACTGCATGGATGGAAACTCCTCCCATTCCCACTACCCAAAGCACCCTTGTTCTTGATCAAAATCCCAGCGAACCTTTAGCCAATTATCTTCCCCAACAACCCAGCGAATTAGTAGAACGAGTGGAACGGTATCGCCAAAATAGCATTCAAATGGTACGTCTTGCCGCCGGTGCGGGTGTTCCCCTCATTAGCGCCGTTCAACCTGAAATTACTGGACGCGATTTAGAGAATCTTCCTCGACAGGAACAAGAAATTATCAATGAACTGGGAACTGATTATATCCAAGAAGTGCAAAACGCCTACACGGAACTGAGAAAAGCCAACGCCCAACTTCAACAAACTTTTCCTAACAACGTCAATAGCGTGAATCTTTATCCCATTTATTCTGATTTCTCTAATCAGGCTTTTACTGATCCCATTCACCTCACTTCCGAAGCCAACTCGATCGCCGCCCAACGTCTCTATGAAGAAATCGTCAATATGCCAAAACTACAAATCACTCCCAGAGAACCTAGCACTTAGGGTACAGCAGGAAAAAGTAGTAGGGTGGGCAAGGCAAACCCTACTGATCGACTTATGTCGGTATGGTTTGGGAGTCGGGAATTGGGAGTCGGGAGTCGGATTTGATCGATATAACGAATAGATGTTGGGTTTCGCTTCCCTCCACCCAACCTACTTTCTCTTAAATCAAATCACCTGAGAAAGGGAAAATCTGTAGCAGACTTTATGATATTAGTAAACTTCATCATGAGTACCAATATCAATTAAAAGAATCTCTTCTTCTAAAGTTTCACTTTGCTCAAACCGAAAAACAATCGTTAAGTTCTGTAATAACTTCCTCAACTCCTCCTCTAAACAAATTACCTTGTTTATAATCTTGCTGCGCTTTAGTGATATTAGTCGCAATTTCGTCTCTTCTTTGCTCAACCCTCCGCTGCCGAACAATGTTAACTAAATCTTCTTGTTCATCAGGAGAAAGACAATCAATCATTTCTAGAATCTCATTGAATTGCGTCGTTTGACTCATAACGAATTTGCCGTTGCGATAACAATACTTTTTCAAAATGGTATCGTTTGCAATTACATATCAACTTTTTTTGATATATTAGTAGTAGGGTGGGCAATGCCACCTGAGAAAGTAGTAGGGTGGGCAAGGCAAACCCTACTTTAAGTTCCCCCAAAATTGGGGGTTAGGGGGCTAACCTATCAACTGCAATTACATATCAACTTTTTTTGATATATTAGAACGGTACGGGTAGCAAATCAGCAACATGACCCTCAATAGTCAAACCAACGAAAACGCCCCGCAAGCAGGGGGAAAACTGACCTTTTTCGAGCGCTATCTAACCGTTTGGGTGTTTTTCTGCATCATTGGTGGAATTATCTTGGGAAGAACTTTTCCCCAAGTGGCACAGACGCTAAACAGTATTCAAATTTATCAAGTCTCGATTCCCATTGCCGTGTGCTTATTTTTCATGATGTATCCCATCATGGTTAAAATTGACTTTTCCCAAGCCGTAGAAGCCGCCAAAACCCCGAAACCGGTACTCCTGACATTAGGGATTAACTGGTTAGTGAAACCCTTTAGCATGGTTTTATTTGCCCAGTTTTTTTTAGGCTGGTTATTTCGTCCACTAATTGAAGGAACAGAGATCGTTCGTGGCGGACAAGAAATTGCGATCGCCGACTCCTACATTGCAGGAACAATTTTATTAGGAATTGCCCCCTGTACCGCCATGGTTTTAATGTGGGGCTATCTTTCCTACGGTAATCAAGGACATACCCTTGTCATGGTGGCGATTAATTCCCTCGCCATGCTATTTATTTACGCCCCGTTAGGCGGTTGGTTATTACAAGCCAATCAGATGGTTGTGCCTTGGCAAACAATGGTTCTCTCCGTCATTATCTATGTCGGTTTACCCCTAGCGGCGGGAATGTACACCCGTTACTGGATATTTAAGAATAAAGGAGAAGACTGGTTTAACCGTTACTTTCTCAAATATCTCAGCCCCATCAACACCGCAGCGTTACTTTTTACCTTAATCCTTCTCTTTGCGTTTCAAGGAGATGTAATCGTCGAAAATCCCTTTCATATTGCCTTAATCGCTGTTCCCCTTTTCATCCAAACTAACTTTATTTTCTGGATTACTTACATCACGGGTTGGAAGTTGAATTTTGCTTATGAAGATGCCGCCCCAGCTGCTTTAATTGGTTCGAGTAATCACTTTGAAGTTGCGATCGCCACTGCGGTGATTTTGTTTGGCTTAAATTCAGGGGCTGCGGTTGCCACTGTCGTTGGGGTTTTAATTGAAGTTCCTGTGATGTTGATGTTAGTGGAATTTTGTAAGAAAACCGCTTTCTGGTTTCAGCGCGAACCCGATAAAGCCACCTTACTTGATCCCCGTTGTATTAAAGGAGATTATAAGAACACATGAGCAATCATCCACCGAAAATTTTATTTCTTTATGGTTCATTAAGAGAGCGATCGTATAGCCGCTTACTTGCCGAAGAAGCGGCCAGAATTTCCTACACAAGGGCGAACCCTAGCGTTAATGCAGGTGAGTGGCGGTTCTCAGTCTTTTAAGGCCCTTAATACCATGCGGTTATTAGGTCGCTGGATGCGGATGTTTACGATTCCCAATCAATCTTCGGTGGCGAAAGCCTATCAGGAGTTTAATGAGGATGGAACGATGAAAGAGTCTCGTTATCGCGATCGAGTCGTGGATGTGATGGAAGAACTTTATAAGATTACTCTCCTCATGCGCGGTCATGTCGATTATCTCACCGATCGATACAGCGAACGCAAAGAAAAAGCACAGCAAGAAGTTACAGAAACTGCCAACAAAGCCACCTCTTAACACCATGAAAAACCTTATATTTGTCTGTAAAAAAAACTCCTGTCGTTCCCAGATGGCAGAAGGATTCGCACGAACGACGATCTGCGATGGTAAGATCAAAGTCGCCAGCGCTGGTTTAGAAGCCTCACGAGTGCATCCCACAGCGATCGAGGTGATGTCAGAAATCGGAATAGATATCACTCAGCAAACCTCAAACCCCCTCAATGAATTTAATCCCGAAGACTATAACATCGTAATTTCCCTCTGTGGATGTGGAGTTAATTTACCTCCTGAATGGGTAACAAGAGAGGTGTTTCAAGACTGGGAATTAGACGATCCAGACGGACAACCTTTAGACACTTTCCGCCGCGTGCGAGACGAAATTAAACAGCGTGTGGAACATTTGATTACTAATTCTTAAATTGTTAAGTTTCGTCTCCTTCACCTCACCTACTTCTGATTACTGATTACTGATTGCTGTTGGGTTTCGTAAACTTCACCCAACCTACAACTAGCCTACTGGTCACTGGTCACTGATCACTGATCACTGGTCACTGATCACTGGTCACTGGTCACTGGTCACTGATCACTGGTCACTGGTCACTGGTCACTGATCACTGGTCACTGGTCACTGATTAAAGCAGATTGTAACAGTTCTTGACAAAACGACTAAACTTGCAACGTCGCAATGATAGCATTCCCATAAATGTCTTTATTTTAGAAAACTGATCATGAGTGAATTACTTTCTGGACAAACTCCTATATTTGGCGGAAGCACTGGCGGCTTATTAACCGCAGCCGAAACCGAAGAAAAATATGGTATTACTTGGACTAGCTCCCAAGAACAAGTGTTTGAAATGCCCACTGGTGGCGCTGCGATCATGCGGGAAGGGGAAAATGTTTTCTATTTTGCCCGCAAAGAGCAGTGTTTAGCATTGGGAACACAACTGCGGACTAAGTTTAAACCCAAAATTGAAGATTTCAAAATTTACCGCATTTATCCCAATGGAGAGTTAGAATATCTTCATCCTAAAGATGGTGTCTTTCCTGAAAATGTTAACGAAGGTCGTCCTTACATGGGTAAAATCGATCGAAAAATCGGTTCTAACCCTGACCCAGCGACGGTTAAATTCTCTGGAAAAGAACCTTACGAAGTTTAATTTCATCAAGATAAATTCCTAATTTTCAAATCCCCAGCCGTTTTGGTTTGGGGATTTTTTATGAATCATATCGCTAGATTTTACGACAATTGATTACAATATAGCAGTTCTAATTCATTTGTAAAAAGTTGATCAACCGTTCCCCCTGATCATTGGGGGGTTAGGGGGGATTAATTTACAATTCATTTGGGATTGCTATATAGCGGTTTTCACGCTTCTTGGGGTACATTCTTGATTGGGGTTCTTTGTTACTTATTCTTTGATGAGTTGCCAAATAACGAATAACGAATAACATTCACCGACTCAGTTTGTACCTCAGCAGACTAATAAACGCGCTTATGATGAATTTTAATAATGATTTGAATGATGGCTTTTTATCAAGAAGGGACAACACTTAGACAAATTGCATGGCAAGTTTTAGAAACGGTTTGGAAAGCATTTCCAACTTTAGAAAAAAATCAACTTGCTTTAACTTGGTTGGTGTATGGTGAGGAATTACAGGGCTTTAATTATCGCGGTGGAGAAGTGTTTTATGCGGCGAGTTTGGTGAAGTTATTTTATCTAGTCGCAGTACAAGAATGGCGACAACGAGGGATAATTGCCGACTCCCCAGAACTCGATCGCGCGATTCGGAAGATGATTATTAATTCAAGTAACGATGCAACCAGTTTAGTGGTTGATACTCTAACGGGAACGACCAGTGGCCCCGAATTATCTCGTAATGGTTTCCTCACTTGGAAATCGCAACGGAATCTGGTTAACCGTTACTTTCAATCGTTACGTTGGGAAGAATTAGAACCGATCAATGTCAATCAAAAAACATGGGGAGAGGACGCTTACGGAAGAGAAAAGGCTTTTTTAGGAGACAACCGAGAAAATGAAAATCGACTGACCACCGATGCTGTGGCGAGGCTATTTCATAATATTATTACAGGTCAAACGGCGCGATCGCGCGACAATCTAGAATTACTGTCCCGTTCCCTCCCTGTTTCCCCTCCCGAAACTGGCGAAGAAAATCAAATCACAGGCTTCTTAGGCGAAATTCTCCCCCCAGAAGCACAACTCTGGTCAAAAGCAGGTTGGACAAGTTGGGTGCGCCATGACAGCGCTTATATTCAACTCCCCGCTTGTCCTCCCTATTTACTGGTCGTGTTTACCCAGAGACCGCCCTCAGCGCCCGATCGAGCATTACTCCCCTTTATCTCCCAACAAATTTTAGACGCACTTAAAAAAGAAAAAGAGAAATTCCAAAAACATTAAAGAATTGTTACTACACCGTGATATGATTTCTCGTGGTTCGTTTAAGTAACGTCATCAATCTCAACCCAAACTAAGCAAAAAAATCGTGAGTACCCAGATGTCAGCCCCAGACACCACCGAAACCACTGCCAACCCATCAGAAAACACACCATCTGATCCAAAAATGACGGAGTATTATCAACTCCAACGTAACCTGTATCTAGTGATGTTGGGTTTAACGGTCGTGATTTTCGCGTCAGTGTGGGTCGCTTATAGCTTGCCAACGGCTCTCAACTACCTACTGGGGTCTTGTGCAGGATTACTCTACTTTCGGCGTTTAGCGCGGGATATTGAAGGGATGGGAAACGGTGGATTTCAATTGGGAGGCGCTCGTCTCGGCATTTTTATCGCTGTGATGATTATCGCTACCCAAATTAAAACCCTTTCGATTCTCCCAGTCTTTCTTGGGTTTTTGACTTACAAAGCAGCCATCATCGTTTACGTTATCCAAACGACCCTCTTCCAAGAATAAAGGGGTCAACGGTGTAAACTTATTGTGTTCGATTACGGGGAAATTTGCTCCATGACCTTGTTAGACGGCTTAAACGTCATCCCTGCTTTCCCCCTCGCTGCTGAACTAGAAGTGGGGGAACACTTCTACTGGCAAGTTGGCAACTATACAGTTCACGGACAAGTGTTTATCACCTCCTGGGTCGTCATTGCCATCTTACTCATCGCCAGTTTCTTCGGGACTCGCAATCTGGCGCGAGTTCCCAGTGGGGTGCAGAATTTTTTAGAATATGCTTTAGACTTTGTGCGAGACATTGCCAAAACCCAAATCGGTGAAAAAGAATATCGCCCTTGGGTTCCGTTTGTGGGAACATTATTCTTGTTCATATTTGTTTCTAATTGGTCGGGTGCGCTAGTTCCTTGGAAAATCATTGAAATTCCTAGTAGCGAGTTAGCTGCTCCCACGAACGATATCAACACAACGGTCGCCCTTGCACTCTTAACCTCCGCTGCCTACTTCTATGCGGGGCTGAGTAAACGTGGTATCGGTTACTTTAAAAAGTACATCGAACCCACACCGATTCTGTTACCCATTAACATTCTCGAAGAATTTACTAAACCCCTCTCCCTCAGCTTCCGACTTTTTGGTAATATCCTTGCTGATGAGTTGGTTGTTGCGGTATTAGTGCTACTGGTGCCTTTGTTCGTGCCTTTGCCCGTTATGGCTTTAGGACTCTTTACCAGCGCAATTCAGGCTCTCATTTTTGCCACTCTCGCAGGAGCCTACATTGGGGAATCTCTCGAACATGGGGAAGAAGAATAAGCAATTTGTGCAAAACACTTGCTTAAAATCCCATTTCATGACAATTCTGTTAGTATCCGTCTTTACGGATTTTCGATCGACACTCAAATCACCTTAATTAACAACGAGGAAAAAAAACTATGGATTCTTTAACTGCTCTCGCTTCCGTTTTCTCTGCTGCTCTCGCGGTTGGTTTAGCCTCTATCGGCCCTGGCTTAGGACAAGGAAACGCTGCTGGTCGTGCGTTAGAAGGGATTGCTCGTCAACCCGAAGCAGAAGGCAAAATTCGCGGGACTCTCTTGCTGTCCTTAGCATTTATGGAAGCGTTAACGATTTACGGTCTGGTTGTAGCACTGGTTTTACTCTTTGCTAACCCCTTTGCGTAAACCCTAAAAGTCTTGAGGGTGGGACAGTCCCATCCTCATGCCCATTGATGTAAGCGTAAACGACAATCACCATCTAAAAATGACAAACTGGATGATTTTACTAGCAGCAGAAGCAGCAGAAACCGAAGGGGGACTGTTTGATTTTGATGCGACCTTACCCTTGATGGCGATTCAATTTTTGATTTTGGTCGCCTTGATGAATGTCTTGTTCTTTAAGCCTTTAACAAAGGTTTTAGATGAACGGGCTGAGTATATTCGCAAAAACCTCAATGAAGCTAAGGAAAATGCGAAAAAGTCAGAAGAATTGGCTCAAAAATTTGACGAACAGTTAAAAGAGGTTCGTCGTGAGTCTCAAGAAATGATTGCTCAAGCCCAAGCTGAGGCGCAAGAACAAGCTGCGAAAAATGTTGCTCAAGCGCAACAAGAGGTACAGGCGCAACGGGAAAAAGCCACTGCCGAAATTACAGAGCAAAAAGAGCAGGCTTTCCAGTCCCTAGAGTCCCAAGTGGATACCCTCAGTCGGCAAATTTTGGAAAAATTAGTCGGTGCGGACTTAGTGAAACGCTAAGACCGTTAAGAAAGACAAACAGACGATAAAAGGACATTATTAGATGATCATGGGGATGTTTTCTTACTTCCTCGCAGAAGCAACCGAAGCAACCGAGGAAGGCTTTGGACTCAATTTTGATATTCTTGAGACCAATATTATTAACTTAGCGATTATTATCGCCGTTTTATTTTTCTTTGGTCGTAAATTTTTGGGAAATAATCTCTCACAACGTCGCTCTGAAATTGAAGAAGAGATTGCCGATGCTGAGAAACGAGCGCAAAAAGCAACCGCAGACTTAAAAGCAGCGGAACGCAAACTCGCAGAAGCCCAAAAAGAAATCGAGAATATTCGTCAATCAGCCCAAGAAAGCGCTCAAAAAGCAAAAGAGCGTATTTTGGCGGAAAATGCCAAAGAAGTGGAGCGGATCAAGGAAGCTGCTGTGCAGGATTTAGACGCGGAACGAGAACGAGCAGTAACAGAAATTAAACAGTATATTGCTCGTTTGGCTCTGAAAAAAGTGGAGTCTGAACTCACAAATAATTTGGATCAATCAGCACAAGAGCAGTTGATTGACCGCTCTCTAGCCCAATTAGGAGGAGAGAGATGAGAGAAAATACTTTGATGAGTGCTGAGGTGGTTGAACCTTATGCCTCGGCTTTGATGTCTTTGGCGGATTCTCAAAATTTAATCGAACGCTTTGGGAATGATGCGAAAGAGTTACTCGCAGCGTTGAAAAGTTCACAGGATTTAAAGCAGTTTTTAGCTAATCCTGTGATTAAAATTGATGATAAGAAGGCGGTTTTACGTCGCATTACTGGCGAAGGATTACATCAGTACTTGGTGAACTTTTTACAGTTGGTGGTGGATAAGAAACGAACCGCTTTTTTAACGGGGATTTTGGAACAGTTTTTGGCTTTAGTGCGCGATCGCACTTCGACGGTGTTAGCGGAAGTGACATCGGTCACCGAGTTAAGCAACGAGCAGCGCGATCGGGTCAAAGAAAGAGTCAAAGCCATGACCAATGCTCAAAACGTGGAATTAGAAACCACACTTGACCCCAGCTTAATTGGTGGAGTAGTGATTAAAGTCGGTTCACAAGTTCTCGATGCCAGTTTGAAAGGACAACTGCGTCGCATTGGTTTCAGCCTTGAAACCACAGTCTCATAAAAAACAAAAGTTGATGAAACAGTAAGGGTAAAGGAATTATGGTTAGCATCAAGCCAGACGAAATTAGCAGCATTATTCGTCAACAGATTGAAAACTACGATCAAAGCGTACAAGTTTCCAATGTGGGAACCGTGTTACAAGTCGGTGATGGTATTGCTCGGATTTATGGCTTAGATCAAGTCATGGCTGGGGAATTAGTGGAATTTGAAGACGGTACAGTTGGCATCGCCCTAAACTTGGAAGAAGACAACGTGGGTGCGGTGTTAATGGGTAGTGGTCGCGGGATTCAAGAAGGAAGTTCCGTTAAATCCACTGGACGCATCGCCGAGATTCCTGTGGGTGAAGCGTTAAAAGGTCGCATTGTTGACTCTTTAGCCCGTCCCATTGATGGGAAAGGTGAGATTAAAAGCGATTCCAGTCGCTTATTAGAATCAGTAGCGCCAGGAATTATTGAACGGAAATCGGTGTATGAACCGATGCAAACCGGGATTACCGCGATCGACAGTATGATCCCGATCGGTCGGGGACAACGGGAGTTAATTATTGGCGATCGGCAAACGGGAAAAACCGCCGTTGCCATTGACACCATTATTAACCAAAAAGAAGAAGATGTGGTTTGTGTCTATGTCGCGATCGGGCAAAAAGCCTCCACAGTCGCACAAGTCGCCGCCACCTTAGAAGAACGCGGTGCGTTAGATTACACCGTAATTGTCGCAGCGAATGCCAGTGATCCTGCAACCTTACAATATCTTGCGCCTTACGCAGGTGCGAGTATTGCCGAGTATTTCATGTATCAAGGCAAAGCAACCTTGGTCATTTATGATGACTTAACCAAGCAAGCGCAAGCCTACCGTCAACTATCGCTTCTCCTCCGTCGTCCTCCAGGTCGGGAAGCCTATCCAGGAGACGTTTTCTATCTCCACTCTCGCTTGTTAGAACGGGCGGCAAAACTCAATGAGGAATTAGGGGAAGGCAGCATGACCGCACTGCCAATTATTGAAACCCAAGCAGGGGACGTTTCGGCGTACATTCCGACTAACGTGATTTCCATTACCGATGGACAAATTTTCCTCTCCTCAGACTTATTTAACTCTGGATTCCGTCCAGCGATTAACGTGGGGATTTCCGTTTCCCGTGTCGGTTCTTCGGCACAAATTAAAGCCATGAAGCAGGTAGCGGGTAAACTGAAGCTAGAATTGGCTCAATTCTCTGAGTTAGAAGCATTTGCTCAGTTTGCTTCCGATTTAGACCAAGCCACCCAGAAACAATTAGCACGGGGTCAACGTTTACGGGAGATGCTCAAACAGCCTCAGAACTCTCCTTTATCCGTGACAGAACAAATTGCAGTGGTTTACTCTGGCATTAATGGTTATCTCGATGACCTTCCTTTGGAAAAAGCCAATGACTTTGTACAAGGGTTAAAGGATTATGTCACCAACAATAAACCGCAGTTTGCTGAGATCATTCGTGACAAGAAAAAACTGGTGGAAGAAGCAGAAACCTTGTTGAAAGAAGCGATTTCGGAATACAAGGAAACCTTTAAGGCTTCGATGGATTAGGAATCAGGAATCAGTGATCAGTGACCAGTGACCAGTGACCAGTAATCAGTAATCAGGAATCAGTGACCAGTGACCAGTGACCAGTGACCAGTAATCAGTGAAGAGTGAATCAATAATCGATCAATCTTTCGCTTTTACTAATGAGGTTTGAGAACTACTGGTAACTGGTAACTGTTTAACTGGTAACTGAAATGGTAACTGCTTAACTGGTAACTGAAATGGTAACTAAGAAATAACCGTATTATAAGCAGAAAAAATTATGGCAAACTTAAAAGAAATCCGCGATCGGATTGGTTCAGTTAAAAATACTCGTAAAATCACAGAAGCAATGCGTCTTGTGGCAGCAGCGAAAGTGCGACGGGCGCAAGAACAGGTCAGTTCCACTCGTCCTTTTGCCGATCGGTTGGCACAGGTGCTTTATAATTTACAAACGCGGCTGCGGTTTGAAGATGTTGATCTGCCCTTACTGGAGAATCGAGAAGTAAAAACAGTGGGATTATTGGTCGTGACAGGCGATCGAGGCTTGTGTGGTGCTTATAATGCCAATGTGATTAAAAGAGCGCGTCAACGGGCGCAAGAATTAGAAGCAGAAGGAATTAATTACAAATATGTATTAGTGGGTAGCAAGGCGAGTCAATTTTTTAAACGTCGTCAAGCCCCGATCGCAGAAAGCTACACCAACCTCGAACAAATTCCCACCGCAGAAGAAGCCTCAAACATTGCCGATCAACTGTTATCCTTATTCTTATCGGAAAGCGTCGATCGCGTCGAGTTAATTTATACCAAATTTGTCTCCTTAATCAGTTCTCGTCCTGTGATTCAAACCTTGCTGCCCCTTGATCCGCAAGGATTAGAAGTCTCCGACGATGAAATCTTCCGTTTAACCACCAGAGGCGGCGATTTTGACGTTGAACGAGAAACCGTAGAAAGCGAAACTCGTACCCAAGACTTCCCACGAGACATGATTTTTGAACAAGACCCCGTTCAAATTTTAGACGCACTGCTTCCACTGTATCTAAACAACCAATTATTACGAGCATTGCAAGAATCCGCCGCCAGCGAATTAGCCTCACGGATGACTGCAATGAACAACGCCAGCGATAATGCCACAGAATTGATTAAAACCCTTACCTTGTCCTATAACAAAGCACGTCAAGCCGCCATTACTCAAGAAATTTTAGAAGTGGTTGGTGGCGCAGAAGCCCTCGGTGGCTAATTCATTTTAGAAACCAAGCCTTCTCTTATTGTCCTCTCTCCTTGTGGGAGAGGTTTTTATCTAGCGTCCTGAGTAGATGTAGGTTGGGTAGAGACATTCCATGGAACGTCTCTACGCGAAACCCAACATTCAATTAGTCATTGGTCACCGTTATTTTTGATTAACAATCATCGCTCAAATCAGAAGAAATCAGAGAACTTAAACGGGACTCATTTCTTTCCCTAACGTATTTTTTTCTCGGAAAAAGCGAATCATTTTTTGATCTTGACCTTTAATATCAGGTTCGGGTAATTGTTTATAATTGGTGTTGGGTTTCGCTTCGCTACACCCAACCTACTTTTTATCATTGATTGAGCGAACCTGATATAATATGGTGAATCAACCATCTAGTAAGAAAATGAGATAACTCGATCGTCACAAATCGATCGCCCTCAGCGAATTTATCGGCAATTTCCTTCACTTCTCCCGTCAATTTGTCATGGATTTTCTTATGTTCTTGATAGGAAGGATATTCCTGTTCACGCATCAGCTTTTCTTCCATGGCGAAATGTTCCACTTTTTTCTGCTAATTTTATTTTAAAACAAATCATTCAAAATCGAAAAAACTCTGACTAAATTCCGTAAAAATGCGGAATTAATTATTGTAAACAAATCAGAATTAAAGAGTAATTTGAGGAGAAACCACAGCCATTCACCGCAACGAGAAAGATGGATTTTTATCAGTAAAATTAACGAATCAGAAAAAATCCAAGACTTACACAGTTGAATGAATTTCGCTCCCCTAATCCGCCAAAGTTGAGGGGATAAACTCATAAAGTCCACCAGAATTGCGGAATTTAGGGGCAAGTGCGTAACTCCTGAAATCGATCGAACGACACTCTGTCAAACCCTAAAACTTGTTTAAATACAGAAATAAATAGCGAAACTTCTAGATAAGATGTAACAGTGCTTAATCATTCTGACGAGAGGAACAATGGATTTTTTATCAGACTCGGTTGTCTTATCACGGATGCAGTTTGCTTTAACCGCAATTTTCCATATGTTGTGGCCCGTGTTAACGACTGGAATGTCAATTTATTTGGTGGTAGTCGAGGGAATGTGGCTAAAAACCCGTAACCCTGACTATTACTATCATGCTCGATTTTGGTCAAAACTCTATGTCCTCAATTTTGGCATTGGTGTTGCCAGTGGTTTACCCATGGAGTTTCAGTTTGGAACGAACTGGGCGCCGTTTTCAGAAGCCGTCGGAGACTTTTTTGGTAGCATTTTGGGCTTTGAAGCCTCGATGGCTTTTATGCTAGAGGCGGGATTCCTTGGCATTATGCTATTTGGTTGGGGAAGAGTTCCCCCTGTCATTCACTACATGGGAACGATTATGGTCGCCTTTGGGGCGAATTTATCCACATTTTGGATTCTCACCGCCAATTCTTGGTTACAAACCCCAGCTGGCGGTGAAATTGTAGATGGGAAGTTTGTGGTGACAGACTATTTCCAAGCCATTTTTAACCCGTTTATGGTGAATAGTGTTCTCCATATGTTTTTTGCCACTCTAGAAACATCTTTGTTTGTCATTGGCGGCATTAGTGCGTGGTATATTCTCAGTCGCAATGAACGTTATCAACAGTTTTTTGCGCGATCGTTTAAGATTGTTTTAGCCTGCGCGATCGCGGTTGCTCCCTTACAAATTTACATCGGACATCTTAGCGGCGAACAGGTATATCACCGACAACCGACAAAAATGGCAGCAATGGAAGCGCAATGGGAAACCGCCCCAGGAGGACAACCCGCCGATTGGAGTTTACTCGCCATTCCTAACACCAAAGCCGAACGCAACGACTGGGAGATTTCCATTCCCAATGGTTTAGGATACATTCTAGAATTTAAGCAAAATTTATCAGAACCCGTACAGGGGTTAAAAGAATGGAAACCTGAAGATCGTCCTGGCATGGTAGGCTTAATCTACTATTCGTTTCGGATCATGGTGGGAATTGGCTTTCTTCTCGCAGGTTTAATGGCAGTAACCGTAATACAATGGTTACGAGGAAAACTCGCACCGCCACAAATTGGGAATCAAAAATGGTTACTCATCGGTTGGATGTTTGCTGCACCATTGGGTTATATTGCGATCGAATCGGGTTGGATTGTGCGCTGTGTCGGACGACAACCTTGGACGATGTACGGAGAAATCCGCACTGTTGACGCTGCCTCTAACCTGCCGCCACAAGAAATTCTCACCTCTCTGTTAGCGTTTACAGGTGTGTATAGCCTCTTGTTGATTTCCGCCCTTTATTTTGGCAGTCGCATCATTCGTCAAGGCCCCAACTTTGATCTACCGATTCCCAAAGAATCCTTAGCACCGACTCCTGTTGAGCATACACCCGATCGTCGCCCTGTGGAAAATTAGTCATGGAAACTCTCGCTTATTTCTTACCGCAAGTTTGGTTTGTCATTCTTGCCTTATTTCTCTTTCTCTACGTCACCCTTGATGGGTTTGATTTAGGGGTAGGAATTTTATCCCTAACGGCTTCTAACGAGGAACGCCGTGGCTTGTTAATGACCAGTTTAAGCAACGTTTGGGATGCCAATGAAACTTGGCTAGTCTTGATGGGAGGAGCGTTATTTGGTGCGTATCCTTTGGCTTACAGCACGATTTTGAGTTCCCTATACATTCCAATTTGGATGATGGTATTTGGGTTTATTTTTCGTGCGGTGGCGTTTGAGTTTCGAGAACATTCGGAACGCAAGTTTTTCTGGAATGCTGCCTTTGGTTTGGGGAGTTTACTGGCAACCGTTGGACAAGGATTTGCTTTAGGAGGCGTTTTAACGGGAATTAACGTCGATGAAAGCGGACATTTTATCGGCGGTGTTTGGGATTGGTTAAGTCTGCCTTCGATTTTAGTAACTTTAACCTTAATTCAAGGTTATGTGTTAAGTGGGTCAACTTATTTGGTGATGAAAACCGAAGGAGGATTACAACAGACTCATTATCGCACCGCAAAAATTGCAGCAATTACAACCTTAATCGGTGCGGTACTGATTACCATTACCACACCGATTTTCCTCGAAGAAGCGCGATCGCGCCTTTTTGAACCGCCGTTTCTTTACATTTTCGCCACGATTCCCCTATTAGGGGCTTTCTTCGTGTTCCAACTGTTACGAAGTTTGAATCAACAACAAGAAAGAGCGCCCTTTGTTTGGACAGTTTTGATTTTTCTTCTCTCGTTTCTGGGGTTAGGAATTATCGTCTTTCCCTACATTATTCCGCGATCGATCACCGTTTACCAAGCGGCGGCCGATCCCAGTGCGTTAGTCTTTATGTTGACCTTTATCGGCTTCTTAATTCCGATCATGTTGGCATACAACATCTACCAATATGTAGTCTTTCGCGGCAAAGTCAGAAGCAGCGATTACAGTGGTCAGTGACCAGTAATCAGTGATCAGTGAGTTAATGATCGATCAATCTTTCACTTTTACTCATTAAGTTTGAGAACTACTGGTCATACCAATTTAAAAAGTAGATGTTACATCTTGTAGGGTGGGCATTGCCCACCCTACTTCACTTAACTGGTCACTGATTGTTGTTGGGGTGTCAATTCTCGAAGCTGATCACAGTAATGAGACAAATCACCTCGATCGAGGCGATAACTCAAAGGATGAGCAATCAAATGAGCGGTACTTTCAAACAACAAATCAATCTCAACCAACCCATTTTCCTTGAGAGTGCGTCCAGTAGAAACCAAATCCACAATTGCTTCCGACATCCCAGTAATCGGTCCCAACTCCACCGAACCATAGAGGGGAACAATTTCCACAGGTAAATCTAAGCCATGAAAATGCTCTCGCGCACACTGAACAAACTTAGAAGCCACTCGCGCATGAGCAGGTAAAGAACGAGACTCCTGATAATTACTATCAGATTTTACCGCCACTGACAACCGACAGTAACCAAATTGTAAATCCGCCAAATCAGCCACTTTCGGAGTCTTTTCTCGCAACACATCATAACCAACAATTCCCAATTGTGCTTGTCCATATTCCACATAAACAGGAACATCCAACGCTCGCACTAATAACGCCCTCGCCGTGTTGGTGGGATCAACAATCTGTAAAGCGCGGTTTTTAGAATCATTAAACGCACTAAAATCCAACCCAATCTTTTGAAATAAGCGAATACTCTCTTCTAGTAACGCCCCTTTTGGTAAAGCAACAGTGATCATTATTCTTTGCACTTCCTAGACCAGAGAGTCATCCTATCACAATCAGGTGAATCAGATTTAAATAGTGCCTCCTGAAAAAGTCCATTGGTTGGTTTAGTAAGGCAAGAGGCAAAAGGCAAGAGGCAAAAGGCAAAAGGCAAAAGGCAAGAGGCAAGAGGCAAGATTTTGACGATTGAACAATTAATGAACTTGCATTTTTACCTGAACTTAATCGCCTCAAATCCTTATTTGGTAAAACTTTCAGTTTCCCAACAGGAGGCACTAAATAAAAAATCTCAACTATAGCGCGGTTGCAATAGGCAATGGGCAATAGTAAGATAGGATGACCTTCTAAAATCATCAACTATAATTGGCAAAATCTGATCCAGATGCAATGAACCGCCAAATTGTTCTTTCTACCCTCAAAGAACATTTAGAAGAAATCAATCAGTTTGGGGTGAAATCTCTCGCTTTATTTGGTTCTACAGCCCGTAATGAAGCCACCTCCCATAGTGATCTCGATTTTCTTGTGGAATTTGAAGGGGCTGCCACTTTAGATAGATATATGGGTTTAAAGTTTTTCTTAGAAGACCTTTTTAATAAGAATGTAGATTTAGTGACGCGACGTTCCCTGAAGTCCCAAATTACTGAACAAGTTCTCAAAGAAGCAATCTATGTCAAGGAGCATTCAACTATATCTCAAAGATATTCTTAACAGTATCAGAAAGATCAAACAATATATGTCTCACAAAACACAAAGCGAACTTTTAGAGGACGAACAAGCCTTTGATGCGGTTGTTTACAATCTCCAAATTATTGGAGAAGCAACTAAGAAAATTCCAGAGGACATCAGAAACCGACAGTCACAAATTGAGTGGAAAAATATTATTGGGATTCGCAATATTATTACTCATGCTTATTTCTCTATTGATGATGAAGTGGTTTGGGATATCATTCAAACTAAACTTGATCCTCTTCAAAGTTGCATTGAAACCATTCTCGAAACTGAAAATTTAGAAAATAATATTGAGTGAAAAGTCAGGTGACAGTTGATTCCCCCTTCGGTTCAAGGGAGATTGACCAAATTAATACCCCAGATGTTTCATTGCTTTGTCTGTCACCATTCTCCCTCTTGGTGTGCGTTGTAGGAAACCAATTTGGAGTAGATAAGGCTCATAAACATCTTCAATGGTGATCCGATCTTCTCCCGTTGCCGCTCCGATCGCATCTAATCCCACTGGTCCCCCGTGAAACTGATCAATCATTGTATTGAGAAGCAACCGATCGGTCCAATCTAACCCCATCTGATCCACTTGAAACAATTCTAGAGCCTCCGCTGCCACCTCAGCACCAATCACCCCCAAATTCTTCACCTGTGCATAATCTCGCACCCGTTTTAAGAGACGGTTAGCAATGCGAGGCGTACCGCGCGATCGAGTGGCAATTTCGATCGCCCCTTCCCTGACAATTTCCGTTTCCAAAACTTGAGCGGTGCGTAAAACAATCTCCGTCAACTCATCCAACTCATAAAACTGTAACCGTTGAATCATCCCAAATCGATCGCGCAACGGCGCCGTCAACGATCCCACCCGTGTCGTCGCTCCCACCAGTGTAAACGGCGGTAGAGGAATACTGCGCGTTTTCGCACTTTGTCCTTTTCCAACCGTAATATCCAACCGTCCATCCTCCATCGCGGGATAAAGCAACTCCTCCGTAATCCGATTTAAGCGATGAATCTCATCCACAAACAACACATCCCCCGGATTCAAATTCACCAACAATCCCGTAATATCTCGCGGACGCTCTAAAGCAGGAGCCGCCGTAATTTTACAGTTTACCCCCATCTCAGTTGCCAAAATCAGAGACATTGTGGTTTTTCCCAAACCAGGCGGACCATATAATAGCAGATGATCCATTGCTTCTCCCCGTTGTTTCGCCGCTTCGATCGCAATTGCCAAAACCGCCTTTAAGTCCTTTTGTCCGATATAATCAGCAAGGCGTTGTGGACGCAGTGAGTCTTCATTACTATTCGTTTCCTCTGTCGTCGGATTGCTTTGTAATAACTCATTGCGTGGCTTTCTCTCCTTTGGCGGTTGTTGTGGGGGGTTTCCTTGTTCCGAGGAGCGTCTAATCGCCATAATATTTGAGCAGTAATATAGGAAAAATCGAAATGGTCTTAGCTAAACGCATTTTACCTTGTCTTGATGTTAACGCTGGGCGAGTGGTGAAAGGAATTAACTTTGTTAATCTTCGCGATGCGGGTGATCCCGTAGAATTAGCACAGCGATATGATGCCGCGGGTGCCGATGAATTGGTATTTTTGGATATTACCGCCACCCACGAACAACGAGACACCATTCTCGATGTTGTGCGACGCACCGCCGAACAAGTATTTATTCCCCTCACCGTTGGCGGTGGGATTCAATCCTTAGACCATATTAAGAATTTGTTAAGAGCAGGAGCAGATAAAGTCAGTATTAATTCGGGAGCAGTGCGAAATCCTGATTTAGTCAATCAAGCCAGCGCCCAAGTCGGAAAACAATCGATCGTCATTGCCCTTGACGCACGACGACGAGACGATCTCGATCGCCCAGGTTGGGACGTTTATGTACGCGGCGGACGGGAAAACACGGGGCTAGACGCGATCGAGTGGGCGCAAGAAGTAGAAAAACGGGGCGCGGGAGAACTGTTAGTCACCAGCATGGATGCTGACGGCACACAAGCAGGTTATGACCTAGAATTAACCCGTTGTATTAGTGACGCAGTAAGCATTCCTGTCGTCGCTTCTGGAGGCGCTGGAAACGTCGCTCATATCTGTGAAGCCTTCACTGAAGGAAAAGCAGAAGCCGCCCTTTTAGCCTCCTTACTCCATTATGGACAGCTTACCGTCAGCGAAATTAAAACTTATCTAGGAAAACAAGGGGTTTCCGTGCGTCCAACCTAACCTGAATAACAAGGTTGATCCCCCCTCCTGGTCTGGAGGTTGGGGATGATGTTTTATTCAACTTAAAACTCTGCTTGCATACCATATTTTCTAGATTTTGCCCAATACTTTTCCTTATGGTTACTGTTTAATTATCTTTTAAAATCCAATGCTCGATCGAGGCTTGTCAATACGGGGAGGGGGGATATAAAGAACGAATTTTCTTGATTTCAGGGGCGTTTTCTGAAATTGGCAACACTTCCCATTATCTACGAATACTTTATCAGGAAACTCGATCGAGCGCAACCCCTAAAAAAAAATTTTTCGCCTTTTCTGGCTTCTCTTGATTTGTGATTTGGTATTGGCGAAAAAGGTATCGTGGAATAGGAATGATGCTTTATTCAACATGAGGATTCGTTTGCGTACCATATTTTCTAGATTTCAACCACTAACTTTCTCTATGGTTACTCTTCGATAACTCTTTAAATCCTTATGCTCGATCGAGGCTTGTCAATACGGGGAGGGGGGATATTAAAAACGAATTTCCTTGATTTCAGGGGCGTTTTCTAAAATTGGCAACACTTCCCATTATCTACGAATACTTTATCAGAAAGCTCGATCGAGCGCCACCCCTGAAAAAAAATTTCGCCTTTTCTGGCTTCTCTGGGTGTGGGGATAATGTCTGTCATTACACAGATTGACAAACAAATCTAGGGATTTATGTATTAAGATAGAGATAAATTGTTACATTTTGTTAAATATGTTGTTATTTATTCTCATTTTTGATGTCGCCCTCGTGGCTTGGTCATTACACTTAATGCAATCAGGGGTTCAATACCAAGAATTCTCCCTGATGTTAGCTGGAACATTAGTCGCACTTGCCGCCGCAGCCATTATGCTTTCCTCCGTAATGATGGAAAATTGTTTAGGCTATTTAGGTTGATTGCTTTTTTTCAGGGAAACCCTTGACAAAACGAAGACAAACAAGGGAAGATAGTATTTACTCGCGGGGCTATAGCTCAGTTGGTAGAGCACCTCAATGGCATTGAGGGGGTCAGCGGTTCGAGTCCGCTTAGCTCCATTAAACAACTAAAAGCAACATTAATGGTCGTTAAAATTTTCTAGACGTAGGTTGGGTGGAGAGTAGCGAAACCCAACACCAATCAGTGACCAGTTACCAGTGACCAGTGACCAGTAAATAGTGGATAGAAAAGAAGAAGAAAAACTACTCACTAACGAATAACGAATAACGAATAACGAATAACGAATAACGAATAACGAATAACGAATAACGGTCTTCATCTTTTGCGAAGCCTAATCCATGAACTTTTTCAGCAAGACCTAATTATGTCAAAGTGGTTAATTTCCCAATATCATTCCGAAGTTGAAAAAATTATCCAGTATGGGGGATCACGGAAAGAAACCTCCATCCGAACCGCCTTCCAAAACCTCTTAAATGAGTATTGTAAATCACGAGATTTTCTCCTCATTCCTGAACTCGATTATCCCACAGCATCAGGAAAAGTTGTCTATCCTGATGGGACAATTAAAGATGCGTTGCGGTTAGCTTGGGGATATTGGGAAAGCAAAGATCAAGAAGATAATTTAGACAAAGAAATCGAAAAGAAATTCGCTGCGGGATATCCCACCGATAACATCCTTTTTGAAGACTCCCAAACCGCCGTTTTATTTCAGGGAGGAGAAGAGTCTTTGCGCGTTTCTATGAGAGATGTTGATGCACTCGACAGAATCTTAAATCAGTTAATTAATTACGTTCGTCCCGAAGTCCAAGACTTTCGCAGCGCCATTACTCACTTCCAAGAAGACATTCCGACAATCTTAGAAACTCTACGAAAAAGTATCGCCACAGAAGCAGAAACCAATCAATCTTTTCAAACAGCGAGAAACAAATTTTTAAGCATCTGTCGCGAAGCCATTAACCCCGAAATTACTCCCGAAGATGTGCGAGAGATGATCATTCAACACATCCTCACAGAAGACATTTTTATCAACATCTTTCAAGAGTCACAGTTTCATCGAGAAAACAATATTGCCAGTGAATTACAAACCGTTGTCAACACCTTTTTTAAGGGGAAAGTCCGCAAAGATACCCTCAACACCATTGAACGCTATTATGGCGTAATTCGTCGTACAGCCGCCAGTATTTACAACCATCAAGAAAAGCAGAAGTTTCTCAAAGCTGTGTATGAAAACTTCTATAAAGCATATAATCCCAAAGCAGCCGATCGTCTCGGAATTGTTTACACACCGAACGAAATTGTCCGTTTTATGATTGAAACGACGGACTATTTAACCCACAAACATTTTAATAAGTTTCTCTCTGATTCTGATGTGGAAATTTTAGACCCCGCGACAGGAACAGGAACTTTTGTCACGGAGTTAATCGAGTATTTACCCAAAGACAAACTCAAACAGAAATATCAAGAAGAGATACATTGTAATGAAGTGGCGATTCTTCCTTATTACATCGCTCATCTTAACATCGAATACACCTACGCTCAAAAAATGGGTGAGTATGAAGCCTTTGAAAATATCTGTTTTGTGGATACATTGGATGATACGATTTATCAAGGGAAACAGTATGATTTGTTTGCGTTAACTGTTGAAAATACCGATCGAATTAAGCGACAAAATGAACGGAAGATTTCTGTGATTATTGGGAATCCTCCTTACAATGCGAAACAAGAAAACTATAGTCAAAATAATCCCAATCGTCCTTATGTTGGAATTGATCAGCGTATCCGAGAAACTTATGTGAAACAAGGAACAGCACAGAATCAAATTGTTGTTTATGATATGTACACTCGTTTTTTGCGTTGGGCTTCAGATAGACTAGGAAACAATGGAATCATTGCTTTTGTTTCTAACAATTCTTTCTTAAATGCTGTTGCTTTTGACGGGTTTCGGAAAGTTATCTCTGAAGAATTTAATGAGTTATGGGTGATTGATACAAAGGGAAATGCGAGAACCAGTGGAGAAAGACGACGAAAAGAAGGTGGAAATATTTTTACGGATAAGATTAGAGTTGGAGTAGCAGTTTACTTCTTGATTAGAAATGAAAAGCAAGAAGGATTTAAGACTTATTACACAGTCTTAGAGGATTATCTCAAGGCTGATGAAAAGTTAAGCTATTTTAGTTCTTATCAGTTGCAGCAAATTAGTTTTAGTCATGTCATCCCAGATGCTAAACATAATTGGATTCATCTAGCGGATGTAAATGATTTTGATGATCTAATTCCAGTGGTGGATAAAGAGGTAAAAGCTGGGAAGTCAGACAAAGCAATCTTTCAGTTATATTCTTCTGGAATAAAAACACAACGAGATGAATGGGTTTATGATTTTAGTCGAGACAACCTAGAAGCAAAGATGCGTTTTTTTGTGGAGGTTTATCAAGCAACTTTAGCTGATAAAGATTATCCAGAGAAAGACGCGATTAAATGGGATAGAGAGTTAAACAAGTATCTAGCAAAAGGAATAAAAAAGTCATTCTCAGATCAGCAAATTATCTCATCTCTGTATCGTCCGTATGTTAAAAGCAACTTATATCTAGATCGACATTTCAATGGAATGGTCTATCAATGGTTAAACCTTTATCATCCCTCTGAGAAAAATAGATATATTTCCTTTTCTGGTTTAAGCGCATCTAAACCGTTTCAATGTTTAGTTAGTGATACAGTTACCTGTCTCGACTGCTTAGAAAAAACACAATCTCTCCCTCGATATCGCTACGACAAAGAAGGAAACCAACTCGATAACATCACCGACTGGGGATTAAAACAATTTCAAGATCATTACAACGACAATAGCATCACCAAAGATGATATTTTCCATTACACCTACTCGGTTTTACATAATCCCAACTATCGAGAAAAATATGAACTCAACTTGAAACGAGACTTTCCTCGTCTTCCCTTTTATGACAACTTTTTCCAGTGGGTAAAATGGGGAGAACAATTAATAGACTTACATCTCAACTACGAAACAATTACTCCCTATCCTCTCCAACGAAAAGAGGTAAGCCTACCCAACAATCAAACGCAACCGAAACCGAAACTAAAAGCAGATAAAACCAACAACAAAATCATCATTGATAGCGTTACCACTCTCGAAGATATTCCCGAACAAGTTTGGGAATACAAGTTAGGAAACCGTAGCGCTGTGGAATGGATTTTAGATCAATATAAGGAGAAGAAACCGAGAGATAAATCGATCGCGCAGCACTTCAACAACTATCGCTTTTCCGATTATAAAGAACCCGTCATTGATTTAATTCAACGTATCTGTCGCGTCAGTATTGAAACCATTAAAATTACAGAAGATCAGTTAACAAAAGGAAGTTAAATCTTGTAGGGTGGGCAAGGCAAACCCTACTACTCCCAAATAACGAATAACAAATAACAAATAACGAATAACGAATACTGTTTAAGGAAACAGAAACCCACCGCGCTAACATTAGCAATTCTAAACTGTACTCTCTCACTGATTGCAATTGCTTATATTACGAAAAGTAAATCAGAACGAATTTCCGAGATTTTTCGCCCCTAGACTTGCTCGTCAACATTTTTCATGGTAAAGTATTTTTAGATAATGGTTATTAGTGCCAAAAATAAAAAAAACTCATTGAAACGGCGAGGATTCGTCACCTTTTCTTCGATCGCCCCCCTTGACAAATCAATTTATTCACATCAATTTTTGTAAAGCTAAATGTCCTGCCTCAGCCATAAAGTTGACAAAAATAAGAAACTGTGGTAAGCAGTGAAACGTAACTTCACCCAAGTTGGCTGTTGGGTTTCGTCTTCTCCACCCATTGCAGTGACCAGTGATCAGTGATCAGTGATCAGTAAGCAGTGAATAGTGAATAGTAAGCAATTAATTCGTAACAGATTGTAAGCTACTAAGTAACTGATTAGATCAAGAACAACTGGTAACTGGTCACTGGTCACTGGTCACTGGTCACTGATTGATGTTGGGTTTCGTCTTCTCCACCCAACCTACTTCGCATATTATTTGGTTTGAGCAATGGCTTGGCGATATGCCAACACTGCGTCTAACGGTTCGGAGTAAGTCACATAACTAGCGAGTAAATTTAAATCGAGATCAGGAAGAAATTGGCTACATTCTACTTGCCTATATTCTTGATTCTCTAAATGATAAAGTGTGAAGCAGTTCTCTTGCCAAAACCAAATTTCTGGAACATTTAAGCCTTGATAAATTGCTAATTTATCGACCCCACCACTGGTTTTAACCACTTCGATCGCAATATCGGGTAAGGCTTTGTCTGTACCAATACAAAAAGATAAATCGGGTTCTGCTCCGCCTCTGTTGGCTTCACTTCTAAAAGTTGTTGATCCTAAACTATAAAAACGGGTTCGCGTTTCTTCAAAATAAACCCCAAGCAGTCGTCCAATGTTATCTTTAAACACTTCATGTTGACGACTGGGCATTGTAATTTCTAACACTCCCGCTAAATAGTGAACCCGTAACCCTGGGGAATTGTCACCTAAGTCCGTTAAAAGGGTTTCGTAAGTTTGCCAACTGACATCTGTAATTCTATATTGCTGACTGGCTTCATCTGACAGCAACTCAGGATGTGTGTTGAGTTTGTCGATTAACATCGGATTCATCATTTTTACATGGCTCAATCAACCCCAAGATTCAAGAGAAGTTTTTTATCGACGTGCGATGATAAGACTCCCAACAAATTAAAATTATGTTGGGAGTCTTCTTTGCACATTAAGATAAATTACTTGGCTTGAGGAAAGGATTTCCTGACGGCGTAAGTGGTTACGACTTGCCTCAATCCCTTCACGAGTAATTAAGTCAACCTCGCGGTGAAAAATTGCCCTTAGTTCTGCTTCCATTTGCTCTAATGTTCTAAAAGTAGGGTGAGCATTGGGATGAAATTTCACCATAACATCAATATCACTATCAGGACGAAAATCCTCTCGTAGGACTGAACCGAATAGTGCAAACTCAATAAGTTGCCAATGTTGGCAAAACTCAGTAATTTGTTGCATTGGCAATTCAATTGAGATAGAGATATGAGTTACCTCCTGCATGATTCTGATTGATCTTGAATGATCTCATCAATCCATTTTTTTCGGGTGAAAGTTAAACCTGGTTGTAAACATTTAGAACAGGAACTGAACTATCCCACTCGTGGCACATGGTCGATTTGTGCGTAACCCGTGAAGACTAAGGTTTTATCTTGAGTTTCCAGACGGTTAACCCGCATTTTTACCCCATCGAGATCGAATCGATCGAGATCAACCATATGATTAAGTGTCTCACCGAGAACCGCCGTTAATTTTTCACTGGTGGCGCGATGTTCGGAAGGAACGTTATCTGCTTGAAACTGAACATCTTTAAATAAAATCCGCCGGCGCCGTTCCACTCCCAAAGTACAAATCAAACTCACGGGGATGATCCCTGCTTTTCCTAAATCGGCGTTTGCTTCTAATTGGACTTGATTATGAGGGAGTAAGGTTAAGCTGATTTCTGTAAAGGAGACTGGTTCTCCTCCTGAGAGTTCCGTTAAAGTGGGTGCAGTAAGATTTTCTAAGCGTTTCCTCACTAATTGCGCCTTAAAGGCGGTGTTAATATCTTCTTCTAGGAGTGAAACCTGCGCGATCGCCTGTGTCGGTTGTTTAAGCGCGATCGTCCCTTTGAGAGCGGAACTGAAATCGATCGCCACCGCATCGGTTTCAAACCACATTTCCTGAGTGCGAAACGCCTTGCGAATCACCAAACCCTTCCCATTCATATTAAAACTATCAATACTTCCCTGTAATAACTTACTAGAGGGATGACAGCGTACCTTAACCTCTAACTCATCACACTTTGTAAATAGGTGGCGCAGCGTATTACTCGCAACGCTATTGAGGAGATTTTCTCCCCAGTCACTACCCTTATTTTGAAAACCAGCTAAGCCACCAATCATGAAAACCTCCGTTAAAAAAAACTGAAATGCAAAGAAGCTGTAAAAAATTCTTGCATTCCTGACTTAAGAAATTACAGGTTTTTTACAATGGAATCCCTGCGAAACCTTTTTCGGCGCACCGTTATCACCAATTGAAGTTGGTTTTTTAACTTTGATCGTCCCTTCCGTTGTAACAAAATATTAAGCAGACGGCAATTGATTCGGATAAAAACCACAAATCAGATAGATGAGGCTTTTCAATACTCAAGGCAAAATCCACAAGTTTTAAGAGTCGTTACAGGGCGGTGAATCAGTGATCCCGAATCGTGTTATCCCTAAGAAAAGGAGATTAGGACAAAGTGCTTAGTTTTCCGATTATGGGAGGATAAAATAAAGTATGCTCAACAAAATTTTGCTTGCAGATTCAGGAACAGGTCACTCCGAAGAAATGTTGCAGTACCTGTTAGAACTACCATCACTTAAAAATGCTTCAGTTACAATTCTTCACGTGGTTTCCTCACAAGTAACCAGTGAAGCGATGACGGAAAAATGGGAAGAGGGGGGAAAAATCGTCGCTGGCGCAATTCAACGAATGCACCTTGATCCGACTCAGGTTTCGACAATCTTACGTCAGGGAGACCCCAAAACAACGGTTTGCGAAGTGGCGGCAGAAATAGAAACTGATCTCATCATTATGGGGTCACGAGGCTTGAAACGCTTAGAGTCAATTTTAGAGAACTCTGTCAGTCAATATGTGTTTCAACTGTCCACCCGTCCCATGTTATTGGTGAAAGATGACATTTATGTCACCCGCTTGAAACGCATTATGGTCGCAGTGGATCAATCCAAAGACGCTGAATATTGTTTAGAATTAGCTCTATTTTTATTGAAGGATATTCCTTCTGGTCAACTCTTGTTAGTTCAAGTTGATCCCGCAATGGAAAAAGGAGAAGTTTTATCAGGAGAACAAGCGGAAAAAAGTCCAATTCTCGCGGCTGCGGTGCAAAAAGTGAAGAAGCAAGGGGTTAATTATCGAGGGATTGTTTCAGGAGGGAAAGCGGGTCCGGCCTTGTGTCAAATAGCAGAAGAAAATAAAGCTGATTTGTTAATGTTAGGTTCTCCCGAACGTCGTCCCACGATCGCCCAAAGTCTGCCTGATTTAGATCGACTCTTGGGAACATCTCTCTCTGATTATGTCAGGGTTTACGCCAATTGTCCTGTTTTATTGGGACGCAGCGTTGATTAATCATAGTAATTCCCACAACCCCCGATGGTCGGGGGCTATAGGGAAACTAACTGCATCAAATCAAGAATTTAACAGCAAATTAAGCAGCTTCAATTGAAATCAGCACTAACAATCTAGTGTTGCCTTCCATTCCCAAGGGGTAATTTCAGTATTATAGTTATCCCATTGCTGAGACTTTAATTTGATATAAGAGGAAACAAAGTTTTCACCGAGGGTTTGAGATAGTATCTGATCGTTTTCTAAGTAACGCAACGCATCTAAAAGATTACTGGGTAATTGTTTCACTTTGTCTAAAGGAAGCGGATCAGTATAAGCATTATTATCATAACGCGGGCCTGGTTCTCTTTGTTCAACTACGCCATTCCAGCCAGCGGCAATGAGTGCGGCTGGCAAGAGATAGGGATTGGCTGCTCCGTCAGCCATACGAATTTCAAAACGATCGCGATCGGGAATGCGAATGGCATGAGTGCGATTATTTCCACTATAACTTGCGGTATTTGGTGACCAAGTAGCCCCAGACATGGTGGTAGCTGCCTTAATCCGTTTATAAGAATTTATGGTGGGATTGGTAAAGGCGCAAAGTGCTTGTGAGGAGTGAAGAATTCCTGCAATAAATTTATAGGCAAAAGAAGACAATCCTAACTCGCCTTGAGAATCACAAAAGATATTTTTGTTTCCTTCTTGATTCCAAAGTGAGAGATGAACATGACAGCCATTTCCTGTTAAATCCCGAAATGGTTTTGGCATAAATGTTGCTTTTAAGCCGTGTTTTTCAGCAAGGGATTTCACCATATATTTGAAAAAAGCGTGACGATCTGCTGTTGCTAAAGCCTCGTCATAAGTCCAGTTCATTTCAAATTGACCTTTGGCATCTTCGTGATCATTCTGATAGGGATTCCAGCCTAAAGTTGTCATCCCGTCGCAGATTTCTCTAATGATTTCATAACGACGCATGAGGGCTTGTTGATCATAACAAGGTTTCTGTTGATTATCCCAAGGATCGGAAATACAATCCCCTTCAGGGGTTAATAAAAAATATTCACATTCAACGCCTGTTTTAACTTGATAACCTTCAGTTTTTAACTGATTGAGGGCTTTTTTGAGAATTAATCTTGGGGTTTGTTCTAAAGGTTCTCCCGAGGTAGTATAGAGGTCAGCAGGCATCCAGGCGACATCGGATTGCCAAGGGAGTTGGAATAAACTATTGGGATCAGGAATGGCTAAAATATCGGGATCGGCGGGGGTTAAATCTAACCAAGCAGCAAAGCCAGCAAAGCCAGCGCCCTCTTTTGTCATTTTGTCGATGCTCGCTTTGGGAACGAGTTTTGAACGTTGTACCCCAAATAAATCAGTAAAAGAAATGAGAAAATAATTAATCCCTTTTTCTTCGGCAATATTTGATAAACTATTTTGTGTGGCTACCATATATTTTGAAAAAACTTATTTTTTTCGCATTATCTCCTGATACTTGAAGAGTCAATGTGTAATGAGATACAACTTATCTGATTTCAGAAAAGAGCAATTAGCTGACTATTGATGACCCAATTCTCTAAGGAAACAATTGTATGAATAATCAACGCTTCTCTCTGGTGGGAATTATACTTTTTCTGATTCTATTTAGCCCGATCGCTGATAACCAAGTGAATAAACGTTCCGTTTTCGCCTCAACTTTGCAACCGATCTCCTCGTGATAATAAATTTTTGACCGCAGTGGCGATGAATGTTTCATCTGTGGGGTTTTGAGAGGGATTCCCGGCGCGATGTCCCCAAATAGAGGGAATCGGACGATATTCGGCGTTAGGGATGCGATCGGCTTCGGCTTGACAGTCTTCTGGGGTAAAATACAAGTCTGTGGTCGCTGGCATCACTAAGGTTTTGCCTTTGATGGCACTGTAGGCGCGATCGCGTTCTCCCTGATAGACGGGATTATCGCTAAGATCACACCGTCGCCAGGTTTCCAGCATGGAGAGAAGATCATGAGGATCGCGCTGGCGATAATTGGGTTCCCAACCGCGCAGTAAGTAATCTTCTAGGGATGCAAACCCTTGTTTGTAATGTATTCCTTGCCGATAAAAGGCTGGGGAAGCAGCCCAACTGGCATAAATTCGCGCAAACGCCCGATAACCGCGTTCGGGAGTTCCTGAAAACTGATCCCCTTGCCATGTGGGATCGGCAGTGAGTGCAGCCCGTAAACTCTCCAGAAAGACTTGATTGTGTTCGGTGGTGCAAGCAGTGCCACATAATGCCACAATACGCTTAACCCGCTCTGGATGCAATGCTCCCCAATGATAAGCCTGTTGCGCCCCCATTGACCAACCATAGACTAGGGCAAGGGTTTCGATGCCAAAGACTTCTTTTAAGAGGCGATCTTGGGCGCGAATGTTATCCCAATGGGTAAACCAAAATTCTGATTCTCTTAGTTTACACTGAGGATCGTTGCTGGGAGAACTGGATAAGCCATTGCCAAACTGATTGGGAATAATAATAAACCAGCGATCGGGGTCTAAAATGCGATCGCGATGAATCAACCATTCTAAATCGGGATGTCGTGCGCCGTAAGATGTGGGATAGAGAATAACATTATCCCGAGTGGGGGAAAGTTCCCCATAAGTCTGATAAACCAGCTTGGCTTCAGGTAAGACTTTTCCACATTGCAACTCAAAGTTAGGGATAACAAAACAACCGGCTGCTGCGCCCATTCTTGACTGTCCTTTGCTTAAAAACGACTAACAATATTACGATTGACTTGCACATACCCTTTCTCGACTCGTTCAAAGTAAGGAGAAAGCTGTTGATGGGCTTTCGGTAAGGCATGAAAAGGGAGAGAAGGATAAAGATGATGTTCGGCGTGATAGGGCATATTCCACATTAACAGCCGTATCGGGAACAGGGTTAGGGTGGTGCGAGTGTTGGTGAGGGGGTTATCATCATCGGTGCAGCCAGTATGTTCAGCAAGGAGAATAAACCGCAGCATCGGTTGACCGACGGCGAGAGGAAGCATCCAGTATAAGAAAAACGCTTCGGGATGTCCCAAGGCACTACTGAGCGCGATCGCGCCGAGATAAGCGAATAGTTGTAGTCTTGCCGAGAGAATCACGTCTTTCCCCGATTTTTCTTGCAAAAAGGGATAATTTTCGATTTGACCTGTGGTGAGTTTCCAATACGTCTGGAGTTTTCCCCACCACCAAGGCAAACCGCTGAGTTGCCATAGATATTCTTGCCAGTTAGTGGGTTTCGGGTCTTCTAACTCTGGGTCTTTATCCGTTTGGGTATAACGATGATGCCATTTATGATAGTGACGGTAATAGGTGCTGTTGTAAAGAGATAAGAGTCCCGCTAACCACGCGATCGCGCCGTTGAGGCGATTAGTGGCGAAAGCGGTGCGGTGAACACACTCATGTAAAGCGGCAAACATGGAAGCCAGACTAAAGCCATAGACAACCAGAACGGGAAACACTAGCCATCCTTTCTCGATATGGCTTCCCCAGAGATAGCCACTGACTCCCATAACGGTTAAGTGGGCGATTAGTTGTAACAGTCCTTTACGATCAGACCGTTCGTTGAGGGATTTTAGGGTTTCCACTCCTAGCACTTGACGCGGGTTTACTTGTTTTTGATCCGTCAGCATATTTCTCTATTGGTTAACTTGTTACTACAAGTCAGGATAGCATATAGCAGTTCTAAATCATTCGTAAAAAGTAGATTAACCGTTCCCCCCTTCGTAAGGGGGGCTAGGGGGCGATCCCCCCTTCTTTTCCCCCCTTAATAAGGCAGGGCTGTTTCATTCTTTTAAAATTAAGGGAGGTAGGGAGATGGGGGAGACAAGGGAGACAAGGGAGATGGGGGAGATTTCAGGACTCTTTTTTCTTATGAAAAAGCCAAAAAGTAAGAAAAAGCGTTCGATCGAACGTACAATAAGGGGTTCAGGCGATCGCATTCAATTTTGACCCCGAGAATGAAACAGCCCTGCCTTCGTAAGGGGGGCTAGGGGGCGATCGCCCCTTCTTTTCCCCCCTTACGAAGGGGGGCTAGGGGGGATCATTTGGGATTGCTATATTTATGCTTGGTCATTGGGAGGATTGATTGCTGCTTCTAGGTCATTTTTCTGGCTGAGGGCGAGTTGTAATTCTACCCACTGCGGTCGTCTCCAGATTAAAATGGCAGTACCATTGAGACGGGCAGGAACAGCGCGATCGCGCCATAACCCCTGTAAACGATGGGGCGGTTTTGGTGTGGCGTTTTCCTGCAAAAAGGTCATTCCCCAAGCATCGGGAAGGGCTAAAATTCCTAAATTCTCGCAACGGTTGACCCAGACACACCAATGGTTTTGGGCGGGTTTTAAATGGGATTCAATCTTTTCTGTGGCAGTTTGGGAGGCACTGAGGCGAAAGTTCTTTTCACACAGTCGCAACAGGGAACAGGTTTCTCCTGCGATGGTGATGGTTTGGGATTGAAATACAGAAAGACGATGGGCGGTTTCTCCCGCAAGACTAGAGGCGAACGCCAGACCATCAACTCCTGCAAAGTCCCAATAGGTCGCAAGAGGGAGAGAAAGAAAGGAAACGGGTGTTTTTGACAGCATAATCAACTTTTAACGCGAGTTTTTTGCGGATCAAAGGCAGCGAGGGAACCGACGACAGCACTAACGCGACGAATCCCATCGCGGAATCCGACTTCTAAAATGGTTTCAGGTTGGGCAAATTCGGGAACGACTTGGGCGAGAGCAATGCTACGCTTTAGGATGGGGGAATAGGTTCCGCTAGTAACTTTTCCCACGCGCCACCGTTCGCCTTGGGCATAAATACACTGTCCGCCACAGGCAATGTCGTTACTTGCTAAGACTAATCCCACAGCAACACGAGGGGGATGAGGTTTAATCTGTTCGAGGGCGGTTTTCCCGATAAAATGGGGTTTTTTCAAGCTGACACACCAGCCGATTCCAGCTTGATAGGGAGAGGTGAGATCGTCAAATTCACAACCAGCGCTGAGTAATCCCGCTTCAATTCGGGCGCGATCGAGGGCTAACATTCCCATTGGGGAGAGTCCATAAGATGCCCCTGCTTCCATTAGCGTATCCCACAGGGTGACCCCCTCATTGGGATGGACAAAGATTTCATAGCCTAATTCCCCTGTGTAACCCGTGCGAGAAACAAAAACAGGAATAGAATTTAGCCTTCCTGTGGCGAAACGGAAATAACCCAATTCATCGAGAGTCATTCCGTCTAAAGTTAGAAGAGGACGGAGAATGTCACGCGATCGCGCTCCTTGTAATGATAAGTTATGGAGTTGGTCACTTTTGGGGACAATTTTGACATCTAATTGCAGACGATTAGCGATTTTTTCTAACCATTCCTGATCGCGATCGCAGTTTCCCACATAGCGATAATCTTTCTCATTGAGACGAAAGACAATCCCATCATCTAAAATTCCCCCATGTCCATTGATTAAGCAGCCGTAAGTGGCTTGTCCAACCGCTAGTTTTTCCAGATTCCGAGAAAAAGTAATTTGTAGTAATTCTAGAGCATCTTTGCCCAAAATATCCCATTTTCGCAGTGCTGACAGGTCGATTAATCCTGCTTTCTCCCGCAAGCACCAATATTCTTCGTATTCCCCCCGATTGGCGAAGCGATTAGCAACCCAAAATCCGTTATACTCAACTAAGTCATCGGTTAAAGTCCGAATGCGAGGGGTAAAAGCACTGTCTCTGGTGAGACGCACGGGTGCATCGGGAGTGGCGCGAATACCAAGGGCGCGGTTAAAGGGGGTTTCGGAGTCATAGATGCGGACTTGAATGCTTGTGGGATGCCAACCGTTTGCCGGATCAATGTCATCGGGACAGGCGGAACTGGCGCAGAGTAAGTCTGTCTTCGCTTGTAGGATAACATAATCTCCGGGGCGCGATCGCGATTCTTCTGTTACAATGTTTCCCATTTCATCCACATGGGTGTTAAAAAAGAAGTTAATGGCGGCCCACCCCAGACGCGGTTTTATGCCATATTCCGCTAAGGCGCGGTTGAAATTCTCACTACAACTGGGATGACCAGGATAACCCGCATCTTCGTAGTATTTGCTGGTACAAGCGAGTAAAAAGCTATCGTGACAGCCAGAGGTGTCTTGAATGACCTCGACTAACGGACACATTTTCTGAGAGAAATACTTGCCATATAATCCCACTTGTGCTGTAGCAACTGTGTTAATAGTGCGAGTGACGGCGTTGTCTAATTCTTCTTCGTAGTTATCCCCCGCAAAGGCAAGAAAATCAGAACATTGACTGCCTTCGGGGTCGATAATTTGAATATATTGTCCCGCTTTCACTTGATACGCGATCGCGCTTCTGGGGGGAATTTCGTATTCAGCAACAACTTGTTTTTGCGGGGTTGTGAGTACCATAACTTCATGTTTTGCCTGTTCTTGATCTAGTTAAGCAATCTTGTTATGACAAGTTTGTATCTCTGACTACGGAGAGAAAGGAAGAGCTTTGCTAGCATTAGCGTTTAATTGACGAATAGAGTGCCATAAAAAACGTATGAATCAACGAGTTGCAATTATTGGCGCGGGTCCCAGTGGACTGTCTCAGCTACACGCCTTTGAAAAAGCCAGATTAAACGGAATCGACATTCCTGAAATTGTTTGTTTTGAAAAGCAGAAAAACTGGGGAGGTTTATGGAATTATACATGGCGCACAGGCTTGGATGAACATGGCGAACCGGTTCACGGGAGTATGTATCGCTATCTGTGGTCAAATGGACCGAAAGAATGTTTGGAGTTTGCTGATTATACCTTTTCCGATCATTTTCAGAAAAATATTCCCTCTTTTCCCCCGCGTCCAGTCCTTTATGATTACATTACAGGACGAGCGAAATCCGAAAATTTAGACCGTTATATTCAGTTTGAAACCGTTGCGCGACGAGTTGAATATGATCAAGACAGCGATCAGTTTCAGGTGGTTGTAGAAGATTTAAAAACCCAACAAGAACAGTGTCAAACCTTTGATTATGTTATTGTTGCAACAGGTCATTTTTCGATTCCCAATGTTCCCCATCTTGAGGGCTTAGAATCGTTTTCGGGACGGGTAATGCACAGCCACGACTTCCGAGATGCTGAGGAGTTTCGCGATCGCAATACGGTTGTTATTGGTAGCAGCTATTCAGCCGAAGATATTGCCCTACAGATGTATAAATATGGAGCGCGATCGGTTACCATTGGTTATCGCAGTTCTCCAATGGGCTTTAACTGGCCAGAGGGAATTAAAGAAGTTCCTCTTCCCATGAAGTTACAAGGAAAAAGCGCTCAGTTTGCAGATGGAACTGATCAAGATGATTTAGATGCCATTATTCTCTGTACGGGATATCTCCACAGTTTCCCCTTTTTAGAAGATTCTCTGCGCTTAAAAACCCATAACTGTCTCTATCCCGATGGTCTTTATAAAGGCATTTTCTGGCAAGATAACCCCAAACTAATGTATTTGGGAATGCAAGACCAATACTACACCTTTACCATGTTTGACGCGCAGGCGTGGTATGCAAGGGATGTGATTTTGGGAAATATCGCTCTTCCGGAAGCAAGTGTCAGACTGGAAGATATGACCACTTGGAAAACCCGAGAAGAAGCCCTCTCTAACCCTTTTGAAGATATCGACTTCCAAACTGATTATATTAAAGACCTTTGCGCTGCGACAGACTATGAAGACTTTGATCTAGATGCAGCAGCGAATGCTTTCAAGACATGGGAACATCACAAAGTTGAGAATATTCTCACCTATCGGGATCAAGCCTTTGTTTCCCCTTGTAATGGCGAGAAAGCCCCAGTTCATCATACCCCTTGGCTGAATGCGTTGGATGATTCAATGGCTGCGTTTTTAGCGACGGAAAAAGAGTTAGTGGTGAAAGCAGGTTAGTTTTAAGAAAGGTAGCGCGATCGATGTTGTCGGCTTCGCGCTCTTTTTCTGCTTCCTCATCTTGTTTATTGATTACTGTTTAGGCTTCAGGATCAATCCCCAAAGCCCTTAACTGTGCTGCTAATCGTTCTGCTCGTTGATTAGCTTGTTGAGCTTCCTGTTGAGCTTGTTGAGCTTGTTCAGTGGGAGTAGGAATCCAGTTGTTTTCCGCATCATACCAACGTAGCCATAAGCCATTGATTTTCTGATACTCTCCTTCCCACAACCCTAATCCTAACTGGGCTTGTTCTAACCATACCCCTAATCCTTCAATGGCTAATTCTTGATAGCGGTTTCGGTGCAAGCCAAACGCTCTAAATTCATTGTTGTAGCGATTGAACAGGAAATAATACGGGATTCTCAGAATTTGCTCATACACAGTCCATTTACTGGGAGGCTGATTCCGCTCGGATGTAAGGGGGGTTTGCCCTAAATCTTCTCGTTCTGTCCCTGGTGAAAGCAATTCTACCACCACAAAAGGATTGACTTCTTCTTGCCAAGTCACATAACTTAAACGCAGGTCTCGTTGTTCATAAAAGCGAGACACTCCCAACACCGCAAACCAGTCTGGGCGTTTGTACCATTGAGTCTGAGTTGGGTTGTAGTAAAGGTTTAGGTCACTAGCAACAAACACCTCATTTTCAGGGTAATTTGGGGGACGAAAGGTAATCCGCAGCAATTCCGGTTGGAATAAATGAAATTCGTCGGGCAAACCAGGTTCCTCTGAGTCTTCACTAGGCAAATCATACATTGTGGGGAGGGTTTCTTTGGCGGGAAGGGGAGGATTGGTTTGTTGCATGGTTGGTTACGGAGGAGAGGCTAGCTCAATTTTACTATTTAAGATAGCTGATCGGCAGCGCGATCGCCTCTCACTGAAAAGACGATCGCGCTTATGATTAAGGCAAGCAATCGAGATACATCTCCATATCCCAGTTAGTTGTCGTAGCGAGAAAACGCTCCCACTCATCCCGTTTATAGGAAGTGTAAACGTGATACATCTCGCCAGGAAGTGCCGATTTAATTACTTCATCTTGATCTAACGCCATTAAGGCTTCTCCCAGAGACATGGGCAGTTTTTTCACTTGTTTCCCCGCGTCCATTGCTTCGTAGATGTTGCGGGTTTCTGGCGCACCAGGATCGAGATCGCGATCGATGCCATCATCAAAGGCTTTTAATAATGCTCCCGCCATCAAATAAGGATTCACCATTGAATCAACAGCCCGATATTCAAACCGTCCGGGGGCAGAGACTCGTAAGCCACAAGTGCGGTTTTGATAGCCCCAGTCGGCGTAAACTGGCGCCCAGAAGCCTGTATCCCAGAGGCGACGATAGGAATTAACCGTTGAACACCCGATCGCGGTGAGGGCGGCTAAATGCTCAATCACACCGCCAATGCCATTTAAACCGATGGGGCCGGGATGGGTGGGATGGGAGTCAGGGAGGGGCATAAACGTATTTTTGCCTCCTTCTTGATAGGTAAATACATCAGAAAGCCCAGGCATTTTGCTGCCCACCAGAGGCTTAACTGTTTCTTCGCCACCGTACCACAAGGAAAGGTTATGGTGACACCCAGAAGCAGAAACCCCCATAAACGGTTTCGACATGAAACAAGCAATCAGGTTAAACTCACGGGCAACTTGGGCGCAAATCTGGCGATAGGTGACGAGGCGATCGCAGGTTCGCAGGGCATCATCAAAGGTAAAGTTTAATTCCAGTTGTCCTGGCGCGTCTTCGTGATCCCCTTGGATCATTTCTAAGCCCATTGCTTGACAATATTCAATCACCCGCATGAATACTGGGCGCAATTCTTCAAACTGGTCGATATGATAACAGTTGGGTTTGGTTACGCCTCCAGCGGGTTTTCCGTCTTCGCCTCGCTTCAGCCACATCATTTCTGGTTCGCAACCGTGACGGAGATGTAAGCCGTTGTGTTTGGCTTGAAATTCTGCATGAAGGCGTTTTAAATTGCCCCGACAATCACTGGTGAGAAACGCCCCTGGATCGGTCATTTCTTCCCGATTGCGAAAACAGGTACAGAAGACACGGGCGACTCGTTTATCCCAAGGCAGTTGACAGAAGGTTTCTGGATCGGGGAGAGCCACTAATTCCGCAGCTTCCGGGCCGTAACCGAGATAATTTTGATGGCGATCGAGGGCTAAATTTGCCGTTGCACCATAGACCAATTGAAATCCTTTACTGGCGACTTTTTCCCAACCGGAAGCAGGTACTCCTTTTCCGACAATGCGCCCCGTAATGGAAACAAACTGATAATAAATGTATTGAATGCCCAGTTCGTCAATTTTAGCTCGGACTTCTCGGATTAACTCGGCTCGTCCTGGTTGTTGGGCGTAGGCTTCAATATCGGTTAGCGTTTCGGTTTTTGCTGTGGTAGCTGTCACTGATATTTCTCCTGTAGTTGGGTGCGAAACGGAAAAAACTCTGCTACACCGATTCCCCCTATGAGGTTTTAGGGGGGATTATCTTTGCAAAGCATTAAATGTTTTTCATATCTTCCTCATTGCAACAAACTTGTTATAACAATTCCGTAGTTTTAGATACCAGAAAAATTAAAAAGGAGCAGGTTTCCAAGGAATCCACTTTTGCCAAAGCTGTTTGAGAAAGCCATCGTTAATCAGTTGTTGTAACGTCTCATCGACGGTTTGCCATAATTCTGTGTTGTCGGGATGAATCGCGATCGCGAAGGGAACTTGAGTGGGGACACTAAAACCCACTTCCAATGTGGGATCAGTTTTTGCTGGGGGAACTAATACCAGTTCATCATCCACAACCCCGTCAATTTCTTGATTTCGCAGGGCTTCGATCATTTCGGGTAAGACGCGATCGCTGCCTGGAAAAGCAACAGTTTCCACCCCTTCCCAACTCTCCGCTAGGGCTAAATTGGTGCTAGCGGCAAGCCCGCCCACTCGTTTTCCCACCAAGTCTGCTGGGGAATGAATATTACTCCCTGCACGAACTAACACCGCCTCATCAAAATAGCCGTAACAGCGCGTAAATTTAACCTTTTGAGAGCGTTCTGGAGTAATTGCTTGATTGAAGCCGAGGAGATCGCATTTTTTCTGAACGACTGCTTCATAAAAGTCTTCCATCCGCAGATTGAGCCATACTGGTTTTAAGTCTAAACGATGACAGAGTTCTGCCATTAACTCAGGTTCGTAGCCCGATCGCGTGCCGTTTTCTATGTAACTCATCGGACGCGCATCAAAATCACTGGCAGCAATGGTTAATTGTCCTGATTGTAGTAGGTTCATATTTGTGATTAGTCATTAGTCATTGGTCACTGATTACAGATAACTGCTCACTGCTTGCAGAGTTGTATTGCAAGCTACAACTTTTCGGAAAAGGCTAGTTATCATAACAAGTTAAAAGCAGTAATTTCCCTGTGAAAGAAATGTCCTATCAACCGATTCAACTCACCGACGACCAAATAGCAAGTTTTGAAGAAAATGGATTTTTGGTGATTGAAAAGCTCATCGACTCAGAATTAGTCGCTCTTCTCAAATCGCGCATTGAACCGTTATTTCACGGCGAATTTGAAACAGGAATCTATCCCGATGAATGGCACTGGCGACCAGGGATGAGTTTACCCGATATCACCCGCCAGATGTGTAATGCGTGGAAAAGCGATCGCGCGATCGCCTCGGTTAGCCTCTCATCAGAAGTGGGGCGACTCTGCGCCACCTTAGCCGGATGGCCAGGGGCACGCATTGGGCAAGATAGCCTCTGGTTCAAACCTCCAGGCGGGGGAAAAGAAATCGCCCTGCACCAAGACGGCGCTTACATTGACTATCTCAACCCCCCAGAAATGCTCACTTGTTGGATTGCCCTTGATAACACCCGTGCTGAAATCGGCCCCCTCGAATATGCTCGTGGTTCGCACAAATGGCCCTTACTCAACGAAGCCTCAGAATTTCACGTCCCTCAAGGCGATCATCGCTCAGGAATGCAAAAAGCCGCTGCCCTTGCCGGTGTCTCTAACCCAGAAGTTGTGCCTGTGGAAATTCCCGCCGGAGGCTGTGCCATTCATCATGGCTGTACTTGGCACGGTTCAGGAAAAAATACCAGTACAAGCGATCCGCGACGGAGTTTAGCCGTGCATACCATCAGTTCGGAAGCCCACTTTCAGCCTGGCGTACCTGCCGGTTATATCTATGGGCGCTATCAGCGCGTTG
This sequence comes from Dactylococcopsis salina PCC 8305, assembly GCF_000317615.1. Classification (GTDB taxonomy): domain Bacteria; phylum Cyanobacteriota; class Cyanobacteriia; order Cyanobacteriales; family Rubidibacteraceae; genus Halothece; species Halothece salina. The sequence goes on along the minus strand of NC_019780.1, from coordinate 3,670,255 downwards.
GAGAAGTAAGAATGGATGAAAGTTTCTTCCCCATCCTGTGGACAAGACAGGGCTATCGTTCTCCCCATCTTGCCCACTATTGCAGAAATGCCCTTTCCCCTGCGGTTGCTGTTACCGGATAAAAAATTAAGCGCGATCGTAGCTCCTGCTACAAACTTGTTATAACAACTATTGCAAACTTAGGGGTATTCCCTTAGTCGTTACCAAAAAAGGAATTATGTCAGCCGAAGCACAAAACTTTCTCGCTACTTTTGTCACAGAAACCTATTACTACTGGGCTTCTGTGTTTATGCTTGTGATTCATGTGGGATTCTTAGCTTACGAAGGAGGAGCGGCCCGCACGAAAAATGTCCTCTCCACAATGGTGAAAAACCTTCTCACCCTTGCTGTCGTTGGGCTATCTTTTTTCTTTATCGGCTGGTGGGTTTATGCTGGATTCTCCCTCTGGCCATTGGGTCCGTTAGTGGGGCCTTGGACGAGTGAACTCCCGGAAACAGTTGGGGAATTAAGTACCGAGGGATTATTAGGCTTTGTCGAAACCACCTATCCTTGGTCAGAAGCAATGGGTCCCAATGTTGCTGATAACATTACAGGGGTCTTTTTCTTCGCCTTTTCCCTCTTTGCCATGACTACGGCTTCCATTATGTCAGGTGCTGTTATTGAACGGATTCGTCTCGGCGCTTACCTGATTTTAGCGACCCTCCTGGGAAGTTTTTGTTGGGTGGTGGCGGCTGCATGGGGTTGGAATTATTGGGGTTGGTTTAATCTCATTGGCTACCATGATTTTGGCTGTTCCGCAGTTGTACACGGTGTTTCGGGTTTCTTTGCTCTTGGTGTTTTGATTAACTTGGGCCCCAGAATCGGTCGTTATGATCAGCAAGGTAAGCCTCGTGGCATTCCTCCCCATAATTTACCCTTAACAATGGTGGGGTTATTGCTGATTTTTGTGGGGTTCTATGCTTTTCTCGCCGCTTGCGTGATTTTTGCCCCTGGCTATACCAACGAAACAAGCATTTATGGCACACCTGCAACCCTATCCTCGATCGCGGTGAATACCACTCTTGCTCTATGTAGTGGCCTGGTAGGGGCTTACATTGGCTCAAAAGGCGATCCCTTTTTTACCATTTCTGGCGGCTTAGCTGGAATTATTTCGGTGGGGGCGGGACTCGATTTATATGCCCCTCAATTAGTGATTCCTATTGCTTTCATTGGTGCGCTCACCATGCCCTGGGTGGGAATGTGGATTGAAAAAATTGGCATTGATGACGCAGTTGGGGCGTTTGCGGTTCACGGTTACTGTGGCTTACTCGGTGCAATGGCAGTGGGTGTGATGGCGACAGGATACCAAATTGGAAATTATCCAGCCATTAACTTCTTTGGTCAACTGTTGGGGGCGTTTCTCTGTACCATTGTTTTAGGCTTGATTCCTGGTTATTTCGCCAGCTTAGCCCTGAAAAAGTTTGGTCTATTGCGCGTTCCCGTAGAAGAAGAAATGGAAGGATTAGATTTAGGAGACTTTGGGATTACAGGTTACCCAGAATACTCCTTAATTGCAAGGGAAGAAGCGGAGGAAATGTCCTTTGAGTCTTCTTCTCTATCATCACAACAGAAATCATAAGAGGGGAGAGTTAACATGAATAGATTAATCTTGGCAGGGGCAAGTCCCTTCAAAAGTGCAGAAGAATTTGCTAACGCAGAAGGCGCTTTCTATACCTTTGCGGATCGTCCAGCACTGATTGGCATTTTACTGGTGGTTTCTTTGTTGATTTTCCTCTACTTCCTCTATTACACCTTTGGGACGACTCAAGGCACAAACAACGCTAAAAATCCCGCCGTCTTGGGGTTACTGATGGCAACAGGGATGGCGACGTTTTTGAGTGCTTCTGTTGAACCGGAACGGGTAGAAGCAGCGAATCGCGTGCGAGTCCGTTTGGCGCGATCGAGCCAGCAGCTAGTTTTAGCCCCGTTAGCGTTAATGGGAGTGGCTACCCCCTTGAGTTCTCGCAAAGGTAAGAGAAAACCCTATAGAAAGGGCAAGAGAAGATAAGAACCGATCATTTCTGTTTCGGTGTCTTTCTTAGGATAGAAAAAATTATATTTTCTGTAGCTTTGGCTACAAAATAGGGGAAAATCGGGCAAGCTATAAGTAGAAAACCTTTAACTGCTTATTGTTATGACTCGTCATCCCCTTCAGTTTTTGACTCGCCTTGAGTCCGCCTTAAAACGCTTTATTGATGCTTCCGCGCCCACTCTCCCCGCCCCGTCAGAAGCGAGTCCTTCCCAATTAGAGTTAGGGGAGGTTATTTATGCTCATGGTTGGGAGACTCCTTATGAAGTCGTATCTGGCGCATTTAACCGCTTGTATTATTTCCGTTGGCAAGGTCATTTAGTCTCTGCTTGTGCTGACTCTCCTAACAGCATTAACTATTATCTGAAACCTCTGGGAGGAGAGCGCTTAGTTCGTCTTCAGATTAAACGATAAGATGATTGTGAAACCACCGATTATTGGTATTACCACCGAAGGGCGAGATGACTGCGCCCATTTCCAACTCTGTGCTAATTATGCCGACTCGGTTCGCACGGCGGGCGGGATTCCTATTTTACTTCCTCCTGGTGAAACGAAGCTTGATCGGATTTTAGATGTAATAGATGGCTTGGTCATTACAGGCGGCGGTGATGTCGATCCGCAACGGTACTCTAGTGTGGGACACCCTAGCATTAGTGAAGTTGATCGCGAGCGAGATCAATTTGAATTTACTCTCGCTGAGAAAGTTTTAAGCTCTAAAACACCTGTGTTAGGGATTTGTCGCGGGCTACAAGTGTTGAGTTTGGCCAGTGGTCTTCCCGAGTTAGTCCCGCATCTTCCTGAAACCTATGGTGACACAGTGCTTCATGCGGGAAACAGACATCGCTTTGTTCCCCATCAAGTCTCCCTCGATCGAGATAGTCGCCTCTATGAGATAATTGGGAAAACAGAATTTACTGTTATGTCCTTGCACCATCAAGGAATTGAAGCCACTCCCCCGAATTGGCAAGCAGTGGGTTATAGTGTAGATGGCTTAATTGAGGCGATCGAGCATCAGTTTCATCCTTGGGCGATCGCGCTACAGTGGCATCCTGAAATGTCTCCTGCTGATGAAAATCATCAAAAGATTTTTCAGGGTTTAGTAGCGGCCGCCACTGTTTCGGTGATGACAGGGTAGGATGTTAAAGCAAACTTCAGCGATTGGTTTAAGATCAGTTAATGCCCAAGCCCCTGCACCTATTAATTTCAGAAAAATTGCGCGATCGCATTCAGGAAAAAATCTATCAACCCGGAGAACAACTCCCCAGTGAGTCTCAACTGATTCAAGAATTTAATGTCAGTCGGACAACGATTCGCCAAGCAATTGCCAATTTAATTAATCAAGGACTGGTATTGTCCTATCAGGGAAAAGGGGTTTTTGTCACTGAACAGCGTAAAGTGACTTATTCGCTTTCGAGTTCCGCTGCGATGTTTTTAGCTCAAGACATGGCAAATCAGGGACTGGAACTCACCGTTAAAAATCTCACTCTGGAATTGGTAACGCCACCGCCAACGGTTCAAAATATTCTCCAACTTCCTACCGCATCGCCGAAAGCCTACCTGCAAAAAAACTTCTTATTATTGATGGTTTAGCCGGCGCGATCGACATTACTTATACGTTACCCGAACTTGGAGACGCTTACGGGGAACAGCTTAAAGAAGCAATGACCTTTTCTGTCTTGGAAGAACAAGGGATTATTATTGATCAAGTTTACGCGGTTATTGAATGTACTCATGCTGATGCCGAAATTTCACAACATTTGAGCGTTCCTCTCTTCCATCCCTTAATCGTCTATCGCCACACTGCATATAGTAAATATGGCACCCCTCTTGTTCATGGGGAAACGATTTCTCGTGCTGATCGCTTTTCTTACTCGATTGTCATCTCTCGTTAATGATTCGCTAATTTTTTTCTCTTTACCGATAGATGATCCAGGAGAGGGATACAAATAGAATAGGATTAGAAGGTTCATTATGAGACAAAACGTTCAAAAAATTAAAAATTTGCCAAAAAAATTAAAAAAGTACCGTTAGGATTTGTTCAACTGTGGAATATGAGTTTCGGTTTTTTCGGGATTCAATTCGGTTGGACATTACAAATGGCAAATACAAGTGCCATTTATGAGTATCTGGGAGCAAACCCCGAACAAATCCCAATTTTATGGTTAGCTGCCCCCGTTAGCGGTTTAATTGCACAACCAATTATTGGTTATATGAGCGATCGAACCTGGACAAAATTAGGGCGCAGACGACCGTATTTCCTGTTTGGGGCAATTTTAAGCTCGATCGCACTGATTTTAATGCCCAACTCCTCTAGTTTATGGATGGCAGCCGGTGCATTATGGATACTCGATACCTCTGTCAATATTAGTATGGAGCCTTTCCGAGCCTTGGTTTCCGATTTAGTGCCGCCAGAACAACGCACCCTCGGTTTTGGGATGCAAGCGTTTTTCATCGGCTTAGGTGCAGTCATTGCCTCGGTTTGTCCTTGGATGCTCAACCATTGGTTTAATTTTAATCAAATTACCACTCCTGCGGGAGAAATTCCTATCACCGTCAAAGTTTCTTACTATATCGGGGCTGCCGTCTTTTTAGGAACAGTTTTATGGACAGTGCTAACCACAAAAGAATATCCCCCCGAAGATTTAGAAGCACTCAAAAATCGTCAAGATAACACAGGAGGCGTGACGGGAGTCATCAAAGGCATCTTTCAAAAAATTCTCACCATGCCAGAAGTAATGAAGCAATTGGCTTGGGTGCAGTTTTTTACTTGGTTCGGAATTTTCTGTGTCTTTTTATACTTCCCTCCAGCAGTTGGACATGAAATTTTTGGCGCAACAAAGGAAACTTCTTCTCTCTATAGCGAAGGAATTGAATGGGCGGGAATTTGTATTGCTTTATACAACATTGTTTGTTTTATTTACTCCCTATTTTTGGCTCGCATTGCAGCCGCAACCAGTCGGAAAGCGACTCATTCCTTTAGTTTATTTTGTGGCGGTGTCGGTTTAATTTCTCTGTTGTTAGTCGATAACCAATACTTACTATTATTACCGATGGCGTGTTTTGGTTTAGCCTGGGCAAGTTCTTTAACTATGCCTTACTCCATGTTATCCGATGTTTTACCGATGAAAGACACAGGAATTTACATGGGAATTTTCAATGCTTTTATTGTTATTCCTCAAATTCTGGCGGCTTTAGGATTAGGTTGGGTGATGGAACACTTATTAGATAATAATCGTATTTTTGCTTTAGCTGTGGGTGGAGCATCAATGGTAATTGCTTCTCTTCTTGTACAGTGGGTGAAAGATGTAGCGAAAGAAAAACAAAGCGTTGGTAAAACCCCAAAACCCCGGTTAGCAACAGAAAGCCCAGAAAAAGCCAGCTAAATTAGGGTTTGCTGAAAAAGTTAATTAGTTGGTGTAGTAAGGCAAGAGGCAAGAGGCAAAAGGCAAGTTGCCTTAGGCAAAAGGCAAAAGGCAAGAGGCAAGTTGCCTTAGGTAAAAGGCAAGAGGCAAAAGGCAAGAGGCAAGTTGCCTTAGGCAAGTTGCCTTAGGCAAAAGGCAAGTTGCCTTAGGTAAGTTGCCTTAGGCAAGAGGCAAAAGGCAAGAGGCAAGTTGCCTTAGGCAAGAGGCAAAAGGTAAGTTGCCTTAGGTAAGAGGCAAGTTGCCTTAGGCAAGAGGCAAGAGGCAAGTTGCCTTAGGTAAGTTGCCTTAGGTAAGTTGCCTTAGGCAAGAGGCAAAAGGCAAGAGGCAAGATGGGGAAGATGGGGAAGATGGGGAAGATGGGGAAGATGGGGAAGATGGGGGAGATGGGGGAGATGGGGGAGATGGGGAAGATGGGGAAGATGGGGGAGATGGGGGAGATGGGGAAGATGGGGGAGATGGGGGTGATGGGGGAGATGGGGGAGATGGGGAAGAAAAATTGTCTCCCTTGTCTCCCTTGTCTCCCATTGCTCCCTTGTCTCCCATTGCTCCCTTGTCTCCCTTGTCTCCCATTGCTCCCTTGTCTCCCTTGTCTCCCTTGTCTCCCATTGCTCCCTTGTCTCCCATTGCTCCCTTGTCTCCCTTGTCTCCCATTGCTCCCTTGTCTCCCTTGTCTCCCTTGTCTCCCTTGTCTCCCTCGTCTCCCTTGCACTTTTTTGAGGAGTTAAGAGCCTTAAAGCCAGATGGTACGAAAGTTTCAGCTTTCTTCAGCAACCCCTAAATTAGCTTTTGTAGCCAATGTTACTGTTGTTTCGGAAAAGGTTAGGCAACATAGAAAGCATTAAAATCAATCAAACTAATACTGCTTCTAGGGTTCCGACTACCGAAAGCAAGTAGCATGATTATCGTCTGTTATTTGTGTAGTGACAGGTCCAAGAGAAGCACGTTCTCATCTCTTTGATAGAGCGACACGGCGGGACAAAAGCCCGGGAGGTCTAAACGGTAGATTAAACTACCTTTGGGTCTCCCGTTTTTTATTTTAGGAGGAATCAAGGAAATTATGACTGATCAAAACCAATCAGAAGCGAACCGCGCTTTAGACAAAGAAAGCCAGTTACCTTTTACCGGTTGGCAACAAGAAGTGGATCAAGGGCTAAACAAGGGCTTAGAAGCAGCAGATAGTATTCGCGATCGAAGCATCTCCACCTTTTCACGAGGTGAACTGCCCCATTATGCTGGGATTAACACCTTCTTAAAAGCCCCCTACTTAGAAGATGTGAAACAAGTGGGAAACTATGATGTTGCGATCGTCGGTGTTCCCCATGATTCTGGCACCACCTACCGCCCCGGTACCCGCTTTGGACCGCAAGGCATTCGCAAAATTTCCGCCCTTTATACCCCCTATAACTTTGAACTGGGAGTAGATTTAAGAGAACAAATTACCCTTTGTGATGTGGGGGATATTTTTACCATCCCCGGCAATAACGAAAAATCGTTTGACCAAATTTCTAAAGGCATTGCCCATATTTTTAAATCTGGTGCTTTACCGATTATCTTAGGCGGTGATCACTCGATCGGGTTTCCCACTGTGCGTGGGGTTTGTCGCCATTTAGGAGAGAAAAAAGTTGGCATTATCCACTTCGATCGCCACGTAGATACTCAAGAAAGTGATCTCGATGAACGAATGCACACTTGTCCCTGGTTTCACGCCACAAATATCAAAAACGCCCCAGCTAAAAACCTTGTTCAATTAGGAATAGGGGGTTGGCAAGTCCCCCGTCAAGGAGTCAAAGTCTGTCGAGAACGGGCAACGAATATTCTGACCGTTACCGATATTACAGAAATGGGATTAGATGCTGCGGTAAATTTTGCGTTGGAACGGGCTTTGGACGGAACCGATTGTGTTTATATTAGCTTCGATATCGATTGTATTGATGCTGGTTTTGTACCCGGAACCGGCTGGCCCGAACCCGGCGGATTATTACCCCGTGAAGCCCTTTATTTATTAGGAAAAATTGTGCAAAGCGTTCCCGTTTGTGGTTTAGAAGTGGTGGAGGTTTCTCCCCCTTATGATGTCAGCGATATGACCGCTTTAATGGCAACACGAGTGATTTGTGATGCTATGGCGCATCTCGTACTTTCTGAACAATTGCCTCGTCAAGAAAAACCCAATTACATCCATGAACAAGCACAAATTACTGCGAATAATTGGACTTAATTGAACAGATATCATGTGTCGATTGTATGATTGTTTACTCTTTGGAAATCGTTCTAAAGCCCGTCCCCTTTTTGAACCCTTTAAACTCTTTTCCAGCTATTCAATCTTGGTTAAAGCGAATCGAATCTCAACCGAAATCTATTGAAATTACCGATGCACGAAACTGACATGACCAAAGCCCTTATTCAAACCGTAAAAGAGTGGTGGGAAATACAGCCCAAGTTGCCCAATATTCAGAAAATTCATTTATTAGTTGGGGAGTTTACTTGTGTTGAACCCATGAGTTTAAAGTTTGCCTTTGAAGTACAAACTCAGAACACTTTTTTAGACAGTGTTGAGTTAGTAATTAACGAAATTCCTCTCCTTGCCTTTTGTCACCCTTGTCAACAAGAATATCGTCCCAAAATCGGCGAAAAATATGCTTGTCCCCATTGTCATTCACCAATGGAGGAAATTCGTTCAGGAAGGGAATTAAAAATTGATCATATCGAATACACCCAAGAAGAATCATTATAGCGCTACGCGCTAGGCAAGAGGCTTGCATGCAAGAGGCAAAAGTGAGTTATAGGTGAGTTTCAACATTTTTGAATGTCCTAACCTGATTTTGTAGCACTATAGTTTAAAAAGATGCACCAAACGTTATCCTGTTATGTTTCAAGAAGCAGACTGTTTATTAATTACTAAAATGGACTTAGCCCCTCATTTAGAAGTGAATCTCAAACAGATTGAAAATAATGTCCGAGAAATCAATCCTCACGTCACCATAATTCCAGTTTCTGGAAAGACGGGAGAAGGTTTAAATATCTGGTTGAATTGGGTTTTGCAAACAGTGGGAAAACCTAACCTTCTGGCTGAAAGTAATGTTGTTAATTTTTAAGGAGTAAGGGTGATGAAAAGACAAAACGCATTAACACAAATTAGTTTATTTTTTCTAAGTTTAGTTTTGATTGTTAGCTGTAATACAGGAAATGATTCGCCAACCGGAAGTAGTGGGAATGAAGCCAATGGTGAACCGGTGGTAATGGGATATAGTAATTGGGCAGGTTGGTGGCCCTGGGCAATTGCAGAAGAAGAAGGATTGTTTGAGAAAAATGGCGCCAATGTTAGGTTGCAATGGTTTGATGGCTATCTGGCTTCTATGGAAGCAATGGCAGCGGGACAATTAGATGCAAACTGTCAAACTTTAAACGATACGGTTTCCTTTGTTGCTGATGCAGTGAACGGTGAAGTTGTTGTGTTAGTGAACGATAATTCTGCTGGCAATGACAAAATTATCGCAGCCGAAGAAATTCGATCGATTCCCGATCTAGAAGGAAAAGACGTCGCGGTAGAAGCCGGTGTTGTTGACGATTTTCTCCTTACTTTGGCATTAGAAGAAGAGGGAATGTCCCGGAGTGACGTGAATATCGTTGATTTAGAAACCGGGGCAGCAGCTGCCGCCTTTGCTTCTGGCAAAGTGGATGCAGTGGGGGCCTTTCCTCCCTATTGGTTAACCGCCTTGAAGCGAGAAGGAAGCCATGAGTTAGTTACTTCTGCCGAGTTTCCGGGGGCAATTCCAGATTTATTAGTCACCAGTCAAGATTTAATTGATAACCGTCCGAATCAAGTCCAAGCCTTAGTGGATACTTGGTTTGATGTTTTGGAATTTATGGAAAATAACCCTGATCGGGCTGATGAAATTATGGCCCAACGCGCTGATGTCACCACGGAAGAATTACAACTCTTTAAGGAAGGAACCAAAATCTTTACCTTAGAAGAAAATTTAGAAGCCTTCAGTGAAGGGAACAACATGACTCATATGCCTTATGCTGCAGAAGAAATGGCAGCCTTTATGGTGAATGTAGGCTTTATTCCAGAAAAACCCGATCTCAGTTCTCTTTTTAATGACAGCTTTGTTAAAACCTATGCTGAAAAACAGTAAGGAAAAAGTTATGTTAAACGCATCCCAAGACAACTCTCAATATCAAGGACTTCCTCCCACAACATTTTGGCGGGTTGCTGAAGATATCCCTAAACCTCTCCAGTGGAGTCTAATGGTTATTTCCGTAGCGATTCCCCTGTCATTTTGGTGGCTGTTAGCCCGTTTCGGTGGCGTTGAGGAGGTTTTTTTACCAAGTCCTTCGCAGGTAGTTCAAGCGTTAGGGCGGCTGTGGGAAAAAGGCTATTTACTTCAAGATACAATTGCCAGTTTTTTTCGCGTCGTCGGAGGCTTTTTTTTCGCGGGATTAATTGCTGTTCCCATTGGCATCGGAATGGGGGCTTTTGCCAGTGTACGGGCCTTATTTGAACCCATCATTGGTATTTTACGTTATATGCCAGCACCAGCATTTATTCCGTTACTCATTCTTTACTTGGGAATTGGTGAAGAACCAAAAATTTTACTGATTTTTATCGGGACAATTTTTTTTAATGTCTTGATGATTATGGATGCGGTGAAATTTGTTCCCAAAGAGTTGATTGAAACCACTTACACTTTAGGAGGATTACGTTGGCAAGTGTTATTAAGTGTAATTACCCCCTATGTGATTCCCAATATTATTGATGCTTTTCGGATTAACATTGCAACTTCTTGGAATTTAGTGATTGTTGCGGAGTTAGTCGCTGCCGAACAAGGGTTAGGGAAACGAATTTTGTTGGCGCAAAAGTTTCTAAAGACTGATGAAATTTTCGCTTGTTTAATTATTTTGGGTTTAATTGGTTTTTTGATTGATTTATCCTTTCGTGGTTTGTTGAGGCTTTCCTGCAAATGGGCATTTTAGAAAACAAATTGAGGTGATTTATGCACTTAGAGATTAAGAATTTAGGTAAAGAGTTTACCACCAAACAAGGAAAAATTACTGCCCTAGACAACATTAACCTGCACGTGGAAACTGGCGAATTTGTTTGTGCAGTCGGTGCTTCGGGTTCGGGAAAATCAACATTACTAAGATTGATTGCTGGTTTAGATACGCCTAGTTCTGGAGAGATTACGGTAGATTATACACCAATTATTGGGCCAGGACGCGATCGAGGTATGGTGTTTCAACGCTACACCCTCTATCCTTGGTTGACCGTGGCAAAAAATGTGGAATTTGGTCTAAAATTACAAGGAATTGCTCCTAATAAACGGCGAGAACGAGTTTCTTACTATTTAGATGTAGTGGGATTAACTCAATTTCAGAATGCACCGCCAAAAGCCCTTTCTGGAGGTATGAAACAACGAGTTGCCATTGCTAGGGCCTTAGCTTGTCAACCGAAAATTTTGTTGATGGATGAACCCTTTGGGGCATTAGATGTACAAACCAAAGAAATCATGCAACAATTTTTATTAGAAATCTGGCAACGCACCGGTACCACTATTTTAATGATTACCCATGATGTGGAGGAAGCGGTGTTCTTATCCCAGAGAATCTATGTGTTAAGCGCCCGTCCCGGCACTGTGCAAAAAGAAGTTCAAGTTAATTTACCAACAGATCAAGAAAAAGGGCGATCCTACCATGTAAAAGCCTTATCCGACTTTCAATGGTATCGAGAAAATATCACCCAACTTTTGAGAAATAGCACGGTTGAACAAGAAGTAATGGTGAAATGAAAACAAATTTAGGCTCAATTTTAGATCAAGATAACCCTCAAAAATTTTTGCCTGCAAGTCTCTATACTGATCCGAATTTATTGCCCCTAGAAACTAAACAAATTTTTCGTAGAACTTGGCTTTATATGGGAGATGCGGATCAGTTATTCGATCGAAATAATATTTTTGTCACCGAAGTAGCAAATACCAGTATTTTACTGATTAAAACGCAGGAAAATTCCATTAATGCTTACTATAACGTTTGTCCTCATCGTGCTTCTCTCCTTTGTCCAGAATCAGGACGACATTCTGACTGGAAAATAGTCTGCCCCTATCATGCTTGGGTGTATGATCTAGAGGGAAAATTAATTGGCACACCCGCTAAAGATCGATTTCCCGAAACCTTTGCTTTAGAAGATTATCCTCTAAAATCCATTCGTTGCCAACAATGGGAAAAATTTGTTTTTATTTGCTTCGATGAAACCGCACCATCATTAGAAGCATTTTTAGGAGAGATTCCGAAAACCATTCAAGGCTATCGACAACCAGAAACCAAACAATTATTTCAACAAAATTATAAAGTCAACTGTAACTGGAAAGTTTATCACGATAATACCCTATGTGATTATCATGTTCCCATTGTTCATAAATATACCTTAAATAAAATTCAAGGATCAGTCCGCAACTATCAACATCAATTTAATCGGTATGTTAATTTACTCTACACCCCAACCACAGAACAATGGCAGAAGGATCACCCAATTCTAGATACTATTGTCTCAGAAAAAGCTCGGTATGGCTTCTTTACCTATGGCATTTTTCCCAACTTACATTTGTTAGCGTTACCGAATGGCGTTTTAGCTTGGATACGTATTGATCCTTTGACAACTGACACTTGTGAAGTCAACTTAGAAATTTATGGGATACCTAATTTTAGTCCGCTGGCAGAAACTTTAAGAGAAGAATTTGAAACGTTTATGAAAGAAGATATGGTGGTAACGGAAATGGTACAGAAAGGCTATGAAAGTGGCGGTTACGAAGCGGGAATTGCCAACCAGTTAGAAGATCGAATTTTACACCAACAACAATTAATCCGAGAGTTTTTAGTTTAAAGATCGCATCTCAATGGAAAATATTTGGCTGATTGCAGGGGGAGGAATCCTTGCAGGCTTGCTGGCTGGCTTGTTAGGCATTGGTGGTGGCACGGTTTTAGTTCCCCTGATTACTGCTTTGGGGGCGACTCCTATCCAGGCTGTGGCTACCAGTAGTTTAGCGATTATTCTTATTGCTTCTTCTGGCAGTATTCAAAATTACCGCATGGGGTATATTACCCTAAAACAGGTGTTAAGTTTAGGATTCGTTGCCATTATAACCGCTCAACTTGGGGTTTATGTGGCGAGTTTGATTCCAGATTATTTGCTGTTAATTGGTTTTGGAATTGTTTTATTAGCAAATACCGCTTTAGCCAGTTGGCGACGTAATCTCAAGAGACAAAATTTTGATCCTCAAAAGACGGAAGAAAAATCATCATGGAATCCGATTTTAGCGCAGTTGTTAACGGGAGGAAGTGCGGGTTTTTTAGCAGGATTGTTTGGTATTGGGGGCGGCACGGTTTTAGTTCCTTTACAAATGATTTTACTTGCTGAACCGATTAAGGTGGCGATTCAAAATAGTTTAGGGGTGATTGTTATTACTTCTATTTCTTCAACTGCTGGACACGCTTGGCAAGGAAATGTTTTATTTTTAGAGGGGTTTTTGTTAGGATTAGGAGGATTGATTGGCGCACAGGTTAGCACCCGTTATTTGCCTAAATTGCCCGATCGGGTGGTTGCGTTTAGTTTTTATACGATGATGTCTCTGTTTGCTTTTTATAGTTTTTGGCAAGGCTGGATGTTAATCCCCCCAAACCCCCCTTCTTAAGGGGGGCTTAATGGATCGTAACTGTAGCATCAGGTTTTCAAAATGGTATAACTAAATTTCTCTGATTTCTGTGTATTCAAAACCATTTTCACTCGGTTTGACTAAGGGATAAAACTCCCCATTAATCTCGATCGAGTCTTCCTCACAATCGGGTTTTGGAGAGAAATAAACCAAGACATATTGTTTTCCTAAAAACGGATTCATTTCCCCTTCTACCTCACCGCGCCATTGCGTTTTTGTTACTAACACCACCAACTGATTCGCAATTTTGGGAATCGCTTTTGCCACTTGACGGCGGTAAATTTCATCTAAACTCCCAAAAGGAGAATCCATTACCATCGGAAACGTGCTACTATCAGGGGCAATGAGCGCATTATTGGCACTCCAATTGCGAACTCGATCGATAATTCCGCCAATTAAAGAAAGGCTTAAAATTTGATTTTCTCCAGTGGAAGGGGCGACCAATTGTTCGTTTCCCGTTGTTTTTTCCACGAGACTTAACTCATAATTTTGATCCAATTTCGGTAAATAAGGCGTAAAAGAAATACTAGCAAAGATTTCCTGAACTTTCTCCTCTAACGTCACCCGAAAACGGCGTTCAATTTCTGCTTTTAGTTCTTTAATACAGTTAATCGCTGTTTCCGTTGCTTCTCGTCTGCGTTGGACTAATTGCTGTTTTTTCTCCTTACTTTGTTCCTGATTTAATTGTTGATTCAGTCTTTCTAACTCCTCGGTTTTCTGTTGATATTCAATGTCATTCCGACCTTTTTCCAACAATAAATCTTCTAATTCCTTCTCGGTAACATCCAACTCTTTTTGTAAGCGTTTAATCTCCTGATCTGGATACTCTCGCAACTGCTTTTTAACTTTTTCTAATTCCGCTTCTAAATTCGCTAATTTTTCTCTTAATTCTGTAATCTGTTCTAAACTTTCATCAACTGTTTCCCAAAACTGAAGCGCCTGTTTTTCTAATGCTTGAGTTTGCGTATGTAAGCGAATTAACGCCTCTTCTACATCAGCACTTCCCGCTTTATCCATCCAATTTTTAACCTGATCATGGGGAAGTGTTCCTGGTATTAATTCTGTTCCACAAATACAACGCTGTTGATTTAATAATTCTTCTACAAACGGTTTTTTTATACCAGTAGGAAGTTTCTGCGTTGCTTCAAACTCTTCAAATAAACTAGAACATTGTGTGGCTAAACTCGCCATGAAAACTGTGTAACCTTGACTGGAAATTGTTTGTTTAACTTTGTCATGCAAACGAACTAATTGTTCTCTCGTTGTTTCATAGTCTCTTGTTAAATTTGCTTTTATTTTTTGTAAATTCTCTGCACCTCTTAAGGTGAGTAATTGCTCTCCTAATTCTTGTTTTAAAACTTGCTTTTCTTCAATTCCTTGATTAATTTTAATCTGCTTCTCTTGAAGGGTCTCGATTTCTTGTTCTAATTTTTGTTTTCGCTTTAATATTTTTTTGGTTTGAATATCTCCGACTTTTCTTAACTCTTCTTCCAGACTACGACGAGCATTTTTAAGATGTTCGGCGGCGCGTTCAAAAATTTTAATTCCTAGTAATTCTTTGGTTGCTTCCGTGAGTCCTGTCTTTTTTTGATAACGAATTAGATGATCAATTCGTTCCCCATCAAAGAAAAAATATTGATGTAAACTTACTGGTAAAATGCGCCCAATAATATCATCAGGCTGTTCTAAAGGGGGTCGCCAACAGCCATCATCCCCCGCAACTAGCATAAATAATTTACTTTCTTCGTTTTCGATCGTTTCTTGATCCTGATTTTTGGTGGCATAGCAACGCCGTTTTAACTGATAGGAATGATGTTCATGTTCAAAACTCAATTCTACAAAATATTCAACTGATTTCCCTGGAATTGCTTCTTGAATTGCTCTTTTATTAACCAAAGATTCCCAGTTAGAAAAGGCAGCGGTAAACTGTTCGTAAAGCACCCATGTAAACGCATTAAGAAGTGTGGTTTTTCCAGCCCCATTATTACCATGAATAACGGTTGTATTAAATTTTTCCCCTGCGAGTTGAATTTCTGGGGTGATTCCATAAAATTGACGAAAGTTGCAGAGTTTGATTGATTTTAACCTCATTGCACAACGTCTTTAATAATGTTGAGGACATCTTCATTAATGTTACGAGGCGCTTTCTGGGATAGCTTCTTTTTTTCTAGCTGCAAGACTTGAGTAACGATTTCCTGAACGTCTGGAGAAAACTGCTCAATATGGTTTTGGAGATAGTTTTCAGGGTTGGATTCCGATTGATTCATTTCAATTTCGCTCGATCGGTTTTCATCTTTTTTACTATAGTGCCACGTTTTCTCGATGTTGGGTTTCACCTCACCGACGCTGTTGGGTTTCACCCAACCTACGTTTAATCTGTTGGGTTTCACACAACCTACGTTTTCTGTTGGGTTTCACCCAACCTACGTTTAATCTGTTGGGTTTCGCTTCACTCCACCCAACCTACGTTTAATTTGTTGGGTTTCGCTTCACTCCACCCAACCTACGTTTTCTGTTGGGTTTCACCCAACCTACAGCTTAGGATGCTATTGAGCATCAAGGATAAAACAAATACAGCCTAACGTAAATAAAATACAGCCGATGAGATAAAAAGAAGAACTGAAGGTCAATTCTTCTAAGGTTAATCCGATCGCGTCAAAGGTAAAAAAACTGCTACCGAGTAAAAAAAGCCAACTTCCCCAACGATAATAATTCATAGAACTTAGGGAAATTAACTAACAACCGATAGAGATTGTTTCGACAAAACTTGTTGATAATAGTCTCGTAATTGTTGAGTCGCAGCCCCCCATCCCCAACGTTCTGCTTCCTGACGGGCTTTTTCCCGTAATAATTCCCGTTCTGATTGCGTCTCTAAAAGGCGTTTCGTCGCTGTTACCGCTCCTTTCGGGTCTTTCGGATCAAATAAATAACCATTCTCCCCATCTGTCACAATATCAGGAATGCCGCCCGATCGAGCCGCTACCACTGGACATCCTGCTGCCATTGCTTCTAATAACACTAAACCTAACGTTTCCGTCCGTGAGGGAAAAATAAACGCATCCGCCGAAGCATACGCCGCGCCGAGGGTTTCTCCTTCTAAATAGCCCACAAAATGGGTAGAAGTATCAGCAAAATGCTTTTCTAGGGTTTCTCGGTTCGGTCCATCACCAACAATTGCCAATCTCGCTTGGGGAATCGCTTCTAAAACGGGTTTTATCTCATCGATCTGTTTTTCTGCGGAAACACGCCCCACATAAAGCAATAACGGATCATCAGGATGTCCTTGAGACAAATATTCTCGCATTTCCAGAGAGCGTAACTGGGGACGAAATAACTCTGTATCTACTCCTCTTTGCCATAAAGCGACCCGTTCAATCCCATGATCGCTCAACTCCTCCATCATCGCCGTAGAAGTGCATAAATTTAATTCCGCTTGATTATGAGCTGCCTTTAACAATTCCCATAACACCCCTTCCAATGCTCCCATCCCATAATGTTGAAGATACTGGGGAAGATGAGTATGATAAGAGGCAATTAAGGGTAGTCCCATCATTTTGGCGTAATAAAGTCCAGCCAACCCTAACACCGCAGGATTAACAATATGAATGAGATCAGGTTGAAACGCTTCTAAGGTTTCACCAATTGCGGGACGAGGAAAGGCAAGTTTTAATTCTGGATACAAGGGTAATGGCATTCCAGACACTCCATAAACTCTTGCGCCTTTATATTCGGTAATCCCCCCATCAGGAGCAACCACTAAAACTTGATCTCCCCCCTGTTGTAGGTGATTAATGGTGTGACGCAAACGGGTGACAATGCCATCAACTTTCGGTAAAAAGGTTTCGGTAAACAGGGCAATACGCATAACTTCTACAATCAGGACACAATGAATCGGAGTGGTTAATCATTCCTGATTGTAAAACGCCGTTGACCGATTGCACCAAAAAAAAATCGGTGGGCATTGCCCACCTGAGAATAACGAGGAATCAACTTAGTCTTGAGTTTGACGCTGTTTTTGCAAACGTCTTTTTTGAGCGGCAATTACGCCTTTACTGACGGGGAAACCTGCTACAGGAATCACTTGCAATTCTCGTTCTGCTTCCAGTGCTTTCAATTCGGTATAGTCAACCCAGTGGATACAATTCACAGGACAAGTATCAATTGCCTCTTGAATCACTTCTTCTGGGTCGCCATCTTGACGAATTGCTCGCGCTCGTCCATGATCAGGTTCGATGTAAAAGGTGTTTTGGGCGGTATGAGCGCAATGTTTACAGCCAATGCAGGTTAACTCATCCACATAAACGCCTTTTTCCCGAAATTGTCCTCCTAATTCGGGTTCGTAGCCTGATCGATCGGGATTATGGCGTAAGATGCCCCCCAATTCGGGTTCTAAACCAGAACGGTTGACTTTTTCTGTATCAGACATTACGCACTCCAGCGTTGAACAACAAGGCGCAGTGAACCATCTTCGTTTTTCTGTTCTTCGGCAACTTGAAACCCTTGTTGGGATGTGGCATTCATTACGGTGTGGTAAGCATAACGTTGGCTAACTTGGTTGAGAAAACCGTTAACGGTTAAGGGGTGTTGCCAATATTGTAAGTCTGCTACCAGTTCGTATTCTGTACCATTCCAACGAAAACCGATATCATATTGGTTTTCCTGTTCGATGACGACTTCCGCATTATGGGTTTGCCCTTGATAACCGCGAACTGTCGCTGGACCGGGTTTCCAGTTGATTTTGAGATCGTCTAAAGCGGCTTGTAAAGAAGAGAGATTCCGAATTTGCGTTTTAATTTGGCTAAAGTGTGACATGGGTTTTTAGTCTCCGCATCAATTTACTTAACTTTAACAAAACATATGTTTCTTATAAAAAATTTACCAAGAATTTTTTGCAGCTTGTGTCTGGTTGGTGGTGGAATCAATGGTATTTTGGGCAAAGTATTCGGAAGTTTGCTCAGTGGAAACGACTCGCCCTAATTGCGCTTCGATCGTTGCTGTGACTTCCTGACAGGAGTTGCCAATGATCCCTGTAACTTTTTCCTCGACTCGTCCGTCGGGATGGATAATAAATTCTAGGGTTTCCATGCTCATAGGCTTTTGCTAATTAAGGGGTGATAATAAACTGGGCGTAAATATATTATTGAGATTTCAATGGTTAAGCATTGATTTTTCTAATGATTTATGATTCAATGCTCGATCGCCCTGATATATTGTTAGTTTGGCTTAAGTTCTAGGAAAGCGTCAAGGCGCAAAACCTTCGTCGCTCGATTGCGCTACACTTTCTCTCTGGAGGTGCTTTAAATTTGTAGCGACATGAGAAGTTATCCCCCCTAACCCCCCTTTGTAAGGCAGGGCTGTTTCATTCTTTTAAAATTAAGGGAGGTAGGGAGATGGGGGAGACAAGGGAGATGGGGGAGATGGGGGAGATTTCAGGACTCTTTTTTCTTATGAAAAAGCCAAAAAGTAGGAAAAACGTCTCGATCGAACGTACCGTAAGAGGTTCAGGCGATCGCTTTCGATTTTAACACCGAGAATGAAACAGCCCTGCCCTTTGTAAGGGGGGAATTAGTTATCCTCCCTAATCTGTCTGGGAAAGGAGAATTAGTTATCCTCCCTAATCTGTCTGGGAAAGGGGAATTAGTTATCCTCCCTAATCTGTCTGGGAAAGGGGGGAATTAGTTATCCTCCCTAATCTGTCTGGGAAAGGGGGGGATCATGGAAATGGTGTAAATAACAGACAAAATATTAAGGAAAAAGAGAAAGCATGAAAATTGGTATCTTAGGGTTTGGTGGTTTAGGACAAGCCGCAGCACACCTGTTACAACCAAAACAAGAAATGCAGTGGGTTGCAGTTGCCGATCAAAACGGTTATGCTTATCAACCCGAAGGATTAGAAATTAAACCCTGTTTACAAGCCTATAAAACGGGATCAGTGGGATATCTGGAAACAGGAGGCACACTTTCCGAAACCAGTATCCGTGATTTAATTGCACAGTATCCCGTAGATGGCTACTTTCTCGCGCTTCCTAATTTACCGAATACGTTTATGGCTTCGGTGGTAAAAGAATTTATTGATGCGGGTTGGCAAGGGGTTTTAGTGGATGCCTTGAAGCGCACCAGTGCGATGGAAGAAATACTAGGAATGAGAGAGGCACTAGAAACCGCAGGAATTACTTATTTAACGGGTTGTGGGGCAACCCCTGGCTTGTTAACCGCCGCCGCTTCAATTGCTGCCCAGAGTTATGCTGAAATCCATGAAGTAAAAATTACCTTTGGTGTCGGAATTGCCAACTGGGAAGCGTACCGTGCAACAATCCGAGAAGATATCGCTCATTTGCCAGGTTATACAGTGGAACAAGCCAAAGCCATGAGTGATCAGGAAGTAGCGGCGTTGTTAGATGAAACCGATGGACTCTTGAAACTGGAAAACATGGAACACGCCGATGATCTGATGTTGGAATTAGCAGGAATTTGTGAGCGCGATCGGGTTTCTGTGGGCGGCGTTGTCGATACTCGTAACGCGGAAAAACCCTTAAGTACCAACGTCCAAGTTACTGGACGCACCTTTGAGGGAAAAATCTCCACTCATACCTTTACCCTCGGTAACGAGACTAGCATGGCAGCGAATGTTTGTGGCACAGCCTTCGGTTATCTGAAAGCTGGAAGCGAGTTTCACCAACGCGGTTGGTATAGCGTAATGACAGCAGCGGAAGTAATGCCGAAATTTGTGCGTTAACCATCCTCAAACCGACTGGTCACTGAAAAACGAAGGATATCCTAGAAGGCAGGGTTCTTTTCATTCTCCCCCATCTCCCTTGATTTCAAAAGAAAGAATGAAACAGCCCTGCCCCAGGAGGGGATGTTAGGCTAGGATTGGATAAGCAAGAAATTTGAGCCTATCTCATTCAAAATAGAAGCGAGTAGCAGTTTTTAGGCTGTAACCGCTTCTTAAAAATTAGTTTCACCTTCAACGCCAAAGAGGATAAAAATCGTGGTCGCAACACCAGAAAAAATTCAACAAACTAGCCAAATCAATACTAATGGCGACGATCGAGTCGCTGTCTTATTAATGGGTTATGGTGAAGTAGAAAGTTATGATGACTTCGCCAACTATAACGAACAAGCGCTGAACTTACTCACCGCAAAATTTGCCCCCGTTCCCACTTGGATGTATCCTCCCGTTGCGAAATTACTAGCAATGTTTGACTTACACGAATGGAGTCATCAACACGGTAATTTTATCTCTCCTCATAATAAAATTTTTGAAGCGCAACGGGAAGGAATCGAACAAGAACTCAGAAAAAACTGGGGAGAAAAAGTTTCGGTTTTCAAGGCATTTAACTTCTGTAAACCCTATCTTCCGAACCAAGTATTAGCGCAAATTAAAGAACAGGGATACAACAAAATTTTAATTTATCCCTTATTAGTTGTAGATTCAATTTTTACCAGTGGAATTGCTGTTGAACAAGTCAACGAAGCACTACGGGAACTCAATTCTGGGGAAGAACAGTGGGTAACTGGAATGCGTTATATTCCCTCTTTCTACAATCAACCTGACTATATTAACCTCATGGCGCGGTTAGTAGAAGAAAAAATCCAAAGTGAGTTATCCGATGCTTATCTCCCCTCGGAAATTGGCATTGTTTTAATGAATCATGGTTGTCCTCACGAAGCCAAAGGATTTACCTCTGGAATTATGGAAAGTGAAGCACTTTATGAAAGTGTCAGAGAACAATTAATTAACAAATATCCTTTGATTTCTGTGGGTTGGTTAAACCACGATACTCCTCTTATTGAATGGACACAGCCTAACGCCGATTTAGCAGCAAAAAATATCATTGAATTGGGCGCTAAAGCAGTGGTAATGATGCCCATTGGTTTTGCCACTGAAAATCACGAAACGATTTTAGATGTTGACCATATTATCCACGATGTAAAACGCAAGTATAAAGATGTAAACTTTGTGCAAATGGCTTGCGCGAATGATCATCCTGAGTTTTTGAAAATGGCGGCAAATTGGGCAGATGAACAGATTGAAGCCTTACTTTCAGAAACAGTGACTGTGGTTAATCCTCAGTTAGCCCAAGAAAAGGCAACTCATGGTCATAGTCATGATCATAGCCATGATCACGACGGACATCATCACCATCATCATTAGATTGATACGAATGGAGATGTTTGATGGAACATCTTGACATTATTATGGTGGGCAATGCCCACCCTACTTTCGATGGGATAACAGAGAAAAATATGATATGATGTTTGATCCTTGCTTGTTCATGCAAGCCGTACTGTCCAAAAGGAAAATCATCATGTTAAACAATTACGAGACCATGTTCATCATTCGTCCTGATCTAGCTGAAGATCAGGTGTCGCAGGAAGTCAATAAGTATCAAGACTTTCTGAAAGAGCGCGACGTAGAAGATTTAACCATCCGTAATCACGGCAAAAAAAGACTCGCTTACAAAATTGATAAACATCAGGATGGAATTTATGTCCAGATGAATTATCGAGTGGATGGTGAGGTGATTAAGGCATTACAAAGACAAATGCGTCTTTCAGAAAATGTAATTCGTTTTCTCACTCTGACGGTAGAAGAGATTCCCCCAGCACCCGCAGAAGGTGAAACCACTCCTCTAGCTGCCGCCCAACCAGAACGAGTGTCGCAGCCCAAACCAGAATTAAAAACGAATACAACCCCTGCTGCAACAGAGGAAACAGGGGAAGTTGCTGAGGAAGTGGTAACAGCGACAGCAGAAGAGGAGACTCCAGAAACAGAAGAAACCGCACAGTAAATTTTGCCCCCCTACCCCCCAACTTTGGGGGGAGTTGATTCATATAGTCTCCTAGAGGGATTTATATCAAGTTCGGGTAATTGCTTAGAATTGGTGTTGGGTTTCGCCTCACTACACTAGGGCTTACTGTTTATCATTGATTGAGTGAACCTGATATTAGGGGCAAAGTCCCCCAGAATTGGGGGATTTAGGGGGCAAAGTCCCCCAGAATTGGGGGATTTAGGGGGCAAAGTCCCCCAGAGGGATTTATATCAAGTTCGGGTAATTGCTTAGAATTGGTGTTGGGTTTCGCTTCACTCCACTAGAGCCTACTGTTTATCATTGATTGAGTGAACCTGATATTAGGGGCAAAGTCCCCCAGAATTGGGGGATTTAGGGGGCAAAGTCCCCCAGAATTGGGGGATTTAGGGGGCAAAATCCCCCAGGGGGATTTAGGGGGCAAAATCCCCCAGAGGGATTTAGGGGGCAAAGTCCCCCAGGGGGATTTAGGGGGCAAAGTCCCCCAGGGGGATTTATATCAAGTTCGGGTAATTGCTTAGAATTGGTGTTGGGTTTCGCCTCACTACACTAGGGCCTACTGTTTATATAAGTTAAACCCTGTAAAATGATACAGGTAGAGCGAGGATTTTATTTGAGCAATGAGTAAGTTTGTTTTCGTCACTGGCGGGGTAGTTTCAAGTATTGGTAAAGGTATTGTCGCGGCGAGTTTGGGACGGCTGTTTAAGTCTCGTGATTACTCGGTATCAATTTTGAAACTTGACCCCTATCTTAATGTTGACCCTGGAACCATGAGTCCGTTTCAGCATGGAGAAGTGTTCGTTACTGATGATGGGGCGGAAACAGACTTGGATTTAGGTCACTATGAACGGTTTACGGATACTTCGATGTCACGCCTCAATAGTGTCACTACTGGCTCGATTTATCAGGCGGTGATCAATAAAGAGCGTCGAGGGGATTACGAAGGGGGAACGGTACAAGTCATCCCCCATATTACTCAAGAAATTAAAGAGCGCATCCATCGGGTGGCAAAAAATACTAACCCAGATGTGGTGATTACGGAAGTGGGGGGAACGGTTGGTGATATTGAATCGTTACCTTTTTTAGAGGCAATTCGACAGTTTCGGAAAGAGGTGGGGCGGAATAATGTGCTTTATATGCACGTGACATTATTGCCTTGGATTGCTTCGGCTGGTGAGATGAAAACGAAGCCGACACAGCATTCGGTGAAAGAGTTACGATCGATCGGGATTCAGCCAGATGTGTTGATTTGTCGCTGCGATCGACCCCTAGAAGAGAATTTGAAGGATAAGTTATCAGAATTTTGTGATGTGCCGATGGAGTCAGTGATTACAGCACAAGACGCAACCAGCATTTACGAAGTGCCTTTAATTCTAGAAAAAGAAGGACTAGCACAGCAAACCCTAGAATTATTACAGTTAGAACAACGACAGCCAGACTTGCGCCAGTGGCAAACCCTGGTAGAAAATATGGCAAGTCCGAAGCAAGGGATTGAGATCGCGATCGTGGGCAAATACATTCAATTAAGCGATGCTTATCTCTCTCTTGTTGAGGCACTCCGTCACGCCGCGATCGCGCAGGGGAGTGAAATTAAACTCCGTTGGGTTAACGCCGAAAAAGTGGAACAAACCAATCCCGAAACCTATCTCAAAGATGTCAGTGGCATCATTGTTCCGGGTGGGTTTGGCATTCGAGGAATTGAAGGGAAAATTCAAGCGGTGGCATATGCTCGCACTGAAAATATTCCTTTTCTCGGACTCTGTTTAGGAATGCACTGTGCAGTTGTGGAATGGGCGCGAAATATTGCCAAGCTCGATCGAGCCAGTAGTGCCGAATTTAATCTCGATACCCCAAACCCTGTCATTAACCTACTTCCAGAACAACAAGATGTGGTTGACTTAGGGGGAACAATGCGACTGGGGTTATATCCTTCGCGCTTAAATGTAGAAAGTCACGCCTACAGCTTTTATCAAGAGGAAGTGATTTACGAGCGCCATCGTCACCGTTACGAGTTTAATAACGCTTATCGGAGTCTTTTCCTAGAAAATGGTTATGCCATTGGCGGCACTTCTCTGGATGGGCGTTTAGTGGAAATGATCGAACGCAGCGATCACGCCTTCTTTATCGCCACTCAATTCCATCCTGAGTTTCGATCGCGCCCCAACCAGCCTCATCCGCTCTTTTTAGGATTTATAGAAGCTGCCATGAAACACCATTCCTTCGAGGTTGTACCTTCAGTGTCGAAAAAAGCCGTGCAGGAAATGCAGGTAGGAATGGGCGGTAACATTCCCGCAGAAGTGATTTCTAACTAGGTACTATCCTTGGGGGATGAAAATGTTGATGAAGTATGAATTAATTATTTATTGGAGTGAGGAGGATTGCGCTTTTATTGTAGAAGTTCCTGAATTGCCTGGTTGTATGGCTGATGGAAGCAGCTATCTGGAAGCGGTTGCAAATGCTGAGGTAGTTATTCAAGAATGGATTGAGACAGCCAGAGAGTTAGGATGGCCGATCCCAGAAGCGAAAGGGCGTTTAACTTATAGCTGAAATCTGAAAGAAATCTAGAAAAGTAGGTTGGGTGAAGTTTACGAAACCCAACACATCCCCCCTAACCCCCCTTTGAAAGGGGGGAATATGCGGAGGGAGTTATTTCCTAATACAACTATTACTTGACATTAGCTGACATAGTTTAACTTTTTGGAAAAGTTCGCTCGCTTGTTGACATTAATGGTTTAGGTCTTTTAGAATTAAGGAATAATTTGGATTGACTTGTGTGTCAGTGATGCTCATCAGAAGCTCGATTCTGACCGCTAAAGGAAAAACCAATTTGACGAAGCTCTGAGGAAAATCCTTAAGGCGTTGTGGGACACCACCGTACTTTCCGAAGTACGCTATGACTGCTTTACTTTTACATTTAATATCGAGTATTGTCCAGTCTTGAAGTGTCAGTAATCTTTAGATAAAAGTAGGTTGGGTGGAGTTTACGAAACCCAACAAGATTTGTCATTGGGTAGAGACGTTCCATGGAACGTCTCCACGCGAAACCCAACACCAATTATCAATTACCCGAACCTGATATAATTCGGGTTTTAGCAGTAGGGCATCATAAACATAGCCCTCAGTATTGGTTTGAGCGAGTCATTAAAACTTTCTCACTGGTCAACTCTTCAACATTCTTCAAAACCATCATCGCCCCTGCGGCTTTCAACTGTGCGGAATACTGTTCTATCCTTTGTCTAGAGGCTGCGCTAACATGAGGAGGCAACACACCCACCGCAAACCAAGCGCGATCGGGTCGTACCATTCTCGCATTGACAATCGTCTGCATATCAGCGACTGTATCCCCCACATAAAATACTGGTAAACTTTCCTCTGTATATAACTGTTCCACCGTTGCGAATAAACCTGTTGGATCAGGTTTTCCAGGCGCATCTTCCATCGCGAATAAAACTGGAGAAAGTAACCCTAACCGTCTTTGCAAAACATACGCCGCAGAATCTCGCGTCGCGCCACTAAAAAACCCCCAGAGAATCTTCTGTTCAGTCAGACTGTCTAAATAATCCTTACTCATCAAAAGCGGTTCATCCGCAATATAACCATCCCAGCGTTCGGGATCATTGCCAAAATAACGAGACTGAAAAAACGCCACTAACTCTGTATAATCAACTTCTAGATTCCTTCTCGACTGACCTTGAGCCTCAAAATAGCGATAAACTAATTCTCGTGACGCTTCCCAATCATTATTCCAAATCCCTTCCCCTTTGAGATCATCAATTTCATCGGGGGTGGGACGATAAGCACCATTGGTTAACTGTTCTACAGTATCAGCAAGCGCACGTCGATAAGACCCCGCAACATCGCGCACGACACCATCGATATCAAAAACTACGATCGCCTGTGGTGATGACATGAATAATATCCGTTAGAATAAAGGACTGTACAATTAGCAAGAATGGTTTAACGCAATGGAATCTATGGAAGCGGTGGAAGTGTCCACTGAGAATCGTTTTGTCTTAAAAGTTCTCTGGTTAGATGATAATGTCGCTGTAGCAGTGGATCACGTAGTGGGTAAAGGAAACAGCCCTTTAACCGCTTATTTCTTTTGGCCCCGTAATGATGCTTGGGAACAATTAAAAGAAGAATTGGAATCCAAAACTTGGATTACAGAAGAAGAAAAAATTGATCTGCTCAACCAAGCCACAGAAGTTATTAATTATTGGCAAGAAAACATCAAACATACCCCCATGGTTGATGCTCAACAACATTTTCCCAACATTATCTTCGCTGGTAGCAATTAATATTAACCAGTCACCAGTTACCAACCCCAACAAGGTTTTCCTGTAGCTGTGACAGTTTTGACTGTTTTCTCGCTACTGGTTACTGGTCACTGGTTACTGATCACTGTTTAATCGGGTGCTTTTCCCGTTGCGGCTTGTAAGCGCGATCGAGCTTTCTTCAGACTTTGAGTCGCCTGAATAATCTCTTGGCGGTTATCACTTCCTTGAGCCTTTTCCAAACGAGTTTTTGCTTCCTCGTAAGTTTCACGAGCCTTTTCCGAGTTGATATTATCGCCCCGTTCTGCACTATTGACTAAGATCGTCACTTGATTTTCTTCCACCTCTGCAAAGCCGCCAGCAACGGCAATACTGAGCCAATCTTTTTGGGGACGTAACCGCATTACGCCAATATCCAACGCACTCAACAGAGGAGCGTGACCACTTAAAATTCCTAATTGTCCAGTGGTACTCGGTAAAACCACCTCTTCCGCTGCTGAATCCCAGACCGTATTGTCTGGAGTAATGACACGCACATTTAAACTCATATTATTTAATCAACTGATTGAGAAATTTACTGTCTGGGGAGAGGGGGAGCAGTCCCCTCCATTTCCCAGAATGTCTCGCTGTGATTACTGCTCTTCTTTCATTTTCTGGGCTTTTTCGATCGCTTCCTCGATATTACCGACTAAATAGAAGGCTTGTTCAGGAAGATCATCTAATTCTCCAGAAAGAATGCGTTGGAAACCTTTAATCGTCTCCTCAAGGGTGACATATTTTCCAGGTGCGCCAGTAAAGATTTCCGCCACAAAGAAAGGCTGGGACAAGAAACGTTCAATTTTACGAGCGCGGTCAACAGTTAAGCGGTCTTCTTCCGACAACTCATCCAAACCAAGAATCGCAATAATATCTTGCAACTCTTTATAACGCTGTAACGTCGCTTGTACCTCACGAGCGGTATCATAATGTTCATCCCCAACGATGTCGGGTTGGAGCATCGTCGAACTCGAATCAAGGGGATCAACCGCAGGATAAATTCCTTTTGACGCTAACGCCCGTGACAGTACCGTTGTTGCATCCAAGTGAGCAAACGTGGTCGCTGGTGCGGGGTCAGTCAAGTCATCCGCAGGAACGTAAACCGCTTGAATGGAGGTAATCGAACCTTCTTTGGTGGAAGTAATCCGTTCTTGTAAATCTCCCATGTCCGTGCCGAGAGTAGGCTGATATCCCACCGCCGAGGGCATCCGTCCTAACAGCGCCGATACTTCCATCCCCGCTTGTACAAAGCGGAAAATGTTATCAACAAAGAGTAGCACGTCTTGTTTACCGATATCACGGAAGTATTCTGCCATAGTCAGCGCGGTTAAACCCACTCGCATTCTTGCACCGGGTGGTTCATTCATTTGACCGTAAACCAGAGCCACTTTCGACTGAGTTAAGTCGTCGGCGTTAATCACATTAGAATCGACCATTTCACTGTAAAGGTCGTTTCCTTCGCGGGTGCGTTCTCCCACACCGCCAAACACCGACACACCGCCATGAGCTTTAGCAATGTTGTTAATTAACTCCATGATGATCACGGTTTTACCCACACCAGCACCACCAAATAAACCTGTTTTCCCACCGCGTCGATAGGGGGCGATGAGGTCAATGACTTTAATGCCAGTTTCAAAAATGGAGGGTTTTGTTTCGAGATCGGTTAGTTGGGGAATGGGACGGTGAATGGGGAATTGGTCGTCAGAATTGACGGGTCCTTTTTGATCAACGGGTTCACCTAAAACGTTGAAAATCCGTCCCAGTGTTGCTTTACCAACGGGAACGCTGATCGGCGCACCCGTATCAACAGCATCCATGCCACGAACTAAGCCATCTGTTCCACTCATGGCAACTGAGCGCACCACTCGATCGCCGAGGAGTTGTTGCACTTCGCAAGTAACAGCGACATCGTTTCCAGCCTGATTTTTGCCTTCAATGCGTAAAGCGTTATAAATCTCAGGTAATTCCCCTGTGGGAAATTCCACGTCAACCACCGGACCAATCACCTGCACGATCCGACCGACGCTTGTTTTTGTTGTAGTGCTAACCATGCTTGACAAGCCTTGTTTCTATTAATTTACTATCTTTATCTACTGTATGGGAATTTGGGACTTTCGACACAGTTACTGCATGATGGGTTTAATGCTTGTTACCGTTTTTAGACTTTCCTCCCTGGCTTCGCCTTGGGACGAGTAGGAATGACTTAATCCCAAAATCCTCTAGGAGATTCTATCATGTTGATGAACTATAGCAATCCCAAATGAATTGTAAATTTGATTGCCCCCCAAACCCCCCAAGTGTGGGGGGCTTCCATGAGTCAACTTTTTACATAAGATAGAGAACTGCTATATTGGGGGGCTTACGGGAATATCTCTCGATCGGTTTAAAATGTGAAGGCAATGATGTAATTCTTAATTATTATTTTTCGTGGAAACTACTTATCAACTCAAACATTATTTGGAAATTGCAACGGAAGCGGCTCTCAGTGCGGGGGCGGTGTTACGCTCTTATTGGGGAAATCTCAGCGCAGTGGAGGAAAAGGGACGATCGGGGGATTTAGTCACTAATGCCGATCGCGCTTCGGAAGCGGTGATTTTAGAAATCATCCAGCGTCATTTTCCTGATCATAGTATTCTTGCGGAAGAATCGGGACAATCGGGAAACGCAGAAGGGAAATATCTCTGGGCGATCGACCCCTTAGATGGAACGACGAATTATGCTCACCAATATCCCGTTTATGCGGTTTCCATTGCTCTCTTGATTGACGGAACACCAGAAGTAGGAGTGATTTACGACCCCGATCGAGATGAGCTTTTTCGGGCGGCGAGGGGATGCGGTGCAACTTGTAACCGTCGCTCAATTCAGGTTTCTTCTACTCCTAATCTCGATCAGAGTTTATTAGTAACAGGTTTCGCTTACGATCGACGTACAACAAGAGATAATAACTATGCCGAATTTTGTTATCTAACCCATCTGACACAAGGAGTGCGTCGTGGGGGATCAGCCGCTTTAGATTTAGCCGCCGTCGCCAGTGGGCGAGTTGATGGTTACTGGGAACGCGGTTTATCGCCTTGGGATATGGCAGCAGGAATGATTTTAGTCGAAGAAGCGGGAGGGAAAATTAGTGCTTATGATGGAAATAAGGTTAATTTAGCCACAGGAAGAATTATTGCGACGAACTCAGTTCTCCATAATCAGTTGAGTCTCGCCTTGAGTCAAACCCCTTCTCTCGAAAACTTCACCTCGGAGCAAATTCTTTAAAAGGGAGAAAGTTCCCCAGATATCACTCGAAAATTCTTAGATTTTATTGTCTTAATTTGTTGTCTTAAAAATAGTAGGAGTGTCCGATGCTAAAAATTCCACCGATTAAATGTGGACTATTTCAATTTAGCCTCACTGATTATCATGCAATTTTAGGTGTTCCCATTGGTGCATCTCCTGAAGAAATTCGGAAGCGGTATCTGAAAATTAATCATATCCTTTTTCCTGATGTTAGGGATTTAAACACCCAAGAAGAGGAAGATTTAGCGGATCAATTGTTGTCTCAATTAGTGAATCCATCTTATGAGAATTTAGTGAAAGATGAAGCGGCTCGTCAAGAACATTTATTACTTTTAAGGCAAATTAGAGAGCGTATTGTTTCGCAGGGAAAACCTAGAATTAAAAGTAAAGTAGCTCAACAGTTAGCTGAAGCAGCAACCAGTGGGAATCTCGAATCACTCTATAAAAAATACTTAGCATCGATCGCTAAAAAAGAATATAAAGAACTCGATAAAACTTTACGGAGAATTGCTTTAATTAGTGAATTTAATCTAGTTTATTTAGGATTAAAAAAGAAAATTGTTCAACCGAAGAAAACAACCGTTAATTCGGGAAAAAGTGCTAAAACGACTCAAGAAAAGACAGAAATTAATCAATCAGAAAAAGCAACTGAGGAGCAAACTTCTCCACAAGATAAACTTGCTAAATATGTCGAGCCTTATCTGCGTCGAGGACAACAACTCATTAATAAAGAAGATTATACTAAAGCAATTATGGAATTGCGAGAAGCGCTACAACTTGATCCAAAAAATAGTCAAGCGCACACGCTTTTAGGATTAGCGTATGTTAAACAAAGTCAATTAGGAATGGCAAAAGTTCATATTAATAAAGCGCTACAACTTGATCCGAAAAATAAAATGGCATTAGAAGGAAAACAAGTTTTAGCGAAACTCATTGAACAAGGAAAAGGAACAGATAGTGGTTCTGGAAATCAATCAAATCGTCGAGGCGGATTATTTGGCGGACTTTTTGGGAAAAAGAACAATTAATCACGGTAGGTTGGGTGAAGAGAAAACGTAACCCAACAATCACGGTAGGTTCGGTGAAGAGAAGCGTAACCCAACAATCACGGTAGGTTCGGTGAAGAGAAGCGCAACCCAACAATCACGGTAGGTTCGGTGAAGAGAAAACGTAACCCAACAATCACGGTAGGTTCGGTGAAGAGAAAACGTAACCCAACAACAAAGGTAATACCATTTTGGAAAAGTCAAGTTACAGTAAATCCCCCCTAACCCCCCTTTGAAAGGGGGGAACAATGAGTTGGTGTGTAGCGCCAATTATTCACGCATGGTATAAATTGGGTGAAGAGAAAACGCAACCCAACAATCACGGTAGGTTCGGTGAAGAGAAAACGTAACCCAACAACAAAGGTTTAGTCACTGATTGGTGTTGGGTTTCGTAAACTCCACCCAACCTACGTTTTATATTAAGGGAAATTAACTCGATCGAGCGAGAGATTTTGGTTGAGTTTGATGACGAGGAATTTCGTATTCCATAAAATCATAAGCTAAACAAGTATTGGGAAAAATGGCTTGCGCTTCCTCTAATAAATTATGTAACTGTAACGGATTGCCAGGGGCGTAACGGGGACTAAAATGAGTCATAATCAGTTGTTTGACTTGTGCGGCTAAAGCCACTTGCGCTGCCATTGTCGAGGTCGAATGTAATCGATCGAACGCCATTTCTGCATCTTGATGGGCAAAAGTTGCCTCGTGAATCAAAACATCCGCATTTTCCGCGAGGGCGATCGCATTCTCTGTAAAAACCGTATCCGTACAATACACAAACTTCCGACCCGACTCATCAGGATCACAAAGGTCTTTTCCCGAAACGCGACGACCATTCTCCAGCGCGATCGTTTCCCCTTTTTTCAGTCTGCCATAAATCGGACCTGGCGGAATCCCCAACGCTTTTGCTTTCTCCACATTAAAACGTCCCGGACGATCTTTTTCCGTCACCGCGTACCCAAACGCAGGGATACGATGTTTAAGCGGATTACAACTAACCGTAAATTGTTCATCTTCAAAGACCACTCCAGGTTCAACAGCATGGACTTGGATACGATTCGCAAAATGGGTGTGAGAGTAGCGGATACAGGCGTTCAGATAATCTTTCAAATCGGGATGACCATAAAGATCAACTTGTCCTTTCGCACCTGCTAAACCCGTACTAGCGAGTAATCCCATTAAACCAAAAATATGATCGCCGTGCATATGAGTAATAAAAATACGGCGAATTTGAGAAGATTTGAGATCACTACGCATCAACTGATGTTGTGTCCCTTCTCCACAGTCAAACAGCCAGATTTCCGACTTTTGAGGAAGACGGAGCGCAACACTGGAAACATTGCGCGATCGAGTGGGGACACCGGAGCTTGTTCCTAAGAAAGTAATTTCCACAGTTTTGTTATTGGTTATTGGTTATTTGTTGTTTGTTGTTCGTTATTGGTTAACCGGTCACTTATAACTAATAACTGGTCACTGGTAACTGATTTCACCCAACCTACCTTTGATAGGCAATAACTAGATTCCAATACCGAGCTTACCCGCTAAACCAGGACTGAGAGGAATTAAGGTCGCCAACATCAAGAATAATGCTAACAATCCTAGCGCCGCTCTCGCATCGTCTGGTTCAGTTAACTCATTAAGACTGGGACGTTCTAAACTTCGTTGTAAAAACAGAATCAAAATCCCCCAATATAAAGGAATCGGATTACTGGGGTTCGTAATGGCGACAATTCCTAAGACAATCAGCGTCGCAACAGTGGTTCTACGAGCCGTTTTCCGTCCATAAATCGCTTGTACAATCCTTCCCCCATCCAATTGACCAGCAGGCATTAAATTAAGCGCGGTAATCACTAAACCCAACCAACCCATTACCGTTAAAGGATGAACATCCACAATTGATGCTTCTAGTTGACTTCCCAAAACAATTTTCGCCAACGTGCCGACTAAAATCGAGCCTTGAAAAAACTGGGTGGGAACTTGAAATAAACTTCCTGGCTGCGATAAAACTAAACCCACCACCAACATCAACAAAGAAACTAATCCACCCACCGCCGGACCAGCTAAAGCTAACTCAAATAGAATACTACGAGAAGGTAATAACGACTCAATGCGAGTAATCCCACCAAACGAGCCAATTTGTAAACTGGGAATAAAGAAAGGTAAACTCAAACGAACCCCGTAACGTTGGGCGATGACACGATGACCGACCTCATGGGCGCCTAAAATAATTCCTAATCCCAAAGCGAAGGGAACGGCTTCTCGGAATCGTTCTAAATTACTAAATAAATCGAATCCCAACAATAAACTAAATGCTTCAACACTGCTCACCGCCGTGACGATCATCAAGACAACGGCTAAGACTTGTTCGGTGGTGGTGCTGGGTTGCGGATCATTGGTACTGGGTAATACAATCACCACTGGTTTATTTTCTGGCCCTTCCACTAAAAAGAGACGATACTTTTCCCCTAGTTTTTGTTTAAGTTTATTGGTAAGTTGTTCATAGACTTTTTCGGGATCAGCCCGTAGATTTCCTTTGAAAATTGCTCCATCTTGATAGGGAATAGTTTCCGTGCTGAAAAATGTATCAATTCCAAATAAACTTTGAATGGTTTTTAAGTCTTCTTCGGGAATGGGAGGTCGGTTGGTGTTGGTTTCCGCTTCTGGGGTTTCTCCTTGTTGATTATTGTCAGGTTCTGGATGATCGTCCAACGCTTGTTTATCTTGTAACCGTTCGTTTGCTTGTTGGCGCAACATCACATCTTGACCAGCGGCGCGAAGACGGTTTCCGAGATAGATATAAATTCCTGTGGAAGTTAACAACAACAATAAAACTCCCACCAAGTTAAGATAGATTCCGGCGGCAAATAAACCGAAAAATAACAACCAGGGCGCCATCAAGACGACTGATTGTAACCAGGAGAGGATGCCAATTTTTCCATAAGGTCGAGCGCGGTTAAATCCCCAAACCAATATGGCAACGGCGATCAGTATAATTGCGCTGGTGGCGAGAGTTTCAGAGTTATTTAACATTACTAATTATTATTTTTAATCTGATTCATATAAGTGTTTGTTATCATCCCATAAGTTCACCACTCCCTTCTCTAATTGGAATCAGAAACAGAGAAAGGAGTGGAAGACGATCGAGACGTTAGTTATACCATCTTTAAAAAATCAGGTAACAGTCGATCCCCCCAAACCCCCCTTAATTAAGGGGGGCTTAAGTAGTCAATTTGTAGCACTAATTATTCAAAATGGTATTAGTTTAAAACTTGTTCGACTTCTGCAATTTCAGGGATAAATTCTCGCAGACGACGTTCAATTCCCATTTTGAGGGTCATCGCGGAACTGGGACAAGAACCACAAGCTCCTTGTAATTTCAGTTTGACGATCGGTCCTTCAATTTCTACGAGGTCAACATTCCCTCCATCAGCCATGAGATAGGGACGAAGATCATCGAGAACTTTCTCAACGTTTTCTGGAGTGAGGGCGAGTTTTGTATCAGCCATAATCTACCTTTTTTTGTTAATCGGTATGTTTTCCTTATATTTTATCGTGCTTGCTCATTACATTGAAAACAACCGTTTTTGGTTAGAATCTGATGGAGGGAGAGAGGTTTAATTTACTCGCCGATAATTTCGGGTTGAGTTAATTCATCGGACATTTCAATGATGGCGCGAATGGGAGGGGTCATCAAAGGGTCTTCTAAAGGGTCTTGGTTTTTTTCCTCATTACGATAACGTTTTGCTCGTTTGGCGACTTGTACGGTAATTCGATAGCGGTTAGAAGCCGCATTCATCAACTGTTCCGCACGTTGGACGATTTCATCAGAGTTAAAAGAGGAGTGTTTATACATTCTTGAATTACAATAAGTGATTGCCTCTATCACCATAGCTTATTTAATTTTTGATGACGTTCGATCGAACCGGGGAAACTTCTTGCTATGATAGTTATTCACAATTTAACCTATTCCTTAAGAAGCGCGATCGATGCTCAAACATACCTTATCCGTTTTAGTTGAAGACGAAGCAGGGGTACTCACCCGTATTGCTGGTTTGTTTGCGCGACGAGGCTACAATATTGAAAGTCTTGCCGTTGGACCAGCCGAAAAAGAAGGCATTTCTCGCATTACCATGGTCGTCCCAGGGGACGATCGCACGATCGAGCAGTTAACCAAACAACTCTACAAGTTAATTAACGTTCTAAAAGTGCAAGATGTCACTCAACTTCCCTGTGTCGAACGGGAACTGATGTTGATTAAAGTCAATGCAACCGCATCAGGACGCGCCGAAGTAATTGAATTGGCACAAGTTTTCCGCGCGCGTGTAGTAGATATTTCCGAAGATACACTGACCTTAGAAGTTGTCGGTGATCCAGGCAAAATGGTCGCCATTATTAAAATGCTTCATAAGTTTGGGATTCGAGAAATTGCTCGCACAGGTAAGATCACCTTAGTTCGTGATTCTGGCGTTAATACAGAATATCTCAAGCTCGTGGAAACCGTCAACAGTCATCAGTAATCCCAACGAAAGAAATGTTTTGTCTCAGCCAGTCTCCTAATTCTGTTTCTGAAAATTGACTGGCAGCCAATTCAATCCAAATTTGATACTTTTCCTCATCAGAGGCTTGCAAATCATAGCTGTTGAGTTGTAGAAAAGTGCGAGTAACAACATAGGATGTTCTTTTGTTGCCATCAAAAAAGGGATGATTTTTAACCAAACCCCAAGCATAAGCGGCGGCTAAAGAAGCAAAATCAGGAGAGAATTCAGAATAAGCAAATAAATTTTTAGGTCGAAAGAGTGCGCTTTCTAGCAACCCTTGATCCCGAATTCCTTCTACTCCCCCATGTTGTTCGATTTGGCGACGATGAATTGCTAAAACTGTTTCCTTTCTAATCCAAATAATTTCCGACACCGTTTTATTCAGCTAACTTTTTTAAAACATCTTCGTCTTCTGACATGATTTCTTCTGCAATTTCCATTTGCTTAATCAACTCAGGATCGTAAGATTTCAGTTCAACACCGTTTTTAGTTTCAACAGCATAGAGAGAATTGCCTTGATTAATTTTAAGTTTATCCAGCAATTGCTTTGGGAAAATTACTCCCACTGAGTCTCCCAGTTTTGTCACTTCTAACTTAATCATTAGCTTTTCCACAGAACGTTTCATAATACTATTATATTCGTTATTTGTTATTCGTTATTTGTTATTCGTTATTTATCACTGGTAACTGGTCACTGATCAATGGTCACTGGTCACTGGTCACTGGCTGATTTAACTTTACCCCTTGAATGGAATAATCTAAAAGTTGCATGGGATGGAAAAGTGGCATCTCTTTTCCTTTTTGTTCCAGATGTTTTTTAATCTGTAAAGAACAACCAGGGTTAGAAGAAACAATCATTTTCGCACCAGTATTTAAGAGATTATTTGCCTTTTTATCTCCCAATTCTTCGGCAACTTGGGGCTGTAACATATTATAAACCCCGGCACTACCACAACACAAAGCAGCGTCAATGGGTTCATGTAATTTTACTCCTGGAATTTCTTTTAATAATTGTCGCGGTTGCAAACTAATTTGTTGTCCATGTAACAGGTGACAAGCATCTTGATAAACTAAGTCTAATGGTTCATCTTGTAAGGGAGAAAGTTTTGCGGTTAATCCCACTGCTGCGAGAAACTCTTGGATATCTTTGACTTTTTTTACAAAGGCTTCTGCTTTTTCTTTATACTCTGGATCATCTTCTAAAATATGTCCATATTCTTTCAGAGTATGTCCACAACCAGCGGCGTTAATAATAATAAAATCAACATCAGTTTCAGCAAAACTATCTATCATTTGTTTCGCTAAACTTTGCGCTTGTTTTTCTTGTCCTTGGTGCGCGGGTAAAGCGGCACAACAGCCCTGAGTTTTCGGGATAACGACTTCGCAACCATTCGCGGTTAAAACTCTCACCGTTGCTTCATTTACAGGGGAGAAAAAGAGACGTTGAACACAGCCTAAAATGACTCCTACTCGATACCGTTTTTTCCTTGTGCGGGAATAACATCAGGAAATTTATCTTGGAAGGATTGCGCTGTAATTTCTGGTAAAATGGACTCCATTGAGGCAAGACGAGGAGAGATTTTTTTCAGGAGTTTTGTTTTTCGGACTAAGGTTTGTAGTCCTAATTTCTGATAGATTAACAGGGGAATTAAGAGGGGACGCAGACGGTTAGGATAAGGAAAGAAACTAAAAATTAATTGACGGTAAATTCGATCGAAAATATTGCGAGGATAATTTCTTTCGACTTGGGGACGAGTGGCTGCAATTAGTTTGTCATATTGAACATCAGAAGGACAAGTGGTAACACAAGCGAGACAACCTAAACAAGAATCAAAATGTTGGACGGTTGCTTGATCTAAGTTGGCTTCTCCTTTATTAATTGCATCCATTAAATAAATGCGTCCTCGTGGTGAGTCCATTTCTTTCCCAATCACACGATAACTGGGACAAGTGGATAAACAAAAACCACAGTGAACACAGTCATCAACTAAGTCGGGTTGCGGTGGTTTTTTCTCGTCGAAACCAATTGTTGGTTTGATAAAGTTATCTAGGTTTGCTTCTTTTTCTGTCATAATTATCTAGAATTTTATTGGGTTTAAGATAGAAATGTTATTGTCCCTAGTAATGGAGGTTTTTATAAATCAAGTTTTTAAGTAAAATTTGGAAGATGCGATCGCGCTTTCCCCTTAATACCAGAATGATGCTTAAATTAAATTTAAATTCCGCCAACAAAACGATTCGGGTTAAATTGATTTTGCGGATCAAACTGTTCCTTAATTTTTTGCATGAGAGTTAAAGCATTTCCTGAATATCCCCAAGAATCAATTTCTTTTTTAAGGGTGTTTGAGGCTTCTAAAATGGTGAGAAAGCCTTGATTTTGTTCACAAAATTGACGCATTTTTTGAATGTCTGATATAGGATTATCTTGTAGAAAAACCAGTTTTCCTAAACCACTCTTATTATGAATGATAGCGTAACTTCGATCGGGCAACTGACGGAAAAACTGATCCGTAGCAGTGGGTAAAAAGCCGATTTTACAGATAATTGGGTTAGTTTCAGGAGAAGTCACAGTCAAAGATTTCAATTGATCCCATAATAATTCTTCATTATCCTGTTCAAAACGAGTTATTTCTAGCGATAATGACTGAGAAATTACGGTTAGTTGTTCAATTTGTTTTTCGATGCTTTCAACAATAGTTTCAAAACGAACAATTAAACCGCAACCGTTTCCGAGATTGAGTTTTTTGAGGACAAAAGGCGATAATAAATCAGCGCGAGTGGGAGTTAAAGTGGAGTTACGAAGTATCTGCGCCGCTTGCGTGATGTTTGCATTTTCTCCAGTTAAAATCACAGTGGCGGCAGCAGGAGGAAGAGGATAGGTGCGAAAGGTAACTTGTGTGATTATTCCTAATGTGCCATAAGAGCCTGTGAATAGCTTCATTAAGTCGTATCCTGCAACATTTTTAACCACACGCCCCCCTGCTTTCGCAATTTCTCCATCGGCACGGACAAAAGAGAGACCAATGAG
Source organism: Dactylococcopsis salina PCC 8305 (assembly GCF_000317615.1). Lineage (GTDB taxonomy): Bacteria > Cyanobacteriota > Cyanobacteriia > Cyanobacteriales > Rubidibacteraceae > Halothece > Halothece salina. The sequence goes on along the minus strand of NC_019780.1, from coordinate 3,632,042 downwards.
TAAGTCTCTAACTCCACCATAACGCTCGCGCCAGCTTCCTGTATCGGCAGTGGCGACAATACCCCCAAGTGTTGCGGTTTCAGGGTATGCTGGATCGATGGGCAGAAACTGATTATATTGTTTAAGCTGGTGTTGGAGTTGGGCAAGAGTAATTCCAGCTTGGGCGGTAACGGTTAAGTCTCCCACTGCATGATCAATAATTTGGTTGATGTGGCGAGTGCTTAGGTAAAAGCCGAAATCACTGGGAAGTCCTGCCCATGTTACTTTGCTATGATTGCCACAAGGAATGATCGAGTAGTGATTTTGTTGCGCGATCGAAACCACTTCTCCTAATGTCTTTTCGCTGTTGGGAATCATAAGAGGCTTAACTGGAAGCTGTGACGACGGTTGCCATTGGGACTGATATTCTACTTGTTGAGATGTGATTAAAGACTGGAAAGAACGCTCGATCGCGCTAGAATTTTGATCCATAACGAGAGTAAAAAATGAACAATGAATCGGTTACTCTCTAATTATCAGTGATGAACTATAAATAATCAATTATGATTAAAGACGATCTGAGTACAATCATCCTCGCGGGAGGATACAGCCGTCGCATGGGGGAAGATAAAGCACTGATTCCCATTTCAGGGATACCACTTCTTAAACGCACTTGCGAGTTAGCGCAAACTGTCACCTCTCAAGTTTATATTGTCACGCCTTGGCGGGAAAGATACCAGGAGATTATTCCGAATAGTTGTCAAATCATTCCAGAAACCTATTCAGCAGAAGAAACCTCACCTCATGGTGCTTTAGTGGGATTATATCAAGGGTTACAACAAGTGCAAACCGAGTGGGTTTTGGTGTTAGCTTGTGATTTACCCAAACTAACCAGAACTGAGTTAGAATTTTGGTGTCAACAACTGGATTCTATGGGTAAAGATCAAGTCGCATTGGTGGCGAAATCTCCTCCCATTTGGCAGCCTCTTGCTGGTTTTTATCATCGACAATGTAAGGCGTTGTTTGCTGCTTATTTAGCCACTGGAGAGCGATCGTTTCAAGGGTTTTTAAATCAGCATTGCGTAAAAGAATTAACCGTGCGCGATCGAGCGACATTATTTAACTGTAACACCCCTGAAGACTTAGAGCAAATCTAGCGATTATGTCCGATCAAATCTCCTTATTTCCCGAAGAAAATAAAACGAACTACCAACAGATAAATCTGCCTCATAGTGATATAAAATTCTATCCGCAGTTTTTAGATTCTGTTACCAGTGACAACATTTTTGAGAAGTTAAAACAAGAAATCAATTGGCAACAGGAATACATCAAAATCTATGGCAAAGAAAATCCTGTTCCTCGCTTAACCGCATGGTATGGCGATCGCGGATATTCCTACACCTATTCTGGAATCACCATGAATCCTGAATCATGGACAGAAACGCTATTATTAATTAAACACAAAATTGAAACCATTGCTAATGTTAAATTTAATAGTGTTCTTTTAAACTTTTATCGGGATGGAAACGATGGCGTAGCGTGGCATAGTGATGATGAGAAAGAATTAGGTAAAAATCCAGTTATTGGTTCAGTTAGTTTCGGTGGAAAGCGACGATTTAGCTTTAAATCTAGAGATAAAACAGAGTCGCAAAAGTATGATTTGAATTTAGGAAATGGTGATTTTCTATTAATGAAAGGAGAAACTCAAAGCTACTGGTATCATCAAATTCCAAAAACGAAAAAAACGGTTTTCCCTCGTATCAATTTAACCTTTCGTGTAATTTATCCTTAGCTTACTATATCAATCCCAAATGAATTGTAAACTAATTTATGTTGGGTTTCGTTACCTTCACCCAACCTACATTTCTACTGAATACAGTTGTTTCCTTTCGTACTTGGAGTTACAACGATCGAGTTCCAAGTCCCACATTAAGGGCAAAAAGTGGCGATCGAGTGCGTGTGATCTTCAACAATCAAGGCGGAAGATTTCATACAGTTCATTTTCATGGCATTCATCCTGCTTCCGAAGACGGGGTTCGATCGGTGCGTCACGATCAGCAAGTGATTTATGAATTTGACGCGAAGCCTTACGGTGTCCATCTTTACCACTGCCATATCAAGACTGGATCGCAGAAAAAGGGTGTTTAGGTCACTTCCAAGTTATAGAGTAGGGTTTGCCTTGCAACCCCTAAAGTAGTAGTAGGGTTTGCCTTGCAACCCCTACAAGATGTAACATCTACTTTTTAAATTGGTATCAATTCATCATCTGCTTAATTTCCTCAGCCATTTCCATCACTTCCTCAGCACTGTAAACGGGTTGCTCAGGAGGCATAATCGTGGGCCAAGCCGCAGAAATTTGTCCTACTCTTGTCGAAAGCTCCGTATATGCCTCTGGGTTCATTTTCACCATTTCTCCTGCATTGTTGTAGAGTAACTCTCGCGCCGTAGCCACAAAACCTCTTGCAACTGCGCGTAGCGCGATAAAATCAGGTTATGACCTCATTAACCATTCTTGGACTTGATCCTGGACTCGCAACTTTTGGCTTTGGATGTATCACGGCTTCTGAAAGCACTAGGGAAACATCAACAAAAAGCAAAAAACTTCAAGACTATCAGCAATTAAAAGAAGACTCTCTACAACTAATCGACTTTGGAGTCATTGAAACATCTTCTAAACAACCCATAGAAAAAAGATTGGCGACAATTTACGAAGACTTACATCATGTTGTTGCTGAATTTCAACCTGATCTCGTTGCCATTGAAAAACTATTTTTCTATCGTATGGGAAACACCATCAACGTTGCTCAAGCCAGAGGAATTGTTTTGTTAGTGTTAGGACAAGCTGAATTACCGTATGTCGAGTTTAGTCCACCACAAGTTAAACAAACGATTACAGGTTATGGGAAAGCTGATAAACAGGAAGTTCAAACCGCCATCACCCATGAGTTAAATTTGACTTGTATTCCTAAACCTGATGATGCGGCGGATGCTTTAGCAGTAGCTGTAACGGCTTGGCATTGTCGTTAATTAGTTCCTCGTGAAAAAGTACAATATCTTGGTTAAAGCAGGGGAACAGGGAACAGAGAGGGAGACAAGGGAGACAAGGGAGAAATGGGAGACTTCGACTTGGTTAATGACAGTGGCAGTGCTGCGATCGCTCATCTTAAAGTTGGGTTTCGTTACCTCCACCCAACCTACATTTTTGTCTGAAATCTCCCCCATCTCCCTTGTCTCCCTTGTCTCCCCCATCTCCCTACCTCCCTTAATTTTAAAAGAATGAAACAGCCCTGGGGGGGGTTAGGGGGGATTTATTGTAACTTTACTTTTCAAAAATGCTATAAGGAGTGAAGGAAGTAGAAATCAATTTAATTCTTTTTTGAAACCCTCCCCTTTCTTCTCGTCGTTGTTTTTGTTTCCGAATAATTGCCGCCTTATCTATTTCCATGACTGTCACTAAAGCATCAATCACTTCATATAAATCAGCAATCTCTTTAACTAACTCTTCTGAAGAAGAAGCAGCCGCCACTTCTCTCGCTTCTTCGATTACTTTTTCTCGTAAGGAAACTTGATATTCTGCTGTGGATAAAATCGAGATTTCACATTGATTCCCTGAGTTTTTAATGATTTCAGGAATCCGATCGCGCACCAATTTATTATGATTTTGTTTCATTAACTTTCACAATCCGTTTCGATATTAACGTCTAAAGTGTCTTCATCAATTTCAATATATAAAACATTGGGATTACAACACACCTGACAATCCTCCACATAACTTTGTGAATTTCCCGCACCAATATCAACAAAAGTGGGATTCTTTTCCCCACAAAAAGCACAAACAAACTGAGATGTATTTTCCATCATGGATTTTTACTCTGATTTAAGATAGATTAGTAAGAAGATGAGACGGTTTTAATGAAATGATGCCTCTATCTTTTGATAGAAACTCAATGAGAATCCCATCATTTTCACAAGACAACCGAACGGACGAATACGGCTTTTACCCCAAAGGTTTAAGGTCTTCGTGTTTAATATTTCGTTACACTGTAGTTAACTCAATCAAAAAGCAAAGAGTCAGTTATGAATAATAATATTCGTGTTGGAAATTTATTTGGCATCCCATTTTATGTTAATCCTTCTTGGTTTTTAGTCCTTGCCCTTGTTACTTGGGTTTATGGTAGCCAGTTACAAAACTTTCCGCAACTGGTGGGTGTTACTCCCTGGCTATTAGGATTAGTCGCCGCTTTACTCCTATTTTCTTCGGTTTTAGCACACGAATTAGGACACAGTTTTGTTGCTATTAAACAAGGGATTACAGTTAACTCGATTACCCTATTTATTTTTGGCGGTTTAGCAAGTTTAGAAGAAGATTCTAAAACCCCAGGAGAAGCATTTTCTGTCGCCATCGCTGGGCCAGTCGTTAGTTTAATTCTGTTTGGTGTATTCACCTTCTTGGAAGTTAGTCTTCCCCTGTCGCAACCGCTTTCCGCAGTGGTGGGTTTACTCGCAACAGTGAATTTAATTCTCGCTTTATTTAACATGATTCCAGGCTTACCTTTAGACGGCGGAAATGTTCTGAAATCGATCGTCTGGAAGATTACGGGGAATCAATATCGGGGCATTTTTATTGCCAGCATTGTCGGTCAATTTATTGGCTGGAGTGCGATCGCGCTGGGAGTTCTTTCTGTCTTTGGCGTGACTCAATTTGGCAGTTTATGGACAGCATTAATTGGATTTTTCTTATTACAAAATGCGGGTCGATCGGCGCAGTCGGCGACTATTCAAGATAAGCTAAGTCGTTTTACCGCAGAAGAAGCCGTCAGCAAAAACAGTCCTGTTATTGCTGCTGATTTAAACATTCGAGAGTTTGTCAATGAGTATGTTATTGGTAAAGGACAATGGAGTAAATTTTTAGTAACCGATGAAGAAGGGAAGTTAATTGGTCAATTAAATGTAGATGACTTGAAGATTATCCCTACTTCAGAATGGACAGAAAAAAGTGTTCGTGAATTAACGAAGCCGCAACAAGTTAATTCGGTAAAACCAAAACAAACTCTTTTAGAAGTAGTGATGATGTTTGAGAAAAATAAAGAAAGCGAAGTCGCTGTTATTGGTGACAACGGAGTCGTTTTTGGTTTAGTGGAAAAATCAGGAATCGCTAACTTTTTAGAGGAACATAAAGAGGAATTAAAAGCGGCTTAGTTTTTCAAGGAATGGTTGGGTTGGGCTTGATTTTATCCACCTAACCTATATTTTTACCTATGTAAAAGCTGATGGCAGTGTACCTTTTAATGAGACAAAGGACAAAAATGTAGGTTGGGTGAAGCGAAGCGAAACCCAACACAACACCAATTATAAACAATTGCCTGAACCTTATCTTACAGTGATCAGTGATCACTGGTCACTGAATTAATAATCGATTAGTCTTTTTAAGTTTGAGAAATACTGGTAACTGCTGAACTGGTCACTGATTGGTGTTGGGTTTCGTTACCTCCACCCAACCTACGTTTTTGTCCTTTGTCTTTCGTCCTTTGTCCTTTGTTTTCTAATGACCAATGACCAATGACCAATGACCAATGACCAATGACTAATGACTAATTGATGTTGGGTTTCGTAAACTCCACCCAACCTACAACCTACAATCTGTAAAAAAATTAATGGAGATCGTAACCGAATAAACTCGCATTCACTTCTTCCAAATTAATGTCAGCGAGTCCATATTCCTCCCAACGTTGATCAACTGTTTTCGCCATTTCAGGATCAGATTCGAGGGGTTTTCCCCATTCGTGATCAGTTTCGGGAGGAATCTTTGTGGTCGCATCAATTCCCATTCTTCCTCCTAAACCGATTTTCTCGCTGGCAAAATCTAAACTGTCGAAGGGAGTTTCTGGGAGGATAAACACATCTCTGGATGGATCAACCTTAGAAGAAATCGCCCACACCACTTCCCGAGGATCACGGATATTAATACTTTCATCAACGACAATCACAAATTTTGTGTAAGTAAATTGTGGTAAAGCACTCCAAAACGCCAGCGCTGACCGTTTAGCGTGTCCTGGATATGCTTTTTTGATGGAGATAATCGCGGCTTTATAACTCAAAGCCTCCATCGGGAGGAAAAAGTCTGTAATTTCTGACACCTGTTGCCGTAAAATGGGGGTGTAAATGCGGTTTAAGGCAATGGCGAGAATTGCTTCTTCTTTCGGGGGACGACCGCTAAAGGTGGTCAGATAAACGGGATTTTTGCGGTGAGTGACGCATTGAAAGCGAATTAGGGGAGAGTCTTCCACGCCGCCATAATAACCCATGTGGTCGCCAAACGGGCCGTCTGGTAAGACTTCCCCAGGGGTGATTGTTCCTTCTAAAACAAATTCTGAATCGGCTGGAACTTGCAAGTCAACGGTTTTACAGTTTGCTAGTTTGACCCCAGAACCGCCGTAGAGTCCAGCGAATAACCATTCGGAAAGATCAACTGGGATGGGAGTGGCGGCTGCCATGATGATTAATGGATCAACACCGAGGGCGATCGCAACTTCCAATTTTTTACCATTTTCCGCCGCTTTCCGTAAATGTCTTGCCCCTCCTCGCACCGATAACCAATGAACGGTCATTGTATTTTTAGACTGGAGTTGTAGGCGATATACGCCGACATTGGGCGTACCCGTTTCTACATCTTTAGTAATCACTAAACCGAGGGTGATAATTTTGCCAGCATCTTCGGGATAAGGACGCAGTAAGGGAAGCCGATTGAGATCAACGTCTTCTCCTTTTTCTATCACTTCTTGACAAGGAGGGAAAAAATCGCGTCCAGGTTTTGCCTTTGCCACATCAAGGAGTAATTTTCCAAACTCGATCGCTTGCGAGACTTTTTTCGGTGGTTTTGGCTGTTGAAGCATCCCTAACTTCTTTCCTAATGTTTCTAATTCTTCGGGATGTTCCATGTTCATCGCCCAACATACCCGTTCTAACGTTCCCATGAGATTAATTGCCACTGGATAGGATGCTCCTTTAACATTTTCAAAGAGGAGTGCGGGTCCTCCCGCTTTTAACATTCGGTTGGAGATTTCGGTAATTTCTAATTCTGGATCAACGGGAACGGTAATGCGTCGCAGTTGTCCTCTTTTGTCAACTTGTTTGATAAATTCTTGTAAGTCTCGCGCCATGATTACAAAATGTATTGGGTTCTTTCTCTATGATAGTATTTGTCAACTGATTGAATGATTAATGTAATGCAGAAGTGTCCTCAATGTTACGGTCAAAATTATCGTAAAAATGGACGGGTTAAAAATAGACAACGTTATTTATGTAAGGACTGTGGACGGCAGTTTTTAGAGGTAAAAAGTAAGACCGAATCTTTCGCGCCATCGGTGGAAGAATCTCAAGACGGCATTAGTATTATTCTTCTCGATTTAGAAAATTTGAAACTTGATACTTCCGCAGAAGACTATTTACAAAGTATAGCAAGTTATCCGATACAAGTTAAACTTGCGTTTGCCAATTGGAGTGAGAAAGCGGTTATAAAACAGGATATTGAACTTTATGAAAGGGGATATTTTTTAGTTCATGTTCCTGGGGGAAAAAATAGTGCGGATGCGAGAATGATGACGTTAGGGGCGGCGATTCGGATTCATTATCCAAAAGTTGAGGAAGTGTTTGTTTGTTCTTCTGATTGGCTACTGACGAATTTATCTAATGAGTTACTGAGTCAGAATTTACGAGTGTGGCGAGTGCGTCGTCAAAATAAACTTTTAGAAATCGAAAATCGGAAGACGGGAGAGGTTTATGCTTATTCTTTGGATTTAAGTCAAGAAATTCCTGATCCGAAAGAGTTGATTACTAAGTTGGAACAGTTGATTGAACAAGAACGAGAATCGGTTAACGCTAAAATTCAGGAATTATCACAGTTAGAGGAGTTATTAAGTAATCGGAAAACCTTTGCACAGAAAACGGAGAAAAAACAAGAATCATCGTTAATTGTTGAGGAGTTTTCTCCTGATTTGGAGACATCTGTTAATGGAAAAGTTCCCACTTCTAGGGATCAGATTACTGATTCGGAATCCTTGAAAAGCGCGATCGAGCAGATCATTGAAGAGATCAAAAATAGTTCTCGTCATAAGAAAGTAACAGCTTCCACGATTTCTAATGCTTTCCAAAAAAAGTTTGGCATCACGGTTAATCAAATTGTCCAAGAATTAGATTTAGGGAAAAATATTACTGACTTTTTAGCCAGTGATCCTCAATTATTAAAGCAAAAGAATATTACTGACGGAGCAATCAATAAAAGAGCAAAAGCCAAGTCAAAAACCACTTGTTCAAAAAAAATAACGAACCGCATTGAACTAGAAAAGGTATTATGGGAAATCCTGAATATTTTTCATCGCAAAAACGGGAGTCATTCTGTTCCAATAACAACTCTTGGCGGTGATTTTAAGGAGTATTATGGTCAGTCAGTTTCTGATGTAATGAAAGCGATAAAAATCACGGGAACGTTTACAAAATTTCTCGAATCTTCTAAGGAATTTAAGTTGAAAAAAATTGGTAAAATTTATCATGTGGTAATTATAGATTAGGAATGAGTCATTCTATTCTTGTTTCAACCGCTTAAAAAACATCATCTTTAAGGCGCCGACTTGAGAAATTTCAAATAATTCCCAACCTTCTTTTCCTAACTTATTTAAAGCCTCTTGTAATTGACGGGCTGGATGATTAGAAGCGGTTTTTGTACTGTAAATGTCTGGAAATTCTTGTTTGAGAAACTCAGGGCTAAATGTTCCTTTGGTTGCGGTACTGGCGGCTTCAGCGTCTGGGGCTTCTGTATTTTTAATGTTGAGGTGAATGACTTTGTATTCCCAAACTGGTGCAGATTGTTCTTCCTTCTCCATGTTTGCCCTCCTAATTTTGATCTTTCCTTACTTTGACAAATCGATCGCGCTTTTCGCCACCATGATAGACGTGCGATGTACATAATTGATAACTAATTAATGTTGGATTTGATTTCATTTGACTTCACCCCACCGAAGAAAAGCCCCCCAGAATTGGGGGGTTGGGGGGCAACCTACGGTCTAATGTTGGGTTTCATTTCATTTCACCCAACCTACGGTCTAATGTTGGGTTTGATTTCATTTCACCCCACCGAAGAAAAGCCCCCCAGAATTGGGGGGGGGCTGTTTCATTCTCGGGGTCAAAATTGGCAGCGATTGCGCTCCGCGCACCGAGCTTCGCTCGATCGCCTGAACCTCTTACGGTACGTTCGATCGAAGCCTTTTTCTTACTTTTTGACTAATTCATAAGAAAAAAGAGTCCTGAAATCTCCCCCATCTCCCTTGTCTCCCTTGTCTCCCCCATCTCCCTACCTCCCTTGATTTCATTCATAATGAAACAGCCCTGCCAGAATTGGGGGGTTGGGGGGCAACCTACGGTCTAATGTTGGGTTTCATTTCATTTCACCCCACCGAAGAAAAGCCCCCCAGAATTGGGGGGTTGGGGGGCAAACTACGGCTAATTGATGTTGGGTTTCATTTCATTTCACCCAACCTACAGCAAGCTGGGGGGTGGGAGAGGTGAACAACTACATTCACTCTAGAAGGTCAACCGAATATGTCACAATTGTTAACGGTATTTGCACTCAGTCTTTCTTAAGACAGTGGCAATCATGCCCTGTCATCGATTAACTAGAGTGTAATTAGTAACTTATTCCTAGTCTCAACTTATATGGAACAACTATATCAATATGCTTGGCTAATCCCTGTTATCCCTCTCGTTGGTGCAATGATTGTGGGAGTCGGGTTAATCTCATTTAACCAAGCCACCAGTCGTTTACGTCAACCTGTCGCTATTTTTATCGTCTCTTTGATGGGAGTGACCATGGGGTTATCCTTTGCGCTGCTATGGAGTCAGATTAATGGACATGAAGCGTTCCTGAATACCTTTGAATGGGCGGCAGCAGGAGATTTTAAACTCACCATGGGTTACACCATCGACCATTTAACCACTGTCATGTTAGCGGTGGTGACAACAGTGGCGTTTCTGGTGATGATCTATACCGATGGCTATATGGCACATGATGCGGGTTATGTGCGCTTTTACGCTTATTTAAGTTTGTTTGCTTCTTCGATGTTGGGCTTAGTGATTAGTCCCAACTTAGTGCAAGTTTATATTTTCTGGGAGTTGGTGGGAATGGCTTCCTATCTCCTCATCGGATTCTGGTACGATCGAAAAGCTGCCGCCGATGCTTGTCAGAAAGCGTTTGTGGTTAACCGTGTCGGTGACTTTGGCTTCCTGCTGGGAATGTTGGGGTTATATTGGGCAACGGGAACGTTTGAGTTTTCCGAAATGGGAGTCCAATTAGAAACCCTAGTGGAATCTGGCGTTATCGGTGCGAGTCTCGCTTCCTTGTTTGGGGTGTTAGTATTCTTGGGTCCGGTGGCAAAATCTGCACAGTTTCCCCTTCATGTGTGGCTACCCGATGCGATGGAGGGCCCAACGCCGATTTCTGCTTTAATTCACGCCGCCACGATGGTCGCTGCGGGAGTTTTCTTAATTGCGCGGATGTATCCCGTATTTGAGAATTTACCGTCGGTAATGACGATTATTGCTTGGACGGGTGCGTTTACTGCGTTTTTGGGCGCAACGATCGCGCTTACCCAAAATGATATTAAAAAAGGATTAGCATACTCTACCATTTCCCAATTAGGTTATATGGTAATGGCGATGGGCGTCGGCGGTTACACCGCAGGGCTGTTTCACCTGATGACTCATGCTTTCTTCAAGGCGATGTTATTCCTCTGTTCTGGTTCTGTGATTCATGGCATGGAAGAAGTGGTCGGTCATAATCCAGCACTCGCCCAAGATATGCGCTTGATGGGTGGTTTACGGAAATATATGCCAATTACCTCTTTAACTTTTCTCGTGGGAACTCTCGCCATCTGTGGGATTCCTCCTTTTGCTGGTTTTTGGTCAAAAGATGAGATTCTCTCTGTTGCTTTTAGTGCCAATCCTGCTTTATGGTTTATCGGCTGGTTAACGGCGGGTTTAACTGCTTTTTATATGTTCCGAATGTATTTTATTACCTTTGAGGGGCAGTTTCGAGGCAATGATCAGTCGATTTTGGATTCCCTAAAACCTGCGTTTGGTCCGGGTGCGATGGATACCCGCGAATTAGAATCGGAACAGGAAGAAGAGGAACATCATCACAGTGACACGCCTCACGAATCCCCTGTCAGCATGACCTTACCCTTAGTAATTTTAGCGATTCCTTCGATCGCGATCGGTTGGTTGGGTAAACCCTGGGAAAACTTCTTTGAGGAGTTTGTGTTTGCGCCAGGAGAAACCCTAGAAGAAGTCCAAGAAATGATGGCGGCGTTTGAATGGTCGGAATTTTTGATTATGGCGGGAAACTCCGTGGGAATCGCTCTCATTGGCATTACCGTTGCTTCTTTGATGTATCAAAGCAAAAAAATCGACCCCAGCGCGATCGCGCAAAAATTCCCTTCTCTCTACCGCTTCTCTCTCAACAAATGGTACTTTGACGAACTTTTTAACAACATCTTTGTTAAAGGAAGTCGTCGTGTCGCCAGACAAGTTTTAGAAGTAGATTACCGCGTCGTTGATGGTGCTGTTAACCTCACTGGTTTAATGGCGATTATCAGCGGTGAAGGGCTGAAATACTTTGAAAATGGTCGCGCCCAATTTTACGCCTTAATTGTTTTTGGGGCAGTATTAGGCTTTGTGATTGTTTTTAGTGTCGCTTAATCACTTTAATCCCCCAATTACTGGGGGAATGCTTCGATCGAGATCAAAATAAATCTGAGAGTAACACTTAACTTTTTGCAACTATGACACAATTTCCTTGGCTAACTACGGTTATCCTCTTTCCCTTAATTGCCTCTTTCTTTATCCCGTTTATTCCCGACAAAGACGGGAAACAAGTGCGTTGGTATGCGCTGGTAATTGGCTTAATCAATTTTGCCTTTATCATTGCGGGATTCTATCTCGACTATGACTTCTCTAACCCCAACTTACAACTGGTAGAAAGTTATAGTTGGATTCCCCAACTGGACTTAAATTGGTCAGTGGGCGCTGATGGCATTTCCATGCCTTTAATCGTTCTCACGGGCTTTATTACCACCCTCGCCATTTTAGCCGCTTGGCCCGTAAGTTTGAAACCCAAACTCTTTTATTTCCTAATTCTTGCCATGTACGGCGGACAAATTGCTGTCTTCGCTGTCCAAGATATGTTGTTATTCTTCCTCGTGTGGGAATTAGAGTTAATCCCAGTTTATTTACTGCTGTCAATTTGGGGAGGAAAAAAACGCCTCTATGCCGCGACTAAATTCATCCTTTACACCGCAGGCGGATCACTCTTTATTCTCGTTGCGGGTTTAACCATGGCGTTTTACGGGGATACCGTCACCTTTGACATGAGAGCGTTAGCCGATAAAGATATCGCTCTCAATTTCCAACTCTGGCTTTATGCGGGCTTCTTCATTGCTTATGCGGTGAAGTTACCGATTTTCCCCCTCCATACTTGGCTTCCTGATGCTCACGGCGAAGCAACTGCACCTGTGCATATGTTACTCGCTGGGATTCTCTTAAAAATGGGCGGCTATGCTTTGATTCGCATGAATGCAGGAATGTTGCCCGATGCTCATGCTTATTTTGCCCCAGCGTTGGTGATTTTAGGGGTGGTGAATATTATTTATGCGGCGTTGACTTCCTTTGCTCAACGTAATCTGAAACGAAAAATTGCCTATTCTTCGATTTCCCACATGGGGTTTGTTTTAATTGGTATCGGTTCGTTTACCAATTTAGGTTTAAGTGGCGCTGTGTTACAAATGGTGTCTCACGGCTTAATTGGAGCAAGTCTTTTCTTTTTAGTGGGGGCAACTTATGACCGCACTCATACCCTAATGTTAGATGAGATGGGCGGTGTTGGGCAGAAGATGCAGAAAATTTTTGCCATGTTTACCACTTGTTCTCTCGCGTCTCTTGCCTTACCAGGGATGAGTGGTTTTGTTGCCGAAGTGATGATATTTATCGGCTTTTCCACCAGTGATGCTTACAACACGACGTTTAAGGTATTGGTGGTGTTTTTAGCTGCGGTGGGTGTGATTCTCACTCCGATTTATCTCCTCTCGATGTTACGAGAAATTTTCTATGGTAAAGAAAACCAAGAGTTAGTTTCCCACGAAGTTTTGGTGGATGCAGAACCGCGAGAAGTGTTTATTATTGCTTGTTTGCTGATTCCAATTATTGGCATTGGCTTCTATCCGAAGATTCTCACACAAGTGTATGATTCGACAACGATCGCCTACACCGATCGATTGCGGAATTCTGTTCCTTCTTTAGTAAAACCCTCTGATGTGGCTCAAGCTGATCCTTCTCTGCTTTCTCTAACTGCTCCGAAGTTGAAGTAATCCCACAGGAATTACGGACTTGAATAATTCCGCTAACCTTGGAGGGAATTAACTGATAAAGTCCCCCATAATTGGGGGATTTAGGGGGCAAGTCCGTAACTCACCTACTATTATCAAAAACTGATTAAACTGTGTGCTAAACATTTAGCGCACAGTTTTTTTATGGGATGGTGTTGGGTTTGATTGATCGCGACTATTAACCAGAAGCGGGGATTGACAGATAAATATTAAGAAAAACTTATCATTTGAATTTGACATCCTATTGCGAATCCATGTTGAGGAGCGCAAAATTTACATCGTTTTACGATAGACTATAAAAGATACAGAGTCAGGTCTGAATAGACAAACGTCTATAGTATAAAGCGTAGAACTACTATCATTTTCCAACCCCGTTCGGAGGGCGACCCTCTCTGAATATGGGATTGATAGGTTCTTGCGTAACACCTGTTTTATCGGAGTGAAATACTTCACCCTTGCTTTTTAAAACTCACTTATCAAAATAATCACTTCTCATTAGAGGAGAGTAAAGGAGGTATTTATTAGTGGATTTTTTATCAGATTTCTTGACGCGCTTCGGGGATAAGTTACAGTCCCCAACACTGGGTTTTCTAATTGGTGGTATGATCATTGCTGCCGTCAATAGTCGGTTGCAAATTCCAGATGCGATCTATAAGTTCATCGTCTTCATGTTGCTCATCAAAGTTGGTTTGAGTGGTGGTATTGCGATCCGTAATGCTAACCTAGCGCAGATGCTGTTACCTGCGGTATTTGCTGCAGCCATCGGGATTATTATCGTGCTGATTGCGCGTAATACCTTGGCAAGGTTGCCGAAAGTCAAAGTCGTTGATGCCATTGCGACTGGGGGCTTATTTGGGGCGGTGAGTGGCTCTACTCTCGCCGCCGGTCTGACAATGATGGAATCAGAAGCGATGCAATACGAACCTTGGGCGGCTGCACTTTATCCCTTTATGGACATTCCAGCGCTCGTGACGGCGATCGTCTTAGCCAGTATTTATAAAAGCAAGGAGAGTCAGACCGTAGGCGAAGATATCACCCAGCAGGAGTATCTCAGCAAGCAGGCGGTTGCTGCAGGCGCTGGAGAGTATCCTAGCGAGCCAGACTATCCGACCACAAGGCAGGAGTATCGGAATCAGCAGCGCGAACAACAAGGTAAGCGGGTCGAAATCTGGCCGATTGTGAAGGAGAGCTTACAAGGTTCGGCTCTATCAGCACTGCTACTCGGTCTCGCCCTTGGCATACTAACCCGTCCCGAAAGTGTCTATGAGAGCTTCTTTAATCCCCTCTTCCGTGGTCTGCTTTCAGTTTTGATGCTGGTTATGGGTATGGAGGCTTGGTCAAGAATCGGCGAGCTACGCAAGGTTGCCCAGTGGTACGTCGTCTATGCTGCAGCAGCGCCACTATTGCATGGGCTAATTGGCTTTGGTCTCGGTTATCTTGCCCACGTTACAACGGGATTTAGTGCAGGGGGCGTTGTGATCTTAGCTGTCATCGCCTCCTCTAGTTCAGATATTTCAGGGCCGCCTACTTTACGCGCTGGTATTCCCAAAGCTAATCCCTCGGCATACATCGGCTCTTCTACCGCGCTTGGTACGCCAATTGCAATTGCTGTGGGAATCCCACTCTACATTGGACTCGCCCAAACGCTGATGGGAGGAGGCTAATCTCGGACGGGGCAGCGTGCCCCGAAACTGATAACCTAATCATTTGAGGAATATACGCATAAGGAGGTAAGCAATATGACTAAGGAAGCGAAAAAGCTCGTTATCATCACGGAAAAGTTGCTACTGAAAAAGGTCGCCAAGATCATCGATGAAGCTGGAGCGACTGGTTACACTGTGTTAGCGACTGGTGGTAAAGGGAGTCGTAACGTTCGATCGTCGGGACAACCTACTGTTGGTGACACCGAATCAAATATCAAGTTTGAGGTGCTTACCCCGACACGAGAAATGGCTCTGAAGATTTCGGATGAGGTGGCAGCACGGTTTTTCGAGGATTATTCGGGTATTACCTATCTCTGTGAAGCGGAGGTACTGCACGCTCACAAGTTTTAAGATTAGGTTCGATCGATCGATGATCAAAAGTAGGTTGGGTGGAGTTTACGAAACCCAACACCAAACCCAACACTAATTATAAGCAATTACCCGAACCTAATATAATTCAAAATCTTTTAGCATCAGTGATTCACTCCCTCGGTATCAGTTCGACTTTACCGAGGGTTTTTGTTTCAAAAGTTTGAATTTTGGAATTGATTACCTAGTAATTCAAGTAACATCGCTGTTATTCTGTCAAGTTCAAATAAGTAACACTCAATTTAATTCAATTTTCAATTAGTCTTTTCTATCAAAACAGGCGGTTTATCTTTCTTAACGGAAAAAATCAAGGGGAAAAACTTGACGAGATTGCGCCGTTTCAGGTAGGATTGTGAAAACAATAATCCCACGGGATGGTTTGTCTTTAATTCTTATGATTGTGCCTAAACCCGCATGGCTTCGTTTCGGAAAGCCAAAATTTGTCAAGCCTTGGCAAGTTTACTGACACTAATTTTAGGAGGGAATTGTTAAAAAGTTTTAAGCGGTGTTGACAGAAAACGTTAGGATGTGCTGCTTGAAATGATTATATTTACCGCACCAAACCGTATTATAGCATGGGGATGATTCGATCGAGCCTTGATTGGCTGTTGGGTTTCGTGTCTTTCACCGAACCTACTATTTTGTCCTTTGTCCTTCGACAGGCTCAGGAACACCTTCGTTCTTTGTCATTCGTGATTCAGTAAGAGGTCAGTTTTCCTAATGACCAATGTACAGACGTTCCTGTTATATCAGGTTCGCTCAATCAATGATAAAAAGTAGGTTGGGTGTAGCGAAGCGAAACCCAACACCAATTGTAAACAATTACCCGAACCTGATATTACTGAGCTTGTCGAAGTATGGAACGTCTCTACCTAATGACTAATTTATGTTGGGTTTCGTGTCCTCCACCCAACCTACACCTGTTGGGTTTCACCGAACCTACGCTCTTATTGATGTTGGGTTTCGTGTCCTTCACCCAACCTACACCTGTTGGGTTTCACCGAACCTACGCTCTTATTGATGTTGGGTTTCGTGTCCTTCACCCAACCTACACCTGTGATGCCGAGGTACTGCACGCTCACAAGTTTTAAGATTAGGTTCGATCGATCGATGATCAAAAGTAGGTTAGGTACAGACGTGCCATGGAACGTCTGTACACGAAACCCAACACCAATTCTAAGCAATTACCCGAACCTAATATAATTCAAAATCTTTTAGCATCAGTGATTTACTCCCTCGGTATCAGTTCGACTTTACCGAGGGTTTTTGTTTCAAAAGTTTGAATTTTGGAATTGATTACCTAGTAATTCATATAACATCGCTGTTATTCTGTCAAGTTTAAATAAGTAACACTCAATTTAATTCAATCTTCAATTAGTCTTTTCTATCAAAACAGGCGGTTTATCTTTCTTAACGGAAAAAATCAAGGGGAAAAACTTGACGAGATTGCGCCGTTTCAGGTAGGATAGTGAGAACAATAATCCCACGGGATGGTCTGTCTTTAATTCTTATGATTGTGCCTAAACCCGCATGGCTTCGTTTCGGAAAGCCAAAATTTGTCAAGCCTTGGCAAGTTTACTGACACTAATTTTAGGAGGGAATTGTTAAAAAGTTTTAAGCGGTGTTGACAGAAAACGTTAGGACGTGCTGCTTAAAATGAGGAGATTTACCGCACCAGATCGTATTATAGCATGGGGATGATTCGATCGAGCCTTGATTGGCTGTTGGGTTTCGTGTTCTTCACCGAACCTACTATTTTGTCCTTTGTCCTTCGACAGGCTCAGGAACACCTTCGTTCTTTGTCATTCGTGATTCAGTAAGAGGTCAGTTTTCCTAATGACCAATGTACAGACGTTCCTGTTATATCAGGTTCGCTCAATCAATGATAAAAAGTAGGTTGGGTGTAGCGAAGCGAAACCCAACACCAATTGTAAACAATTACCCGAACCTGATATTACTGAGCTTGTCGAAGTATGGAACGTCTCTACCTAATGACTAATTTATGTTGGGTTTCGTGTCCTCCACCCAACCTACACCTGTTGGGTTTCACCGAACCTACACCGCTACTTTAAGATGGAAGGAGAAGTTCCGTTTAAATTGATTCAAGATGGCTAACACTCCTTTTCAACAAGTTTCTGTGGAAGAACTGGCGAACGCGCTCCAAACTCAAGGCAAAGATAACTTACAATTAGTAGATGTGAGAGAACCTTCAGAATTAGAAATCAGCGCGATCGAGGGCTTTACCAATCTTCCTCTCAGTCAACATGAACAATGGGCGCCTCAAATTTACCAACACCTTGATCCAGAAAAGGAAACCTATGTTCTCTGTCATCACGGCATCCGTTCCGCGCAAATGTGTTATTGGTTAAACCAACAGGGATTTAAAACTGTAAAGAATATTCAGGGTGGGATTGATGCTTATTCTCTCACCATTGATTCCTCAATACCCCGCTATTAAACTGTCATCATGTCTAAAACCATGCGACTAAAAGAACGTCATCAAAACATTCTGTCGGCAACTATCCATAAATATGTTGCCACAGCAGAACCGGTGAGTTCTAAAACTTTGGTCAATGAATATAATCTTACGGTAAGTTCGGCAACTGTCCGTAATGCGATGGGATGGTTGGAAAAAGCGGGCTTACTGTATCAACCTCATACGTCTGCCGGACGCATTCCTTCTGACTGGGGATATCGTACTTATGTTGATCAGATCATGCTCCCCGATCGCGCTTTAAGAGAACAATTGGATCAGCTTTTAAGTCAGGCGATCAAGGAGGAAGTGGGAAGTTTAGAGGCGCTGTTATATGGGGTGGCGCAACTGTTAGCGACGCTTAGTGGTTACATTGCGTTAATTACGTTTCCCCAACAACAAACGTCTTATTTGCGTCATTTACAATTAGTTCCCCTAGAGAATCGGCGGATCATGCTGATTATTATTACCGATTCTTATCAAACTCAGTCGGGATTAATTGATCCACCGAGAAGAATTACAGAAAAACTGGAAGCGGGAGAAGACATTGAACAAGAGTTAGATTTATTATCTAATTTTCTGAACCAGAAGCTACAAGGTCGATCGCTGTCGGAGTTAGCAACCCTGAAAGCAAGGGATTTAGAACAAGAATGGAAACAAGACGGGGAGTTTTTAGAAGAGATTTGCCAACAAGTGCTGCAACGCTGTCAAAGTGGCGCTTCGTCTCAGATTTTAGTGCGCGGCATCTCTCAAGTATTGCAACAACCCGAATTTTCCCAACTCCAACAGGTTCAAACTTTGTTACATCTCTTAGAAGCTGAACAAGATCAATTACGTTCTGTGATTTGTAATGTGGTAGAAGGGGGGGTAACGGTAAAAATTGGCTCAGAAAACCCCCTAGAACCGATGCAAACTTGTAGTTTAGTGTCAGCGAATTATTATCAAGGAGAATCTCCCGCGGGGAGTTTAGGGTTGGTCGGACCGACGCGGATGCTTTATGAAAATGCGATCGCGCTGGTGGAGGTGGCGGCGGATACGCTTTCTCAATCTCTCTCCCAAGGCTAATTAGTGCCTCCTGAAAAAGTCCATTGGTTGGTTTAGTAAGGCAAGAGGCAAGTTGCCTTAGGCAAGAGGCTTGCATGCAAAAGGCAAAAGGCAAGTTGCCCGCGCTTCTATAGGGTTGATTGATCGGTAGGAGGGGAAGGTTTTGATGCAAGGTGCGTGACGATTGAACAATCAATGAACTTGCATTTTTACTCATATCTTAATCGCCTCAAATCCTTATTTGGCAAAACTTTCAGCTTCCCAACAGCAAAGGCTAATTAATGTTTCCAGAAATCACTGACTTTGTAACCCAACTCCTCTAACATCTGACGAAATAAAGGGAGACTCAACCCGACAACATTACTGTGACACCCTTCTATTTTCTCCACGAATAGCCCCCCACGACCTTCGAGGGCAAATCCCCCCGCACAGTTAAGCGGTTCTCCTGTGGCGACATAATCGGCAATAGCGCGATCGTCGATCGAGCTTAAATAAACCGTCGTGATACCACAGCGCACTCGTTGCTGATTTTGAATGGAATCAATGAGGGTGTGTCCCGTGTAAAGTGTTCCCTGTTTTCCTCGCATTTGTTGCCAAAGGGCGATCGCATTGGCTTCGTTTTCTGGTTTCCCATAAATTTCTCCTGCCACCACCATCACGGAATCGCATCCCAAAATAAGATGATCTGGAAATTTTGGGGCGACGGTTTGCGCTTTGGCGGTTGCCAATTCTGTCACCAGCGTTTTCGGATCACGGGTTTTGACTTGTGATTCATCAAAACCACTTTTTTGAACGATCGGTTCAATACCAACACGACGTAATAATCGTAAACGAGCAGGAGACGCGGAAGCAAGGACTAATTCCATGATCTTGAACTTATCTTTTTAACTCACTTCAAAGGAATCAGCGATGGTGTTAAATCGATCAGATAACCCTTCCCAACGACGTTGAGGCGTAGAAATGCTAAAAGTGTATAGTTTCCCCCGACTGACGGCGACACTTGCCATGTTATGGCGTTTTCGATTATCGGGGAAGGTGACTTGGTATTCGAGGAGGTAGTAGGTTTGTCCTTTTTTTTCCAATTCATCCGCGCGAATTAATTCTCCTTGACGATCGGAATTGGGGGGCGCGATCGTATTTTTCAAACGTTGACCGACTTCTGAGGGTGTTCCCAAATCGGTGAGTTGTCTATCTTCTCCCACTTGATTAATGACAACGCTAATATTCTCGGTTTGTTCCACTAAATCCCGAAAGACCACATCAACGCCTGCGGTGTTGTTATCTACTTTCACTTCCTGCCAACCGTTGGGATAGAGAAATTTGTATCCTTCTGTCCCATTGGTGTATGCTTGGAGTCCACTGGTGGGAGTGCTACAGCCAAAGAGGGTAAGATTCAATACTAAAAAAATAAGGGCAAAGGTTGCTCTAAACATTAGTCTAAATTGCTTTTCATATCAATTCTATTTTCCCATGTTGTGGGGACTTAATCTCTAGCAATTGTAAATAAGTTTCTGTTTACTCTCTAACCCCCAATTCTGGGGGAATTTTGCCCCCTAACCCCCAATTTTGGGGGAATCTTGTCTCCTCATTCACAATTCTGGGGGAATTTTGCCCCCTAACCCCCAATTCTGGGGGAATCTTGTCTCCTCATTCACAATTCTGGGGGAATTTTGCCCCCTAACCCCCAATTCTGGGGGAATCTTGTCTCCTCATTCACAATTCTGGGGGAATTTTGCCCCCTAACCCCCAATTCTGGGGGAATCTTGTCTCCTCATTCACAATTCTGGGGGAATTTTGCCCCCTAACCCCCAATTCTGGGGGAATCTTGTCTCCTCATTCACAATTCTGGGGGAATTTTGCCCCCTAACCCCCAATTCTGGGGGAATCTTGTCTCCTCATTCACAATTCTGGGGGAATTTTGCCCCCTAACCCCCAATTCTGGGGGAATTAGAATGCTGTTTGACAATGGGCTAACATTCGCTCATCATTAGGGCTGAGTTCTTCGAGGGGATGATATCCTTTGAGGGTTAAGGGGGTTTTCATCGTCTCGTCACGACTAGCCACAGGAGAAACGGATTCGAGGGCGATCGAGTAGCGATTGGTGGTGTCGTCGTAGGGATGATCGACAATTAAATCTAGTTCATCTCCTTTGATTTCTCCTTCAAAACAGCTAAACTCGGAGTGAGGCATATACAAAACCCCGACGAGTTTTCCATCTGTCACCTCAAACACAACATACTCGTTACCAATTTCGTTAGGTTGGGGTGACTGACCATAAATATACGTTCCTTCCTGAAAGGTGGATTGATTATTTTTCATCATCTCGATCGGTCTAGCGATGACGGAAAACATCGGTAGCGTAAGGAGTGCTAAGGTTGTCAGTAGGGTGAGTAAAAACTGCGAAGGCTGTAACCATTGATAGACAAAAGTCATATTCATCAATAAATTATTTCCGATTTCTCTTCTATTATCTCATTAAAATCTCTGATCCCCCACTAATAATTGTTACAAAGTTCTTTTGTGGTCGCCTTTAAATCAGCCGTTACACTTGTTAAAGAACTTGCTAAATTTTACGGTGGGTGGTCTAGTGTAAAATTGAGTTAAAAGTTAAGATGGGCGCTTATGAATCTGTCCATGTTGGAAAAACTAATCGTCTTTTTTGTGCGTAAAACCAAGGGGTATATTACGAAAACCCAGTTGGTGAAGTTTCTGTATCTTGCTGACTTGGCTGCGGTGAAATGGACAGAAAAACAACTGACTGATTTAGATTGGCTTTATTACCAGTATGGTCCCTGGAATGAGGAGATTGATCTAGCTTTAGATGGATTCTATCAAAATGAGGTTTTAACACAAAGCAAACTAGGGAATGCAGTAGTGATTCAGCCAACAGAAAACTGTCCTGAAATTAAACATTTAGGGTTTTCTAAAAGGTTAGAGTTAATGTTGAGAAATATTCAGAAAGAATGGGCGGGATTAAATTCCCAGAAAATTGCTGAATTACTGGATTTTGTCTATCAAACAGAACCGATGATTGTAGCAAAATCGCGCCATACACCAGAAGAAAAAGTTTCTCTCAATCTTTACCTAGAACATGAAAAAGTAAGAGAAGAGTTAGGAGTATAAAATGGCAGGACAAGGTTTCTAATGCTTCTCCCGAATTGGTCAAAAAGATTTTTGATTTGTTACCAGAGGAGGGGAAACAACAGGCTGTAGATGATTTATTGGATTAATTTTAAGAATTTTCCCAAAGTTCTGTTTCAAGGAAAGATTAAGGCATGAGACAATAAAAGATTATCCGATCGCATCTAGGAGAAATTGTAATGAAAATTTTAATAATGGGTGGTACTCGCTTTATTGGCGTTGCTTTGACGAAAATTTTAGTGGAACAAGGACATAAAATAACGCTATTTAATCGCGGTAATAATCCCTCTCCTGTGGAAGGGGTGAAAACGATTAATGGCGATCGAAAAGACGCGGATCAATTAAAGGAAAAGTTAGCAACAGAAACTTTTGATGCTATTTTTGATAATAATGGACGAGAGTTAAGCGACACTCAGCCTTTAGTGGAATTATTCAAAGATAAAATTCAACATTTTGTTTATGTGAGTTCGGCGGGTGTTTACTTAAAATCCGATCAAATGCCTCATTATGAAGCTGATGCGATCGACCCGAAAAGTCGCCATAAGGGAAAGCATGATACGGAAACTTATTTGAGTGAAATGGGAATGCCTTGGACTTCGGTTCGTCCTGTTTATATTTATGGCGCAGGGAATTATAATGATTTAGAGGCTTGGTTTTTTGATCGCATTGTGCGCGATCGCGCTGTTCCTATTCCTGGACATGGGGAACATATTACCCAACTCAGTCATGTCCAAGATTTAGCCTATGCAATGGCTTCTATTTTAGGCAATAAAAACGCGATCGGACAGGTTTATAATATCTCAGGAGAGCGTTATGTTACTTTTAATGGTATTGCTCGCGCTTGTGCGAAAGCGATCGGAAAGTCTCCTGATGATCTCAAGTTAGTTCACTATAATCCGAAAGACTTTGACTTTGGGAAAAAGAAACCCTTTCCTTTAAGAATGCAACATTTTTTTGCAGATATTAGTAAGGCAAAAACCGATTTACAGTGGCAACCGCAATATGATTTAATTAGTGGTCTCAAAGAGTCTTTTGAAAAAGATTATTTAGTCCAAAATCGTCACGAGGCTGAGATTGATTTCTCGGTTGATGATGAGATTTTATCCTCTCTTTAATCCCCTCACCACCCCCCTCTTTCCCCCCTTGTTTAAGATAGGTTAGGGGGGATCACTGAAATCATGGTGGAGGTGGGGAGGAGGAAAAGGAACTTATGCCAAACTAAATTCCATTGCTGAAAGATTCGTGCTAGTATGAACCACGCGATCGAGCTTAAAGCCACTATTGGCAAATATCTCTTGATACTGCTTCAGGGTACGCCACACCCCACCTGGAACCGCGCTGCGAATCTGTACCGCAAATAAGCCTGGCATGATACCATCAGGACAAACTGTTGGCTCTCCGACATCAGGGACAATGCTTTGCAATAAGACAATCTTCCCATGATCGGGGAGTGCTTCCCGACAACGGGCGAGGATTTTTCCCGCATCTTCATCATTCCAAGCGGATAAAAAGTATTTCATCACGATCGCATCAGCACCAGTAGGAACTTTTTCAAACACATCTCCAGTGTGAAGCGCGATCGCGTCTTTGGGAACACCTCTCGATTCTAAGAAACTGGGGGCGGTTTCGATGACATAAGGAACATCAAACAACATTCCTTTACAATTGTAGGTTTTAACAATCTCTGCGATTAATCCTCCTTGACCACCGCCGACATCCATAACTGTCTCATACTGACCAAAATCATACACTGCCATCAGTGCTTCTGTGGCATGATCCGTGAGAAAACTCATGGCGTTAATAAACACATCCCCACTCCAAGGGTTATCACGAGTAAACTCATAGACTCCTTTGCCGTTTGCCCGTTCAAAAGCGACTTCTCCCGTGTGAACTGCGTCATAGAGTTCTTTCCAGCCATCCCACTGACAGGGTTCGGTGATATGGAGGGCGAAATGTCCAATGGAGGGGCCGGCGTTAGTAACAAGGAGAGAAGACGCTTCTGTGGGGGCGAAAACGCGATCGGGCTTTTCTTCTAAAATCTCTAGATGCGCTAATCCTCTTAAAACCACATAAAGTGTTTCTGTATGAGTTTCAGTTTTTTCTGCTAAAGATTCGACACTTTGAGCGCCATATTCTTCCAAAAGATTGGGGATTCCTAAACAGGTTGCAATGTATAAACATTGGCTTCCCCAGAATCCTTGAATAATACTAAAAATTTTATTTTTTGCTTCCATTTTTCTAACAAATTTTGGTTGAGATGATCATGATTTCAGTTAGTATCTTATCCGAATTTCAGAATAATGTAAAGTTTTGTTAATTTCTATCGGGTGGGCGGTGCATTTCCCCCCCCTTAATAAGGGGGGATAGGGGGGATCAAGCAAACATTTAGAGTTTCGTCTGATGTGGTGGGCGATGCGTTTTCCCCCCCTTATGAAGGGGGGATTAAGCAAACATTGAGAGTTTCGTCTGATGTGGTGGGCGATGCCCACCCTACATAAGATTTATCGGTGTAAACGGGTGGCTAATTGTTCGGCGGTTTGTTGACAATTGGGTTCTTTTATGAAAGAGAAATGACTGCCTGGGACAGAAATTAAATCAATTTCTGCTGCATCCATAATGGCGTATAATTCCACCCAGACTAATTGCGGATCGGGTTCGTGATAATGTCTTTCTTGTGGCCGCAGAAGAGTAACTTTTCCTGGATAATGTTGCGGTTGATAGTGATAGGTTGCTTTTAATGTTCCCACGATAACATCCACAAAACGCCGATTCTGGGCGCGATCGGAGTCGGGAGGGAATAAGTTTTTCTCCTCAGCTTTATCAAGGATTAACTCAACTCTTTCTTCGGCATTTAATCCCTCTAATTCTTGCGGACTAACGAGATTAATTCCCCCAAAAATCCCCCCGAAATAACGATTGAGAACCCCTCCTAAATAAACCCCATCTATTTCTTTATTTGGGTCTAATAAAATGGGAGTCCAAGCGTCCATAACTGCTAATAATTCTACTTCTTCTCCTCGTTTGAGAAGTTGTTGCGCCATTTCATAAGCCACCACGCCACCGAATGACCAACCGCCAATTTTATAGGGGCCCTCTGCTTGAAATTCTTTGATAGTTTCTATGTAAAAGTGCGCCATGTCTTCAACGCGATCGAGGATTTTTTCCCCTTCATTAAACCCTGGCGCTTGTAGTCCATAAACTGGCTGATTATTCCCTAAATATTTGGCTAAATCAGTGTAGCAAAGCACGTGACCACCTGCGGGATGAACACAGAAAAAAGGCGGTTGCGTTCCTTTTATTTGAATGGGAACTAAAGAGGATGAATGCGCTTCTTGATTTCCTTCGATTTTTTGGGCTAAAGCAGCGATCGAGCGATTACTTAATAAGGTCGATAAAGGAAGTTGTTTCCCAAATTCTTGTTCAATTTTACTCATTAAAACAATCGCTAACAGGGAATGACCGCCTAAGTCGAAAAAGTCGTCGTGAACCCCGATTTTTGGGAGATTGAGAATCTCTGACCAGATATTTGCTAAGGTTTCTTCTGCGCGATCGCGCGGTGGGATATATTCGTTTTCTTGTGCAAAACTAGATAAATCTGGGGCGGGTAAGGCGCGACGATTCACCTTTCCATTAGGGGTAAGCGGAAAAGATTCTAACACCACAAACGCAGTGGGAACCATGTAAGCAGGGAGTTTTTCGCTACAATGTTTTCTCAGTTGCGGGGCGATTTCTGTGGCGATTTGCGAGGTCAGAGGATCACCGACATAGCGCATCCAGTTACCACCCGATCGCGTGCTTTGGGTGAGAGGAGTTAAGATGATTCCCTGTTGCTCTTCTCGGACAAACGCTGCGTCATAACTTCCCTCTTTACTGTTGGGCGACCAGCATAATTCTAATTTATACCCTAACTCAGCGCTGATCTCATGTAAGGCTTCTGGCTCGATCGCGCTTCTCTCTCTTGGTAATTCTCGCAACTGTTCAACAGTTTCCACATCAGCCCGTTGTAAGGCTTTAATCGTTTCCGCATCCGCGATCGTTCGTTGGTTAGGAAGATTAGTAAAACAAACCTGATCAGGATGATTCTCTTGAAGATACCCCTTAATTTCTGCTGCAGTCATCTCCTTTCCTTCCACCACAGGAGGAGTAATGATCCGTTGCGAAGAGTCTCCCACATACAGCCAGACATGATAGCGATATTTATTTAATTCGTTGGCTTGCTTTCCTCTTTCCAAACGGATTTGGACTTCGGTAATCTCAGGATAATGGCTTTTGAGGGCGATGAAAAACTCTGGGGCGATGGATAACTCTTTTTCCTGTTGAATCTTCTTCTGGATGCGCTTTTGAAGTTCAGCAGTGGAGAGAGAAGACGGAGCTTTGTATAATTCTACTGAGGTGTGGAAGGCTTCTAGGAGAGACTGCGATCGAATATCCCCCAAGAAAATTGCTCCCCCAGACTTGACTGAGTGAATCGCCCCTTCAATCACTGCTAACAAATAATCCACACTGGGGAAATATTGCGCGATCGAGTTGAGAATCACCAGATCATAACTTCCCTTCTCTACCCCACTAAAATCATCCGCAGGTTTCTGGGCTAATCTCACCTCATTGTAATCCTCTCGATATTGGTCTAAAATCTGTCGAGTGTATTCGATGGAAACTTCTGAGAGGTCAGTGCCGTAATAAAATTGTGTGTGGGAAGCAATTTGAAACAGTAACATTCCCGTCCCGCTTCCAATCTCCCAAACCTGTTGTGGTTGTTTCGCGAGAATCTGACGAACAATATCACTCGCCCAAGTTCGCATTTGTGCGTCTGGGATACGCTGATTATTATAGCTATTGCGCCAGAGGGCGGTATTAAAAAGCGGATCGCCCACTTCTTTCTCTTCCGCATATCCTTGATTATCAAAGATATTTTCCCAACTGTTGAGTTGATTTTCTGTTAACTCCTCTTCTCCCGCTTCTGGAGTTTGAGGAATCACATAAGCAACTAACCGTTTATCTCCAGGACGATCTTCTCTTCCCATGACAACGGCGCTTTTAATATATGAATGTTGCTCGATCGCGGCTTCTACTTCTCCTGTCTCAATGCGAAAGCCACGAATCTTCACCTGATTGTCAGCCCGGCCCAGATATTCGATGTTTCCATCAGGGAGATAACGGGCTAAGTCTCCTGTTTTGTATAAGGTATTCTCTGGATGAAAAGGACTGGAAAGGAATCTTTCTGCGGTCAACTCTGGACGATTGAGATAACCTCTTCCGACACCGTCTCCCCCGATGTAAATCTCTCCTGTAACGCCGATGGGGACGGGTTGCAAATAAGAATCTAAAATGTAAATCTGAGTGTTGGCGATCGGTTTCCCAATCGGTGCGATCGTTACTTTGATGCGATTTTCCCGATCTACCTTATAGACGGCTGACCAAATCGTTGTTTCTGTGGGACCATAGAGATTCCAAACCTCAGCCCCAGTTTCCAACAGGCGATCGCCCAGTTTCATGGGTAACGCTTCCCCTCCGCTTAAAACCTTTAAACCTTTACCGCGAGTAAACCCAACCGCCAGTAACATTTGCCACGTTGCAGGGGTTGCTTGCATCACGGTTATTTTCTCAGTCTCGATCGTTTCTGATAAGCGCCAGCCATCTGTCGCCACTTCCCGACTCGCAATAACAACTTTTGCGCCTACAATCAGAGGAAGATACAACTCTAATCCCGCAATATCAAAACAAATGGTCGTCACCGCCAGTAAGGTATCCTCAGCACTCAGCCCAGGGGTGTTGCGCATGGATTGTAAGAAGTTGGTCAAACAGCGATGAGGAATCTGGACTCCTTTCGGTTTTCCTGTTGATCCTGATGTGTAGATAATGTAAGCGAGATTGTCTGCGGTTAATCCAGATTCGAGATTTTTATCATCTTCTTGCGCGATCGCGTCCCGATCCCGATCCAGACAGACGATTGTTCCCTGATAGTTGGAAAATTGTTCTGTGAGATGA
This sequence comes from Dactylococcopsis salina PCC 8305, assembly GCF_000317615.1. GTDB lineage: Bacteria > Cyanobacteriota > Cyanobacteriia > Cyanobacteriales > Rubidibacteraceae > Halothece > Halothece salina. The sequence goes on along the minus strand of NC_019780.1, from coordinate 3,603,915 downwards.
CTTTGCGTTAACAAGACTGGCGCTTGGGAATCGGTTAACATATAGTCAACCCGATCGCGGGGATAAGCGGGATCGAGAGGAACATAAGCCCCACCTGCTTTGAGGATTCCCAATAATCCCACCACCATGTCTAAACAGCGTTCGATACAGATTCCCACTGGCGTTTCGGGTTTCACTCCCAGACGACGCAGATAATGGGCGACTTGGTTGCTGTGGTGATTGAGTTCCTGATAAGTTATTGTTTGAGATTGGAAACTGAGCGCGATCGCGTTGGGGTTACGTTCTACTTGCTCCGCGAATAGTTGCGGAAGACAGTGGGATAAATCTCGATCGGTTGCTGTCTCATTCCAAGAGTTTAAGATAGTTTCTCTTTCTGCTTCACTAAGGATTGATAATTCTCCGATCGCGCTTTCTGGATTTTCAATAATACTAACCAATAAATTCTGGAAATGTTGAGCAAATTGAGTGACGGTTTCTCTGTCTAAAAGCTCGATCGCGTAATAAAAAACAGCCTCTAAACCATGAGACTGTTCAATCATTTCTAGACTAAAATCAAAGTCCACACTCTGCTGAGGAAGATTGTAGATTTCTAAATCCAGTTGTTGCGTTTTCGGAAGAGATGATTGAGAATATTGAAACGCCACCTGACAGATAGGGGAATGACTCTCATTGAGAGACTCTTCTAACTCTTCAACTAATAAATGAAACGGATAACTTCCTTTGCTTTCGATTTCGGAAACGGTATGGGTTACTTGTTCTAAAAAGTGTCTAAAGGAAAGGTTGGCGGAAAAAGCTGTTTGCGCGATCGCGATCCTCGTAAAATTCCCCAGCACCCCTGTAAAATCTTGATCTCGCTCTCGATACAAAGCAATTTTTAAGTCTTCTTCTCCAGTGTAGCGGTAAAGTAAAACTTGAAACGCACTGAAAAAAATTTCCTTAACATCAACTTTGTTTTCCTGTGCTAACTGACGCAGTTGTTGAACAATATCTGAATCTAAACAAACTTTATAAGCAGCGCCTTCATCATTTCTCACAGGAGAAGGAGTCCCATAACTCGGTAAATTAAGAATCGGAAGTTCTCCCTGTAGTCGCGATCGCCATTCCTCTTTTAATTCTTGTCCTTCTTCACTTTCTAGAAACGCTAACTCTTGCTGAATATAATCTTGATAAGATGCGGTTGGAGAAAACAATTGTGGCGTTTCTTGATTAATTTTTGCTTCATAAACCGTCACTAATTCTCTTAATAAAATTCCTAATGACTCTTGATCGCCTGCGATTTTATGTAATTTTAAAACAAGGATCGTTTCTGTTGAGGAAACGAGAAACAAGCCACATCGTAACGGCGATTCTTTTTCTAAATTAAAGGGATGTTTCGCAAAAGCTAATAACTGATGGTTGAGTGTTTCTTCTGTCCAATCAGACGCAGCGAAGGTTTCTAGGGCGATCGATGTTTTCTCTCCAGCAACTGCGACTAATTTTCCCTCAGTTTGGTAGTAATTTTGACAGAGAAGGGGATGACGATCGGTTAAAGTTTGAAGAGACTGTTTAAGGGTGAAGGGATCGAGAGAAGATTTGATCTGAAGCGCGATCGCAATTTTATCAGTTAATTCATTGGCATTTTTTTCGGATTTAATCCAGTTGATTTTTTGAATAGAAGCAGTGGGCAATTTTTGGTTTAAAACGAACATAGTTTAATTAAGATAATAAAAAAAATCCGCAGAATAACAATTGATCATCAATAATCTGATCAATCGGAAACGATTAATAAAATAGGCAATTGGTGGCTGTTTACTACGATTCGGGATTGGGTTTCACCACAGAGCGACTAGAAATTGCTAAATACATTCCAATTAAAATCACAGCGAAACTAATTCCAGTTAAAAAATTTAGGCTTTCGGAGAAAATGATCCAACCCTCGATCGCGCTCAAAGCGGGAATAATCAGCGCCACCAAACTCGCAAACCCAGAAGCAATGCGTTTTAAGGAATACGTCCATAATCCCACTCCCAAAATCTGACTCACCAAAGCAAGAGCGATCACAGCCAACCACCCATTTAAAGAAGGTGGAAACAATTGATCGGTGGCAACTATAGCAATGGGAAACAGCAAAATCGAACTGGTGACTGATGACCAAGTCATAATCGTAACCGCATCAAGATCAGCGCGAAGACGTTCAGCAAGCAAGGGATGAATCCCAAAAAAAACCGCCGACAGGAGAGCAACTAAATCAGCGATCAATTCTGGAGTCAGTTTTAAAGCAAGTAAACTATCTGCTTCTAATAACATAGCACCCGCGATCGCCACCGCCATTCCCACCAGAAACTTACGATTAAAAGTTTTACCTAAAACCAGCCATCCCCCCAAGACAGTGAAAATGGGGACAAGATTGTGCATCAGTGAAGATTTCGCCACCGTTGTCCGATCCAAAGACCAAGCCCAAAGGATCAAACCTGTTGCTAAAATCAAACCATCCCCAATCAAAAGCATAATCTGCTGAGAAGAAAGCGGAGAAGACTTTTCTTTTCCTTGAGAGGAAACTTGTTTCACTAGCAACAGTGCTAAACTCGCCATCCAGAAGCGATTAAAAATAGTTGCATTCGCACTAAGCTCTAGATCACTGAGACGGATAAAAATAGGAGTGAAGGAAATACAGATCATACTTCCCACCAAAGCGACGAAAGCATCGATCGGGAGGGAAAAAAGTTGTCTTTGATTTTGTACTTGCTCTGTCATTTCTGGGTTATTTATCTTCACCAAAAGCCTCCCGCGAGTTCGGGGGGAACGCCCATAACGGAGAACGATCCCTCCTAGCCCCCTTAATAAGGGGGAGAGTTTAATTACGGTAAGAGTACCTGATCAACCACGTGGATCACGCCATTGTCGGCTTCGATGTCTGCTTTAACAACGTTTGCGTTATCGACTTTCACGCCCTCATCAACTGTGATCGAGAGGTTTGAGCCTTCAGCGCTTTTCAACGAGCCAGCCTGAATCTGATCCGAGGTAACATTTCCAGCAGCAACGTGATAAAGGAGAATGCTGGTTAGTTTAGCTTTATTTTCAGGTTGGAGTAAAGATTCAACTGTTCCTTCAGGAAGAGCGGCGAATGCTTCATCCGTAGGAGCAAATACGGTGTAAGGCCCTTCACCCTTGAGAGTATCCACTAGATCAGCTGCTTTAACAGCAGTGACTAACGTTTCAAAAGAACCCGCTTCAACTGCGGTATCAACAATGTCCGCCGCTGATGCGGAGAGAGTATTGAAAGTGAAAAATACAACTGCCGAGAGGGAAACAAGAAAAGATTTGAGTAAGCGCATAGTGGATTATGAGAAGTTGTTGCTTTTAGCTTTACATTTCTTAGCATAACAACTCATTTTCCATAATGGGTTAACACTTGGTAAATTTCTTCTTAACACGATTAGCGATCCCTAAACTCACTTCCAAGCATAACCAAAGGCAAATTAGCCCGATCGAGCGGAGTTAGGGATCATTAGAAACAAGTTAAGATTCGTATTCTTTAATTAAAACGAATAGCCTTCAGTTTTTTGAAAATCTTTTGCAAACGCTAACCACAGGGGAAACTGAAGTAACGATAAATCCACCTCATTCTCGCTTTGGTCAATAATAATCAATGGTAAATCTTCATTTTCCATGATCCGATTGGCCCTCTGGATGAGAGACTCAGGACTTTCAAATAAAACCACCCCTCGATTCGGACCGAAATCACTGCGAGAAATTCCCAGACAATCTTGTAATCCTCGCCGCCATTCTCCCAGTCGTTCGGGAGAATCCGCTAAAACCAGCGTTCGTAACTGTTCTCCATAAATATCATACAAGACAGAAATAATCGCCGAAGCCACTAAAATATTCTGAAGACGACTCCCCATTGTCGGAATCGCCCCTCTTCCCGCAAGACTAAAAAACCATTCTTGGGCGCGATCGGCGTGGATGGGTTCAAATGTCCGTCGCAGTTGCCAAGGGGGGCCATAATAGTCGGGAAAAGCGCGGTATTGATCTAAAAGGGTGCGAATCTGTTTTGATTCTTCTTGCCATTCCTGTTGGGTAAATTGGGGGGAAGCAGCCTTCGTTTCGGGTGGGGGTGTAGTGGGAAGGGGATTCGCTTCGGCGACGGGTTCTTCCATACTGGGTAAATCTAATTGTTCCGCAGCCACCGCTAAATCTTGTAAACTCCCCACTAAATAATCTTTGAATCCTTGTAAACGTACTGCTAACTCTTGAGATACACCAGCGAAAGTGGTTCGCATTTCTTGTTCTGCGCGATCGCGCCGTCGTTCTAATTGTTCTACAGATTGCTGTAAATTTTGCCGCTTTTCCTCCAGTTCTTTTAAACTGTCTTGTACCATTTTCGCCAAAGCGGTTTTCGTTTCAGTTGCTTCGGCTGCAATCCGTTTTTGTTTCTCCGCTTCTAAGGTTTTAATCTCCTGTTCTAACCGTGCTTTTTCGGCTTTTAACTCATCTAAATCAAGATTATTTTCTAAATTCGGCTTTTCGGTTTTCAGCAATGCTTGTTCGTGGATTGTTCGCTTCTGTTTATCAACTGTCATTTTGTTATTTTTAGTTATTCTTATTTCTTAGAAAGTCGGTTCGGTGATAACCCAACATCAGGAAGTCGGTTCGGTGATAACCCAACATCAGTGATCACCCAACATCAGAAAGTAGGTTGGGTGATAACCCAACATCAGGAAGTCGAAAGTAGGTTGGGTGATAACCCAACATCAGGAAGTCGAAAGTAGGTTGGGTGATAACCCAACATCAGAAAATTTTAGGAATCGATCGGATCGATGTTGGGTTTCGTAAACTCCACCCATTGCAGTGACCAGTGATCAGTGATCAGTAAGCAATGAATAGTGAATAGTAAGCAATTAATTCGTAACAGATTGTAAGCTACTAAGTAACTGATTAGATCAAGCACAACTGGTCACTGGTAACTGGTCACTGGTAACTGGTCACTGATTGGTGTTGGGTTTCGTAAACTCCACCCAACCTACTTTTATCTAGGTCAAAATTTTAATTATTAATTGTAATCCGTTCTTCTAAGCATTTTCTTAAAGTTTTCACATCGAATAAAACAGGAACAAAATGAATGCTTTTCACTTCTCGGAAATAAAACAAAATTGGAACTGGTTTCCAGAAAATTTCCCAATTACTCCAGTCCGAATAAGGAAACTTACGGATTAATTTCTGAGAACGATAAACTAAGAGCGCTTCTTCTGTAAAACTGAGGCGAATGATTGCCGTTTGTAGAGTGAGAAAAAATGAAAACAGGCTAATAATTATTCCTAAAATTAGCACGATTAAAGAGAATAATTGACTCCCTAAGATCATCGAATTACCCAAAAAAATTAAGCCGAGTGCGATCGCTAAAATCGCTGCAGGTAAACGATAATCAGGAGATAAAGTAACCGTTTCTTGTTTGGAAGTAGCAGTGGTTGATGTCATAAACAATAAGCCTCCTTTTTTTTCTATCATCTCATTAAATTCCCTGAAAGGCACTACCAGCCCCTTGAAACATCAGCCAAGATAATAAAAAATTACTGATAAAAATCGCGAGTAACGCCGTTACTACTGCGGTGGTTGTGGATTGTCCCACTCCTTTCGCGCCGCCTGTGGTGGTTAATCCCCAATTACAACCGATAATAGCAATTAACATCCCAAAGACACTGGCTTTAATCATGGCACTGATTAAATCCCATAATCCTAAAAAACTCTTTGCTGAATCTAAAAACACCGTATCAGAAAGATTATAAACCGTGATCGCAATCAGTAATCCTCCTGCCATTCCTGTAATTAAAGATAAAATGGTCAAAATGGGAAGCATGGTACAACAGGCGATAATTCGAGGGATCACTAAATATTCGATCGGATCGGTTTTCAGAATATAAAGCGCGTCAATTTGTTCGGTGACTTGCATTGTGCCAATTTCCGCCGCAAATGCCGACCCTACACGCCCTGCAAGCACTACCGCCGTTAACACGGGTGCTAACTCCCTCGTGAGCGCGATCGCGAGAACCCCTCCCACTGCCGTTCCAGCACCAAAATTAATAAACTCCCTTGCCACTTGAATAGTAAACACCATCCCCACAAAACCAGCGGTAACTAGGGCAATCAGAAGAGAATCTGGTCCCACCACCGCCATTTGTTCTAGGGTATTACGACGATGAATTTTATGGGGTTTTAAATGTAAGAGAATTTGCCCCCCTAAAAACAGCGCTGCCATTAAACGCTGTAACCATGACCCCAAACCTGTTTTCAACGCCATTTTACTAACTTTTTAGTTCATCTTCGGGATTAACACGGAATCGTTCCACAGAAGCCAGTAAATCCCCTGCTAAACTTACCAGATTTTGGAGAGCCGTAGAAACTTGTTGCGATTCTTGGGATGTTCCTTGAGCGGTCATTTCCACTGATTGCATTACCTGTGCCACCGATTGAGCGGTTTTTGACTGTTCTACGGTATCGGCGGTAATCGACTCAACAAGAGAATCAATGCGGTTAGATGCCTGAATAATATCCTCTAGGGCATTTTTCGCTTGTTCCGCTCGTTCTGTTCCCTCAATTACCTGTTGTGTTCCCTCTTCCATCGCAATCATCACGAAACTGGTTTCACTCTGGATTTGCAGTACGATTTTTTCAATCTCCCGTAAAGATTTGCTCGATCGATCCGCTAACTGTCGAACCTCGTCAGCAATCACCGCGAAACCGCGACCTGCTTCACCAGCACGCGCCGCCTCAATGGAGGCATTCAACGCTAAATTATTGGTTCGAGTAGCAATTTGAGAAATGACCGAGACAATTTTAGAAATCTCTTGGGAGGATTCCGCCAGACGTTTTACCTTGCGGGTACTTTGAGCCACCGTTTCTCGAATTTGCAGAATCCCCGCGACGGTACTATCCACCGCCTCCCCACCTTTCAGGGCGGTTTCTGATGCGGTTCGAGCCACTGACTCGGCTTCTTTCGCGTTATCTGCTACCCGTTGAATGGATTCGGTCATCATTTGGGATGAGTTCAAACTCACCGCTAATTCTTCCGCTTGTCTTAACGCATCTTCCGAAAGACCTCGCGCAAAAGAAGAACTTTCTGCCGCCCCTTCGTTCACCTGTCGCGCCGCTTCTTTTACCTGTTGGACGATCGTCCGTAGATTACGAATCGTTAAGTTAAACGCATCCGCCACCGCACCGAGAACGTCAGCACTCACCTCCGCTTGTACCGTTAAGTCTCCTCTCGCTACGCCTTCCACGTCATCCAGTAAGCGAATCACCTGACGCTGTAAATCTTCTTTCGCTTGTTCTTGTTCTTGTGCTTTCCGTTGCGCTTCCTTAGTGGTAGTCGAAACCACTCGCGTCATCTGATTAAACCCAGTGGCGAGTTGTCCAAATTCATCTTGAGAATAAACGGTCGCTTTTGCTTGTAAATTTCCTTGTTGGACAGCATATAACTGGGCTTGTAAATCTCCTGTGGAGCGTTTCACCTGCTTAACCACCAAACCGCCCATTACCCAAGTGACAGCACCACTACCGACACCACCGACTAACCCTAAAGCACTGGATTTAACCAAATTACCAAAGAAGCCAGGTTGATTTTCTCCGAAAGAAGAAATACCAAAACTCCCCAAAGCGACCACCACCGCCGAAGCTACTCCCACCGCGTCGGCAAGGATTTGTTGTTTCTTGGCTAGAGAGACCTGATCTAAAAAGGCGAGAAGACCTTGTTCTTGTTCGACAATTGGTTCGTTGCTTTCACCTTCTCCATCGAAGGAGAGATCATTTGTTCCTTGTTGAGACGCGGTGGAACTAAATAATCCAGCCCCCTCCTGATTGCTTGTTGTAAATAGAGCCTGGTTAGCATTGGTTTCTTCTGCGGTGGGGGTTGGTGGACTTGCTTTGGCGGTATCAGGATCATCATCATCAAGATTTGTCCTTTGACTATTACTGATTTCCGTCGCCACTTGGCGATGAGTGCTGTCGAGGTTTTGTGAAGGAGAAAAGCCTGTGTCTTTGAGATTAGTTAAAGGTTCATCATCGTCATCATCATCTAGTGCTGAAATTGCAGTAATTTCGTCTTCTGATAAATCGCCAAAGGGAAACTCTGATGCTTCGGTCGGCTCATCGATCGAATCATCACGAAAAGGAGCATCTAACCACTGTCTCACGGTTTCCAGTCCAGAATTCGCACAATCAATATATTCGGCGCTGTCTGTATTTTCTATCACTAAATTATATTGTTCGCGAGCCTGATCAAACTCTTGAAAATAGCAATAAATATGACCTCTGAGCAGTAAAATTTCTGGATCACTGGGTGAAGATTCTGCTAACTTTTCTATGATCGAAGCGGCTTCTTCATAATTTCCCGTTATATAGGCAGTTTTTGCCCGTTCATAATCATTTTGGTTTTTAATACTTGATGCCATTGCCCTTCGCGCCTCGCAACTACCTACTTAATAATTTAAACTTTAAGAATGGAGATATTTCTACAATTTTAGTTGGGTAAACTTAGTTTCTCTAGCCTAACTTTATTCCTAGATAATTGCTCAGACTTTTTACCTTGATTTTTAAGCTGCCCATCGTGCTGAACGCAGAATTGCTGAGGGATCAAGCAATAACAAAGCCGAGCCTTCTTCTTCCCATTCTCCCAGAATAAAGGGAGCGATTTCATCAGACAAATTACTTGCCATTTCTAGCGCTTCTGGTTCAAGCCACTCCATCCCTGCAATTTGTTCGACGGCTAATCCCATGATCATTTCTTCACCTTCAATGGTAATCACGGGAATCTCTGAGCGTTCTGTGGTTAAAGTTCCTGGCTCTCCTAGAAATTGCCCTAAGTCGGCAACCCAAACCACTTGTCCCCGTAAATTCATTGTTCCTAATAACAAGACTGAAGCGTTGGGAATGGGAGTGATTAAACTGGGGGATTGAGAAACCACTTCCCGAATCCCTGTTGCTGGAATTGCCAGTTCTCTTTTAGAAGGAAGATAAAGACGCAAATGCAGTTCTCCTTCTGGTGGTTCATAAGATTGGATTTCTGCACTTAAATCTTCTGCTTCGTTAAGAGCGGATTGATTGTTTTCTTCTCCGAATGCGGTTGAGTTAACCATTATGATCTCACTTCATTATCTAAGCAACTGCTTGATTGTACCGATTTTAATGGAATTTGCTCCGTTACGCTTGGAAAAAATTCCTGAATTTGTCGCTCGATCGATCTCACTTTTAAATTTGGGGGCTGAAGTCTCTAACGACTCATTTGAGATTGCTATAATTTATGTCATCTCCTTAAGCTCATTTCTCTTAAAATTGTTTCCAAAGTATGTAAAATTTAGCAGAAGTGAAGTGGTCAGAATAATAAAAAAGGATTAGGGTTGTGCTTTATATTGCAGAAGTCAAAAAGCAAACAAAACTGTTTATGGGTGGAACAAGAACCGTTCTTCATTTGCTGGCTTGTCAACAAAATGACAATCGTTGGAGTGCGATTCCAGGAGAGGAAACGGTTTCGACAGATGATGTGACTCAGGCGTTTGGTGAGGGGGCGTTGGTAACGGTAAATTTGGGGGCAAACCGACAGGTTCAGGGTAAGGTGGAGTTAGCTGGAGCGCGAGTCGCTAATTTATTACAAACCTTTTCTCGCCAATTAGAAAAAACGAAGGGACAAGAACAAGAAATTGAGGACTGGAAAGAGTCTTTAGGGATACAAGCCAAAGAACTAAATCGTCGTCAAAGTGAGTTAGAGAAAGCTGAGGAGGCGTTAGAGGAAAAGGAACAACAACTCAGTCAGTTAGAAAAGGAACGAGCAGAAATTCAACGGCTACGGGAACAATGGGAGAGCGATCGCGCTGAGTTAGAAGGCGCATGGAATCAGCTACGCGGTGAACAACAGCGTTTAGAAACCCTACAAGAGGAACTCAAGGATAAACAAGGACTCACTCCTGAACAAACGGCTTCTCTCCGCGCTTTGGTGGAACAGGTGGAACGTTCGATCGAGGCGACAAAAACCACGCTTCAACCGCTTCAGGAAAGCCAAAATTTGGTTCTGGAAAAAACCACTGCGATCCAAAGTCAATGGAAAACCTTAGATCAGGAGCGACAACAAGCAGAAGACAAACAAAATCAAGCTCGCGAACTCTGGGAACAGTTAAGCCAACTGCGCCAACAGTTTCAAGAAAAACAAGGGAATTTACTTCAATCACAGCAAAGTTTAGCTACAGTTCAAAGTCAACTGGAGACAAAACAACAAATTGTGACTTATTTGGGGACACAATTACAAAAACAAAGTGAAGCGCGAGATATTTTATCCCGTTTGGTGATTAATTCTCCTCAATTAAAAATTCAGCAAGATGTTGATATTCAATCTTTAGAGGAAATGCCGATCGAGCAATTAGAAAAAGAATTTAATTCGATGAAAAAATCTTTTGATGGTGCGGTTTCTTTCGTAAAAGATCAAGAGGAAGAGTTAGACTATCAATTACAAAGCGTTCGCGATCTAGAAGCACAATTAGAAACAGCAAATAATGAGGAAAAAGAAAATATAAAAAACGAATTAGCAGAAGAACAAGATAGGTATCGCTTTCTTGAAAAAACTTTAGTGGGTCAACGGCGCAATTTAATGGCGCGAGAGGATATTTTAGAACAACATAAAAAAAACCTCAAACGTCGTCGCGGTGAAGAACATGAAGAGGAAGAAGTGACGAAAGTCGATTTAAGTCCCATTTTTAATAAAATTGATAGTCAGCGCGATTATAGTGAAGATGAATTTCATCAGGTTAATGAAGAAATAGAAACCTTACAAGCGCGAGTAAAAGAGTTGGAAGCGAAAGTAAAAGAGCAACAACAAGAGTGCGAAAATACTCGCGTAGAAATTAATAAATCAGAATCGAAGTGGTTAGATATTCAAAGAGAAGCGGATGAGTTATCGACTCGTGTCGAAGTAAATGGAGAGATTTTACATCAACGAGAAAAAGAGTTACAAAGCATCCGTGAACAATTAGAAACGGTGGCGACAGAAGCAGAAAAAATTAATTCGGAAGATCAACAAAATCAATTGGCACAGGTACGAAAATTATTAGATGATAGTTTACCTTAAACGAATGATTTAAAACTGATCAAATCAGATTCAACGACAGCATAAATGTTTTTGGGAAAGGATGAAGTTTGACTGCGGTTGGGAGCATCAATTAAAGCGGTTAATTCTTCGATTTGTTGGAAGCTGGGAGCGTGCGTATTCTTAAAATAAGTGTGCCAAAATAAGCGCATTACTCTTCGTTGTAAAGCCACTGGTGCGGTTTTTAGAGGTTCACGACACAAAGATTGTTTTGAATGATACGCCTTTTCATATAATTCGGTGGCGAGTTGCTGAAGATAGGCTGTTTCTGCTTGTAAAACGTCTGCGGTTTGAGAAAGCGCGATTTCTACTTGTGGGTTAAAATGTGCTTTGAGTTGGGGAAAAATTTGTTTGCGGAGACGATTTCTGGCATAGTTGAGATTATCATTGGCGATATCTTTCCAGATTGGAAGTTGCATTTGTTCACAAAATTGTTCCGTTTCCTCACGAGAAAAGTTAAGCAAGGGACGCACAAGATTGATGTTTGCGGTGAGGGGTCTTTCCCAAGTTAACGCCTGTAACCCATCACTACCACTTCCTCTGATTAAATTATAAAGCAGGGTTTCCGCTCGATCGGTGCTAGTGTGACCCGTAACAACATAATCATAATCATTTTCTTCGCAACAGTTTCTCAGCACTTGATACCGCCACGATCGCGCACTAGCTTCCGTTGCTTCCACTGGAGTTTCTGCGGTGATCCGAAAAAAAGTCATCCCTAAACGTTCGACAATTGTCTCCACATGATCCGCCATTCCCGCATCGATCGACCAGCGATGATCACAATGTGCAACTGCTAAATCCCACTCCCATTTTGGTTTTAAATCAGACAATAACTGTAAGAGAGAGAGAGAATCCTGTCCGCCAGACACAGCGACTAATAAACGAGATTGTTTCGGGAGTAACCGTCTTTGACGGAGAGTTTTATGTAATCTCCCGTGATAGTCTGTCCAATTCATCTTAACTATCCAAATTTCGTTATTTGTTATTCGTTATTTGTTATTCGTTATTTGTTATTCGTTATTTGTTATTTGTTATTTGTTATTTGTTATTTGTTATTCGTTATTTGTTATTTGTTCACTGGTCACTGGCCACTGATCACTGGTCACTGATCATTGGTCACTGATCACTGGTCACTGATCACTGGTCACTGGTCACTGAAAGGTTGGGTTTCGTAAACTCCACCCAACCTACGTTCTACGTTCCCCCAATATTGGGGGTTAGGGGGCTAACCTGATCAGGTTTTATTACTTAGAAAAACCAACCGTAGGAATGTAAACCTTGCCCCAATAAATTTACCCCTAAATAACAAATCCAAACCACCACAAATCCTGTACTGGCTAAAATTGCAGGTCGTTTTCCTTGCCATCCTTTGGTAATTCTGGCGTGAAGATAGGCAGCAAAAACTAACCAAGTAATCAACGCCCAAGTTTCTTTCGGGTCCCAACTCCAATAAGACCCCCAAGCCTCATTTGCCCAAACTGCACCAGCAATAATGCCAATGGTGAGTAACGGAAACCCTAAACCAATGACACGGTAGCTGAGATTGTCTAAGGTTTGGGCTAAGTTCAACCGTTGAGGGGATAGCTGAGTCTCGGTTGTGGTTTCTGATTTCTCTAAAACTGCGGTTTGAGTGTGGTTGTCACTGCCAGTATTGCTCACTGTTGCTAAGTGATTTTGATTTTTGATGGCACGGATGCGATCGTTTCCTGTGCCAAAAGAACTTCCTTGTAGGGCAACCGAATTTCCTTTCGTCACAATTAAAAACGCGATCGCGAGGAGAGACCCCACCATCAAAGTCGCATAACTCAACATCATTACACTAACGTGCATCATCAACCAATTGGACTTTAAAGCAGGAACTAAAGGTTCAGAGGACTGCATTTCTGGGGGAAGACTCAAAGCCGCAAACGCGGTGATACTCATGGCTAAGGGCGCACTAAAAACACCAAGTAAAGAATTTTGAGTGTTTAACTCCACCAGTAAATGAACCGCCGTTACACCCCAAGCGAGAAAAAACAGCGACTCATACAAATTACTAATGGGAAAATAACCAGCTTCCAGCCAACGTGCGGTCAATAAACCCGCGATGCAGAAATTGCCAATTGCCATTCCTGCTGTTCCCAAGGGCTGAAGGAAAGACAAGTTACGAAAAGCAGTTCCCACCCAGTAAATTAACATGGTCAGAAACAGCACCAAGAACGAAATATTATCAAGTTTATGTTGTAGCGCAATTAAATCCATTACGATTTTTATTAAAAAAAGTCTTTTGTGTTCTCCAGTATCCCATTTTACCTTTACCCGATCGAACCATGAGTAAGAATGATCCATTAATCCAACAATGGCAACGAAAAATCCAAGTTGCGAATCAAAACAACCTGTTCTGTCACTGTCGAGACTGTGGAGAGGAATGGGTAGATTCCCAAGAAGATGCCACCTGTATTCAATGTGAAAGCAAAAATATCCAACAAATTGCTTGTTGGCAATTCCCAGATGATTAGTTCTTGTAGGTTGGGTGAAGGAGACGAAGCCCAACCGTAGGTGTAGGTTGGGTGAAGGAGACGAAACCCAACAACAATCAGTGACCAGTGACCAGTGACCAGTGACCAGTAGTTCTCAAACTTAATTAGTCAGTAAAAGTGAAAGATTGATTCATTATTATAGTGATTCCAAATCAAAAACAGCAGCTTAAAGGTAGTGGGAGCATCTTGCTCTCTAGTAGCAGCCAAGATGGCTGCACTACAGAAGTGAATTGGAACGACTATAATTTACTGATTCCTGATCACTGGTCACGCTTTATGGGTGAAGTTGACGAAACCCAACATAGACCAATTTAGTAACGCCTCACAGGTATTAATCAGTCCCCAAATTCTTGTATTGTTATCTCGTTAGGAAAATAAAATCGACTCTAGACAGAGGAGAACTATATTAAATGAAAATTACGAATACCATCCATTTTCGTAACCTTAGAGGCGACATTCTCGGAGGAATCACGACTGCGGTAGTCGCTTTACCCATGGCGTTAGCGTTTGGGATTGCTTCTGGCGCTGGTGCGGCTGCTGGTTTGTGGGGAGCAATTTTAGTGGGGTTTTTCGCCGCTTTATTTGGTGGTGCGCCCAGTCTAATTTCTGAACCAACCGGTCCAATGACAGTAATTGTAACGGCTGTAATTGCTGAATTAACCGCTAGTCATCCTGAAACGGGTTTAGCGATGGCTTTTACCGTAGTGATGATGGCGGGAGGGTTTCAGATTCTCTTTGGGGTGTTGCGCTTAGGGCGTTATATTACCATGCTTCCCTATAATGTCATTTCAGGTTTTATGACTGGCATTGGGGTAATTTTAATTTTTGTACAACTAGCACCGTTTTTAGGACAAGAAACCCCAAAAGGAGGAGCAATTGGGGTGATTAAAAATCTTCCCATGTTAATTGCAAATCTGAATCCTTGGGAGACACTTTTGGGAATCATTACCTTAGTAATTCTCTTTTTATATCCCTCTCGATGGAAAAATATTGTTCCACCACAATTAATCGCTCTCATCATTGGAACATTGGTTTCAATGTTTCTTTTAAATGGGGTAGAAATCAGAACCATTGGCACAATTGGGGAAATTACGCCAGGTTTACCTCAGTTACAGATGCCGACATTTAGCGGTGAAAATTTACGGTTAATGTTTGTTAATGCCATTATTTTAGGAACAGTCGGTTCGATCGATTGCTTATTAACTTGCGTGGTTTCTGATGGTTTAACTCGACAAGAACACAAATCAAATAAAGAATTAGTCGGTCAAGGAATCGCAAATATTATTACAGGATTATGTGGGGGAATTGCTGGTTCAGGCGCAACAACGCCAACTGTGGTTAATATTCAAGCAGGAGGACGAACGGCTTTATCTGGCATTACTCGTGCTTTAATTCTGTTAATTATTGTTTTATGGGCTGCTCCTTTAACCTCTGGGATTCCTTTATCGGTTTTAGCGGGAATTGTCTTAAAAGTGGGAATTAATATTATTGATTGGGGATTCCTGAAACGAGTTCACAAAATTTCCTGGAAAGCTGCGGGAATTGTTTATGGTGTGGTCTTATTAACGGTATTTGTTGACTTAATGATTGCCGTTGCTGTGGGATTATTTATTGCTAATATTCTCACCATCGATCGACTCTCCCAATTACAATCGAATTCCGTTAAAGCCATTACTGATGCTGATGATCAAATTGTTCTTTCTCCTGAAGAAAGCAAAGTTTTAGATGCTGCCAATGGGCGCGTTTTATTATTCCATCTCAGTGGTCCGATGATTTTTGGCGTAGCAAAAGCGATTTCCAGAGAACACCGCGCGATCGAGAATTATGATGTTTTAATTGTGGATTTAGGGGAAGTTCCCGTGTTAGGTGTAACTTCTTCTTTAACCTTAGAAAATGCCATTCAAGAAGCGATCGATGCGGGACGAGAAGTGATAATTGTTGGCGCAACTGGAAAAGTAAAAAGCCGTCTCGAAACTTTAGGAGTTGCGGGTTTAATTGCGGATCAAAATTGGATGGATTCTCGTTTAAATGCTCTAAAAGAAGGTTTAAGAATTGTCCAATCTGGGGAAACTATGGTTTCTCATTCCTAGTTTTGGAATGCAAGTTGCTTAATCTTACTTCATCAGGGAGTGGTGTCTGGGGTTTCCCCAGACGTTTATCCTACCCGTCACTCCACAAAGTGATTTTGATCTGCTAATTGTCTTGGAAAATTGGGCTTAGGAAGATGGTACTATGTTAATGATTGTTAATCAGACAACAAGTTAGAGGAGGTATTGACGATGATTGGATTACATGATCTTCACCCAGAATATATTACAGATCAACGAGGCGAAAAAAAATCTGTCATCTTACCAATCTCTGAGTTTGAAGAATTAATCGAGGACATAGAAGATTTAGCAGCTGTGGCTGAAAGAAGGGAAGAACCGACTACCTCTCATCAAGATTTGATCGCTGAATTAAAGGAAGATGGCTCTATATAAAATTGAGTGGAAACAATCTGCTAAAAAAGAGATCAAAAAACTTGATAAGACAATAATATCTAAAATTCTTGAGGCAGTAGCAGTTTTAGCTGAAAATCCACACCCTAGAAGCAGTAAAAAGCTGAAGGGAACTGAGAATACTTACCGTATCAGAATAGGAAATTATAGGGTAGTTTATTCGGTATTTCCCAGCGTCCTAACTATAGAGATTGTTAAAGTTGGACATCGTAAAAGTATTTATCGTTAGCTTATCTAGTAATGTAAATCACAGCAAAAGGCAAAATTCAGAGTTTGCCACTAACTTTAGCGATGAGTCTATTGTAGGTTGGGTGGAGGTAACCAAACCCAACAGCAATCAGTGACCAGTCACCAGTTGTGCTTGATCTAATCAGTTACTTAGTAGCTTACAATCTGTTACGAATTAATTGCTTACTATTCACTGTTTACTGATCACTGATCACTGATCACTGGTCACTCTAAAAGGTTGGGTTTCCCTTGGAGACGTGCCATGGAACGTCTCTACCCAACCGACTGGTTATCATTCCCCATTTGTTCTTCTAGAATCCTCAGCAGTTCTAACATAGATTGAGGATGATTGGGTAAGATTTTAGTGGCAACCTCAGTGAGAAGCTGATGTAAGGTTTCATCCTGTAGCAGTTGCTGTGGGGGAGCAATGGCAATAATGGGTAAATGCTCGATCGAGCGTAAATTCTCTAATCCTGCGATCGCTTCAGCATTGCTTTCCGTCCCTTTCAAGTCTAACAATAACAGGTCTGCTCCCTGATTTTCTGCTTGTTGATAGACTTCCTCCCAAGAATGGGAAAGAGAAGTCCGATAACCTGCGGTTGTGAGATACTGAACAAAAGCATTTAACCACTCCGAACCGCGATGAGGAGAAACCGAAACCTTTTGATTTAACCGTTTCCCATCCGCAACCACCACATAAGGCGCTGTTTTGCGCGGTGGGGGGCTAATACCCGCCGCAAACCGTAAAACTGACCAAAGGGTATGTTGAGAGGTAATCGGCTTTAAACAAGGATAAACCGATAACTTTCCAGTTTGGTGAGCATATCGAGCGCTTTCCGTCTCTAAACACACGAGAGGTAAATTGGGGAGTGTATCTTGTTCACTGATGGCGGTAATGAAAGAACGCGGAATGTTGTCACCAGTCAGTAATAAGACATCAGGATGCCAAATTCGCTGTAATAGTTCCGCTTGTTCGGGATCATCCGCTTCTAAAATTCGATAATTGACATTTTTAGGGCTGGTTTCTGGGGGGCTACTGAGAATTTCTGTGATCCGATCGCGCTTCGGGGGTGCATTCAGATCGGCATAATGAAGACGGAGAACCGTCAAACATTTACGATAAGGGGAACGCGGTGCAGCACAAGCCAACAGGACATCCTCAAGACTTCCCTTCGCCACTGGTAACGTCAGAAACGCATCAGCGCCATTGTTCATCGCTTCTTCTTTTTCCCCACGAGTTCCAGTCACAACAACGGGAAGATGACAACTACTCGGATGAGATTTAATTAACGTCAAGACATCCCAACCCGATAGAAGCGGTAACACAGGATTTAGTAAAATAGTGCAAGGTTGAAAGGTGCGAGCTTTTAACAGTGCTTCCGTTCCTGACCGCGCGATCGCGACCCGATACCCTAATTCTTGCAATTGTTTTGTGATTTCCTTCAAATATTGCGGCACGGCTTCCACCACCAACACCAGTTTTCCCCCTTGCTGTTGGGAATGCGCCTGAGATGGAAACGGTTTCGGTGCGGGTGTGGGAGGAAGCAAAAGCGTAAACTGAGAGCCTTTTCCCTCTTCCGAAATAAAAGACACATCCCCGCCGTGAGCTTGCGCCAATCGTTGCGTTAACACTAATCCTAACCCTGTTCCCGAAAATTGTCGCGTCATTGGGTCTTCTAACTGTTGAAACTTCTGGAAAATTAAATGTTGAGAGGCTTCTGGAATCCCCATTCCTGTATCCCAAACCGTAAACGCAATCCATCCTTCCCATGCGTTCACCTCTAACCCCATTTCCCCTTCCTCTGCGGTAAATTTTTGGGCGTTAGCAAGCAAATGAACCAACATCTGACGCAACCGCAGTTCATCCGCAATGATCGTTTCTAAATTCGGTTCTAAATTGAACGTAAACTGAGGAGCAAAATCTGGCGTTTGTTGTCTGGCTTCTTCGTAGGCTCGATCGCAAACCTGTTTTACATTCACCACCTCTGGATGTAATTGTAACTGTCCCGTTTCCAAACGCGCCAAATCCAACAAATCATTCACCAAATTCATCAACTGACGACCACTTTGATAAATCTGTTTAACATACCGTTGTTGACGTTCATTTAAATCCCCAATGCTTTTTTCCCCCATTAAATTCGACAACCCAACAATTGCTGTCAGTGGACTCTTCAACTCATGGGTAATACAAGCCAAAAACTCATCCTTAAGACGATTCAACTGAACCAAATCAGCATTTTTCGCCGCCAACTCTTTACATAACTGTCTCTGTTCGCTAATATCTGTTGCCAGAACCAACCAGAGAGAACCCAACTCACTATTGGGAAGATTGAGAGTTGTAAATTGCCAAACCCCTGGAATATTGAGATTGTCTTTCATGGTTAGAGGAAACAATGGACAACGACTATTTTTTCCTGAAACCTTCCTAGAAGTAGAAACAGACGGTGAAGAAATCAGATTACACCATTGCTTCTCTACGTCTTCCGAGAGTTTCGGGGTTAATAAACAACAATTTTCCGCCTGTGTACAGATTTTTTCTCCCCAACTGCTGTTTTTATGGAGAAGTTTCCCTTCTTTTGTCTGTAACATCAACGGGAGAGGAAACTGATCTAAAAAATCCAATAAAGAAGTAAAATTCTTTTCTGGGGATGGCTTCTGACTTCTTAACAGCACTTGTAAAATGCTTTCTGTATCTAATTCCCCTCGCAATTTTCCCCTCGCATCCACCACTAAAAATTTTTCCTCTGTGGCTGCTCTTTCTAAATAGGGAAGTAACTGTTGTAAGGTTAACTGTTCTGATACAGTGGAAACGGGAGATAACAAAGCCGTTACCCCATGAAAAGAATAGTTATTGTCAGTTTTGGCTCGTAAAGCTGTTCCCGCCGAAATGATTCCCAAGGGGATATTATTATTGTTAACAACAACCAGAAAGTCGCGATTGTAATCCCCAAAAGACGAAAGCATCGTTTCCAGACTATTTTGGGACTGACAATAGGGAACGAACTTGATAAATTGTTCTAACGTCGGATTAACGGTGGACATGGGAGTTTTCCCTTCCATAATTATTTGGCTCTGGCTGCTGTTTGTTCGCATGAAAATGTTAAATTTTTATAAAGGGATATACAGAAGCTGATCACAACTCAAAACTCTGTCTTGACCATCCCCATGTTTGTCGCATACTTTTTACCCCTGATTTAAACTTTGTCTGCTCAAATTTTTCTTGGTTTATTTACGGTCAACGATGATCTTGCACAATCTCTACAAAAGATTTTAAGCAATAATCATTATGATTTGCGCGTTTTTAATTCATCCGATGCTCTCTGGGAGTCCGTATGGGATCAAACTGAGCAGATCGACTGCTTAATTTTACACCAGTGTGAAGGTTTAGAAGAGATGCTGACGCGGTTAAAACAGGACGGTAAACTGTTACCTGCTGTTATTTTAACCTCAGCAAATGAGAATCAGGCTTTAGTTTATCATCCTGCTCAAAAGTATCTTTTCCTTGAAAGTTTATCGGACACTTCTAGCGCGATCGACGACGCAATCAGGGATTTCCTCCAACTGACACCCGATCGAAAGCCACAAGCAGAGATTGAACACATTAATGAATTTTTAACAATTAAGCAACATCGTTTAACAGAAAAACTACAAGAGCGACTTGGGTATAAAGGAGTGTACTATAAACGAAAACCTGAAGATTTTTTTAACAATCTTTCTAGTGAAGAAAAACAAGAATTACTCACCGAATTAACCGAAGAATATCGTTTGATTCTACTCGAATACTTTAGCAATGCAACCGAGGTCAACTCAAGAATTGATCAATTTGTCACCAGAGCCTTTTTCGCTAACCTTTCTGTTTCCCATATTATGGAAATTCACATGAATCTAATCGAACAGTTTTCCCAACACTTAAAACTCGAAGGTCGTAGTGATGAAATTCTTTTAGATTATCGTCTAACTTTAATTGATATTGTCGCTCATCTTTGCGAAATGTATCGACGTTCTCTTCCCACTAAAGTCACTCGATAAGGTATAATTTAGGTAGTCATTAGTTAAGTAATTAATTGGCATTTTTATGAATACCTCCTCGAAAAGAACTTATGTTTTAAAACTCTATGTTGCTGGCAATACTCCCGAATCGGTTCGCGCTCTTAATACCCTAAAAGGAATTTTAGAAAAAGATTTTCAAGGAGTTTACGCCTTAAAAGTAATTGATGTTCTGAAAAATCCGCAGTTAGCAGAAGAAGACAAAATTTTAGCCACCCCAACCCTTGCCAAAGTATTACCGCCTCCCGTGAGAAAAATTATCGGCGATTTATCCGATCGAGAAAAAGTCTTAATTGGTTTAGACTTACTTTATGAAGAAATTGGTGATAGCCAAGAAGAGGAATTTCCCGAATAAAATTATTTATTGATCAGGTTGAAAACTTAAAATTAAAAAGATAATGGTTGAGCAAGACAAGCAAAAAAAAGAGCAATCAATACCGAGCATTCAAAAACTAAAAACCATGATTGAAGGATTCGATGAAATCAGTCATGGTGGCATCCCGATCGGTCGAACAACTTTAGTTAGTGGCACATCAGGAACAGGAAAAACCCTGCTTGCGGTTCAATTTCTTTATAACGGCATTACTCAATTTGATGAAGCAGGAGTCTTTGTCACCTTTGAAGAATCTCCTGCTGATATTATCATTAATGCCTCCAGTTTTGGTTGGGATTTACAATCCTTAATTGAACAAGGAAAACTGTTTATTTTAGATGCGTCTCCTGATCCAGAAGGTCAAGAAGTAGTTGGAAATTTTGATCTTTCCGCACTGATTGAGCGCATTCAATACGCAATTCGGAAATACAAAGCGAAACGAGTTTCTATTGATTCAGTAACAGCAATTTTTCAACAATATGACGGTGTGGGATTAATTCGGAGAGAAATTTTCCGCTTATCCGCGCGTTTAAAACAAATCGGTGTCAGTTCCATTATGACAACAGAAAGGGAACAAGAATATGGCGCTGTAGCGCGGTTTGGTGTGGAAGAATTTGTTTCTGATAATGTTGTTATTGTTCGCAATGTTTTAGAAGGAGAACGTCGTCGCCGCACCGTAGAAATTTTAAAATTACGGGGAACAACGCACATGAAAGGAGAATATCCATTTACGATTAATCGTGATGGGATTAATATCTTTCCTCTCGGTGCGATGCGCTTAACTCAACGCTCTTCTAATGAGCGAGTTTCTTCTGGAATTAAAACCCTTGATGAAATGTGTGGAGGCGGATTTTTTAAAGATTCAATTATTTTAGCCACTGGCGCAACGGGAACAGGAAAAACCCTTTTAGTCAGTAAATTTTTAGAAGAGGGATGTTTAAAAGGAGAACGAGTGATTTTATTTGCTTATGAAGAATCCCGCGCTCAATTATCTCGGAATGCTTACTCATGGGGAATTGATTTTGAAGAGTTAGAAGAAAAGGGTTTATTAAAGTTACTATGTACTTATCCCGAATCAGCAGGATTAGAAGATCATTTACAAACAATTAAATCAGAAATTGAAGATTTCAAGCCTGGACGAATTGCCATTGATTCTCTTTCAGCTTTAGCAAGAGGTGTCACCGAAAATGCGTTTCGTCAGTTTGTTATTGGGGTAACGGGTTACGCGAAACAAGAAGAAATTACAGGCTTTTTTACCAATACAACGGACCAATTCATGGGGTCACACTCAATTACAGATTCTCATATTTCAACAATTACGGACACAATTATCATGTTGCAATATGTAGAAATTCGGGGAGAAATGTCACGAGCAATTAATGTCTTTAAAATGCGAGGATCATGGCATGATAAAGGGATTCGGGAATATATTATCGCAGAAGAAGGCCCCGAAATTAAAGCCTCATTCCGTAATTATGAACGGATTATTAGTGGCGCACCAACTCGAATTTCTGCGGATGAAAAATCAGAGTTATCTCGTATTGTACAAGGAGTACGAGACAAATCAGAATCAGACGAAACCATTTAATCAGTGACCAGTGACCAGTGACCAGTGACCAGTAATCAGTGACCAGTGACCAGTGACCAGTGACCAGTCATTAAGAAACGAGTAGAGAGAAAAGAGAAAAATAGGCATTTAAACTCACTTCTAAATTCTCTCTTCTCACTTCTTGATTCCCAGTGACCAGTGACCAGTGATCAGTAATCAGTGACCAGTGACCAGTGATCAGTGATCAGTGAATTAATAAGCGATCGAGCATTTGCTGTTATAGCGCTACAAAATTAGGTTAGGACATTCCAAAATGTTGAAACTCACCTATACCTTACTCTTGCATGCAAGCCTCTTGCCTTTTGCCTAGCGCGTAGCGCTATACTACATTAGGTTTTATTTAGAACTAGCGGTAACTGACTGGTTTTGGTCATCAGTGGAGGAAATGACGAGTTCCAGTGAAAATCATCACTAAACCCAGTTCATTCGCGGCTTTAATTGAATCTTCATCACGACGTGATCCGCCAGGTTGAATGATTCCCGTAATACCAGCCGCCGCCGCGGTGCGTACTGAGTCATCAAAGGGAAAGAAACCATCACTGGCTAAAATTGCCCCTTCTGTCTTTTCTTCCGCTTGTTTGAGGGCAATTTCCACCGCACCAACACGGTTCATTTGCCCAGCACCAATGCCGATCGTTGCTTGCTTGCGTGTGACGACGATCGCGTTTGATTTCACGTGCTTGGCAGCTTTCCAGGCAAACATCATTTCTGCTAACTGTTCCGTTGTGGGCTGTTTTTCTGTCACAACTTGCCACTGACTAGAATCATCAGGCGTATCATCGATCGTTTGCACTAAAAATCCGCCAGCAATCACTTTAACCATTTCTTGCGGTTCAGTTTGCAAGTTCGGGGAAATTAGCACTCGCAGATTTGATTTTTTCGCCAATATAGCTCGCGCTTCTTCGCTACAATCGGGAGCAACCACACATTCTAAAAAGGTTTGTGTCATTGCGATCGCGGTACTTTCATCAATGGTGCGATTAACAGCAACAATACCGCCAAATGCGGAAACAGAATCACCAGCGAAGGCATTTTCGTAAGCGCTTCTTAAATCATTGGCTGACGCGATACCACAGGGATTGGTATGTTTAAGAATGGCAGCAGTTGGTTGCTCGGTAAACTCATTAATAATGCGTCGCACTGCTTCTAAATCCACTAAATTATTGTAACTGAGTTCTTTCCCTTGTAGTTGGTTTGCAGCCGCCCAACCGGTGGGAGTGCTTCCCGTTTGATACCAGGTAGCAGTTTGATGGGGATTTTCTCCGTAACGTAGCGCTTGGCGTTGTGTTCCCATTAAACTAAATTGTAGCGGTAGGGGAGTGACCGTTTCTTCGTTAATTTGAGCGAGATAGGCGCTGATGGCTTGGTCATACTCAGCCGTAAGGGTGAAGGTTTCTAAGGCGCAAGTTTGACGGAAATTGAGGGAGGGTTGTCCATTGCTGTGGCGTAATTCTTCTAGATAGGCTTCGTAGCGTTTGGGGTTAGAGATGACGGTGAGATGCTGATAGTTTTTCGCCGCCGCGCGTAACATCGCCGGGCCACCTATATCTATATTTTCGATCGCTTCGGTAACGGTAACATCAGGTTTACTGATGGTGGCAACAAAAGGATAAAGATTGACGACAATTAAATCAAAAGGACGAATCTGATTGGTTTCCATGTCCGTTTGATCGTCTGCTCGATCGCGCCGTGCTAGAATACCACCATGAATGCGAGGATGAAGGGTTTTTACTCGTCCCCCCAAAATTTCTGGTGATCCCGTGTAGTCGGAAACTTTGGTCACTGTAATCCCAGCTTCCATCAAGGTTTTAGCAGTTCCACCACTACTGACAATCTCGAAATCAAAGGTTGAGACTAACTGCTGGGCAAAATCGACGATTCCTGTTTTGTCTGAGACGCTAATGAGGGCTAACCGCTTCAATGTTTTCTCTCCTTACTGATAATAGTCTCATTGATCTTATAGCATCTCGATTAATCAAAGAAGCGATCGTCTTTAACGAGTTTCTAGTCAACACTTGTTCTCATCATATAGCAATTTTGCCCCCCAATCCTCACCTTCGCTCCGGCCCAAATTTGGGGGGCTTTAGTGAATCAACTTTTTACAAATTATTATAGAATTGCTATACCAGTAGTTTCATTCGTGTTATGAGGTTAAGTGTCAGCAATTGCTTTCCTGAGAACTCAACCTTAAAATGTATGGGGATACAACCACTAACCGACGCAACCCAAATAACAACAAATGCTAATTTCCCTCAAAATCGAGAATTTTGCTTTAGTGGATCAATTGGAACTGGAATTAGGCGCTGGATTAAATGTTCTCACGGGGGAAACAGGGGCGGGAAAATCCATCATTTTAGACGCGATCGATGCGGCTTTGGGGGGGAAGGTGAACAGCCGTTTCATTCGCACAGGAAGCGAAAAAGCCTTGGTCGAGGCGACATTTTCCCTCACTCCTCCGATTCAAAATTGGTTGGAAGAGCAAGAAATTGATCCCCCCGATGAAACCACCGTTGTTTGTAGCCGAGAAATGACCCTTAAACCGACTGGGCTTAGATCGCGATCGCGCATTAATGGTATTTTAGTCAATCGCCAACTGATTAACGAATTTCGTCGTTATCTAGTGGAAATTACCGCCCAAGGTCAAACGGTGGCGTTAATGATTCCAGCGCGACAACGGGAACTTCTCGACACCTATGGCGGACAATCCTTATTAGCGCAACGAAAAAAAGTCGCCTCTGCTTACGAAACTTATAGCAAAGCCAAGCAAGCTTTAGAAAATCGTCGGCAAACGGAACAAGAACGATTACAACGGTTAGATTGGATTAATTACCAGTTACAAGAACTGCAAGCCGCGCAATTAGACACAGCGACGGAATTAGAAGAGAAAGAACAAGAGCACGATCGATTACTCCATGCGGTAGAATTGCAACAACTGAGTTACCAGGTTTATCAAACCTTATACCAGCGAGATGACGAAACTGCAGCCGGAACCGACATTCTCACGGAAGCGGAAAATACTCTCGCAGAAATGGTACAGTATGACTCACAACTAACACCAATTTTGGACATGGTAAAAAATGCCATGACTCAAATTGTAGAAGCGGGACAACAAATTTATGCTTACGGGGAAGGCTTAGAATCAGACCCCGATCGACTCGCAGAAGTAGAAGACCGCATTCGTACCCTAAAACAAATTTGTCGGAAATATGGCCCTGATTTAAAAGCCGCGATCGAACATCAAGCCCATCTCGAAAGCGAACTCGATCGACTCAACGACAACGAACAATCTTTAGACACCCTAGAAGAACAAGCCAACACCGCTTATCAGACTTTAATCGAAAGTTGTGATCTCCTCAGCAAACAGCGACAAGACGCAGCCACTCGACTAGAAAAACAATTGATTAGTGAACTCAAACCCCTCGCCATGGCGAAAGTGCAATTTTACTGTACCCTGACTCCCATCACTCCCAGCGCCCAAGGCGCAGAACAAGTGAATTACTACTTTAGCCCCAATCCAGGAGAAGCACCAAAACCCCTTTCCGAAACCGCATCAGGCGGAGAAATGAGCCGATTTTTACTAGCATTGAAAGCCTGTTTTTCCAGTACCGAACAAAAATTACAAACCCTTGTTTTCGATGAAATCGACACAGGCGTTTCGGGACGAGTTGCCAACGCGATCGGGCAGAAATTACGACGAATTGCCCAACTGCAACAGGTTCTCTGTGTGACCCACCAACCGTTAGTGGCGGCGCTTGCTGATTTCCATTTTCGGGTCGAAAAACAATTTTCCTCCTCTCGAACGACCGTCTCTGTCATCCGATTAAATGATGCAGACACTAGACGAAACGAACTCGCCCAACTCGCTGGCGGTGATAACGATGAAAACGCGATCGCCTTTGCTGACTCCCTATTAAAACAAGCGCAAACCCAATAATCAAATATTGGTTGGGCGGCGTTGATGAAACCGAAATTGCTTACTATTCACTATTTACTGTTTACTGATCACTGATCACTGATCACTGGTCACTGTAAAAGGTTGGGTTTCGCTTCTCTCCACCCAACCTACTCTTGACCTTGTCTTTTCTGTTAAGGGATTGTTAAGATCAATGGGGTAAACTATCCCCTGTTGCCCTATGTCATATCCCACTGCTCTCCCAGTCAACGAACCCCCAGATAAACCAGAAGAGGCTTGCGCCGTCTTTGGGGTTTATTCCCCAGGCGAGGATGTTGCCAAGTTAACTTACTTTGGACTGTATGCCCTTCAACATCGCGGTCAAGAATCGGCAGGAATCGCCACATTTAATCCTGACGGGGTTCGTCTCCATAAAGATATGGGGCTAGTTGCTCGTGTTTTTGATGAGGAAAGCCTGTTACAGCTTCCAGGTAACTATGCAGTGGGTCACACTCGCTACTCGACAACTGGGTCGAGTCTCATTGCCAATGCTCAACCCGTAGTTGTTCCTAGTCGTATCGGCTCGATCGCGCTTGCACATAATGGGAATCTTGTCAATGCCCCAGACTTAAAAAGAACCCTAGAAAAAGACGATTACGAGTTAATTTCTACCACCGATTCAGAAATGATTGCCGTTGCGATCGCCCAAGAACTAGAATCAGGGAAAGATTGGCTCGACGCGGCAAAAAGTGCCTTTAATCGGTGTCAGGGGGCTTACAGCCTTGTTATCGGGACACCAGAAGGGTTAATGGGCGTTCGTGATCCGCACGGGATTCGTCCCTTAGTTATTGGGACATTTGGTAGTGACTCTCAACATTATGTTCTCGCTTCCGAAACTGCTGGTTTAGACATTATCGGGGCGGATTATTTGCGAGATGTCGAACCTGGCGAGATGGTATGGATTACAGAAAAAGGGTTAGCTTCATTTCACTGGTCAACCAAGCCAGAACCAAAATTATGTGTGTTTGAGATGATTTATTTTTCCCGTCCTGATAGCATGGTCAATCAAGAATCCCTTTACAGCTATCGGCTACGGTTAGGACAACAACTAGCACAAGAATCCTATGTAGAAGCTGATTCTGTGATTCCCGTCCCTGATTCTGGTGTTCCCGCCGCGATCGGGTTTTCTCATCAGTCTGGAATTACCTTTGAAGAAGGCTTAATTAAAAACCGTTATGTGGGACGAACGTTTATCCAACCCACCCAAAGTATGCGCGAAGCAGGGATTCGCATGAAGTTAAATCCGCTAAAAGATGTGATTAGTGGGAAACGGATTATTATGGTGGATGACTCGATCGTTCGAGGAACAACCAGCCGTAAAATTGTCCAGGCGTTACGAGATGCGGGTGCTACAGAAGTTCACATGAGAATTTCCTCCCCTCCTGTCACTCATCCTTGTTTCTATGGTATTGATACCGATAGCCAAGATCAACTGATCGCAGCAACTAAATCAGTGGATGAAATTGCCGCCCAAATTGGCGTTGATTCTTTAGCTTATTTAAGTTGGGAAGGAATGCTCAAAGCAACTCGCGAAAATCCCGATCATTTTTGTTCCGCTTGCTTTACGGGAGATTACCCGATCGAAATTCCTGATCAAGTGAAACAAAGCAAATTACTATTAGAACAAAATGTTTCCAGTTAAGGGTTGGCGGCGGCGCTTCCCCCAAGAGTATTAAAATCGCTTCAGGTGCGACGATCGACCATTTATCCCATCAGCGCGGGTGATACGCTAACCTTAGAAATTATTGTTGAAAATCCCACCTCGCAACCGAAAACCCTGTTACAGGTAATTGATCATCTACCCGATGGTTTCGGAAAACCAGCAAAACGCTCGATCGAGCTTATTCCCCCTCAAGACAGTTATAGCTGGATTTATAGCACTGACTCCACCCAACGCGGAATTTATCACTGGTCAAAAGTGGA
This sequence comes from Dactylococcopsis salina PCC 8305, assembly GCF_000317615.1. GTDB lineage: Bacteria > Cyanobacteriota > Cyanobacteriia > Cyanobacteriales > Rubidibacteraceae > Halothece > Halothece salina. The sequence continues at coordinate 3,575,659 of NC_019780.1, read as the reverse complement.
TTTACGCACAGCTACGCCTTTAGGACTATTCTGGAGTTCTCGCCATCGTGTCGCCAAAGCGAAAGCCATTGATTCATTGGCGGAGTAGTGCGCGGTATGGAGAATTACGAGTGAGAGAATTAGAATTGTCGATCGGGGGGCAATATGTGGTAATCTGTCTCAACAGCGCGATCGCGCTGGAATGCAGAAAGGTTTGAAGATGCAGTCATCGTCGCCGCATCGCTTTATTTTTACGCGCTTCGTAGTCAACTCAACGTTAAACTCTTGACAGCGCAAGCGGGGTTAATTCAATCTTAACAGGAAGTTTTAGAAACCCTAGCTGCGGTACAGTTTCAAGAAACCCAACGGGAAACACCACCCTCTCTTCCTTTAATCTGGTTAACCAGTGATGGGAATGAAATTAATGATCTACCTCGTGGGAGTCGTTGGTTATTCTTCCCCACAGAGGAATCAGCACCGACCTTAAACAGCCGTTTTTCTGGGCTAACGATTCACTCTGGGGAATCCTTACAGCAACAGTTACAGAAAATTCCTGAAAAATCATAATGAGAGCGGAAAAACTTAATTCATGGAAGCCCCCACTATTGGGGGTTTGGGGGCAAAAAAATTACAAATTCTAAATGAGATTGGAAAAACTTAATTCATGGAAGCCCCCACTATTGGCAGGGCTGTTTCATTCTATTTTTTTGCTTGTTCCAGATGTTAGGAATAACCGGGGTTTTACGGCTTTTTTCTTATGAATAAGTCAAAAAGTAAGAAAAAGCGTTCGATCGAACGTACAATAAGGGGTTCAGGCGATCGCATTCAATTTTGACCCCGAGAATGAAACAGCCCTGCCACTATTGGGGGTTTGGGGGCAAAAAAATTACAAATTCTAAATGAGATTGGAAAAACTTAATTCATGGAAGCCCCCACTATTGGGGGTTTGGGGGCAAAAAAATTACAAATTCTAAATGAGATTGCAAAAACTTGATTCATGGAAGCCCCCACTATTGGGGGTTTGGGGGCAAAAAAATTACAAATTCTAAATGAGAGCGGAAAAACTTGATTCATGGAAGCCCCCACTATTGGGGGTTTGGGGGCAAAAAAATTACAAATTCTAAATGAGATTGGAAAAACTTAATTCATGGAAGCCCCCACTATTGGGGGTTTGGGGGCAAACAAATTACAAATTCTAAATGAGATTGGAAAAACTTGACTCATGGAAGCCCCCACTATTGGGGGTTTGGGGGCAAAAAAATTACAAATTCTAAATGAGATTGGAAAAACTTGATTCATGGAAGCCCCCACCATTGGGGGTTTGGGGGCAAACAAATTACAAATTCTAAATGAGATTGGAAAAACTTGATTCATGGAAGCCCCCACTATTGGGGGTTTGGGGGCAAAAAAATTACAAATTCTAAATGAGATTGGAAAAACTTAATTCATGGAAGCCCCCACTATTGGGGGTTTGGGGGCAAAAAAATTACAAATCATCTGGAATTGCTACATAGGTAGAGATATTTCAAAAAACATCCCTACCTAATAATCTAATTAAATTACCAACTGGACTTTACAACACCAGGTAAATATCCATTGTGCGCCCATTCCCGAAACACATTACGAGAAAGTCCAAAATCACGATAATAACCACGAGGGCGACCCGTTACTTGACAACGGTTGCGGAGACGAGTGCGAGAACTGGCGCGAGGAAGCCGTTGTAATTCACGCTGTAACTGGAATCGTTCTCTGGGAGAAGTCGAAGTTCTAATTTGCTCTTTTAATTCGGCTCGTTTGTCTGCGTATTTCTCGACTAATCTTTGGCGCTTTTTCTCGCGCTCAATCATTGCTTTTTTTGCCATTAGGGAATTAATTTACTAAAAACACTGCTTAACTATCCTACCGAATTTACTTTTTTCTTGGGGAAACAGTTATATCAGGTTCAGGTAATTGATCAGTGACCAGTGATCAGTGACCAGTGACCAGTGACCAGTAATCAGTGACCAGTGACCAGTGACCAGTAATCAGTGACCAGTAAACAGTGACCAGTGATCAACAACCAATAACAAATAACAAACAACAAATAACAAACAACAAATAACAAATAACGAATAACGAATAACGAATATTGGTGTTGGGTTTCGTAAACTCCACCCAACCTACTTTTCATCTACTTTTTATCTAGGAAATGGACAGAGATCAGCTAAAGTACAAACTTCACACAAAGGTTGTTTGGCTTTACACACAGCGCGACCGTGATAAATTAGTCGAATTGACCAATTTTCCCAGTCTGGCTGGGGTAACAGCGCCATTAAATCCTTCTCGATGCGTTTGGGATCATTATGTTCGGTTAATCCAAGACGATGAGAGAGGCGTTTAACGTGAGTATCTACCGTTACGCCAGCATTCACCCCATAAGCATGAGCGAGTACCACATTTGCAGTTTTCCTCGCTACACCAGGTAATTTTAAGAGGTCTTCCATTGTATCTGGAACTTTCCCCTGAAAGTCAGAGACAATCATCTCACACGCTCCTTGAATGTTTTTCGCTTTATTGCGATAGAATCCTGTGGAACGAATGAGAGTTTCGATTTCTTCTCTGTTGGCTTTTGCCATGGTTTCTGCATCGGGAAAACGAGCAAACAAGTCTGGGGTAACTTTGTTGACTCGTTCATCCGTACATTGGGCAGAAAGAATCGTTGCCACTAATAGTTGTACAGGGGTCTCATAATTGAGGGTACAAGTGGCATTGGGATATAACGCTTTGAGTCGATCGAGCAGTGCTAAGGCTCGTTTTTGAGGAGAAGAGATCATTGTTGGAACAAGTCTTGAACCACTGCTAAGTTTGCTGTATCTCGAATCACTAAGAAAATTGCTAAACCCAGCAAAACCACAACTCCCGTTTGCATAATCCCATCTTGGATTTTTGTCGGTAAGGGTTTACCCCGAATCCCCTCTAAAAGGAGAAACACCAATTGACCGCCGTCTAAAACGGGTAAAGGAAGGATGTTGATAATCCCCAAATTGATGCTAATTAAAGCCGCAAATTGATATAAACTACTAGCATCCGAACTGGCGATGTTAGCACCGACTGCGACAATAGCGACGGGACCGGCAACTTGTTCGGCAGATTCTTGAAAGTTACTCACCAGTTGTCCTAAGCCTTGAAAGGTGAGGGTAAAAATCCGTTGGTATTCTTGAGCGCCTTGACTAAACGGTTCAATGAGATTATCGGGACGTTTCCGTACTACTTCCCCATTGGGAGAAAGTAAGACCCCAATTTTTCCTTTTCCGTCGTCTCCAGGTTGGGGAATAACAGAAAGATTGAGGGTTTGTTCTTCCCGTTTGACGTTGAGAGTTAAGGGTTCATTGACAGAATTTTGGATTTTGGTTTGTAAGGTTTGGATTGCGGGTTGACCTTCTCCTAATGGCTCAGAGTTGACTGCTAAAATGAGGTCGCCCGCTTCTAATCCTGCTTTTTGTGCGGGGGAGCTTTCTTCGCTGATCACTTCAGGAACTTTAATTCCAGGTTCAAACTGCGGTTGCGGGATTCCGACTACTGCGGATTGCGTGACCAGAAGGAAATAGGCAAAGATAAAGTTTGCAATAACCCCAGCACTGATGACAATGGCGCGATCGCCGAGGGGACGATTTTTAAGTAAGTCTGGATCATCCTGGGGAATCTCGCTATCGGGATCATCATCAGGAAAACCGACGAATCCTCCTAACGGAAAAGCACGCACTCCATATTCTACTTCTGACCCTTGATATTTCCACAAAATTGGACCGAAACCAATGGAAAACCGATTAACATGAATCCCCTGAACACGGGCTGCGGTGAAATGTCCAAGCTCATGGACGATAATTAAAACCGCTAAAACTGCGATCGCCGCCAATACTGACATAATTTTATAACCAATTACACTAAACTATACACTTGTCCATCTATTTTAACCAGAGGAATTTTGATGATGGAAGAAGCAAACCTTTGAAATCAAGAGATAACAAGGATTATGGTAGGATCAAACTACGTTAAGGGGGAACGGGAAAATGGCGGCGGAAACCACAAGTAATACCGCTCTGATTGAAAAGTTAATTGAGCAATTAGTCTTCAATGCGCGACAATTGGGGAAGCTGGAAGAGCAGTTCGATCGACTCGATCAGCGCACGGGTCGTGTAGAATCAAATACGGAAGAAATCAAAACTGATGTTAGTACCTTAAAAACTGATGTCGAGACTCTCAAAACTGATGTTAGTACCTTAAAAACTGATGTCGAGACTCTCAAAACTGATGTTAGTACCTTAAAAACTGATGTCGAGACTCTCAAAACTGATGTTAGTACCTTAAAAACTGATGTCGAGACTCTCAAAACTGATGTTAGTACCTTAAAAACTGATGTCGAGACTCTCAAAACCGATGTTAGTACCTTAAAAACTGATGTCGAGACTCTCAAAACCGATGTTAGTACCTTAAAAACTGATGTCGAGACTCTCAAAACTGATGTTAGTACCTTAAAAACTGACATGAGTACCCTAAAAGCGGATGTTGATACTCTCAAAACTGATGTCAGTGAAATGAAATCTGATCTGAGTGAAATTAAACTGGTTTTGGGTTGGTTACGATGGATTGGTGGCGCAATTGTTACGATCGCCCTTGCTTTGGTTGCAAACGCGATCTCAGCCTATTTTTAATTTTCCCATTGTTTTAAGACTTGAAAGGGATTAAACCCTCGATACTGGAGAAAATTACCGACTCTGCGCTTGGTTTTTGGATCAAGATCACTAAATTGAGTAAGATTGTATTTTCGCATCACTTTCGCTTTCAATGCTGATAAATCCTCGGTTTCTGTCTGATCTGACAGTTTTTCCCAAGTCTCTTCAAATAACTCGTTATCAATCCCCTTCTCTCGGCATTTTTGCCTAATTTTCGGTTTTCCGTACTTCCCCAGATAGCCTAAAATCATTCCTTCTACGACTCGTAAATCAGATTGAGCATTAATTTCCTGTAAATATTCGAGGGTTTCATTGATTTCGGTTGCTTTCCAGCCTTTTTCTAAGCCCTTCTTTTTTAATTCTTCGGCGCTGTATTCTCGACGCGCCAGTAATCGGAAGAAATAGGTTTGGCAATTCATAAGTACATCAATGGGCGATTACGCCCATGCTACGGATAATTTGTCAACCCCTGTCAATAGCTTCTCAGAAACGTTAACATAAATTAATATGCAAGGAAAAAATAAGGAAGTGTTCCTATTCCCCATCCATAATAAGGAAATAAGGAAATATAGTCTCACTCCATACAGTCTGAAGACATAGAGGTTAAGCGTGAATAACAATAATAACAATAAAAAATGGCGCAACGCAGGGCTATACGCACTGTTAGCAATTGTAGTGATTGCTCTAGCGACTGCGTTTTTAGACCAAGAACCAGAAACACAAGTCACCTGGCGTTATAGCGAATTTGTCAATCGCGTTGAAAATGGCAACGTGGAAAGTGTCAGACTCAACAGCGATCGATCCAAAGTGATCGCAACGGCGCAAGACGGACAACAAGTTCAGGTATCTTTACCGAATGATCCGCAACTGATCGACATCCTCACGGAAAACAATGTCGATATTTCAGTTCAACCTGAGAATGATGATGGCTTCTTATTCCGCGCTCTCAGTAGCCTTTTCTTCCCCATTCTCTTGTTAGTTGGATTGTTCTTCCTGCTCCGTCGCGCTCAAGGGGGTCCAGGTTCTCAAGCGATGAACTTTGGTAAGTCTAAAGCAAAAGTGCAAATGGAACCTCAAACCAATGTCACGTTTAATGATGTGGCTGGAATTGAACAGGCGAAATTAGAATTGACGGAATTAGTAGATTTCCTCAAAAATGCCGATCGATTCACGGATTTAGGGGCAAAAATCCCGAAAGGTGCATTGTTAGTGGGCCCGCCTGGAACGGGTAAAACCCTTTTAGCTCGTGCGGTTGCTGGAGAAGCGGGTGTTCCTTTCTTCTCGATCTCTGGTTCAGAGTTTGTAGAAATGTTTGTCGGGGTTGGTGCTTCCCGTGTTCGTGATTTATTTGAACAGGCGAAGTCTAATGCTCCTTGTATTATCTTTATTGATGAAATTGATGCCGTTGGTCGTCAACGCGGCGCTGGTTTAGGCGGCGGTAATGATGAACGGGAACAAACCCTTAACCAGTTACTCACAGAAATGGATGGGTTTGAAAGTAACACGGGAATCATTATTATTGCGGCGACAAACCGTCCTGATGTGTTAGACCAAGCTCTGATGCGTCCAGGTCGCTTTGATCGGCAAATTGTGGTCGATCGCCCTGATTATGCAGGACGTTTGGAAATTATGCAAGTCCACGCTCGTGGTAAAACCCTAGCGAAAGATGTGGATTTAGAGAAGATTGCTCGTCGGACCCCTGGCTTTACTGGCGCAGACTTGGAAAACTTACTCAATGAAGCTGCAATTTTAGCCGCCCGTCGCAGTTTGACAGAAATTTCTATGGATGAGGTGAATGATGCGATCGATCGCGTTCTCGCCGGTCCAGAGAAGAAAGACCGCGTGATGAGCGAAAAACGGAAGGCGTTAGTTGCCTACCATGAGGCGGGTCACGCCTTAGTTGGGGCGTTAATGCCAGATTATGACCCAGTGCAGAAAATTAGCATTATTCCTCGTGGTGCTGCTGGTGGGTTAACTTGGTTTACTCCCAGTGAAGAGCGTTTAGATTCGGGACTCTATTCTCGTTCTTATCTGCAAAATCAAATGGCGGTGGCGTTAGGCGGTCGCATTGCAGAAGAGATTATCTTCGGTGATAATGAAGTAACCACTGGCGCATCCAATGACTTACAGCAAGTGGCGCGAGTCGCTCGTCAAATGGTAACGAGTTTGGGAATGAGCGATCGCCTCGGTCCGGTGGCGTTAGGTCGTCAAAATGGTAATGTGTTCATGGGTCGGGATATTGCTTCCGATCGCGATTTCTCTGATGAAACCGCATCGGCGATTGATGAGGAAGTTCGGAATTTAGTCGAACAAGCCTATCGTCGCTGTAAAGATGTTTTAGTGTCCAACCGTCACATTCTGGATCAGTTGGCACAAGCGTTAATTGATCGGGAAACTGTTGACGCAGAAGAGTTACAGAAGATGCTCAATGAAAATGAGGTGAAAATGGCAACGATCGCCTAGTGTTGTCTCATTTCTTAAAGTCTGTTCCATAGCGATCCCCCCTAGCTAGGGGGGATCATTTTCTTAAGGGAGGTTGGCGCGATCAGATGATGTTTTATTCAACCTAAAACTCTGTTTGCATACCATATCTTCTCAATTTCAACCATTACTTTTCCTTATGGTTACTGTTAAATTATCTTTTAAATTCTTATGCTCGATCGAGGCTTGTCAATACGGGTAGGGGGGATATGGAGAGCGATTTTCCTCGCTTTTCGGGGCGTTTTCTAAAATTGGCAAAACTTCCCATTATGTAATAACACTCTATCACGAAACTCGATCGAGCGCAACCCCTGAAAAAAAATTTTGCTTTTCCGAGTTGATATGATGCTTTATTCAACTTAAACTCGACTTGCATACCATATTTTTAGAGTACCGTAGATAAACCGTAGGTTGGGTGTAGCGAAGCGAAACCCAACACCAATTATAAGGAATTACCTAGGGGTTGCTGAAAAAGTCCATTGGTTGGTTAAGTAAGGCAAGAGGCAAGAGGCAAAAGGCAAGAGGCAAAAGGCAAGAGGCAAAAGGCAAGAGGCAAGAGGCAAGAGGCAAGAGGCAAGAGGCAAAAGGCAAGAGGCAAGAGGCAAAAGGCAAGAGGCAAGAGGCAAGAGGCAAGAGGCAAAAGGCAAGAGGCAAGAGGCAAGAGGCAAAAGGCAAGAGGCAAGAGGCAAGAGGCAAGTTGCCTTAGGGTTGATTGATCGGTAGGAGTTCAAGGTTTTGATGCAAGGTGTGTGACGATTGAACAATCAATGAACTTGCATTTTTATCTGAACTGAATCGCCTCAAATCCTTATTTGGTAAGACTTTCAGTTTTCTTCAGCAAGCTATACCTAAACTTGGTATTATTCCCCCCCCTTGATAGTGTTGGGTTACGTTACCTCCACCCAACCGACTGGGATGGTGTTGGGTTACGTTACCTCCACCCAACCAGCTGGGATGGTGTTGGGTTACGTTACCTCCACCCAACCAGCTGGGATGGTGTTGGGTTACGTCACCTCCACCCAACCGACTGGGATGGTGTTGGGTTACGTTACCTCCACCCAACCGACTGGGATAGTGTTGGGTTACGTTACCTCCACCCAACCTACATTTTTGTCCTGACATCTCCCCCATCTCCCCCATCTCCCCCATCTCCCCCATCTCCCCCATCTCCCCCATCTCCCCCATCTCCCCCATCTCCCCCATCTCCCCCATCTCCCCCATCTCCCCCATCTCCCCCATCTCCCCCATCTCCCCCATCTCCCCCATCTCCCCCATCTCCCCCATCTCCCTTGTCTCCCCCATCTCCTAACCTACTTTTGATTAAACGAAGGCTTCACTACAAATAATTGTAGCGATCGAAGTTTCGGGTTTTCTTAACTTTTTAGGAGTCATCTCTTCTCCCAGATTGTGTTGATGATAAAGTTGTTTTAATCTGTTTAATAAGGCAATATCAGTTAAACCTTCTCGTTTGATTTGATTTAATTCTCGTCGTAAAACATTTGTTATCGGTTGGCGAAAAGTCTGTTCTAAAATATCAAGGCTGCGTTGGAGATCAGGGTCAGAAATAGTTTTATAATAAGCTCTGAGTTCTTTACTAATGTAGCGTTGTCCTTGTGTAAGTTGATGACGATGATCTTTTTCTGCGTTACGATGTTGAAGTTCTTGTTCAAATTGTTGTTTAATCCCCATAACGATCGCGTTATAGTTTTTCGGAAGCGATAAACTTTTTTCCTGTGGGTGCGTATAAATTTTCCCTAAAATCTGGGGAACGTCTCTAGAAATAATTTCTCCTTGTTCATCAAGTAAAAAAAGTTGCTGATATCCTTTTAATTCTGGACGGTTGGGATTGGTTGCTTCACAGAAAATGTATGTTCCTTTGTTTAAAGAAAACTTGCTCGATCGAAGTCCATGAGGTAAATTAGCAATCCGCGTAAATTCTTCGGGATTCTCTTTTTTCAATCGCCGTAAAATCTCTTCTGCTTCATTAAGATCAAGACTGTCTTCTGTGGCTTCAAATAAACTCAACTGTTCACTTTCTTGTTCATAAATCGCATACATTGCTTCTTCGTTGAGTTGTTCAGCGCGATCGAGAATTGCGGCATCTTCGCCAATGGTATCGTGAATTTCTTGGATGCGATGTTTCAGTTTTTCTCGTAGTTTTAGATTCTTTTCTAATCCTGTTTCGGGGAGGAAGTTATACCCATAAATCACATCATTTTCGCTTCCGATGCGATCGATGCGTCCAAACCGTTGAATCAGTTTAACAGGATTCCAGTGTAAATCATAATTAATAATAATATTCCCATCTTGTAAGTTTAAGCCTTCTGCTAAAACATCGGTAGCGATTAAGGTTTTAATTTCTCCTTCTTTCTGATTCCATTTTTGTTCAGGATTGGCTTTTGGCGCAAATCTTCCCACAATTCGCGCTTTATTTTTATCATTACTGTAGATTACTTCGATCGCGCTGTTATTGTCTAGATTCAGATTATCATAGAGATATTGAGCGGTATCTGCGTATTGCGTAAAAATCAGACATTTCCCCTCTCGAAAAGGAGATTGATTGAGTTTTGAAATCAGTGTTTGTAGTTTGGTGTCTTTATCTGGAGTAATGGGTTTAACTAACTCTAAAATCTGGTGAAGTAACGTAAGATCATGTTGAATATGTTCATGTAATCGATCGCGATCGAAATCTTCTATTCTGTATTTATCAGACACCTGTTTTAACCCTTGGAGAATGTCTGTTTCTTCTCCAATATTGGCTTCTCCATGTAAAATAGATTGTGCGTCTTCTCCTGCGGGAACAAAGCCATCATTTAAAGCGCGATCGAAATATTCATAGGTTTTTAACAACCGTTCGATCGTTTTCTGAAACGCATAAACACTGGACTCAAATCGCTTAAACAATAAAACTCGCATCAATCCCCGTAAGTTAGCCCCCGCACTTTGTAAACTGAGATAAGGGTCTTGTTTCTGTTTCGATTTCACCACATAATTCCCCAAACCATACCGCGCGTAACAAAGTTCGTCTTTGACAGGAGTTTTCTTCTGACGCTTGCGAGATTTCCCTAAATAACCTCGAATTTGCTGATATAATCCCTGATAAGTGTTCTCGATGCTGTACTCGATCGTCTCTAGTTCTCGTTTCGGGAAAAAGCGATGTTTTCCTCCCACTTGGATATAAGCGCGTCGTTTTCCTTGTAGGTAGGGCTGAAAGTTTTGTGAATCAACTCGGGTGTGAGTTGCTGCGTCATACCCATACCAGCGTAAAATATGGTTGCGAGTGCGACGAATGAGGATATGAGACAGAAGGTTAGGCAGTTTTCGATCGCCCTTTTCCAGTAATTGAAAATACTGTTGAAGATGAGGCGGATCAACAGGAATGTCGGTTTGATCATCTTGATGAAAGAGTTTAATCTGGTTGTAAATATCCCAAGCGGTTTTATTGCGAGGAGTTGCGGTTAAAAAACAGCATTGTTTCCCAGACGCGAGAAACGTTTCCATAACACGATAACGTTGTGTTCCCAAATTGCGGAGATGATGACTTTCATCAATGAGAACAAAATCTCGATCTTTAAACCGAAAATCCTCTAATAACCATCTTGCGCCATCGTCTTCACTTTCGGTAAGTTTTCCCATTGATAAAACACGGGCGTTGAGATGATAAACTTCGTTATAGCGTTCCCACATTTCCATCAGTGGACGCGGACAAATAATGAGGGGACGAGTGCGTTGAATTTGTTCAAAGCGTTTAACGATCGCCGTCCCAATGAAACTTTTTCCTAATCCTACTACATCGGAAACAAAACACCCGCCGTATTCATTGATAATTTTAACCGCTTGATTGACGGCGACTTTTTGAAAGTCTGCGAGTTGTTTGCTAATCTCATCCTCAGAGAGAAGGGTGACAGAACTTTCTTCCTCCAGTCTGTCTCGGACTAACATATACAACGTTTTCATATAAATATCATAGGGAGACGTTGGCGCGATCGCCCATGATTGCTGCATTTCCGCCATTAAGTTAGCGTTGAAGTCTTCCGCTTCCTCCCACAGTTCGTTAAACCAATCGGTGAGGGCGCTATGATTGTTATTCCCGTGAACTATAACGTTCAGTTCAGTATTGTTAGAGATTCCAGAGAGACTGAGATTAGATGATCCTGCGATCGCGATTCCGTTTTCATTGCGTTCGAGGGGGTTTCCGTTTTGGTCATAAACTTTGCCATAATCAAAGATATAGGCTTTGGCGTGGAGTCGTCCTTTAGTATAGATGCGAACGTCGAGTCGTCCCTCTTCGATCATTTGAATCAGGTTTTTAACGAGAGTTTCCCTGTCATCCGTCTGATCCATCAACTCCACCGTAGAACGCAGATTTTCGGCGGTTTCTGTAGCGATGTGTTGGCGAAAACTGCGTTTAATGTAGTTTTGTTCCTCTAGGGTATCTTGAACTAATTCTAAGCGTTTATAGCCTTCTGCGAGTTGATCTAAGGTTTCTTGGTTGGTGGTATTGCCAATGAGGAGACGAAGTTGTTTAATATTAGTGAGACGTGGCGCGATCGCGGTAAATCCTGAGAGGAAGAAATATCCCACCGCAAAATGAGCGGACTCAGATGTGGAGAGAATGCGATTAATTTGGTCAACGAGTTTTTCTTGGCGGTTATCAACGATATCGTTATTCATCATTCAGTTTAAATGAGTAATTCTTGGATTTCGTCGGGATAGGGAACACGAACGGCTAAAGGCATCCAATCCCGATTTTGATTCTGAAATGGGGCATAAACTTCTTTATAAGTGTCTCCAACGGCAACAATTTTCCCATCTAAAACGGCAACAATTTTCCCAGGATACGTTTCAATAAGTTGGTCTAGGTTTTGCGCCAGCCATTGGTCATGCTGTTGTAGAATTTTTGCACCTTTTTCGATTTCTTCTTGAGGATTAGTCATATTCTTGTACTCTCCTTATCGCGTCCATAACTTCTTTTTCCTGATATCGTTTCGCATCAAAACCATTCTTACCTGCTAATTACATATCCTCTTCTGCTAAGATAAGGGCTTGCAAATACAAACGTCTTCCAATTCTTGTTCCGTTTTCTATCATTTTATCTAGAATGGTTTGGACATTTTCAATTAATCCCCTTTTTTTCGCTAAAACCAAAATTCCAACTGTCCCAATGATCGGTAACTGTCGTGTTTTAGCAACTCGTCGGGCTGCTTTTTCATCAATTAGCAAATAGCCCACTTTGACTAATTCACTGATTGGTGTTGTGTCAGAAACAAAAATCATTGAGAATCCTGATCTAAAATGAGGTTAGCTTGTTCTATTTCTTGCTTTAAATCTTCCAATTCTAAGGAATCATCAAATAAAGAAATTCCCCATTCCCCCATTCTTTGAATGACTTTAACACGGGGAATCCCTAATAAAGTGGCTGCTTTCCCGCTACTAATCTCTCCCGCTTCTAGTAATGTCATAATGTATGCTTCTTTGGCTTTAGCAGTTGCTTTTTTCTGTACTGACTCAGGGATATTATAAACAGATAGTGTAAACTGAATCTGTAGAGATTCTGTTTGATTTTGATTGGGAAAATAAGTTGTCATCTTCAGTAACCAGTTATCAGTTATCAGTTACCAGTTTACAACGACATCATGGAATATTAGAGATAAGGGTGTGATTATGACTTCATTAACAACAGACCTACAATTAATTTTAACTCAGAGGCTGAATGTTTCTTACAGCGACATTGAAGATGTTTGTCAACGGTGGAAAATTGAAGAAATGGCTTTATTTGGTTCAGTTTTACGGGACGATTTTAATGAAGATAGTGATGTTGATGTTTTAGTGGTTTTTCAAGAGAAACCTGGTTGGAGTTTATTTGATTTAATGGATTTACAAGACGAATTACAAAAAAGATTTAATCGTCCTGTTGATATTGTGCAAAAAAAAGAATTAAATAATCCCTATCGTCGCCAAGAAATTCTCAAAATACACCAGTTAGTTTATGAACAAAAATAATCAAGATATTGCTTCTTTAAAATTACACTGTCCAAATAGGATATTTTTTATAATTAGAAGGAAACCCCATTTTGCTCAAATTATTCGGAGATGAATCCAGTAAAGTAATAAGTCTTTTTTCCCAAGAGGATGCGGGACTTACTATACCCAAAAACCAAGCTAATATCACCAGAGTATTATAAAGACGACGAGGTTGTGATGAATTAAAATTATTGACTAATCTTTTGGGTTTCTTGGGAAGTTTTAAAGTAATCGTAAATTTGCGGTTCCACAACCGACTGTGGTGAGCACATATATTTCGTACACTGGTCAAGTGGTGCATAATACTTTCCAAAACTTTATTATCTATCTGATATTTAGCTGAAATTGCTTTGCGAGTTGTCATCGGACGTAGATTCTTAAACCACCGTGACAGCAAACCAAAAGACATGATTTCGCACACCGACCAAATGGGGGGTAAGCTAGGAGTGGTATATTTATTTTGATAATGTTGAATAAATAATTCGTCTGATTGAGAAATTTCTCTTTTTAGGCTTTCTAAATTATTATTCCAATATTTGTATTCACGAGCTAGACTTGCCTCTAAATAACTATGAGTACCATGATTATGAGCCATAAAATAAGCAAATTGTGTCCGAAAAGAGACTTCAATGCGTTCAATAGCATCTAAAACCAGCAGTCTTAACTCTCGGTCAAAATCATATAAATTGATAACTTGGTCAAAATTAGTACCACTCTTGAACTGATGAGTTTGATGGTTGCTCTCAAATGGTATCCAATACCCAGCTAGACGATAGTAATTGATGTGACTCAAATAGTGTCGCGCTTGTTCTAGATCATCAATTTGCATTCCTCGTGACTGCAATAGCTGAATTTGCTCATCAATGGTCTTTGGAGGTTTATTGAAGCGCATTCACACCACGATATCAATAAAATTAAGTAACCTGCCGTTTTGAGCTTGAATCAGAGGCTTGGCAGGTTTTGTTACCCCTATTTTAAACTATTCCTATCTAAAGTCCAAGGTTGCTTTCAAGTCTTTTGGCTGCACCTTGTAGGTGACCAGTGACCAGCGACCAGTGATCAGTGACCAGTAACCAGTTTACAAGCCATATAAACCAGCGACAATTTCATCAATTTCTTGTTCCCATTTCTCACAGTGATCAGTGATCAGTGACCAGTAACCAGTTTACAAGCCATATAAACCAGCGACAATTTCATCAATTTCTTGTTCCCATTTCTCACAGTTGACTCCTTTCGCATCAATACACTTTTGGGCTAATTTACTAATCGCGCTTTTTTGTTCTTCTGTTGCTGGGGGAATCGGGATTTGTTCAACATATTGGCGGAAGAATCGTAAACTATTTCCCATAATTTCTTGACTGATTACAGCGAAAAATTTGTAAACTATAGAAGTATTAAGCACTGATAAAAGGTATAAATCACATTCAGGGATGATAAAAGTGGTATTATTCGTAAAATGCCCTTTTGTATCAAAAGCGAACCTTGATGATTTCGCCATATCTGGATATATAATTTTAGGCTTTTCAAATAAATCGTAGTAACTACAAGCTCGTAATTCCCACCAATATTTTCCTTTGTCACTACGTTTTTCTAAATTGTGTTTCCATTGATATAAGTGTTCATAAATCGCAGAATAATCTTCTATTTTTATGCCAACTTTACTTACAATTAGCCATCTATTTTTATCTCGAATATGCCATTTACGAATATCATCACCAATAGCAAGCGGTTTGATAATCTCAGCACTTTTTGAATCTTTAGAAATTAATTCTTCTCGCTTTTCTCCATCAATAAAAAAAGCCTTATTGCAACCTGTTAGAATACCTCGATAAATTTTACCTTGAATATAGTCTCCTAAAGGTGTTCCTACTTCTTGCATCTTTTTAATTTGTTTAGCTGTTTTAGCATCTGTCAACAACCAATTTGATCTGTTAATTGCACTGCTGGGTAATAGTTCACCACTTTGTTTGATAATTTCTGAAACATCAGGATAAGGAGACTCCAAACATTGAACTTTAGTAAAAGTGGTTGATTGTTCTTTTGTTTCTTCCTTTTGTGCAATAAAAATCATTACCAAAACAGCAGCATTTTCAAAAACAGGTAAATCCCCAAAATCAGTAATACTCGAAACTTGACAAGTTTCTGCTATATGTTCCCTTAATTTCTCTCCATAGTTCGCCCGAAACCATTTATTAGAAGAGATAAACGCCAACATTCCCCCTTTTCGTAACAATTGCAAACTTCGCGCATAAAAGAAACAATATAAATCAGATGTTCCTGTATAAACTTCAGGAAAAACTTTTCTCAAATTTGGTTTAATTTCCTTAATCAATTCTTGACGCACATAAGGAGGGTTGGCGACTTGAATATCAAACCCTCCCTCGGCGATAACTTCTGCAAATTCAACCGCCCAATCAAACCCAGAAGGAGACGTTCCTGTTACTGAGTTTGTCGAAGTATGGAACGTCTCTACACCATGACCATGTGTTAATAATGAAATTTGTTCTCGACATTGATTAATTTCTGCTTCTAATTCCTGCTTTTCTCCCCCTTTATGCGCCCGTAAATACTTCGCTTTTGCCTTTTGATATTGTTTAATTAATTCATCTCGAAACGCCGCGCTTCCTTGAGGGTTTGGCGCAAGTAAACTGTCTCCCGTTTCAATTTTAAATTTGAGATTCGGTAACGGTGGCGGATCATCTCCTTCATATTCCACCGCCAGAGATAACCATAATCTTAATCGTGCAATATTGACGGCAAATTGATCAATATCTACGCCATAAACATTATTCTCGATAATCTCTAATTTCCGTTGATAAGTGGTTTTCGGATCAACTTTTCGCACATTAAACAGACAATTTCTTAACTCCAATAGTTCCTGTAACATTCCCAATAAATAAGCGCCACTTCCACAAGCAGGATCACACACTTTCACTCGTTTTAGGGCGGCTAAAACGGCTTCAGGATCACGTAAGTTTTCGGGGTGGCGTTCATCCACAAATTCTGCAATAACGGTTTCCGATTCATTTTCTAATTGACTGTTGAGATAGCCTTTTAACGCTTCCCGACACATAAAGGAAACGATCGGTTTCGGTGTATAATAACTCCCAGATTCATGGCGACCAGTTACTAATTCCTCAAAGACTTTTCCCAACATTTCGGGGTCAACGGCGACTTCTACATCAAGGGGAGTGCTTTCGGTAACGGTGAAGTTAAACCGCGAAAATAAGTCTTCTAAAATCTTCTCAATGGCTTCATCGGGAACAATAATTTTTTCGTTTTTGTCGGTTTCATCTTGTTCAAATAATCCTCCGTTGAGATAGGGAACTGTTCCAATAATGTCTCCCCAATATCCGCCGTTATTAATTCCTGTAATGTCGTTTTGTTGCGGGTTATTGAGTCCATAAAAGAACAAGGGTTTGAGATGATCTTGATAAAAGTTACTTTTTGCCCCCAAACCCCCAATGCTGGGGGCTTCTGTTGGTTTTGCCCCCAAACCCCCAATGCTGGGGGCTTCTGTTGGTTTTGCCCCCAAACCCCCAATGCTGGGGGCTTCTGTTGGCTTTGCCCCCAAACCCCCAATGCTGGGGGCTTCTGTTGGCTTTGCCCCCAAACCCCCAATGCTGGGGGCTTCTGTTGGCTTTGCCCCCAAACCCCCAATGCTGGGGGCTTCTGTTGGTGATTTTTTAGGGTTGTTATAGTGTTTCCAGAGTGTGTTGAGATAGTCGGTGTTTCCTTGAAAGGTTAACCAGCCTTTCTTCTGAATAAATGCGATGAACATCAGACGGTTAAATAGTTTTTGGGTGAAGATGCGGCGCTGTTCTTGATCTGTTAAGGTGGGTTCAATGAGGGTTTCTACTTGTTCAAAAACTTCTCGATAGGCTTTAAAGAATTTTTGCGTGACTTGTTCGACATCAAAGGCTTCATCGTGGCGAGTTTGGATGGCTAAGGGAGACTCGGAACCAATATCTTCTACATCTAGCAAGCTGAGGCGTTCGACCGCCGTTCGCAGTTGTTCCCCTTGACTGACTCTCAAACGACGGAAAACTTCTCTTTTCTCCTGTTTGGGGTCATATTTGACGTTAACAAAATGCCAGGCGGTTTGTTGGCTGTCAGAGAAAATAAACAGGGCGTAGGGTTGTTCTGTCAGCAGTTGATTGATGATAAGACGTTGTTCAGTTTGTCGCAGTTGGTCTGAGTTGAGGCGACAATAGATGATGTGGAAGTCTTCTCCCGCAGTGGCGAGTAACAGTGGGTCTGCTGCGAGGAGGGAAGCGGTGGTTTCACTCCAGTTGCGAGTGGAAAGGGGAAGGTTAGCGCGATCATAGTTCAGTTCGGCAAATAATTCTCTGAGGGAAGATAAATTATTGAGGTTGCGTAGAAGTTCTTGGATGGTGGGTTGGAGTTGCGGTTCACTCATGATCACAAGGGAAAATTTTTCCTTATCTTATCCCATTGTCTATTGGCGACACCACCCCACCGACTTCTAAGCCCCCCTTTTTAAGGCAGGGCTGTTTCATTCTCGGTGTTAAAATCGAAAGCGATCGCCTGAACCCCTTCTGGTACGTTCGATCGAACGCTTTTTCTTACTTTTTGACTTATTCATAAGAAAAAAGCCGTAAAACCCCTGTTATTCCTAACATCTGGAACAAGCAAAAAATAGAATGAAACAGCCCTGCCCTTTTTAAGGGGGGTTGGGGGGATGAAATGTTGGGTTTCTTCTAAGCCCCCCTTTTTAAGGGGGGTTGGGGGGATGAAATGTTGGGTTTCGCTACTCTTCACCCAACCTACAACTACAACTACTGATTAAGGAATGTTGGGTTTCGCGTGGAGACCTTCCATGGAACGTCTCTACCCCAACCTACGACTAAAAAAAAGTTGATTAAAGAGAGCTTAAATCATTTAAAATTTAACCTCGATTCGATCGAAGAGAAAGTAGTAGCGCGAAAACTAGATGAAACCCTATCAAATGATTTCGATTCAAGATTGTGGAGAAGGTTTAGTTCCCATTCCCACTGAGATGTTCGCGTTTGAAACTCCTCATCCTTACCAAAAACTTGGCGCTCCTTATGGGGAGGTTTCTCCTTATCTGTTACGGGAGGGGGTTTTAGAGGCGTTAAAACGATCGCAAAAACAATTAGAATTGAGACGGCCTGGTTGGCGTTTAAAGATTTTTGATGCTTATCGCCCGATCGCTGTCCAACAGTTTATGGTGGATTATACGTTTCAAATCTTGAGAAAACGGTGGGTTAATGCTTCTAAAAGCGAAATCGAGCAACAAGTGGCGCAATTTTGGGCGCAACCAAGCAATAATCCTGATACTCCTCCCCCTCATAGCACTGGCGCGGCGATCGATTTAACTCTTGTCAATGAAAAACAAGAAACGCTTGATTTAGGTGGAGAGATTGATGAAATTTCTGCTCGATCGCATCCCAATTTTTATCAAAACGCAACGATCGCTTCGGAACAAGGGTATCATCAACGACGAGAATTGTTAAAAGAAGTTATGTTCAGTGCGAACTTTTGCCAACATCCTGAAGAATGGTGGCATTTTTCTTTAGGGGATCAAATGTGGGTCTGGTTAAACTCTCAAAAGTGTTTGTCGTCCCCTCTAATTGCTGATTATGGGAGGATTTAATTAAATTGGTAAGACTTGAGCGTGTTCGATCAGGTTCTGGCGATCGCTTTGATATTTTCTTTGTTATACTTAACGAAAATAACTAATCCTTTTACATCAAAAGACTTGGCAGATTCTTTCTATCTTGATGCCATTTTTTCGGATTATTAAAAATATAGTTTTGAATCCGTTCTAATGAATCATCCTGTCGAATAATGTTTTCATAAAACCGAGACTGCCATTGAAAGTTTTTATAACCGTTTTGACGACACCAACGGGTTACTGATGATTTATAGGAACGAATAATTACGCTGAGAGAATTCGGTTTTGGTGAAATATGGCTTGCAGAGACGTTTGATGGAATATCTCTATTTTTAGGTTCAGGAATGGGTTGATCAATAACCACAATCCCATGAACATGATTGGGCATAATCACATAAGTTTCCCCGCAAACGATGTAGAGACGTTCCATGGAACGTCTCTACATTATGGGATATTAATTACACCAGTTTATTCAATCCCTTCGATGCGGTCTTCTGCTTCTTGATACAATTCACGCAGACGATCGAGGTTTTCTTCGCTGGTTTCCCAGTAACCGCGTCCGTTGGCTTCCAACAGGGTTGTCACCATGCGACGGAAGGAATTCGGATTCAGGTTTAATAAACGTTCCTGCATTTCCTTGTCTTTGATGAAGGTATCGTTGGTGTCTTCATACACCCAGTTATCCACAGCGCCAGCAGTCGCACTCCAGCCCATTGTATTCACTAAACGCTTAGATAACTCGCGCACGCCTTCATAACCGTGACTCAGCATTCCCTCATACCATTTCGGGTTTAACATCTTCGTCCGCGCATCAAGACGCACGGTTTCCGATAAACTCCGCACTTGGGCGTTTGCTGTAGTGGTATCCGCAATGTAAGCGGCGGGTTGTTTGCCATCTTCCCGAAGACTACTCACAACTTTAGTGGGATCAGAGTCAAAATAGTGGGAAACGTCACTGAGACTGATTTCAGAAGAATCTAAGTTTTGATAAGTGACATCGGCGGTTTTTAATGCCGATTCAAAGATTTTCCGATTTTCACTCATAATCCCTGGGTTATCCGCATCGAAAGCAAAGGACTTCCGATTGAGATACATATCTCGTAACTCAGATTCGTCTTCCCAAGAACTGTTTTCCACGGCGAGGTTAACGTTAGACGCATAAGAACCGGACGCATTAGAGAAAATCCGCGTCGCTGCTTGACGGAGGTTAATGCCGTTTTCTTTTGCTTGTTCCATGGCGTGTTTACGAACAAAATTCATCTCTAAGGGTTCGTCTGCTTCGGCTGCCATTTTCACCCCTTGGTCTAACAGCGCCATTTGGTTAATAAACAGGTCACGGAAAACCCCAGAACAGTTAACAACCACATCAATGCGAGGACGACCCAGTTCCTCTAAGGACATCAATTCTAATTTGTTGATGCGTCCGAGAGAGTCGGGAACAGGCTTCACACCGATTAAGCAAAGGATTTGTGCGAGAGATTCCCCATAAGTCTTAATGTTATCCGTTCCCCAAAGTACAGAGGCGATCGTTTCGGGAAGTTGTCCCCCATTTTCGGCGCGGTGACGATCTAAGAGTCGATCGATCACGACTTTTGCTGATTTGACGGCGGCAGCTGTGGGAATGGACTGCGGATCAAGGGCATGAATATTTTTTCCTGTGGGTAAAACATTGGGATTCCGAATCGGATCGCCACCGGGTCCAGGTAAGATATATTCTCCTTCTAAACCGCGTAAGAGTCCACCGAGTTCGTTATCAGCGATAACTTGTTCTAAGCAAAACTCCAGATATTCAAACAGGGGTTTCATTTTTTCGCGATCGACCTTCGTATAACCGAGGTCATGGAGGGCTTTCAGCCAGGGTTCTTTTTTCCCCATGTTAAAGAAGTTCAATTTGGAGACTTGAGAAACCCGTCCGTTGGCATCAGCTTGGGCGTGAACTAAGGCGGCGACTGCGTCTTGGACGGCAGCGGTGATGTCTTGTAACAGTTGCACATCACTTAAAACCCCTTTGTCATTATTGCGGTAAATTTCCTCAATGTCTCGTCCGAGACTTTCGGCGATGCTACGGGGAAGACCTTGGATGTCCTCTTCTTCGCGATCGAGTGACGCAATATTCACTAACGTTGCGATCGCTTCTTCTGCAGTCGGTGGCTGTCCAATGACGTGCAACCCACAAGGAAGCAAACGAGAGGAAATTTCCATTAACTGTTTATAAAGCAAACCGACGAGAGTATCCCGTTCTTCTGGGGTCATTTCTCCCGCATCTTGGTCGGGAATGTGAACATCTTTATCCAGATTCACAATCCGCGCTTGATCCATGATTGTATTCACAATTTGCACAGCGCGACCGTTATCTTTAAGACTCTGATAAGACCCAATCAAGTCTTGTAATTCCTGTAAGCCTTTATAAAGCCCTGCATTTTCCGCAGGAGGGGTGAGATAAGAAATGGTTTCGGCGTAGCTGCGACGTTTGGCAATGGTCGCCTCACTGGGATTATTGGCGGCGTAGTAGTACAGGTTAGGAATGCTACCAATGAGACTGTCGGGATAGCAATCTCCAGACATTCCCATTTGTTTGCCTGGCATAAACTCCAGAGAACCATGTGTTCCGAAATGTAACACTGCATCGGCACCCCAGACTTTTTCTAAGTAGGTGTAGTAGGCAGCAAAACCATGATGGGGAGAAGCAGAACGAGAGAAGAGGAGACGCATCGGATCACCTTCGTAACCAAAGGTGGGTTGAACGCCGATGAAGACATTTCCGAATTGTTTTCCGTAGATGAGGAGGTTTTCGCCGTCGCTGTTCAGTTCTCCGGGTGGGGGACCCCAGTTTTCGTGGAGATTTTCGGAGTAGGGGGTGAGTCGTTCGTATTCGGGAACGGACATCCGATAGGCGATATTTAATTCTGGGCTGGCATATTGCGCTTGTGCGTCGTGTAACACCAGTTCCATCAGTTCTTTTGAGGATTCGGGTAAGTCTCCCACGTCGTAGCCGTTGTTACGGAGTCCCTGTAAAACCTGGTAAATGCTGCCAAACACATCGAGATAAGCGGCAGTTCCCACGTTTCCTTTATCGGGAGGGAAGCTAAAGACGGTAATGGCGACTTTTTTATCGAGTTTCGGTTTACGGCGCAATTTTGCCCATTTCATCGCCCGTTGGGCAATGGTTTCGACTCGATCTTGGAGGGCGATCGCGCGACCTGTTGCGCCATCTCGTCCTGAAAGGATGATCGGTTCAATACCACCGTCGAGTTCTGGAATTGCAATCTGTAGTGCGACCTGTACGGGATGCAATCCTAACTCACTTTCTTCCCATTCTTCTGTTGTCTGGAAAACAAGGGGTAACGCTACCATATAGGGGCGATTAATGCGTTTGAGGGATTCAATGGCTTTCGGATGGTCTTGACGCGCGGGGCCGCCTACTAAGGCAAATCCGGTTAAAGAAACCACAGCATCCACAATCGGTAACGCTTCTACGCCTTGGGCTGCTGTATCCCAGAAATACTCATCTACGGGTTTGGAGAAGTCTAAACCACCAGCAAAAATTGGAATCACTCTCGCGCCCATGGCTTCTAATTCTGAAACCACAGCCACATAGTGGGCATCATCACCTGTGATTAAGTGCGTCCGTTGTAAAACTAAACCAATACAGGGATTTAAGGGGTCTTTCAAGTCGTCTGAGATATCACTGCGATTGTTATACCAACTGAGGTATTCTTTAACATCCTCAAACATTTTTGGGGCGAGAGGATGCCAAATTCCCATATCAGGATAGACAACCGGTTCACCGTAGTTAACTTCTTGTTGGTGTTCTTGTTGTAAAACATATTTATCCGTCAGCATCAGCAAGAAGTTCTCTAAGTTGTCCTGAGAACCGCCTAGCCAATACTGGAACGATAACATGAAGTTACGAGCATCTTGGGCTTTATCTAAAGGAAGGTATTTTAAAACTTTTGGTAAGGTTTGCAGGAGTTTTAACATCCCGTCTTGGAAGGATGCGCCTTGTTTCTCCTTGCGTTTTCTCATAAATTGCGCGATCGCGCTTTTGCTTTGCCCTAATTGCGCCATGGAGAAACTTCCCAACTTGTTGAGACGCATCACTTGGGGCATAGAAGGGAAGACGATCGCCGCATCTAAATTGTCGCGGTGCGGTTGTACCGCTTCTACGACTTTATCTGCTAAATCTTCAATGAAAATTAATGAACCAATAAACAGGTTGGCTTCGGCTACATCGTGCTTAAATGCCTCGTAATTCTCAGGATCACGGAGTTCTTCAATTAAGTAACCGCTAATCTCGATCGCAACATTGGGATTATTGGCGTTGATCGATCGAACCGATGCTGAGAGAGCGCTCTGATATTGAGGCTCAAGCACGACATAGACCACCTTAACAAGAGACCGATCCCCGATCGAGTCTGGTGAAATGTGGCGAATGGTGGACTTGACGTTAGTGAACATTCACAGTTTCTCCTTCGATAAGCAATAACTTCTTTCGATGGGAAGGCAAAAAATGGATTGCCACCAATTGCCTCGCCCTTTATGTTTTGTATCAAAAAAATGCTTCCCAGAGTACGAATTTACGATGATTCGACATAATTTGACAAAAAACGACCTTGATTTCGTAACATTTATTTACAAAATCAAAAGTATTTACTGCAAAAACTATAAACTTATGTAACGGATTAAGTTTTCTTGATCGCAAAGACAGGAAGCATCATCGTTGATTAGGATCAAACTTGGTTCGATCGAAAAAACTTTGTCAAAGTAGGGGAAGATAGTAAAGTCACCCGTCTCTGTGAGATGGTAATTTTGAACCTAAATTTTGAACAAAAACCAATTTGAGTTAAAGCTATGACTTCAGCAACCGCATTTAACACCACACAATCAGAAGAAATTTTTAGCAACGCCAAAGACTTGATGCCAGGTGGCGTAAGTTCTCCTGTTCGCGCCTTTAGTTCCGTCGGCGGTCAACCGATCGTTTTCGATAAAGTAGAAGGGTCTCATGTTTGGGATGTGGATGGTAACGAATATATTGATTATGTTGGCACTTGGGGACCCGCCATTTGTGGTCACGCTCACCCAGAAGTAATCAAAGCCCTTCACGAAACCTTAGACAAAGGAACAAGTTTTGGTGCGCCTTGTGTCCAAGAAAACGTCTTGGCGGAAATGGTCATTAACGCCGTTCCGAGCATTGAAATGGTGCGTTTTGTGAACTCAGGAACCGAGGCTTGTATGGCAACCTTGCGCCTAATGCGAGCTTATACGGGACGCGATAAAGTAATTAAATTCCAAGGTTGCTATCACGGAAGCGGTGATATGTTCCTCGTGCAAGCGGGTTCTGGCGTTGCGACATTAGGCTTACCCGACTCTCCAGGTGTTCCCAAAGCCGCCACCAGTAACACCCTCGCTGCCCCTTACAATGATTTAGAAGCAGTGAAGAAACTGTTTGAAGATAATCCTGGAGAAATTGCAGGAGTGATTTTAGAGCCTGTTGTGGGAAATTCTGGTTTTGTTCCTCCTGATGCTGGCTTTTTAGAAGGATTACGAGAAATTACTGCTGATAACGGTGCGTTACTGGTATTTGATGAAGTAATGACGGGTTTCCGCATTAGTTACGGTGGCGCACAAGAAAAATTTGGCGTAACCCCCGATTTAACCACACTCGGTAAAATCATCGGTGGTGGCTTGCCAGTGGGCGCTTATGGCGGTAAAAAAGAGATCATGGAAGTTGTCGCCCCAGCAGGTCCCATGTATCAAGCAGGAACACTATCAGGAAATCCTTTAGCGATGACTGCTGGCATTAAAACCCTAGAATTGTTACAGCGTCCAGGGGTTTACGAACAATTGGATCAAATGACGAAAAAACTAACCGATGGCTTAAAAGAGATTGCTCAAAAACATGGTCATGCGGTTTCTGTGGGACAGATTAGCGCCATGTTTGGGGTTTTCTTTACTGACCGTCCCGTTCATAGCTTTGAGGATGCAAAAACCTCAGATTTACAGAAGTTTGCTCGCTATCATCGGGGAATGTTAGAACGAGGAATTTATTTAGCCCCGTCTCAGTTTGAAGCAGGTTTCACCTCTTTAGCTCACACCGATGAGGATATTGACAAAACCTTAAAAGCAGCAGATGAGGTCATGGCTTCTCTATAGTATCGCTTAAACGTAGGTGGGGTGGGTTACTGGAAAAAGAATCCCCCCTAGCCCCCCCCAGGGCTGTTTCATTCTTTTAAAATTAAGGGAGGTAGGGAGATGGGGGAGACAAGGGAGACAAGGGAGATGGGGGAGATTTCAGGACTCTTTTTTCTTATGAAAAAGCCAAAAAGTAGGAAAAACGTCTCGATCGAACGTACCGTAAGAGGTTCAGGCGATCGCTTTCGATTTTAACACCGAGAATGGGTAGTAGCCAAAGCCTTTCTCCAAGCCATCTTCGGGCTTCAGTAACTGATTAAACTAGACATATTAGAAACCTTTCTAAAAATGCGCGATCGAGGCTTCGCATCGGTGCGCGGAGCGCGATCGAGCGACTGATTGATCAGCCCGAGGTCCGAAGGGCGGTCGCTTCGCGACATCGCGCTTTACTTTTATAATTTTACACCGAGAATGAAACAGCCCTGGGGGGTTAGGGGGGATTGATTGTAACTTGTAACTGATCGGTGTTGGGTTTCGCGTGGAGACGTTCCATGGAACGTCTCTACCCAACCTACTTTTTACTACTTTTTACAGACATTAAGATAGATATAAATCCGAACATCGGAATGATGTATTGTTCAAGCAGAAAAATGCAAATCTATCTCGATCACAGTGCGACCACTCCCCCTCATCCTGATGTTATTACTAAGGTGCAAACTGTTTTAAGCCAACAGTGGGGAAATCCCTCTAGTCTCCATAGTTGGGGAAATCGCGCCGCCACAGAAATCGAAATCGCACGGGGGGAAGTGGCTCAATTAATCAATGCAGCCACCCCAGAGACGATTCTGTTTACGTCTGGTGGCACGGAATCTGATAATCTTGCTTTATTGGGAGTCGTTGCTCAATATTCGTCTCCTCAACATCTGATTATTTCTAGTGTGGAACATTCCGCGATCGAGCAAACGGCAAAACGACTAGAAACTAGAGGCTGGGAAGTGACTCGTCTTCCTGTGGATACGAAAGGACGGATTCATCCCTGGGATTTAGAAACAGCGATCCAAAGTAATACTGTTTTGGTTTCCATTATCTATGGACAAAGCGAGGTGGGAACGTTACAACCCATTGCTGAATTAAGTAGAATTGCTCATCAAAAAGGGGTTTTATTCCATACTGATGCGGTACAAGTGACGGGAAAATTGCCGATCGATGTCCAACAGCTTCCAGTTGATTTCCTCTCGCTTTCTGGTCACAAGTTCTATGGAATGCAGGGGGCAGGTGCGTTGTATGTTCGATCGGGCATCGACCTGAAACCGTTATTGACGGGAGGCGGACAAGAGCGACAATTGCGATCGGG
The DNA here is from genome assembly GCF_000317615.1 of Dactylococcopsis salina PCC 8305. Classification (GTDB taxonomy): domain Bacteria; phylum Cyanobacteriota; class Cyanobacteriia; order Cyanobacteriales; family Rubidibacteraceae; genus Halothece; species Halothece salina. The sequence continues at coordinate 3,549,318 of NC_019780.1, read as the reverse complement.
AACACAAGCTGTCGGCGCGATCGCGGGGTTAGGAGTCGCCGCGCAACTGGCGAAAGCAGAAATGACTACAGAAACCCCTCGTTTAGAGAAGTTACGGGAACAATTGTTTGATTTACTCGCCGATTGTCCTTATTTGATTCCCACGGGCGATCGGACGCAACGCCTCCCCCATCATGTCAGTTTTTGTGTCAAAACACCAGAAGAAACCATCACAGGGAAAACCCTAGTCCGTGAATTAAATTTAGCAGGAATCGGGATTAGTGCTGGGTCAGCTTGTGATAGTGGTAAACTCAAGCCTAGCCCAATTTTATCAGCAATGGGATATTCAGAAACCATGGCGTTAGCAGGAATTCGATTAACACTGGGACGCAGTACCACCGAAGCTGATATAAAATGGACAGCAATGGTTTTGAAACAAGTGTTACAACGATTAATAAAAGCATCCAATTTGGTTTTAACAACATAAATAAATGATGGAGTTTCCTAATACGTTAGAAAGCGCGATCGCGCAAGCAAAACAATCAACTGTCGCCGCACTCGAAGCGGGATTAACTCGCTTACAGGTAGAATTAAAAGTTCCTGAAATTGCGTTAAAAGCCGAATCTATTGCCAAAGAATTTACGGATTTATTTGCTGATGATTATGGTTCAGGATTAAAAGTATTATTTCCTGATAGTGGCGCGGCAGCTTTAGCAAGAAGAAATTGGTCAGATGTGGAGTTTAATGTTAATGATTTAGGCAGCCGCAACACACCGATCGAGAAAAAAGTTGCGGAGGAAGATCAAATTTTCTTGGTCGTTTCTCCTTCAGCAGTGGAAGTGCAAAAAGTCGAAAAACTCTGTAATCTTGCTGGCGATCGCCCCGTTATTTTGCTAATTCCGCAACTAGAAGATGTTGCCACGGTTGGCATTGGTTACGCCGCCCGTCAACTGCGAGAGCGTTTTTTAAGCACCTTAGAAAGTTGTTTTTATCTACAACCTCTTGATGAAGCCGCTTTACTTAAACGTTATCCTTCTGGTTGGCAACTTTGGATCGAAAAAGGAGAAAATCAATATGAATTTTTCTGTGAAGAAGTAGAAAAACCCGTCGGAGATGACCTCGATCGTCTCTTAAGAAAAGCAGCAGGAGAAGATGTTTCAGAAGAAGAAACCCCCGTTTTTGCTAAAAAGTCTTACAAAAAGCAAGGAATTTTTAGTAACTTACAACGCTTCTTAAAAGCACTCAGTCAGTAATCATTAACCCAACATAACAAAAAAAATGAATCTCAATCTCGTCTTTAACATTGCCAACTTATTCGTCTTACCCTTTTGGACATTAATTATTTTTCTTCCCAATTGGGGATTTACTAAAAAAGTAATGTCCTCTTTCCTCCCCTTTATCGTATTAGTAGGATTTTATGTTTTCTTCTTTACGAATACCTTAAACGCAGAATCAGGCGCCGCTTTATCTAACCCTGATCTGCCAACAATTACCAAACTCTTTTCCGAAGAAAGTGCCGCCGCTACGGGTTGGGCGCATTTTTTAGTTATGGATTTATTTGTGGGAACATGGGTTTATTGGCAAGGACAAGAAAAAGGCATTTTTACTGTCCATTCTATTATTTTATGTCTGTTTGCTGGCCCCATTGGTTTACTATCTCACATTATTACCGCTAGAATTACAGAACGATTTTTTAAGCCCTCAGAAACCACCGAAGCGCCTTCAAGTTAACGGATGATTGATTATGAATGATCCCCTACGTCGGTTTAAATCTCAACCCTGGAAACCCCTTTCTCTGATTGCGTTAACAACTGTCGCCATTGTTAGCGCGATCGACTATTTATTAATTTTTTTACTCGCTAATTCTGAACCGTTTCGATCGAGCATTTCCTTTTTATTTTCCCCACCTTTAGGAATGTTAATTCCCTTAGCCGTTGCTGGCGGTATTGGCATTTTAGGGGTTTATATCTGTGATCAATTCCGTTCACAAGTGTTTTTAAATGCTGGTAGTTTGTGGGCGCTAGTGCTGTGTTTAGTGATTGCTTTAGCCTTAACGGGTTTGCTTCCTTTACCGAGTTTTCTAGTCCAATTTTCCTATCCCGCCTTACTCGGAATTATGGTGGGAGTATTTTGGAAAGGTCGTCGTTATTGGCGTTAAAATGATTTTCCTAATTGGGGATAATCGTCATTATTATACCATTTTCAACAATTCAGGTAACAGTCGATCCCCCCAAACCCCCCTTATTAAGGGGGGCTTAATCGATCATTTTATGGCAATTAACAGGAGAATAAAAGTTATGATTTCTACAACCGAATCGATCGCACTACCGACTCAAGATCAACTCCCTTGTGATGATGGTATTCCTATGGAAACTCAACGACATAAAATGCAAATGGATTTATTAATTCATGCTTTATATCCATGGATCGAAAAACAAGATCAGGGATACATTGGCGGTAATATGTTTATTTATTACAGTGCAGTACAACTGAAAAATGAAGATTTCAAAGGACCTGATTTTTTTGCCGTGTTAGATGTTCCAAAAGTGGAACGAAAAAGTTGGGTCGTTTGGGAAGAAGGGAAAACTCCTGATGTAATTGTAGAATTACTTTCCGAAAGTACCGCCAGATATGATAAAACCACAAAAAAAGATGTTTATCAAGACCAAATGCGTATTCCCGAATACTTTTGGTATGATCCCTTTAATCCCGAAGATTTTGCTGGTTTTCGCTTGAATGGAAGAATGTATCAACCTTTAACCTGGGAAGAAAAAGGCTATTTTTGCCAAGGATTACAACTCTATTTAACTCGATGGACGGGTGATTATGAAGGAGTAACAACCACTTGGTTGAGATGGGCTGATCTTGAGGGGAATGTGTTGCCAACTAGAGGAGAAATCGCACTCGCAGCGCAAGCAGAAGCCCAACAAGCGCAAGCAGAAGCCCAACAAGCGCAAGCAGAAGCCCAACAAGCGCGAACAGAAGCCCAACAAGCACAAGCGGAAAAAAGCAGATTAGAAGCGAAACTTCGTGCGATGGGGATTGATCCTGATGCTGACTAGGAAAATGGGAAACTAGGCTCGATCGCGCCAGGTTTTCCAAGCCACTTTAATCCCTGTAATCACCCCACGAGTCTGTTTTTTTACCCCTTGCGCTTGATTTTTTGCCGTCGTCACGCCTCGATCGAACTGTTGAATCACTTTCGTTGCACTTTTCACGCTACCATTAACATCATTAGTGAGTTCCGTTACTTCCTCTCCAGTCAGACGAAGGGACTTTAAAATTGCAGGTAACTCTTGCTGTAGCATATCCAAAATTTTTTCTGCACTACGCGCCACCCTTGCTAACTCCAAAAAGACAGGAAACGCCGCCACTAACACGGCGGTTAAACTAATCGCAACGAGAAACAAGGACAACGCCAGCCAAAATATAGGATCACTCATAACTTATCTTTTCAATTCTCTTAAATCGTGTCTTGCTCTTAATAAGAATTGTAATCTGTCAATCATTCAGGGCCATCTGATTCCTCACTAATCCCTAAACCTTCCCGTGAAGAATCCAACTGTTGCCATAATTCTTTAATTTGCTGATATGCTTCATTACTGGTAATTTTGCCGCCAGTTTCCAAATTACAGATATAATTCACCCGTTGAGCAAACTCCTGTAAATTAGCATTAAAAACGATGTTTTCTGGTTTCGCCTCCCCATGATAAGAATAATGGGGATAGAGAAAATCATCTTTACTGGGGTTAGATTCTGGCATAGTATTAACGACTCCGCAATTGATTCGATCTTCACCTCTAGCCTATATGACAAATGCCAAAAGATGATCAACGAGGGCGAAGTTGAGGAAACTGTACAAACATCACCCCCGCCGTTACCACCAATAAACCGATTATATCTGCCAGTTGTGGGGTATCCCCAAAAGCCACCCAAGCCATCGCCATGGTTACTGGTGGGCCGAGATAAAATAAACTGGCGACGCGGGTAGCATCAAGACGAGAAAGGAGTTTCCACATTAAACCGTAGGAAGCAAGAGAAACACCGAGAATTAACCAGCTTAAAGTTGCTATCAGTGCTAAATTCCACTGAATCTCTAATTTTTCTATACTAACCGCAGGTAAAGTAAGGATTAAAACAGTGGCAAAACTTTGATAAAACAAGGTTTCGGCAACAGAAAGACGAGGATAATTCTGGGATGAAGTTTCTCGTCGCCTTTGTAGTAAACTGGCGATCGTAATTGCGATTACCGAACCAAAGGGGATAAAATAACCAAAGAATGAGGCTTCGTCATTAACCTGAATACGAGTTCCCACCGCGATCGCAACGCCTAGAAATCCCGTAATTAATCCTAACCATTGCCATCGACTGGCTTGTTCTCCCACCACTAACCCAGAAAAAGCACCAGTAGCAAGGGGTTGTAACGCCACAACCAGAGCAACAATTCCCGCTGGAACATTTTGTTCTAAGGCAAGTAAAGCACAACTGAGCCACACCCCATGAGCTAAAACTCCCACTAAAGAGGTGTGAAGAATCGTTTTTAAGGGTTGTCGGGCTAACTGTTTGGTGAGAAGTAGATAGGCGAATAAAACTAGCGTCAGTGCGCCATAACGCCAAAATAATAAGGTAAATGTTCCTGTGTAAGGTAAACCATACTCAGCACCAATAAAGCCAGAATTCCAAAGTAAAACAAACAAGGCAGCGAGGCTAAAGTTAGAATAAATAAGATTCTGCATGATTGAGATTCGATCGAGATTGTGCTGTTCTTCTGCAGATAATTCCCGAAATCAGGGAGAAGTGGCTGCGATCGCGCTTTCTGTAAATTCTTCATATTCCTCATTCGCATCTAACTGACGCTGTAAAATCTCCACAGTGGGTTTCATCAACTGACGGGAAGGGCGTTTCTGTGCTTGTTTTAAACTGCTTTCATGCTGTTCGAGGATGCTTAAAAACGCAGCAGGAGAGGAAAACAACCGCTTTTTTAATAGTTTCAAAACAAGCTCAGTTGTATAGCGTTCGGTTTCATTTTGTGACCCCTTCCGTCGCTGTTTCCCATCGTTTACAAGGTTTTCATTTAAGGAAAATTCAGCCAAATCTAAGCCAATGTTGTCGTAGCCCGTTTTGGGAATTTTCTGAAACTGATGGGGGTGGAGAGACTTGAACTCTCACGACCTTTACGGTCAACGGATTTTAAGTCCGCAGCGTCTACCATTCCGCCACACCCCCGAAAAAAGGGAAAACAATTTCACCAAGAATATTTATTTCCTCAGCTTTTCCATTAAAGCACGACAATTAAGATTATGCAAGTCTTAAAACCAAAAATTCTGGAAATCACTTAAACTAGGATTAGAATTGAAAGCGCGATCGAGGGAGTAATTGAGCAGATGGTTAAATTTCACATCAAACTGGACAGCGAAATTCCCGCCTCCAAACAGCTTTTTGATCAAATTCAATTTGCGATCGCCTCCCGACAGTATCCCCCAGGTCATCGTCTTCCGAGTACCCGACAACTGGCGATGATGACAGGATTACATCGCAACACCATCAGCAAAGTCTATCGCCAACTGGAAGAAACTGGATTAGTCGAATCTCTCGCTGGTTCTGGGATTTATGTGAAGGCCCAAGGTCACGAAGCGGGAAACCGACACCTCTCTCAGCCAGTTGCTTCTGAAGCTGATGATTTCCCCGAAAAGACAGAACAAGCGGTGCAAAATGGGATTAATGAACTGCTCAGTTTAGGTTATTCCTTACCGCAAATACGAGAGATTTTTCTCTCCGAAATTAACTGGCGATTACAATGTAGCGCTCAAGTTTTGGTAAGTGTTCCCGAAAGCGATTTCGGTGCGGGACAATTAATTCTACAAGACCTCGAACCGACGTTAGGCGTTCCTACTCAATTAGTGCTAATTGAACAACTGGCGGAAGTGTTAGAAGAGACAGACTCGGCAACGATCGTCACTAGCCGTTATTTTATCAAAGATGTGGAAGCGATCGCCGCTCCCAAATCAGTGCGCGTCATTCCTGTTGATATTTATAACTATGCGGAGGAAATTAAAATTATTACTCAACTTAAAGCCAACACCTGTTTAGGGATTGTCAGCCTCAGTTCTGGATTTTTGGATGCCGCCGAACGGATTATTCATAGTTTACGGGGAGACGAACTACTGGTAATGAGCGCCCAAACCACTGATTTTCCCAGACTGAAAGCGTTAGTTCGCACCGCACAAACCATTGTCTGCGATCAAGGTAGTTATTCCCAAGTCAAACGCACGGTTCAGGAAATTTCAGATGATCTGATTCGATTGCCACAAGTGATCTGTAGCGATAATTATATCAGTGCTGAGTCGATTCGTCTGCTACGACAAGAATTAGGATTAGGAAAATCTGAAAGCACAAGTTCTTAGTTATACAGATTCATGGCTTTCTCGAAACCATCACTTAACACTGTTTCCAACACTTTTGGCGCAATGGCTAACGCTTCTTTAATATAAGGCTGTTCATCAGGAGAAAACTTCCCTAAAACATGGCTGATTGTATCCTTAACTGTATCGGTTTTTTTAATCCCAATGCGAAGTCGAGGAAATTGCTGCGTTCCTAAATGAGCAATAATTGATTTGATACCATTATGTCCTCCAGCCGATCCAGAAAGGCGCAAACGTAGTTTTCCCACTGGTAGATCAAGATCATCATAGATAATTAAAACTGATTCAGGAGCGATTTTATACCAATCACACACCGATCGAACGGCTTGTCCAGAATGATTCATGTAAGTGGTTGGCTTCAACAATCTTATTTTTCCGAGGTTAGGGACAAATCCCTCACTGTAATTTCCCTTAAAACGATTATTTTCTCGCCATTCTAGTCCCCAATCTTTGGCGATCGCATCGACCACCTCAAACCCGATATTATGGCGAGTTTTATCATATTTATCTCCTGGGTTTCCTAAACCCACAATTAATTTAATCTCTGACATTCTGATTGATTTTTGATAACTGGTTACTGATTGGTGTTGGGTTTCGTGTGGAGACGTTCCATGGAACGTCTCTACCCAACCTACGGTTTGTCTGATTAGTGTTGGGTTTCGTCTTCTCCACCCAACCTACGGTTTATCTAAGAATCTGGGCTGCTGTTTCTTCCCCGCGCCGCACACAATCTCCTAACGCAACGCCATCAAGATAGTTGCTGGATAAAAATAGCCCCGAAAACGGTTTCAAACTCTCTTTAATTCTCGCGATTCGATCGAGATGTCCAAGGGTATATTGAGGAATCGCTTGCGACCATAAATGAACCGCTAGGGGTTTCGGTGTCGTATTCGGTTTAACTATGGTTTTCTGTAAGTCTTGATGGACTTGTTGAACAATCTCTTCTTCACTGAGTTGAGCAATTTCAGGATCAGTTGCGCCGCCGATAAAATTAGTCAGAATCTGCCAACCTTGAGGAGTACGTCCAGAAAACAAAGTAGAAGACCAAATTGTTCCTAAAGTACGGACTCCTTCACTACGCGGATTGAGATTACCAAACCCGTCTAATGGCACACTGAAGGCTTCATCGGGATACGCGAGAACCACACAAGCCACTGGCGGATAATCAATTTCTCTCAGCGCTTGACTCGCTTCTGGGGATAAGTCTTGTAAAATTGGAGCGTTAACATAAGCAGGAGTCGTGAGGATGATTTGCTGCGCTTCCACGTTTTGTTCTCCTTCTGGGGTGGAAAAAGTGGCAATGTAGCCCGCTTCTGAAGTCTGGGAAATCTGTTTTAGTTCCCAATTGAATTTTACCGCCTCTCCTAATTTACGGGCGATCGAGCTTGGTAATTGCTGTAACCCTTCTCGAAATGATCCTAATTCTCCCGATCGCGTTTTGGGAATCTCTGAATTAACCTCAGTGGTTGCCTTTTTTTTCTTGCCACGAGATAAAATTGCCCCAGCAACCAATCCGCCTCCCACATCCGCCAATTGCGTCACTCGTGCAAAAGCTGCCGAAGCGCTCAAGTTTGCCACATCTCCAGCATACACCCCAGAAACAAAAGGACTCACCAATCGCTGCGCCACTTCCGAGCCTAAATGACGGGTGAAAAATTCCGCCACTGTTTCTTCTTCAGTCGCCACCTTTGGGGGAACAAACCCGATCGCACCCGTTAACGCTCGCAGTTTCCCCAATGGACTCAGTAGTTGCGATTTTACCGCCGCTGGGGGACTCATGGGAACAGGAAGTAGTTTCCCCTGCCAATAAACATAACGGGGAAGCGTCGGATCGGCAAATACGAACTCATCTTTTAACCCCACATCTACCGCCAGTTTTAGCAATTCTGGGGTCGGGGAAAAGCTATTGGGTCCTTCTTCCCAGAGGAAACCCCCACTGGCTTTGCTGGTAATGTTTCCCCCTGCTCGATCGTTCTTTTCGGCTACCATCACCTCATGTTGTTGCTCATGTAACCGATAAGCAGTGGTCAAACCACTAATTCCTGCTCCGACAATTAAAGTCTCTACCATCTTCCCCGTTTCCTAACTTACAGAACCATTTTACTGAAATAACGTTTCGAGATAAACCTGAGCGCAACTGCGATAAGTCTTCGCACTCTGTTCCACCTTATTTTGGCTATTTTGCAACAGAAACAGCGATAGAGCCGCCGCCAATACACGATCTTGATTCCATGTGGGATGTTCATCGAGATAGCGTTGTAAGGAGTCGTGAAGCTCTTGGGGAATTTCTGTCGAAAGGTTAACGTTCGTTCTCACAGCGACTTTACCCTCCAATAAATGAGTTACCAATCCAAGCGCGTTGGTTGTTTTAGATTTACGCTTAGTCGCTCCATTGTCGTCTAAGAGGGGGGCATTTTGTCAATGCTGAGAAATGTTACAGATTTCTGGGCTTGATCTCAACCTAAACGGAGTAATAAGGCTTTGAATCTCTTTTTTGTTACATTACTTCATCTAAACTCAGTACATACGGATTTTTGATCGAGAAAACCCGCTTGGAGATTTAAATCTGTTCTACCCTTGATTCTCTCGTCACTAACTGTGGAAAACTAGGGGGGAAACTGTGGAAAACTTCCCAAAAAGCTGTGGAAAAACTGGGGAATAGTCAGTGGAAAACAAAGGTTAAAGATAAGAATTGCAAATTTAACGTTAAGTTAAGATTAAGGACAATGTTGATCTCGCCAATTGTCCGCTAACCCCTGTATTTGCGCCAATTCATCAGCATCAATTTTCCGCAAATTTGCCAAAACTAAATTCATGCGTCCTAAAGACTGAAGTCGATCGCGCTGACGAGCGATAAAATCCCAGTAGAAAAAGTTAAATGGACAAGCATCACCCTGCGATCGATGCTTGGGATTATAACAACAATCGGCACAATAATCACTCATTTTGTTAACATAATTCGCAGAAGAGGCATAAGGTTTAGAAGCAAACACGCCACCATCAGCAAATTGTCCCATTCCGATAACATTAGTTTCCATTACCCAATCATACGCATCAATAAAAGCAGCATGAAACCAGTCTTTTAATTCCTGTGGAGAAACCCCAACAATCAGAGCAAAATTACTCAAAATCATCAGCCGTTGAATATGATGAGCATAACCCGTATTTTCCACTTGTTGTAAAACTTGCTTTAAACAATTGAGATCAGTTTCACGACTATCCCAGAAAAAATGCGGTAAGGGTTGGGTATGATTAAACCAATTTCCCTGACCATAATCAACATCAACCCAATGATAAATTCCATGTAAAAATTCTCGCCATCCTAAAACCTGTCGAATCAATCCCTCGACACTATTTAAAGGTAAATCTTGCTTGTAGTAAGCATTTTCTACCGCCTTAATTACCTCCAAAGGATGTAATAAACCCAGATTAATATAAGGAGAAATTAAAGAATGCCAAAGCGTATTTTCTCCAGTCACCATCGCATCTTGATAAGTGCCAAAATTGGGTAAATTGGTTTCGATAAAATGGGAAAGAACGTTTTTTGCGTCTTCTCTAGTTACTCCCCAATTAAAATTATCAATCTCGCCATAAGTGGGGAAAGATAGAGACTTTACGGTTTCTATAACTTCAGTCGTAATTGAGTCTGGGGGGAAATTTAGAGGTGAGGGAGGATTTAAATTTTTCTTCGGAGGTTTGCGGTTTTCTTGATCATAATTCCATTTTCCCCCGATGGGTTTATTGTCTTCTACTAAAACTTTAAACCGCTTTCTTCCCTCTCGATAAAAGTCTTCTAATAAAATCCGTTTACGGTTAGTTGTCCACTGTTGAAACGCTTCTGTTGACCATAAAAAATGGTTGTCTGGAAAAAGAACAATTTCACAAGCAAGGTCTAAGTTTTTGATAAAATTAGAGACCGATCGATCATTGGGAGTCATCACCCGTAACTCAGTGATTTGATTTTCCTTCACCCATGCTTTTAAGGGAGTCAAAAAATCCGTTGCTGTTTCATAATTCACCTTCCAGCCTTCCTCTTTTAGAGTTTCTGAAAAGTGACGCATCGCCGACCAAACTAAGACTAATTTTTGTTGATGATACCGTCGTTGTTTGGCGTATTCCTGAGACTCAATGAGAATAACGTTTGTTTTTTCTTTCTGATTTTCACAACTTTTTACGGCGCTTTGATCTAAAGAAAGCTGTGTTCCTAAAACCCAAATTCCAATCATTGATAATTCCCCGAATATTTCACCTTAAAAAACTATCCGCTCTCATCTGGGAGTGCTTTCACACTTGAAGACGAGAGCGGTCTAGCGGGTCACATCTGATTGAAACCTGACTGCCGAGAGGAACTCGTACAGCTAGTTATTCCTCACAGGGAGGAGTCAACTGACTATTTGAGAACAGCCCCGGCACACAGCCGGCATTTTTCAATCAGGTGACCCATAGGTTTATCACTTATACTCATGGGCATCACCTCCTTTCTCCCTAAACGGTTATTTAATTAACAACCTTTCATTAGAATAACACAGGTTTTCAGGATTGACTACTTGATATCATAGAAAGTGTTTTGATGATCAATAAAATTCTGAGTAAACCGTCTCTTACCACGTATTAATTCTTATGAAATTAACGGGCGCGATCGCGCGTGATTCTGTTTTTATTAACTCTAGTTGCGATCGCTGGCAACTATTTTAACCTTCCTCTATTTTTTCGCGTTGATCTCCGATTCGGGACGATCCTTTTCCTCCAGCTACATTGATGGCACAATTGAAAACAACTTATCAAAAAACTGTTGCTGCCATAACAAAATAACAAAATGAAATTACGTGAATTACTCGATCCTCTTTCCATCCTGTGTTCTCATCCTACTTTCTTGGAGGAAACTGTCACTGGAATCACTACTAATTCCCATAAATGTCAGCCTGGAAATGTTTTTATTGGTCTTCCGGGAACAAGGGTTGATGGTGGGGATTTTTGGCGCAGCGCGATCGAAGCGGGTGCAATAGCTGCTATTATCAGTACAGAAGCGGCGAAACGTTATCCGCCTTCTGATGAGGTTTGTGTGCTTCCTGTGGAGAATATCGTCGAGGTTTGCGCTCAAATCGGAGCGAAGTTTTATGATTATCCTTCACAAAAGCTGGATTTAGTCGGGGTGACAGGAACAAACGGGAAAACGACGACGACTCACCTGATTGAGTTTTTTCTGTCTCAACAATCTCCGACGACAGCGCTGTTTGGGACGCTTTACGCGCGTTGGCAAGGATATCATCAAGTGGCGACTCATACCACTCCGTTTGCGATCGAGCTTCAGGAACAATTAGCGGCAGCGGAACAAGCTGGTAATCAATATGGGGTGTTAGAAGTGAGTTCCCATGCTTTGGCGCAAGGACGAGTGAAAGGCTGTGCATTTGAGGTGTCTGTGTTCACGAATTTAACCCAAGATCATCTGGATTTCCATCCCACAATGGAGGATTATTTTCAAGCGAAAGCCTTGTTATTCCGTCCTGAATATCTAAAAAACCGCGCTGTGATTAATCAAGATGATCTCTATGGCAAACGGTTGCTTGCAGAACTGACTTTTGAGCAGGTTTGGCGTTATAGTATCACGGATAGCAGTGCGGATTTATACACGGAAAATTTGCGTTATGAAGCCAATGGGGTACAAGGGACCTTAAAAACACCTCAAGGGGAAATTGAGTTTCGATCGCCCTTGGTGGGAGAGTTTAATTTATCGAATCTGTTGGCAGCCGTGGGCGCGGCGTTACATTTGGGTGTGGATTTAAGCACGATCGCCCAGTGTTTACCGCAGTTCTCAGGGGTTCCTGGACGGATGGAACGAGTGGAAATTGATCCGAAACAGGAAATTAGTGTGATTGTTGACTATGCCCATACTCCTGATAGTTTAGAGAATTTATTAACCGCAGCCCGTCCTTTTATTGCAGGAAGGATGATTTGTGTGTTTGGATGTGGAGGGGATCGCGATCGCAGCAAACGCCCGATGATGGGGAAAATTGCGGGGCAGCTGGCTGATGTGGCGGTTGTTACTTCCGATAATCCACGCACGGAAGACCCGCAGCAGATTATTGATGATATATTAGGGGGAATGACAGAAGGGGTGAAGCCGATTGTTGAGCGCGATCGAGCCGTTGCGATTGCAGAAGCGATCAAAATGGCGCGATCGGGGGACGGGGTTTTAATTGCGGGAAAAGGTCACGAAGACTATCAAATTTTAGGCACAGAAAAAATCCATTTTGACGATCGCGAACAAGCCAGAAACGCCCTTTTATCAAATTTTACTAACTAAGTTTGAAAACTACTGGTAACTGGTCACTGATTGATGTTGGGTTTCGGGTAGAGACGTTCCATAACGGGTAGAGACGTTCCATAACGGGTAGAGACGTTCCATAACGGGTAGAGACGTTCCATAACGGGTAGAGACGTTCCATAACGGGTAGAGACGTTCCATGGAACGTCTCTACCCAACCTACTTTGTCTTTCGTCCTTCGTCCTTTGTTTTCCAATGACCAATGACCAATGACCAATGATTGGTGTTGGGTTTCGTTACCTCCACCCAACCTACATTTTTGTTCTTTGTTTTCCAATGACCAATGACCAATGATTGGTGTTGGGTTTCGTTACCTCCACCGAACCTACTGGTCATTGTTCCCCCAAAATTGGGGGCTAGGGGGCTACTAACTAAGTGATAAGATCACAAGTAGGTTGGGTGAAGCGAAGCGAAACCCAACACTAACTAAGTTCAAAGTTGGGGGCTAGGGGGCTACTAACTAAGTGATAAGATCACAAGTAGGTTGGGTGAAGCGAAGCGAAACCCAACACTAATTAGTCATTAGTCATTCGAGGGATTTTCCCTCAATTTGGCGACTTCTTCAACAGAAAGTGCGGTGAGTTCAGCAACTCGATCGATTTCCATTCCCTGAATGAGGAGGTTTCGGGCGATATTGCGTTGTGCGCGCTGTTCACCCCGTTGTTCCGCCTCTTCTAAACGTTGCGTGTAAACAGTTGATAATTGCATGAGAAATTCCCTCTCTTCAATTTCTAAAGTTTCCTGTTCTTGCCTTCTTACTTCTAAAATAGCAATCATGTTGGACACAATCTCAAGAATATCATCTCGAAACCTGTCATTTTTCGGCAGGGTTTGCAACTCCTCAATTAAAGAAGTTTTCTCTCGTCTAGAACGACGCTTAAGCGCGGCTTCTATATCCAGGGATTTCTGCAAACATTTACGCACTTCATCGACATTAATCGGATTGCGGTAAGGTTCGATGATAGCAGGGGCTACATCTATAATCTTGCTTCAGCGCAAGGGCGAAAGGAAAGGCGATGTTGTGCTGTGGCGATCGCGCGCGATCGAGCGTCTCCGTATTATTTTATCACTCCATTTCTGCTAATTCTAACCAGCGATCGGTTGCTTCTTCAATCTGTTGTTCTAAAGTTGCCACCTGTTCTGAGATTTTTTGTAAGTCACTATATTTCTGAGAAGATGTTTCATAAAGTGTCTTTTCTAATTCCGCTTTTTCGGTTTCCAATTGTGGAATTTTCGTCTCTAATTTTTCCAACTCTTTTCGTTCCCAATTAGAAAGTCGGCGCGTTTTATTTGATGATGTTTTTTTCGCTTTTCCGTTCGTCTCCGCTTTCGTTTTTTGTGGTTTGGGAGCGGTCTTTTCTTGTGCTGCTTCTTCCGCTTCTTTATAGTCTAAATAAGTGGAATAATTCCCAGGATAAAACTTGATTTCTCCTCCTTCAGAAAAAGCAAAAATTTGTTTAACAGTTCGGTCTAAAAAATATCGATCGTGGGATACAGTAATGACACAACCATTAAATTCTTCCAAATAATCTTCTAAAATACTTAGCGTTTGTACATCTAAATCATTCGTTGGTTCATCCAGAATTAAAACATTAGGCGCACTCATCAAAACTTTGAGTAGAAATAAACGTCGTTTTTCACCGCCAGAAAGTTTATGTAAGGGGAGATATTGTTGATTAGGAGGGAATAAAAATCGCTCCAACATTTGTGAAGCGGTGATTAATGTTCCGTCTCCTGTTTTGACATATTCTGCTACATCTTTGAGATATTCAATCACTCTTTGTTCTTCATTTTTTGCTTTGAGAAGATTTTCAGAATGTTGGTCAAAATAACCAATATGAACCGTTGCACCAATTTCTACTTTCCCCAAATCGGGTTCTAGTCTTCCCGTTACAATATCCATTAGGGTTGATTTTCCCGCCCCATTTTCGCCAATAATTCCGATGCGATCGTTGGGACTAAATTCGTAGGTAAAGTTTTGAATTAAAACTCGATCGTTATAAGACTTACTAACATTTTCTGCTTCAATTACTTTCTTACCAATACGACGGCTAGGGGTAGAAATTTCTACATTACCTTTTGCTTCTTTGAACTCTTGATTTTGCAGTTCATCAATTGCTTGAATCCGTGCTTTCTGTTTTGTTCCTCTGGCTTTTGGCCCTTGTTTTAACCAAGCTAATTCTCGTCTTAAAACACTTTTATATTTTTGCAAACTACTGGCTTCTGCTGCTTCAATTTCTGCCTTTTTTTCGAGATAATAAGAGTAGTTCCCACTGTAGGAATACAAATCAGCGCGATCGATTTCTAAAATCCGATCGGTGACTCGATCCAAAAAATATCGATCGTGAGTGACTAACAATAACGCACCACGAAAGTTTTTTAAATAATCTTGTAACCATTCCACCGAATCCGCATCCAAATGGTTGGTTGGTTCATCCATTAATAACGCATCTGGTTCTGATAATAAAGCCGCCGTCAAAGCGACTCGTTTTCTTTCTCCACCCGACAAATTTTTCACCGCAGCTTGATGATTCGGTAAGCCAAGTTTATCTAAAATAATTTTAGCTTTGGTGTCTAAATCCCATGTTCCCATCGCGTCCATTTTTTGGGTGACAGTAGAAAAGCGAGATAAAAGTTGATTATTATTGGGATCAGTGGCGAGTTTTTCCGAAAGGGTTTCATATTCTTTAATCAGTTCTACTTGTTCACCACTACTGGCTAAAACTTGCTCTAAAATGGTATTATTTTCATCAACTTCTGGCTGTTGGGGAAGATACACCGATCGAACGTTCTGATTAACTTTAAATTCTCCCGCATCGATCGGTTCTAAACCAGCTAACATTTTAAGTAAGGTTGATTTTCCTGATCCATTTGTTCCAATTAATCCGACTTTTTCCGTTTCATCAATGCTAAAGGTTGCGTCGCGGAGAATCTCTTTAATGCCAAAGTCTTTTTTAACTGATTTGAGAGTAAAAATAGACATATTTTATAACTCGTTATTGGTAATTGATTGTTGCTAACCCCATCACCGATTTTAGATATGATGGAAAAAAATTAACAATCCGTTATAAAGACAATTATGACTCAATCTCTCACTCCCACCACTGCTTTAACTCGCTATACTTGGCAATGGCAAGGCTACAACACCGTTTATACAGTACAGGGAAAAGGATTACCATTACTGTTAATTCATGGTTTTGGCGCATCGATCGGGCATTGGCGAAAAAACATCCCTATCTTAGCCGATGCGGGTTATCAAGTCTTCGCCGTCGATTTGTTAGGATTTGGTGGCTCAGACAAACCTGCTTTAGACTATAGCGTTGAATTATGGCAACAGCAACTCTATGATTTTTGGCAAGCTCACATCAATCAACCAACTGTCTTTGTTGGCAACTCGATCGGCGGGCTACTCGCACTAATGATGATAACAGACTATCCAGAAATCAGCGCGGGAGGAGTCTTAATCAATAGCGCAGGGGGATTAAATCATCGCCCTGAAGAGTTACAGTTTCCTCTCAATGTCGTCATGGGAACATTTACTAAACTCGTGAGTACCCCTAAAATCGGTGAATTTGTCTTTAACCAAGTGCGGAGTAAATCTCGCATTCGGAACACCTTAAAACAAGTTTACCGCGATCGCGCCGCCATTACCGACGAATTAGTCGATTTACTTTACCAACCTTCCTGTGATCTTGGCGCACAAAAAGTATTTGCATCCGTTTTAACCGCCCCTCCCGGACCGAAACCAGAAGACTTATTACCGCAGCGGAAATGTCCTCTACTTATTTTATGGGGAGAAGATGATCCTTGGACACCCATCAAAGGGGCGAAAATTTATCAAAACCTCAGCGAAAATCAATCAGAGGTAGAATTTCATCCCATTCCCAAAGCCGGACATTGTCCCCATGATGAAAAACCAGAATCCGTCAACAACTTCATCATCTCTTGGTTAAACAACCATTAATCAGCATTGGTCAATCACCAATCCCAAGTAGGTTGGGTAGAGACGTTCCATGGAACGTCTCTACGCGAAACCCAACACTGAACCTGATCTTAGATCAAAAGTAGGCCCTTGTGGAGCTACCGCGAAACCCAACACCAATTAGTCATTAGTCATTGGGAAAACTGATCTCTTTATGCTTCATGGTGTGGCGGTTGGGGATGATTTTTGATTCAACCTCAAATCGGTTTGCATACCACATTTTCTCAATTCCACCCACTGGTTTTTCTTATGTTTGCTGTTTAATTATCTTGGAAAATCTCATGCTCGATCGACGCTTGTCAATACGGGGAGGGGGGATATAGAAAACGAATTTCCTTGCTTTCAGGGGCTTTTTCTAAAATTGGCAACACTTCCCATTGTCTAAGAATACTTTATCAGGAAACTCGATCGAGCGCAACCCCTGAAAAAAAATTCGCCCTTTTCTTGCTTCTCTTGATTGGTTATTGGTTATTTGTTATTTGTTATTTGGTATTTGGTATTGGCAAAAAAGGTATCGTGGAATGGGAATGATGTTTAATTCAACTTAAAAGCTGCTTGCATACCACATTTCTAGATTTTTGCCCACAGTTAATGATTTTTTTTTCGTCAGCTTAATCTAACTTAATGTTCATTTCGACCCCTAACCAAAGAAGAGGAAATCGCAAGCAACCAACGAAACCATAAGAGTTTGATAGCAATAATTTTAAAATTGGCACTACTTCCCATCATGGTACGGTTATTTTATAACGTGATACGTCATTTGGCAAGAGCAGCGTCCTGGAATGGCGAAAATTCGTTAAATGTTAAGAATAATGTAGCAAAGCAATAAATAACAATTAATCGTCAAAAAAACCTAACAACATCTCTCCCCATCTCCACCCTAGCGAGTTGATTTCATTCATAAGGAAACAACCCTACTTTCAAAGGGGTTAGGGGGAATTTTCCCCATAAGAAAGACTTCTAAAAACTAATCTGTATTCTATCATTAATTCCCTGAATCCGAAGCTCTAACTGACACCCTCCTTGAGGATAAATCACACGACCTGCAAAACTTCCAGAAGGAGAAATAAACGATAACCCTTCATTTCCTTGAGACTTCAAAATCATATCTCCCACCATCACCTGATGAGTTAAACCATCAACACGAAACGTTTGTTCGCTTAATTCATCTGTAATTAAAACTTGCTTGGCTTTTTCCATAATTTTGATACTTAAATGACGCACTCGTAACTGGAGTATCCCTTGCGAAGGAGAGGTAACTTTTGTATTGGGAGGAAGTTTCAAAGAAGGTTTTTGCTTTTTCTGGGATGACAATTCTTCCTTAACTAATTGCGGTGGTGTAAGATTAACCTTTCGAGGATCAATTTGCCAACTTTTCGCACGACGATTAAACTCTTTTTCTAGATTTTTAGCTTGATCTTTTTCTCCTTGTTTTTGCAAATAAAGCGCTTGTTTCTTCTTCACAGCAAGCCAACGCTGACGAGCAAAATTTCGTAACTTCGACGGATTTTGAGTAAAGACATAATTTTGATAATACTGTAGTGACTCCCCAAAAGAGCCAATTTTTTCTAAAACAACACCCCAGTGATAATAGGGAAAATCGGTTTCTGAAGGATTCGGAATAACTGATTGTTTGAATAAACTTTCTAGACGTTGGCGTTGTTGGAAGCTGAGAATTTCGGGAGTAAGTTTCGAGTCAGCGAGACGAGTAATTAGTGAAAAATAACTTTTATTTGAGTCTTTGATGATTTCAGAAAGATAAGTTTCCATCATTACAATCATTTCTTCCCAATGTTGGAAGTAGAGATAGTAAGTGATTAAAAATAAGATCAGTTTCGGATCAGGATTAGTAACTTGTTGAAAACTGTTTTCTACTTTCTCCTTATAGTTTAAGTAAGCATAACTGCGTAACGCCAACGAATAATTCCCGTTAGCTTCTAAAACAGGGGCGACATAAATTAACCATTCTTGCTGAAACGGTTTATTCGCTTTTTCCCACTCTCTGACAATCTCTTGATTTGCTCCTAATCTTACCAAATATTCTAAGCCTTTTGGCATTCCTAAACTATAGGCTTTAGCGCGGTAGTATTGCGGTTGACTGGTTTCGTTTGCTGTTTCCCAACAAATAGTCGCTTGTTGATAGTTTTCAATTTTGAAGTAACATTCACCTGCATTTTTGAGGAAGGAAGTTTTGTGAATTTTTCTGCCAATGGTTTCTAAAACTTGAGCGTAGTTTTGCCAAGATAATTTTGTTGTTTGATCACTCTCGGTTTGCAGAATCTCACTAATTTGTTCGTTATATCTTTTTAAGACAGTTTGCCATTGTGGCGTTTGGATGGTTTGCTCAAGTTGTTGGCTGTCTTCAGTTTTAAAATAAGATAAAATAAATTGGGTCAATTTTTCTAATTGGGAAATCTGATCTGCTTCTGTCGTAGTTTCCTCTTGCGCCATGTAGGCAATTAAGGGATAATTATCTTCAAGTTTAAGCCGAGTTGTTTCGCTAACTTGGACGACATTTTGTTTGATATCTTGGGCGAGTTTTCTTAATTCTTCCCAAGCCATTCCTTGCCAAAAACAATCCCAAGCTGCTTCAGGATTAGGCTGTTTTAAGAAACAGTTTCCAGCTGCGATCAGTTTCCCTTCTAGTTTGAGCGCTTCTCCTTGACAATAGGTTGCTTTTGCTTCTTCTTGGAGTCGTTTATATGCTTGTTGCGCTCGCCACAGTAGATCAGGATTATTCTGTTTTAATCCTTCTTTCGTAAAGGTTTCTGCTAACTGTCTCGGATCATCTTTTCCTAAGTTTTCTGGTGAGTTTCCCCACTGAATATAGTTGATTTTATTGAGC
Source organism: Dactylococcopsis salina PCC 8305 (assembly GCF_000317615.1). GTDB lineage: Bacteria > Cyanobacteriota > Cyanobacteriia > Cyanobacteriales > Rubidibacteraceae > Halothece > Halothece salina. The sequence continues at coordinate 3,529,765 of NC_019780.1, read as the reverse complement.
CATTTTTCTGAGTTTTCTAAAGTGGATTGCATTAAGTTTTCGATCGCGCTGAGATCAGTTGCATATTGCCATAAGTTTTCTTCTCCTTTGGCTGTATCAACGATTAAAAGTTGTTCGGTGGCGCGACTAACTGCGACATAAAGTTTGTTCAGGAAATACTTGATTTCTTCTGAAGCATAATCAGGATTTTGAAATAAATTATTGGGGCTACAATCGCCAAATTTATAGAGGATTACTTGTTCAAATTCTAATCCTTTCGCTGCGATCGCGCTTAACATATTCCAGGGTTGACTTTCGTTTTCATTCCCTAAAAACAATTCATTTAGTAAGTCATCATTTCGCACATAATCTTGTTCTCCCGCTTCATCACAAGGCAAAATAATCAACGCATTTTCTAAATAAGTTTTAGCAATATCTGGCGCGATATTTGTTCCTAAAATAAACTTCTGAGGAGCGCGATCGCCGATTTTTCTCGCGGTTTGCGGTTCAATTTCTTGCCATTCAAATAAATGTTTGCGCCATAACTGAATCAAATTATTTACGCCAACAATTGCAGGAAAAGAGCGATAATTACACACTAATTCCTGAAAATTCATCTCTAAATTCAGATTTCCTGTCGGCGATAAAACCGTCAAAACTTCATTATAAAACGTTGCTTTCAAACTCGCCCAACGAAACCCTGTCGGATTTAAAGTTTGCAGCGGATCACCCGCAAACGCAAAGGGTAAACTGGGAACATATTCATGTTCTAAATCATATTGAGAAAATACCGATAGGCGCATGATCAATTGTAATTCTAAACGAGTAAAATCTTGAGCTTCATCGCAGAAAATCGCTGTATAATCAGGGGAATAATATTGATGATGTAATACCCAACGAATTAAGTCTTGATCATCCCATAATCCTGTGGCTTGAGTGTGTTTATAATACCAATACCAAACTTGATTATAAATCTCAGCAAATTCTTGATCACTGACGGCTTTTTCTTTATTGGGAATTTCCTGATAGTCTTCAACGGTTAAATAGTTTTCTCGCTCGTCTAAATGATACCCTTTGATAAATGTCCGAATCACTAACCAACATTTTTCGGGAGAATACTTTTGTAAATGTCGCTGGATTAAAAGCTGACGGAATTGATGAAAAGAAATGTATCGATCGAGCGGAAATTTCTCTTTGTCTTCGGGAGGGAGTAAACGATGGAGAAACTGACGAAAGGTTTGGAAAAACGGATTAATTTTGCTACGAGGATTAGCAATGGTTTCCTGTTCGTTAAAACGGTGATGATATTTCAGGAGGGTGGTAATTTGTGCTTTCGCCACTTCCAGTAAACGCTCATTATAAGCCAGAAACAAAGGATGCGGTTTGCTTGCTGTTTCCGCTTCTGGATTTAGCAAAAAGTGTCGATAACAATAGTCGGAAAAGATATGAAATAATAGAGTTGATTTACCGCTTCCCGCTTGACCATTGAGGAATAAAGGGAGAGAGGGAGAAGCAGTGGAAACTGAATGTAAAATCGCTTCTTCTTCTGCGGATAAAGCAAGGTTGGTGTCTGCTTCATCTTCGATCGACAACCAAGATTCTTCCGCAATAATTAACTCGCTAGGATACGATCGTTGCGCCCAATTCGTCAAATGATCTAACGATAACTGTTGCTTAAAATTGAGTTGATGATGATTGAGGAGATAAGTAATTTCGGAATCAGTCGGGCGCTGGAAAAAAGGACAAATTAAAAATAAAATCTCTCGTGGCGACTCATCTTGAGTAATCAAATGTGCCGACAAAAGAAAATGCTTTCCTTCCCCATAAAGTCTCACTCCCCACTGTGAATATAAATCCCCTGGTGGCTCATAAGAATCAACTAAATCCAAAATTAATTGATGATATTGTTCCCAGTGTTGGCGAATGATGTTAGTCTGGAACTGTTGCACCCAAATTGAGGTTTCATAAATCAGTAATCGATCGGGGTCAATTTTCCAATTCGGGGGATGTAACCACCCTCTTAAATGAGGCGGTAACGAGGGAGAATTACTATTTTTTTCGGGTGCTTTCTGTTGTTTAAGCCACTGTTTTAAGCGAGTTTTTTCTACTTCTTCCGACCAAGATTGATGGGCATAATTTTCTCGATCGCGCAAAAATTCCTCATAAGCTCGATCGCCGCGTCGAAACAGAGTTAACCAACACAAAATATTTTTTCGATCAACGCGATAAATGCGAGCAATCAGCCGTAAATTTCCCTCTTTCCGTTTCAGAAAAGGATAAATCCGTTCAAAGCGAGATTGTACTTCCTCTACAGACATTTGCGCCAATTGTTCACAAAGGCGATCAAAATGTTCATAGAGGCTATTTTGTGCTTTCAGTTTTTGTTCAAACCAATCCGTTCGATAAATGAACATAAATTAACCTGATTCTTAGCTAAAGACACGGCGATCAGTCTGCTCTAACCATTACAATAAAAAATTAAACAGAAATTGCACTCTCTATAGTAAAGGTATCGTGTCAGGACACAAAGGTTGGAAAATTGACCTCGACTCAGAGTATCCTTGTCCTTGTCGTCGAGAAGGATGTCTCAAACCGATCATGCTCACCGAGGCATTCGGATGCGATCGATGCCAACAGATTTTTGTCACGAAAAATCATGATCAGGAACTGGAACAACTCAGTGGCGCTTATCCCTACAAACGTGCCTGGTTTTGGAATGGTCAGCGCTGGATTGCCATTCATTCTCGCTGGGGAGAAATTTATTTACCACTCACCTTGGGAATAATTGTCGTGCTTTTAGTGGTGTGGCTACCATTGACCTTACAATCTTCTTTCGAGGTAACTATTTTATTTTGGGCTTTACTTGCTTTATTATTAGCATTATTACCCGCCTTCATGGTGTGGTTAGCCTACTGGCGACGTTAAACAATTGTGTTACCAATGAACAACAATCACAATTTAAGCCTCCATTGATGAAACATGATGAGTCCGATGAAAACCGAAACTTGATTGAGACAGTGGTTAAACAGTCTCATCAAGCCAGTGAGAAGTTAGCGATTACTCAAGGTAGCCAACGTTCTGACGCATTGGAAGCCATGGCAAATGCACTGCGAGAGGCTTTTGATGAGATTTTAGAAGCGAATACCCTCGACTTGGAAACTTGTCGGGAAATGGCAATTCCGCCGTTGATTTTAGAATGGTTGAAATTAACTCCACAACGCTTAGAAATTGCGATAAAAATTTTAGAACGTCTCGGCACGATCGCTGATCCGATTCAAAAAGTGAGTCATGCTCCTTATCCCCTTGATCCTGCTCAAACTTATTGTCAACGGATGCCACTGGGTGTGATCACTTTAATTTATGAGGCATTTCCCGAATTAAGCGCGATCGCCGCGGGATTATGTGTCAAAACTGGCAATAGTCTCGTCTTACGGGGAGGAAGCGAAGCCAGCCACTCCAACGAAGCGATCGTCAACGCCTTAAATTTTGCCCTAGAAGAGACGAAACTCCCTCAACATACCCTGCAACTCCTACCCTGCGATCAAGGGTGTTCTGTGCTAGATTTAGTGAGACAAGAACCTTACACCAAATTAGTTATTCCCTATGGTCGTCCTAGTTTAGTTCAACAGACGGCTCGTAGCGCTAATGTTCCTATTTTACGCACTGCGATCGGGAATTGTTATTTATACTGGTCAACCAGTGGCAGCGCTGAGAAAGTAAAATCGGTAATTGTTGATAGTCATGCCAGTGAACCTGATCCCGTCAATGCCATTGAGAAAGTCTTGATCAATCGCAACATCAAAGCCTCAATCTTGATTAATCTCTTTCATGGCTTACAGGAAAAAGGCTTTACCCTACGGGGAGAAGCCAGCATTGTGGAAGAATATGGACAATATTTAAATCCAGTTCAAGATCAAGAATGGTCTGAAAGCTACATCGACAAAATTGTTGCCTTTCGTTGGGTAGATGATATCGGAAGCGCGATCGCTTGGATTAACCGTCACAGTAGTGGTCACGCTGACTGCATCATTAGTCAATCTTATCGCGAAACTCGTCAGTTTGCTCAAACGGTTGACAGTGCTTTAGTTTATATCAATGCTTCCCCTCGTTTCTTCCGTTACGCAGCGAACGGAGATAGCATCTTTTTAGGAGTTTCTAATCAAAAGGGATACCGACGGGGATTAATTGGGTTGGAGAGTTTAACCACATTTAAACAAGTGGTACAAGGTCAATAAAAACCGCGATCGATAGTTTATAGTAATGATTTTTTCATTCCCCAATTTGTTGGCGCAAGTCTTCTACAACATCTGCGCTTAGTCCTGTGAATTGGGAAATCTGTTCAGCACTCATCCCAGCACGGAGAAGATTAAGAGCAATTTCTTGCTTTGCTTTTTCTTCTCCCCGTTGTTCACTTTTCCGCTTAGTCTTTTCTTCCCATTCCAAAAACGCTTGTGATAGTGCCATTGTTAACGCTCCTTCTTCCTGTTCAATTTGAGGGACAGTTTCAATGATCATCTTCCAGTTTGATAAATATCAACCAAATGGGATTCTCCTGGCACTTCTAAGGAGATTTGCACTTCTCCGAAGGGTTGCAGAAGTTCCTCGAATAGTTGTTTGGCAAGTTGATCAAATGGCGTTCTAGACACAAAAGCAAATGGTTGTTCAAGATTTAAATAAAACTGCAATCATTGATTCGCATTTTATCTCGTAAAGTTTATAAGTGATTATGTCGCCGCGTTGATAATTTTTGTTATAATCGCTTTACTTCGGGTACTTCCGTTACCAGATGGGTTCGCTGCACAAAAAGAATTTTACGTCAAGACCTCGTTACAAAAGTTAAAATTGACTCCCCAAAATTGGTTTAAACTGATCTCAAAAAACTTGACAAGATTTTAGGAACGCATACGAAGGAATGGGGATTTTGGTCGTATAAATTGAGTAAAAGACAGACCATCCCGTGGGATTATTGTTTCGATTATAATACCTGAAAAGGCGTAATCTCGTCAATATTTTGCTACCTTGAAAAATGGTTAAGAAATGTAAAGAAGGCGGTTTGATATAAAAACCTAATTGAATCTACTAAAAAAATTAGTTTTACTAATGCAACTTGAGAGAATTCTCGCTGGCTTGATATGGTATAAGTCTGATTTAGAACTAGCGGTAACTGCTTAACTGGTAACTGGTAACTGATTGATGTTGGGTTTCACGTGGAGACGTTCCTGTTACTGAGCTTGTCGAAGTATGGAACGTCTCTACCCAACCTACATGGTTGTCCTTTGTCTTTCGTCCTTCGACAGGCTCAGGAACACCTTCGTCCTTTGTTTTCTAATGACCAATGACCAATGACTAATGACTAATTTATGTTGGGTTTCGCTACTCTCCACCCAACCTACTGGAAAGCTACTTTCCACCTAACCTACTTTTATAAAGAATTAACCAATAAGGAATTGTTTTCTGATAAACTCAGAGACGAATTAAGACCGCAGACTGTAGAGCTTGCACGGGAGAAATAAAATTGTTAGAAAAAACACTGGGTTTAGAAATTATTGAAGTGGTCGAACAAGCCGCGATCGCCTCATCCCGTTTGATGGGAAAAGGACTGAAAGATGAAGCCGACCATGTAGCGGTAGAAGCAATGCGCGAACGCATGAATGAAATAAATATGCGCGGACGCATTGTTATCGGAGAAGGAGAACGCGATGACGCTCCGATGCTTTACATTGGGGAAGAAGTGGGCATTTGCACCCGTCCTGATGCTAAAAATTATTGTAACCCTGATGAGCTAATTGAGATTGATATCGCTGTTGATCCTTGCGAAGGAACAAACCTCGTCGCTAAAGGACAAAATGGCTCGATGGCGGTGTTAGCAATTTCGGAAAAAGGGGGGCTGTTTGCTGCGCCAGATTTCTATATGAAAAAACTCGCTGCTCCACCTGCAGCGCGGGGTCATGTGGATATTCGGAAGTCTCCTACTGAAAACTTAAAAATTATCGCTGAATGCCTCGATCGATCGGTAGAAGAGTTAGTGGTAGTGGTGATGGATCGTTCTCGCCATGAAACCCTAATTAAGGAAATTCGAGAAGCTGGCGCAAGAGTGCGTCTCATTGGGGATGGTGACGTATCTGCTGCTCTTTCCTGCGCTTTTGTGGGAACAAATGTTCATGCTTTAATGGGAATTGGAGCCGCACCAGAAGGGGTGATTTCCGCAGCCGCAATGCGCTGTTTAGGTGGTCACTTCCAAGGACAATTGATTTATGATCCTGAAGTGGTGAAAACAGGATTAATTGGTGAAAGCAAAGAAAGCAACCTCGATCGTCTGAAATCAATGGGCATTGAAGACCCCGATGCGGTTTATAATGCAGAAGACCTCGCACGAGGTGAAACCGTCTTGTTTGCGGCTTGTGGCATTACTCCAGGAACGTTAATGGAAGGCGTTCGTTTCTTCCATGGTGGCGCACGAACTCAGTCTTTAGTGGTTTCTAGTCAGTCCATGACGGCGCGTTTTGTGGATACGGTTCACTTATTTGAACAGCCGAAAATGATTCAATTGCATTAATTTATTGTGATTAAACGTTAGGGAAAACAGTGATAAGTAATTGTACTTTCATCCCTAGTGGGGGGAAAACTGATAAAATATAAATTAATCAGTGATTTATCCCCCCGATTAAATTTAGATTTAAAAAATTGCTGTCTTGGGAGAATTAAAAAATGACGATTTTGTTTCAATTAGCATTAGGTGCGTTAGTGTTTCTATCTTTTATCATGGTGATTGGTGTCCCAGTCGCTTATGCCTCTAACCAAAACTGGGAGCAATCAAAAAATCTCATTTTTGTTGGCTCTGGTGCTTGGTTAATCTTAGTGGTAGCTGTGGGAATTTTAAACTTTTTTGTGGTTTAATTTTCCTCGAATCTCGTTTTTCAATCGCCTCGATCGAGGCTTACTATCGCTCCTCATCCTAATGGGTGGGGAGTTTTGCCAATTCTATCTTAATCATTGATCTTGCGAAACGCTATACTACAAATAACCATCAACCAATAACAACAATTAATAATTATGGCAGTCTTTGAAGGGACATTTGCTAACACCTCATCTTTACGTTTTGCGATCGTAATTGGGCGATTTAATGACCTGATTACAGAGAAACTTTTAGCCGGATGTCAAGATTGCTTAAAACGTCACGGTGTTAATTCTGATCCTCACGGAACACAAGTTGATTATGTTTGGGTGCCAGGTAGTTTTGAATTACCTATGATGGCGCGACAAATGGCTTTAACGGGTCGCTATGATGCTATCATCTGTCTAGGAGCAATTATTCGCGGACAAACCGCTCACTTTGATTATGTCGCCAGTGAAGCGGCGAAAGGAGTCGCAGCGACTAGCTTCCAAACTGGCGTTCCCGTTGTGTTTGGCGTGATTACCGCCGAAAATATGCAGCAAGCTCTCGAACGTGCTGGAATTAAAAGTAACCTCGGCTGGAATTATGCTTTAAATGCTCTGGAAATGGCAAACTTAATGCAACAAGTCCAAAATGCACAGCCCTACAAGCAAACTCAAGCCTTACCTCATTCTGATGAGAATCAATTCCCTCAATCAGAAGAAACCATTCATTCTTCAAACCTTCATCAGGAATCATCAAGTTAGTCCACCAATTTTGGACAGGGTTGTTTCATTATGAATGAAATCAAGGGAGATGGGGGAGACAAGGGAGACAAGGGAGACAAGGGAGACAAGGGAGACAAGGGAGACAAGGGAGATGGGGGAGATGGGGGAGATGGGGGAGATGGGGGAGATTTCAGGACTCTTTTTTCTGATTAATTAGTCAAAAAGTAAGATCAAAAGTATCGATTAAAGCCCTCAAAACGCTTTCAGAAGTTTGCGGTGTAAATTTAAGGGTGAGAATGAAACAGCCCTACCCACCCCACACCGAGAGAAGCCAGAAAAGGGCGAAATTTTTTTTCAAGGGTTGCGCTCGATCGAGTTTTCTGATAGAGTATTCCTATATAATAGGAAGTGTTGCCAATTTTAGAAAACGTCCCTAAAAGCAAGGAAATTCGTTCTCTATATCCCCCCTCCCCGTATTGACAAGCCTCGATCGAGCATAAAAAAATCAAGGGTTATCGAACAGTAATCATAAGTAAAAGCAGTGGGTGAAATTGAGTAAATGTGGTATGCAAGCAGGGTTGCAAGTTGAATCAAAAATCATCCCCAACTTCCACACAGGGTGGTTTCATTATGAATGAAATCAACTTGTCTGTAGGGAGATGGGGAGAGATGTTGTTAGGTTTTCCAGTGACCAGTTACCAGTGATAAATAACAAATAACAAGTACCAAATAACGAATAACCGTCTTCACCGATGGATGAACTTTTTCAGTAAGCCCTACTTAATAACTGAAAAAAGCAACCCTTGAGTGGTTGCTGTCCAAATTGTCCAAGTATCCACTAACAGTAACAGCAAAGTAAATCCGAGTAAGATAAAATACATCCAAGGCTGGGCTAAGGGACGAACATCACGAGTATCAATTCCAGTCTTTTCTTCTACCACTTTCACCAGCCGCGCAAACCCAGCAATTCGCATCGGTAGCAAGTAAGCTCGATGCCCGAAGGGCAGTCGCTTTGCGACATCGCGCTCTGGAGTGATAAAATAATAAACGAGTCCTCCTTGTCCAGTAGTACGAACTTTTAACTGTTCAATTTCCCCCCAAGACAGCGACCATCCTTTCTGTAACCAAGACGGAAACCAGCGCGGGTAAGCCACAGTGATTTGCTCGTCATCTAAAATCACCCTTTGACTCAGCGCTCCGTATAAAAGCACAAAACCCAGTAATAAGCCAACAATTAACAAAGTAACGGGAATTGTAACTGAGCTTACGGTAGCGAGAAAAGGTAAAGGAGCGGTGAGCGCCACATAAAGACTCAGTAAGGTAATGCGAATTAAAGGAGAAATTTGAAACCTAAGAACAGATTTAGAGTTAGTAACAGTCATTTCTGATCAGAATTAGAGATATTCCCCTTTAATTTAACAATTAGCGAAAATCGAATCAGAACGGGTGTGGCAGGATTTGAACCTGCGACTCGCTGCTTAGAAGGCAGCTACTCTATCCACTGAGTTACACACCCCTGCTTGGATCATATCCTATCATAGCACTAGCAACCCTTGCCAGATCAATAGTAGGATGGTGAGAGCAAATCCTCTTAATTTAGATTAAATCCAATCATCTCACCTAATTTATGAGTCCTCGCAAACTCTCCGACGAAGAAAAAACAGAACTGATCCGTTTGTATCGTCAAACTGATGAAACTACCGCTACTTTAGCCGATCGATTCCATGTTAGTAATTCGACTGTAGGTCGGGTTTTGAAAAATGCTTTATCTAGCGAAGAATATGTGAATTTAATTCAGAGAAAACGGAATAATCGGCAAAAGAAACGCGCCAAATCTACCTCTAGTCAAACTCAAGAAAAAACCGCTTCCTTATCAGAAGAAACGACGGACAACCAGCAATCAGAAAAATCGAGTTCTCCGAAAAAAGGAGAACCGAAAAAGAAAATTTCTGAACCTGATAATGAGAATGATTCAACATCGAGTCAGCAAATAGAATTATCTTTTATTCCCGATGAAAGTTCCCCAAAAATGAGTTTATCTCCCGAACAAGATGAAGCAGAAAATCTTGAGGAGATAGACTTTACAGCGATTCAAACCATGTTTGGGGAAGATGTCAGTGATGATGATATCGACGACACAGAGGAAGAAGACTGGGAAGAAGAAGAAGAAAGCAATCAGAAAAAAGAGCAAAAAAAATCCGATCAGGTAGAAGTTTTACCGTTTTCTCAAGCTAAATTTCCTAAAACTTGTTATTTAGTGATCGATCGAGGCTCAAATTTAATTACGAAACCCCTGAAAGAGTTTAATGATCTAGGGAAAATTCCCAGCGTCGAAACGCAACAAAAAACTCTCCCGATTTTTGACAATCATCGTGTCGCAAGACGGTTTTCTAATCGTTCTCAAAAAGTGATTAAAGTTCCTGATGGCAAAATAATTAGAAAAACAAGGGAACAATTAGAAGCAAAAGGAATTAAGCGTCTGTTGATGGATGGAAAAGTTTATATGATTTCTTAGTATTAAATTGGATAATAGATTAAGTTTTGTTAAATCACTTTACATAAATTAACAAGCCCTCATACTCCTTAGAGACAAAATCTAAAATCAATATTAAGAGTTGATCCAATTGCCACTGGATGCCACTCGCTGAACCGAACTGAGGTAAGGAATTAACAAAGATGAGACTAAGGGATTTGCTAAGACTTTATGATCTGGGAGAGAGAGACTTTCGCGGTGTTGATCTAAGGGGGTTAGATTTATCTGGGATTACTCTCATTGCGGTTGATTTCACAGAAGCGAATTTAATGGGGGTGAACTTTACTCGCGCTTTTTTAACCAATTCTGTTTTCAACGAAGCAAAATTAAATTGGACAAACTTCACCTATGCGAAATTGAGCGATAGTAGCTTCCAAAATGCGGAATTAACTAAAGCAACGTTTCAGGGAGCATTTATGATGAATTCTCGCTTAATGGGAGCTAAAATTAGTGGTGGCAATTTATCTTATGCTAATTTGAAAAAATCGAACTTAGAAGGGGGGAATTTTTGTGGCGTTAATGCTTATAAGGCAAATTTGCGAGAAACTAATTTGAAACAAGCTAACTTCAATTGGGCAAATTTATTAGAAGCCAGATTAACAGGTGCTTGTTTAAATGGAGCTTTTTTAAGAGATGTTAATTTACAAAGAGCCTTTTTGAAAGAGGTAGATTTACAAGAAGTGGATTTGTCAGGAGGAAATTTAGTAGAGGCTAAACTCAATGGCTCAAATTTAGAAGGGGGAAATTTATCGCAAGCGAAATTAGCTCGATCGCGCCTCAATTATACCAGTTTAAAACGAGTCAATTTTGATCAGGCAAATTTACGAGAAGCTGACTTACAAGAAACGAATCTACAAGAAGCCAACTGGGAGCAAAGTAATTTAGACCAGGCAATTTTACCGAACAATTCTGAGCAAAATCATTTGTCCTTAGCACCAATAAATCTGACGAGAAAGAATCGTTACCGTCATCAAAATATCGCTTATTCGATCGCGTTGTGAAGAGAATTAAGGTTAATTGCTTAAACACAAGATTACAGTAAAATGATCAGATGTGTCGCCTATTATGAGTTATTGATCGAATTAAAAAATGAGTGAAAATAAACAGTATGGTGTGGTTTTTGTTACCGCAGAATCTGAAACACAAGCCCGCTCGATCGCATCAGCTTTAGTTAAAGAAAAATACGCCGCTTGTGTTAGTTTAATGCCCGTTCATTCCGTTTACACTTGGGAAAATGAAGTACAGAGTGATTCCGAATGGCAATTACTCATTAAAACCGATCTCGCTTATTATTCCCAACTAGAGACGCGAATCAATGAACTTCATTCCTATGATGTTCCCGAAATTATTGCCCTTCCGATTCAAAGCGGATTAGCCCCTTATTTAAACTGGATTGGAGAAACCGTATCTCCAGAATAGCTCAATCACAGAGTGACAAAACCCAACATCAATTGGAGTCGGTTAGATGTTAAAGACGTGCCATGGCACGTCTCCCAGCGAAACTGAATTGAGCAATTTCTCTTAGCAGATGACTACAATTTAAGTAATGATTCAAATTTACCAAGAAATGTTATATTAGTCACAACCCACAAGAATAATTATGGAAGCGAAACAATTAAAACTATTACTGAAACTGTTAGGAATTGCGGGCTATCACGCCAAAATCGGAAGCGTAAAACCTAACACTAAAAGCACGATTCCAGAATGTAATCGGATTTGTTACCAGTTGCGCGATCGAGGTTGGGTTAATTTAACTGAAAAAATCGAAAAAATCAAAATAACACCATCGGGAAAAGCAATCCTCAAAGTTGATCCTTCCGAACTTCCTATTAGTAAAAAAGAACTCGCAATTCTCAACGGCTGTCAATCAGGAACAATTAAAATTACTGAGATTAAAATCAAGTCAGCGACAGAACGCAATCAGCTAATTAACAGTTTAATCGATCGAGGCTTTATTGAAATTGCACAAGCGAAACCCGAAACCATTACCCTTAATGAAACTGGAAAAACATTCCTCTTAGAAGAATATAATCCCAGTGGAAACAACCCGACTTTAACCTTAAACCTACTGAATAATTATATTACATTCTTACGGAAAAATCAATCTTCTTCCCAACCAGAAACTCCCGAAAATCAGGAAATCAGTGATCAAGAAATTTTAGAATTAATTATTAAACTCGATCGAGAACACAACACTAATAATTATTTACCGATTTTTCAGTTACGGGAAAAACTACAACCTCCTCTAAGCAGAGAAGAAGTTGATCAAACCCTTTATCGGTTAGAAGAGAACGAAAAAATCCAATTAAGTTCTCTAACCGAAGCAGAAAACTATACGAGAGAGCAACTACAAGCGGGTATTTCTCAACCGATTGGCGGCTCTTTATTTTTTATACAAGTCATTAGGTAAAATCCTTAAAGATGCGAGACTTAGAAACAATAATTCAACAATCTATTAACCCTTTTGATACCGTTAGCTTCAAGCAAGGAAATTTTTGGGAAGAAGATCAATCAGAGAGTTTAACCGTTAATTCCATTCATCAAGATGAACTCAAATTAATTGCACGAATTTTAGCACAAGTCGCCAAAGATAAAAACAGTCGTACTATCTTATTAAAAGGAGATAGCGGTTCAGGAAAAACCCATCTTTTAGGTCAAATTAAAAAGAAATTAAGTAATAAAGCCTTTTTTACTCATATTATTGCTTCCATTCAAAATGACTACATTTTTCAATATACCCTTCGCAAAACAATTGAGAGCTTAATGTTCATTCCAGAAGGGGAAAAAGAGTCACAATTATTATTATGGTTAAAAAATATCATTAATCAGCAAGATCAGGGATTGTTGCAAAAAATACAAGGACAAAGAAAAGCCTTTGTTGGTAACATGAAAGCAGCTTATCCCACTGGAATTTGGAAACCAAATGCGTTTTTTAGTGTTTTATACGCTTTGACACAACCTGAATTATATTATCTTGCTTGCGAATGGTTAAAAGGAGATGATCTGGATGACAAAGATGCTAAGTTATTAGGAACAAAAGAAAGGATTAAAACCGAACAGAATGCGATCGATGTTCTTGCTAGTTTTAGTCGGATTTCAGGCTCAACTTTGCCGATTGTATTATGTTTTGATGAGATTGATATCAGTAACAATCGAAAAGATTTACTAGAATCAATCCTGAAATTAAACATGATCATTAAAACCCAGAAATTAAAAGATTTTCTGGTTATTATTAGCGTAATTACTGATACATGGCAATCTTATGAGGGCTTGATTGAGTCATCACTAAAATCTCCAATTAATCAAAATATTAGCCTGAAACCACTCACATCAGAACAGATAAAATTATTATGGTCAAGCCGTCTTAATGCGTTACATCAGCAAGTAAAACTGAAGCCAAAGTCTAACATTGCTCCTTTAACCGAACAAGATTTAAGATATTATTTCCCCAGTGGAAAAGCTAACCCTAGAAGTGCCTTAAAAGTAGGTCATCAACTTATTCAAAAATATAAAACGGGTCAAATCATTGATCCTGATCCCATTGCATCTTTCCAATTACAATGGCAAGAGGAAATAACAAAAAACAAAACTAATATAACACAAATTAGTCAACTTTCTTCTGCGGAATTGGCGAATATGCTTAAACAGGTAATGGAAGCATTACAAGTGAACTCGATCGAGTTTAACATTTTTAAGAAAGGAAACTCATCAGCAGTGAGGTCTTTTCATTATCTCGATAATAACGGAAAAAGAATCGGAGTAATTTGGTATGATCAATCTAATTTAGGTAGTTTTTGCACTCTAATGAAGTCTTGTAAAAACTTGTTGAGTCAAGAAGCGTATCAACAGTTAATTTTAATTCGTTCTCAAACGGTTGGTAATCCAAAAAATAAAGGTTATCAGCTTTATCAGCAGATATTCCAAACCGATCCGAACCGTCATCTAATTCCTAATTTAGAATCAATCCATATTTTAGCAACTTATCATAGTCTCTATAGCTATGCAACTAATAAAAATTTAACAGTCGGTTACGAAACTCCAGATATAACTAGATTACAAGAATTATGTCGTCAAGCTAAAGTTTTAGAAAATTGTGATTTGCTCGAAGAATTAAATATTATTCAGAAAGATAACGAATCTAGCGATGATGATGATCAGGATTATCATCAGGAACATGATGATAATAAACCCGATCGAGAGAAAATTAAAGAGTTTCTATTAAACTTAATTAAAATTCAATTCTTTATGGGTAGGAAAATGTTAATTGAGAGAACTTTAAGCCAATTTAATAAGGAAGTAAGTGAAGAAGAGGTCGATCGCGCTATCAAAACTTTAATTGAGAAACAGCAAATTAGAATTGTTAATCCGCAAGCAAAACCAGAAGAACAAAGCATTTGCTTACCCACATAAAAGGTAAAAAAATAAATGTATGTTAATCATCCTGAAACCATTAAAGAGATCATCAATAAGCTACAGGAATTTTCTGTTCTCTGGTTAGATACAGAAATCGCCGCTTGGCAAACCGCTAATCCTAAACTCTCTCTCATTCAGGTGTTGAGTGATCCGCAAGCAACATCAGGAGATCAGGCTTATATTTTAAACGCCCCCTGAGTGAAAAACAGTTACATTATGCTGGAATGGATGTTGTCTATTTAACTCATGTTCATCAGTATCTACTGAACTTTAAGGTTATGTCAAATCAAACTCATTCTCCGAAATTTACAGTTACCGATGTTCGCGTTGCGTTTGAATGTCCGCGCTTATTTTATTTAAGTAAACATTTTGGTGGTAAGACATTATTTATTCCTCCAGATCAACCAAGAGGAATTGGTAAACCTTTTCATCATTTTGCCTCTAAATTTATTGAACTCGCTAAAACAAATCCTAAATTTAAGTCCCTATTTAAACCCAATGCTAAAACCTTAGATAGAGAAAGTATTTCTCTAGAAATGCAACGTATTTTTTATAAAGAAGTGTTCTTTCCAGCTTTACAGAAAGTGGCGACAAATAAGCCCGAAAATGTCCCTGCTTTGCAACAAGTGTGGGAAGGGTTAAGAGGTTTAATTAACCATTGGAGTGGGTTATTAGTGACAAATTGCTTTTACGCTAATTATAATAATGTGATTAGCGAAACGTTTTTCTCTCAGGAACTTTCGGTAACTTGTGATTATCCTCTACCGAAACAGAAAGCTCAAAAAATTGAAGGAAAATTTGATAGCTTAATCCGTGATTTGAAAAAAGATCGGCTTTGTATGGTCGAGTATAAAACTTATGCTCCCATTGATTCCGCTTCTCAATTAGCACAGGTGGCTCTATACAGTTATATTTTATATTTACATAAACAACAACCCGTTGATAGTGCTGTTTATTGTGTTTTACCTGAGTTTAAAGTTTATTACTATACTTGGGAAGAACTTAAGGACACTGTACACGAATTAACCCCTTTAAAACTTCAACAAATGCGAGATTGGTTACAGTGGAAACCTTCACAACCTGATCCGCCTCCTGAAACGAATCAGCCAGAAAAACTTTGTCCAATTTGTCCACAGCAAGAAACTTGTCAGCGTTATTTTCCTCCGCTTCCACTCGATCGAGCAACCCCAAAAAATACCACTGATGATGCCATTCAAACTGAAGAATTAGGGAAGCAACTCGAAACGATTTTACAAGCCTATGGGGTAGGAGTAGATTATCAAGACGCGATCGTTGGCGCATCTTTTATTCGCTTTAAATTAAAGCCTCATTTAGGGGTAAAAGTGGTTTCTGTAGTCAATCGATCGACAGATATCCAAGTGCAAATGGGGCTTCCTAATTTACCATTAATTTCTCCACAAGCGGGTTATATTAGTGTTGATTTACCCAGAAAAGACCGAAAAGCAGTTCCTTTTAAAGATTATATTCAAAAGACAAATAATGGTTTTGACATTAAAATTGCGATCGGGATTGATTTAGAGGGAAAACTGATTGAAGCTGATTTATCTGACGCTAATACCTGTCATTTCTTAATTGGCGGAACAACCGGAAGTGGTAAAAGTGAGTTCTTAAAGTCGTTGGTTTTAAGTTTAATAGAACGCCATACGATCGAGCAAGTTAAAATTGCGTTAGTTGATCCAAAACGGGTGACTTTTACTGCTTTTGAAAAGAGTAATTGGTTACTTTGTCCAATTATCAAAGAGAGCGATCGCGCTCTTGAATTTATGGAAGAATTAGTAACGAAAATGGAGCAACGTTATCAACTTTTAGAAAAAGGGAAATGTTCTGACTTAAAAACCTATAACCAACAGTTGATTCAACAGGGAAAATCACCAATCCCCCATTTAGTTTGTGTCTTTGACGAATATGCAGATTTTATGGCTGATCAAGAAATCGCCAAACAGTTAGAATCGAGTATTAAGCGTTTAGGGGGAATGGCAAGAGCCGCAGGGATTCATCTGATTATCTCCACTCAGCGCCCAGAAGCGAAGATTGTCACTCCGATCATCCGTTCTAACCTTCCCGCCAGAGTCGCCTTAAAAACGAGCAGTGAAGGAGACTCTAAAATCATTTTAGGGGGAAACCACAGCCAAGCCACCTATTTACTCGGAAAAGGAGACTTGCTTTATCTCACCAGTGGCAACCTGTCACGTCTGCAAAGTCTGCTTGCTTCTTAGACGGCGGTTTGCCTGAAATTGTTTTCAGTTATGGTGATTCCAAATAAAAACCATTCGATTTGTAGTGGGAGCGTCTCGCTCCCTAGTAGCGACCGAGACGGTCGCACTACGGAAATTAATTGGAATGACCATAAATCGGGATGGCAGGATTTGAACCTACGACATCCTGCTCCCAAAGCAGGCGCGCTACCAAGCTGCGCTACATCCCGTTGAACACTCAACTACTATAACGTAACTTGTTGTAATTGGGAAGGGCGATCGCGAAAAAATTTTCAATCTGGATACCAGAACATCCCTTTAATCCCTTCTGGATCAGGAACAAAGCCAAGACGATTGTAAAATTGGACAACTTCGGCATCAGCAAAAAGAGTAATGTTGCTAATATCTTCTTGACGGAGGCATTTAATCAGATAATTGATCAGAGCTTTTCCTAAACCTTTCCCTTGCGATCGAGGATGAACCACAACATCCCAAATCGTTGCATTAAACGCATGATCCGAGGTGGCTCGTGCGAAACCAATTAAACGCCTACTTGCGCCTTTTTCTTCCCACATCGACACCACTAAAAAGCTATGTTGCATCGCTTTACGAACTTTTCGCAAAGGACGGCGAGACCAACCAACCGCATCACACAACTCTTCTAGCTCATAAAGATCAATTGAGCGCGTGGTACTAAAAAGAATTTTTGTTTCTGGTTGCGTCTCACCTTTTTTAAGCAAAACTTCTTCCTTTGATGAAGTTGATGAAGGCGCGATCGCGTTTGAGCTATTATTAAATAAACCTTTCCAAAATGCCATGCGGTCTGCTATTATCGCTTCTTAATTCGTTGAATAATCAGGTACAAATCCTGTTTGAAATTGAAGTTCGCTTTATCTTTTAAAGCCCCCTAAAAAATAATAACATATCCTGCGATTGATGATCTTTTCACTCTTTCTTGGTTCTGTCATCGGTTAAAATAGGTGAGGGAATCCCCATTCTAATTTTTTTGAGTCATCGCGCTTTCTGTGCAATTATGCCCTCAATTGAAATTTCTCGTGTCGCTCACACCTATGATTTTCTTCCCGCTCGCTCTCCAGCTAATGCTCCTGTTTTAGTGTTGATCCATGGTTGGTTAATGAGCCGTCAATATTGGCAACCGATCGTCGAGGAACTTGCTTCTGATTATTCCTGTCTGTGTTACGACTTGCGAGGGTTTGGTGACTCCTGTAAAACCAACCCCGATCGAGCCGCTTATAGCTTAAACAGCTACGCTCAAGACCTCATCAGTTTACTAGAGAAACTAGACATTAAAGAGGCTTGGTTAGTGGGACATTCTTTAGGAGGGAGTATTGCGCTTTGGGGAGCAAAATCCTGCTCGGAAAGAGTGCGAGGAGTGATTTGTCTCAATGCGGGAGGCGGGGTTTATCTAAAAGAAGAGTTCGATCGATTTCGCCAAGCGGGACAGCAACTCATCAAATATAGACCGCAATGGCTGCCCTATGTTCCTTTGATTGACTTCCTTTTTGCCAGAGCAATGGTCGCCACGCCTCTCCCTCGACGTTGGGGTCGCCAACGGGTGATCGATTTTGTTAAAGCTGATGCCGTCGCAGCAGTGGGATCACTGTTAGAGTCAACCACAGAAGCGGAAGTGCATCAACTTCCCCAGTTAGTGTCACAACTACAACAACCCGTTTATTTTATTGCTGGAGAAAAAGATTTAATTATGGAACCGAAATATGTGGGACACTTAGCCAGTTTTCATTATCTTTTTCAATGTCGAGGGGATAATCTTATTGAAATTTCTAACTGTGGTCATCTTTCGATGGTAGAGCAACCGCAGGAAGTCAGTCAAATTCTCAAAGACATTTTAGCCAAGAATCAATAAGGATTAATTGTTCATTTGCCACTACTTGTGTTAGGATGTAATTTGCAGTTTGCATCAATTAATTAGAGGAGTAGGCACGGGAGAACCGAACCTCGGAGGATTAACTTAACTCCATAAAAAAAGCCCAAACCTTAGCCATGAATATGGTTTGATCAGAAGGGAAACTGCAATCTGGGTAATTATTGCTGTGGTTGGGTGTGGCGAAAGTCACTTTCCTGCGGCAATTGAGCCATATTTCAGAAATATATTGTCGGTTTCCTAATCTTGGCGCGATCGTTCTCTCAAATCTTTAAATTAGGTAAAAAATTGGATGACGAAAGTAGTTCTCAATAATAATGAGCAGATCGAGTCGGCACTGCGTCGCTTTAAACGAAAAGTTTCTCAAGCCGGAATCTTTGCCGATATGAAGAAAAATCGGCATTTTGAAACCCCTGCTCAGAAGCGCAAACGGAAAGAAATCAATCGACACCGAGAACGTCGTAGATTTCGCAATCGTAGAAATAAGAAGTAAAATTCCACAAGGAGTAAAATGGTACAAGCAAAATCGGGCGATACCGTCAAAGTTCATTACAAAGGGAAATTAGCAGATGGCACTGTGTTTGATTCTTCAGAGGGTCGTGATCCGCTAGAATTTGCCATTGGGGAAGGTCAAATTATCCCTGGTTTTGAACAAGCTGTCATTGGTATGGCTCCAGGTGAGTCCAAAACTGCGGAAATCCCCTCCGAGGAAGCATACGGGCCCCATCGTCCAGAAATGGTCTTGGAAGTTGACCGTGAGCAAATTCCCGAAGACATTGAAGTAGAAACCGGTCAACAGTTACAAGTTCAACATCCCAGTGGACAACAAATTCCAGTGGTGGTTACGGGAGTTGCTGAGTCGAAAGTGACTCTGGATGCAAATCATCCCTTAGCTGGTCAAGACTTAACGTTTGATATTGAGCTTGTCAAAGTGGGAGGATAACTCTCTCAATTTAATTGGCAACTTTAAAAGAGCAGGTTTTCTGACAACAGAGAACTTGCTTTTTTTGTGGGGTTGTTTTCTGAAGCCTCCAGCGCGTCGAATAATCGTGATGCGTTTTTGCGCGATCGCAGCAGATGAAGGGTAGTCATCAAGCTAGAATAATCTTCTACGGACATTAACACCGCTTGTTGTTCTCCTCTCCGAGAAATGGCGTAAACCTTTCCATTCTCTACCACTTCATCAAGAATTTTACCAAGGTTGTCACGGGTCTGGGTGTAGTTTATCGGTTCTAACATGGCAACTCGATATAATCATCTAATAAACGTACAGAATCCTGTACATATTGATCCTATCATTTATAGCAATATGTTTTCATTCGTGAGACTTCCTCGTAGTTCCCCCAGACTTGGGGTTAGATCAGGTTTAGGTAATTGCTTATAATTTGTGTTGGGTTTCGCGTGGAGACGTTCCTGTTACTGAGCTTGTCGAAGTATGGAACGTCTCTACCTATAGCTTGCTGAAGAAAACTGAAAGTCTTACCAAATAAGGATTTGAGGCGATTCAGTTCAGATAAAAATGCAAGTTCATTGATTGTTCAATCGTCACACACCTTGCATCAAAACCTTCCCCTCCTACCGATCAATCAACCCTAAGGCAACTTGCCTCTTGCCTCTTGCCTTTTGCCTCTTGCCTTTTGCCTCTTGCCTTTTGCCTCTTGCCTCTTGCCTTACTTAACCAACCAATGGACTTTTTCAGCAACCCCTACCTAATGACAAATTTTGTTGGGTTTCGTAAACTCCACTTGGGCCTACTTTGGATTATTGGTTGAGGGAAATTGAAAAATGAAAACAGAAAGCATCAAGATTCCCATCTGGCTAAGTCTCCCACTCGCAAAACTCCCCCATCAATCACCACCCCAAAAGCTCCGCCGCGCCAATGGTCATAAAGTGCCTTTTGTAACCCTGATTTCACCTCATCCATGCGCTCACAGGGTTTCGTTTCGTTAAAAATCCTAACCCGACAGTCTCCAAGTTGTAAGATGCGTTTACGACTATAAGCTAAATCCACACCCCGTAACATCAAATTAGCCCGCCGTTGCGAGGGATCAATTTCGACACCTAATTCCGCCATCACTTGTTCCCACACCGCCGCATCAATGATGGTCACTTGTCGCCGTGTTCCTTGATCCGCATTTCCCACTAAGCCTCGTCCTTTAATCATTGTGGCTTCTGGTACAGCATCCATCGGACCGCGTTTAAAGCGCTTGATCCAGATTGCTTCAATGCGTCCGTCTTTCATTTGACTTAAAAATTATGATATTTGGTGGGCTTTGCCCACCTTACTAGAAGGTAGAGGCTGGCAATTAAGCCATTTTCGCCGCCACCCAGAATAAACCATCGACGAAAAGGGTACTTAAAACCGCGCCACTAAACGCCCACCAGGGTAGGGTATTCTGTTTGATGCCGAAAATTCCCATTCCTGAAAGAACACTGACAATAACGATCGCGCACAGCGCACTCCAGGGCGTTTGCATTTGTACCAGCGCATCTTGAAAAATTGGTTTATACAAAGCAGGATCAACACGCATCAGTTCCCGCCAATGCGGCATTAAACCCGTTAGATAGAAATAAACATCTGTTAACGCTGTTCCAAATAATGATCCCAGATAGAAGAGGTTTCCCACTTGTCCCCATCCTTTCGCTAAGGCGAAGAAAGCAAAGGGTAAACCAATGGCTTCGATCGGAAGATGAATAATGGGTTCCCAACGAAACCAGCCCCAATAAATTGAGCCAGCAAGCCAACTCCAACTAAATCCTAGAATTAAATCTCCCCAAATATTAGCTTTAGGGTTTTTAAACCAAACCCAACCCAAGGCAATCCAGCCAAGAGTCAGAATTAAACTCATCACAGGAAACTCTCGCACCATTGGCGCTTGTGCAAAAACGGGGATGGACACCAGAAAACCCGATGCTGCAAAAACTAGCCAATGCTTTTGTTTGATTAGGAACGCCCTAGCATAAATGGGGAGACGTTCGCCAAGTTGTGAAATTGATGGGGGAAACCAGAAACTATTAAACAATGTTTTAATCTTCTTAACTAATCTTTACTTATTTTAATATATCATATCGTTTTATCCCCCCCTGGGGGATACAGATTATTTTAACATCATCGAGGAGGTCTGGAGAATACGCTGGGCAACTTCTGGAATTACTGGCATCACGGAGAGACGGTTTCCTTTTTTCACCACCGCAAATTCTTCGGGGCTGAACATGGCTTTTAACTGCGGTAAAGAGAGAGTTTCCTTAAATTTTTCTAAAAATTCTACCCTCACGGTTTGCCAACGCGGCTGATCTGCGGTTGCTTTTGGGTCATAATACTTACTTTTCGGAGCGAATTGTGTGGGATCAGCAATTTGGCTTTCAATAATACGAGCTAAACCAACAATTGCAGGAGGTTTAACATTAGAATGATAGAAAAAGGCGACATCAGAAGGTTGCATCTCACGGAGAAAGTTTCGAGCTTGATAGTTACGCACACCATCCCAAATAACGGTTTTTTCTCTTTCTAGATCGTTGATACTATAATCGTTAGGTTCAGATTTGAGTAGCCAATAATTCATCAGATTTAATTCGTAATGTAATGTTCTCAAGAAAAAAGAGAATACTTTATTCGGTCACGCTACAGTTAATTTGTAGCACTTTTCCAGCTAAATCGAGAAATAATGAATGATCATGTTGCCTCTAGAAACTTCTCTTAAACAATACTTCGGTTATGATCAATTTCGCCCTGGACAAAAAGATGTGATTCAGGCTGTTTGCAATCAACAGGATGTTCTCGTTGTGATGCCCACTGGTGGCGGAAAGTCTCTCTGTTATCAGCTTCCTGCTTTGCTTAAACCTGGCTTGGCTGTGGTGGTTTCGCCGTTGATTGCTTTGATGCAAGATCAGGTGGAAAGTTTACAGAAAAATGGCATTGCTGCCACATTTTTAAATAGTAGCTTAAACCCAAATGAAGCTCGATCGCGCCGCCTTTCAATTTTACAAGGAAATATAAAATTACTTTATCTTGCTCCCGAAAAATTAGTGAGTTCTGGGGCAAAAAAATTCCTACAAGCGGTTTCTGAGAAACAAGGATTATCTCTTTTTGCGGTTGATGAAGCACATTGTATTTCGGAATGGGGACATGATTTTCGTCCTGAATATCGCCAGTTAGAAACCTTACGTCAACAATTTCCAGAAGTACCGACAATCGCCCTCACTGCTACCGCAACGGAACAAGTGCGTGGGGATATTATACGTCAACTGAAGCTGAAGCCGCCAAAAATACAAATTACCAGCTTCGATCGCCCTAATTTATATTATGAAGTTCAACCGAAACAGCGACAACATTACAATCAATTATTTAAGTTTATTCGTCATCAAAACGGCTCGGGAATTGTTTATTGTCTCAGTCGTCGTCGGGTGGAAGAAGTAGCATTTCGTCTCGAAAAAGATGGCATTTCTGCGCTTCCTTATCACGCGGGAATGACTGATGGGAATCGTCGCGATTATCAAACTCGTTTCTTAAGAGATGATGTCCAAGTTATGGTCGCAACTATCGCGTTTGGGATGGGAATTGATAAACCTGATATTCGTTTTGTTGCTCATTATGATTTACCTCGTAATTTAGAAAATTATTATCAAGAAGCTGGCCGAGCGGGAAGAGATAATGAACCAGCGCAATGTTTACTTTTATTTGGTGCAAAAGATATTCACACGATCGAGTATTTAATCTCACAAAAAGAGGAGGAAAAATCACAACGTCTCGCTCGACAACAACTGCGGAAAATGATTGATTATGCTGAAGGAACAGACTGTCGGCGAACCATTCAATTGAGTTATTTTGGAGAACATTTTGCTGGGAATTGTGGCAACTGTGATAATTGTTTAAACCCGAAACCGATCGAAGATTGGACAGTTGAAGCACAAAAATTTTTATCCTGTGTTGCTCGTTGTCGAGAGCGTTTTGGCATGAGTCATATTATTGATATTTTGCGCGGTTCTAAAAACAAGAAAATCGAAAAAAATGGGCATCATTTGTTATCAACTTATGGCATTGGTAAAGAGAAAACAACAGAAGAGTGGCGCAACTTAGCTCGTTCTTTACTCCATCAGAACTTAATTACAGAAACCACCGATGGTTATCGTGTTTTAAAATTAAATCAACGCAGTTGGGAGATTCTACGTCATAAACGAACGGTTTATATTGCTGTTGTTAAAAGTGCATCTGAAAAAAGTGTAAGTAGCGCAAATCTTGATATAGAAACTCAACAGTTATTAGTGCGATTACGAAAAAAGCGTAAGGGATTAGCAGATATGCAAAACACCGCACCTTACATGATTTTTTCTGACCAAACTCTTAAAGAAATGGCAAGATTAAAGCCAACTCAGATTAATAAGATGACTAACATTTCAGGCGTAACTGAGCATAAACTTAATGAATATGGACAGTCTTTTGTTTCCGAAATACAAGCATTTCTCAACGAAAAAAGATTACCGATTCCTGTTCCCTCGCAAACGAAAATGAAAACGTTACTTTTGGCTCAACAAGGTTACGGAATTGAAGAGATAGCAGAAACCAGAGGAATGAAAAGCAGCACCATTAGTGAGCATCTTTCGGAATTAATTGAAATGAATCAGGCGATTAAATTAGAGCAATTTGTTTCTAAAGAAGACCAAGAAGCCATCTGGGAAGTGATCAGTATTGTGGGTGATCAATCTTTAAAAACGATTCGAGAAACGTTGGGAGAATCCTATGATTATGAACCGATTAAATTAGTTCGTGCGTGGTGGCGTAGAGAAAATAATCAACAGAATTATTTATGTTAAAAACATGATTATATTTATACCATTTCTAAGAAGTTAGGTTACAGTTTATCCCCCCAATCCTCACTTCGCTCCGGCCCGATGATTGGGGGGCTTTAGTGGATTGGTGTGTAGCGCTAGTTGATCGAAATGGTATTACTCCTCAGCGAGTAATCGTTCCAGCAAACTGGGTGCAACCCAAAATCCAGCATCTCGCAACTGTTCAAAGGTGGTTTCTAAATCTAGCAATTCTGCTCTAGCAGCATCTTTGAGAATGCCGAGAAGACCAATAATTTTTAAGCCCCGTTCCACTGCAATGCGTCTAGCTGCTTTGTCATCCAAAATTACTAAATCTGCCTTCAGTTGTTCAGCTAGTAAAATTGCTTCTTGTTCACCGGGGTCAAGTTTTTCCAGTTTAACATTTTTGGAATATTTAACGGATTGTATCTTTAGCCAGCTAGGAGGTTTAGCGATCCAGCTTTTGACTACAGAAGGAGATTCAGATGCTCTTAATTCATTGGCAACAGTTTGAGGAATAATGACATTTTTGTAGAGATCGTAGAAAACATCGATTTGGTCAATTAGTAACAGGTAACAAATTGGAGAAGTGTCAGAAACAATGATCATTTTTCTCTGACTTGATTAAGCGTTTGAATATCTTGTTTTAGTTCAGTTTCATCATAGTTTAAGTAAATATTCATCTGCTTCAGAAAAGAATGAACACTCAGACGAGTTGGCAATTGGAGAATTTGACGGACTTCTGCCGTGTTGATTTTGCCCTGGCTATAAGCATCAGCAACCATAAGCTCTAAGAGACGTTGAGACAGGTTTCCTGCGGTTTGGTCTAGTCTTTGAGCAAAGTCATCGGGAATTTCAATGGTAATTTGCATTTTATCAACACCACCTTTATGCTAACCTGTTAACAACCCCTAATTTTATCGTATCGCGAAGGAAGACTTTCTCCTTTGGGATCATCAACGATCGCGCTATGGGCTTGAGAGTTTAAAAAAATGGTCATGATTAAACTAATTATTTTCTGAATTAGAATCAACATGAGAGGCGTTTTCCTGAGAAGAAACGACCTCCAAATAACGACTTTCTAGTAAAAATGCACCATTTTTAAATCGGACTGCCCAATAATCTCCAGGACGGCGGTCTAAAATTGTTCCTTCTTCTCCTACTTTTACCACATTCGGCGGACGTAACATGGGCATTGGTTCTGCTGTTTTAATATACGATGGAGACTCAACTAATTTGACTTTATCTCCGACAGAAAATGTTTGGTCATTGGTCATTGGTTATTTGTTATTTGTTATTTGTTATTTGTTATTTGTTATTTGTTATTTGTTATTTGTTATTCCCAGCGTGTGGCACTGTCACTCATAACTGGCAACCAGTGACAGAAACGACTGGTAACTGATCACTGGTCACTGGTTACTGTTCTCTAGGGGGCTTGCCAGATTTTATTATG
This sequence comes from Dactylococcopsis salina PCC 8305, assembly GCF_000317615.1. Lineage (GTDB taxonomy): Bacteria > Cyanobacteriota > Cyanobacteriia > Cyanobacteriales > Rubidibacteraceae > Halothece > Halothece salina. The sequence continues at coordinate 3,503,861 of NC_019780.1, read as the reverse complement.
ATACTGTTCCACGTCTGCATAGGGATCAACTGCTTCATGGTTATGATCATGGTGATGGTGATGTCCGTGATCATGGCTGTGTCCATGACTGACATTTCCCGACCCAGCAGCTAAACGGAATTTACACATTTCACAGTTCATTTTGACTTCTCCCGTTTGGGTTTCAATTTCCCGTTCTCTTAATACTTGTAAAAGGTTGGGATGAATCCCCATTTCGGGTAAACAAGTCATGGAAATTTCAGGATGTTGTTCTTGTTGTTGGGCTGTGATGTTAAAAATTTTCTTCACTAAAACACCTGTAAACAAGAAATAGGGAAGGACAATAATTCGTTTCGGTTGATAAAAACGAGCGCGGTTAAATCCTTCTTCTAAGCGGGGATGGGTAATGCCAATGAAACAGGTTTCTACTGTTTTATAACCACTTCCTTCCCACACCATTCTCGCTAGTTTACAAACGTCTCCGTTCGCGTCAGGATCACTCGAACCTCGTCCCACAAATAATAACACGGTTTCCGATCGAGGGATTTGATGAGGATTATTTTCTGGAGCATCTAGTTCTTGTAATCGATCGCGCCACAGGTCTAAAATACTGGGAGTAATGCCAAAATGTCGTCCGTAGTTAAAGCTAATTTCAGGATAGATTGACCGCGCTCGATCGAGTTCATTGGTGACATCAAACTTATTATGTCTGGCAGCAAATAATAAAATTGGCAGTGCAGAAAAATCAGTGTAGCCTTGTTTTACCGCTTGTTCTACCCCTTCTTGAATCGTGGGAGTGGTTAATTCCAAAAAACAGGGAATCACAGGACGAGATCGATCGAGCTTCTGATACGCTTCCGCAAAATCAATAAAGGTTTGTCGTCCTTGTTCGTCTTTTGTTCCATGACCGATTAATAACAACGGACGCTGTTTCGGTAAAGGAGAAAGATCAATGTTGGTTTCGTTGGTTGATGGTGAATAAACGATTTGGGTCAATGTCAAAACTCCTTGCTCGCCATTTCAATTTTAAGCGAGTTGTCTAGCGTTGCTATCTTAGCGGATTTTTCCGTAAGTAGAAATGCTGGTAGGGGGGTTAACATTTACCCCAAACCATGTTACGTTCGAGCGCGAAGAAACTTGACGAGAGCTTCTAATTTGTCCCAAGCTGCGCCACTGTTAAGAATATCTTGAGCCTGATCAACACCAGCTTGGTGATCTTGGAGGGGAACAACTCCCGCCACTTGTAGGGCTAAGGAAGCATTTAAAGCGACCACTTGTTGTTGAGGGAGGCTACCTTTTCCTTGTAAAACCGCTTTGAGGATGTTCATATTTTCCTCTAATTCTCCTCCTCGCAAGGCTTCTGTGGGAAAAGACTGTAGGTTAAGGGATTCGGGATTAATGCTGGTGATTTCGATTTTGCCTTGATCTAAAATGCCTAAGTCAGTGGGGGCGGCTAAACCTGCTTCATCAAGGTTTTCTCGCCCATGAAGCACGATCGCCCGTTCCATTCCTAAACGTTGAAAGGCTTGGGTCACTGTATCAATTAGTTTACCATCAAAGACTCCCATCACTTGTGCAGTAGGGCGTAGGGGATTGACTAACGGGCCAATGAGATTAAAAACTGTTCGGATTTTTAAGGTTTTTCGCAAGGGAACAACACTTTTCATCGCGGGATGCCAACCTGGAGCAAATAAAAACGTAATTCCCACTGCTTCGAGGGCGTTTTCGGTTTGCGTCATTGGACTATTGAGATTCACCCCTAACCCTTCTAAAACGTCTGCTGACCCGACTTTGCTGGATGCCGATCGATTCCCATGTTTGGCGACTTTTACCCCTGCTGCTGCCACCACAAACGCCACTGCGGTGGAAATGTTAAAGGTGGATGCGCCATCGCCTCCTGTCCCACAGGTATCTATAACGGGGTGATTATGTGCAATTATATTTTGTTGTAAGGATTGTTGTTGTAACACTTGCGCCATCCCTGCGAGTTCTTCTGGGGAAACGCCTTTGGCTTCAATGGCGGCTAAAATTGCACCAGAAAGCACAGGAGGGATTTCTTCATTGAGCCATCCTGTCATCAGTGCGGCGGCTTGTTCTTGGGAGAGAGAAGCTCGATCGAGCAGTTGTTGTAATAGGGTTGACCAAACGGTAGGATTCGTCATGGAATTAACTTAAGCGTGAGCAATTTATTTTACATTTTTCGATTCTAGGTTTCACAAGTCGTAAAGAAACATTAAGATAAAAGGGAAGACAATCATAGGGATTTTAAGATGCGAACGATTGTAAAATTGAGTTTAATTGTGAGCGCGATCGCGCTTTTTGTCATGTCCTCACCCGTTTTCGCCGCCACTCCCCGCGCGGTTCGTTCTTTTGATGAAGCGGTACAAGCAGAAACTGAGGATTTTTCTGGGGAATCTCTCATTGAGGCAGAATTTTATGATGAGGAATTAGAAAGGGCTGACTTCCACAATGCGAATTTAGAAGCGGCGGTTTTCAATGGTGCGAATTTAACCAATGCCAATTGGCAAGGGGTGAATTTTACCAATGGCATCGCTTACTTAACGGATTTTACAGGGGTTGACTTTACTAACGCCATCCTCACCGAAGCGATGATGTTACGTTCGACATTTAATGACGCAACTGTGGAAGGAGTAGATTTTACCAACGCAGTGGTCGATCGATTACAGGTAAAAAGACTTTGTGAAAGAGCATCTGGGGTTAATCCGACTACTGGTGTCTCCACAAGAGAATCTCTGGGTTGTCGCTAAACCCTAATTAGGGGTTCATTTGCGTTAGAGCAAAAAATTAGTGCTTCGATCTTGAAATTAAAACGAACAGATAATCAAATAATTTAATATGACAGTCACCGCAGAAACGCCTCCTATTGCCAAAAAAATGCGCCGTCGGGTCGTGTTTCCCTTTACCGCTATTATCGGTCAGGAAGACATGAAATTAGCCTTGTTGCTCAATGTCATTGATCCTAAAATCGGTGGCGTGATGATTATGGGCGATCGAGGAACGGGAAAATCGACGACGATTCGCGCTTTAGCTGATTTGCTTCCTGAAATCGAGATTGTTACAAGTGATCCGTTTAACAGTCATCCAGATGATCCCGATTTGATGAGTGAAGAAGTGCGAAGCAAGTGGGAAGAGGAAGAAGAGCTTCCGAGAGCGCAGCAGAAAGTTCCCATGATTGATCTGCCTTTAGGAGCAACAGAAGACCGAGTTTGTGGCACGATCGACATTGAAAAAGCACTTTCAGAAGGGGTCAAAGCCTTTGAACCTGGATTACTCGCAAAAGCAAACCGAGGTTTATTATATGTGGATGAGGTGAACTTATTAGATGATCACCTTGTGGATGTGTTATTAGACTCCGCTGCTAGTGGTTGGAATACAGTAGAACGGGAAGGGATTTCGATTCGTCACCCAGCGCGGTTTGTGTTGGTGGGTTCGGGAAACCCAGAAGAGGGAGAACTACGTCCGCAATTGCTCGATCGATTCGGGATGAATGTAGAAGTCCGAACAGTAAGAGACCCAGAATTACGGGTAAAAATTGTTGAGCAGCGATCGGAATTTGATCAAGCGCCGCAAGACTTTACCGCACAATACCAACAACAGCAAACTGAATTACAACAAAAAATCGTGCAAGCGCAAACCCTTCTCCCCCAAGTCCAGATGGAATATGACCTACGGGTAAAAGTTTCCCAAGTCTGCGGCGAATTAGATGTGGATGGGTTACGCGGTGACATTGTTACCAATCGAGCGGCAAAAGCCCTCGCAGCGTTAGAAGGACGCACCGAGGTAACAGTTGAGGATATCCGTCAGGTAATGCCATTCTGTCTCCGTCATCGTCTGCGAAAAGACCCCTTAGAGTCTGTCGATTCTGGTTACAAAGTCGAAAAAGCGATCGCGCAGGTGTTTGGTTTGGAATTAGAAGAAGACTAATCAGTAACCAGTAGAGACGTTCCATGGAACGTCTCTTTGAATGGAACGTTTCTTTGAAAGGAATAAGAAGTAGGTTGGGTGAAGCGAAGCGAAACCCAACACGTTAAATAGGGCTTCCTGTTGGGAAACTGAAACCCTTACCCAATGAGGCTTTAAGGTTCTTAACCCCTCAAAAAGGTGCAATGGAGACAAGGGAGACAAGGGAGACAAGGGAGACAAGGGAGACAAGGGAGACAAGGGAGACAAGGGAGACAAGGGAGACAAGGGAGACAAGGGAGACAAGGGAGACAAGGGAGAAATGGGAGACAAGGGAGAAATGGGAGACAAGGGAGACAATTTTTCTTCCCCATCTCCCCCATCTCCCCCATCTTCCGCATCTCCCCCATCTTCCGCATCTTCCCCATCTTCCCCATCTCCCCCATCTCCCCCATCTCCCCCATCTTCCCTCTTCCCTCTTGCCTAAGGCAACTTGCATGCAAGCCTTACTACACCAACTAATTAACTTTTTCAGCAAACCCTAAATATCTCTCCTAGAGAAGTAGGCCCTAGTGGAACGAAGCGAATAATCCCCCCTAACCCCCCTTTGAAAGGGGGGAATAAGAGAGAATAAGAATCGGGTGGACAACTTGGAAAGGGGGGAATAGGAAGAAGAGAGAATAAGAATCGGGTGGACAACGCCCACCCGACATCAAAAACAGCACCGATCGCAATTATTGATTAAACGCTAGTCAGTGTCTTTTCTTCCGCAGCCACTTCGCTATTTGCGATCGCGGTTTCCGCTTCTGAAGGCGGAACAATCTGCCAGAATTTCGGAAGATAAGTCTCCCAATTTTCCAGAATCATCCGAGATTTTTCGCTACCAGTGCGTTGAGCATGAGCCGCAATTAATTCTTTTAATTGTGCTTCCCCTGCTTTACTGGCAATACGCTGATAAGTGACAATTTCCGTGTTGACTTTCGCTGGGAAGTTGTTCTCTTCATCTAGGAAATAGCCAATACCACCTGTCATTCCCGCTGCGACATTCCGTCCGACTTTTCCTAAGACAACGACAACGCCACCCGTCATGTATTCGCAACAATGATCGCCAGCACCAGTGATCACCGCATAACCAAAGGAGTTCCGCACCGCAAACCGTTCGCCAGCTTGTCCGTTGGCGTAAAGATAACCACCCGTTGCGCCATACAAACAAGTATTACCGATAATGGCGTTATTAGCAGGCTCATAAGTAGCTTCTTCTGGGGGAACAATGACGATTTCGCCGCCATTCATTCCTTTACCCACATAGTCGTTCGCTTCTCCCACCAGTTTTAGATTCATTCCAGTGAGATTAAACGCGCCAAAACTTTGTCCGGCAGCCCCATTAAAGTTGAGGTTGATTTCCCCTTTGAAACCTGTATCCCCATACTGTTTGGCGATTTTACCCGCGATTCTTGCGCCAACGGTTCGATCGGTGTTGACAATTGACAGAGACTTCGTAATCTGAGTCTGATTCTCGATCGCCTGCTGAATTTCAGCATCATTCAACAGTTCATCATCCAACACGGGGCCATTACTGTGAACCGTCTCATGTTCTAACCAGGCGCGGTTTTCTCGCACATCAGGAAGATTTGTCAAACAAGCTAAATTTAAAGACTGCGTTTTAGTCAGGGTGACATTTTCCCGATACGTCAATAAATCTGAGCGCCCGATCACTTCATCGAGACGACGATAACCCAGTCGCGCTAACAACATCCGCACTTCTTGAGCGACAAAATAGAAGAAGTTCACCACATGACCAGGAGTTCCCGTAAAGCGCTTACGGAGTTTTTCCTGTTGCGTGGCAACGCCAACGGGACAGTTATTCGTATGGCAAATTCGCGCCATGATACACCCTTCAGCAATCATAGACACTGAACCAAAACCATATTCTTCCGCACCCATGAGAGCCGCCATTAGCACATCCCAACCGGTTTTAATTCCCCCGTCAGCACGGAGTAAAACCCGATCGCGCAGTTGATTTTCTAACAACATCCGATGTACTTCCGTTACACCTAACTCCCAAGGCGTTCCAGCGTGTTTAATAGAAGAGAGAGGAGACGCACCCGTGCCGCCATCGTGTCCTGAAATTTGGATCACATCAGCGTTGGCTTTTGCCACCCCAGCGGCGATCGTCCCGATGCCAATTTCCGCCACTAACTTCACAGAAACTTTTGCCTCGGGATTCACTTGATGTAAATCAAAAATTAACTGGGATAAATCCTCAATGGAATAAATGTCATGGTGAGGAGGAGGAGAAATCAGAGGGACACCTGGTTTAGACCGTCGTAACATGGCAATATAAGGGCTGACCTTCTTCCCAGGGAGTTGTCCTCCTTCCCCAGGTTTCGCCCCTTGCGCCACTTTAATCTCAATTTGTTGACCACTCATCAGATATTCAGGAGTAACCCCAAACCGTCCCGAAGCCACCTGTTTGGTTGCAGAACTTGCCGTGTCGCCATTTTGTAACCCTTTCAGATGGGGGAATTTAGCAGAATGTCCCTCCGTATCCGCATCATCAACCACTGCGTATCGATCGGGGTCTTCTCCCCCTTCTCCAGAATTGGATTTCCCGCCGATGCGATTCATCGCAACAGCGAGGGTTTCGTGTGCTTCCCGCGACAGTGATCCCAGTGACATTGCGCCAGTGCAGAAGCGTTTGACAATCTCTTCAACGGGTTCGACTTCCTCTAAAGGAATAGACGCGCGATCGGTGCTAAAGTCCAATAAATCCCGTAACGCCGTCGCTTTTCGCCCCTCTAAATACTTCGTATAAACCTCATAATGGTCATACTCTTCACCAGCGACCGCCTTATGTAGCGCCTTCGCCATCTCTGGGCTATTCATGTGATATTCCCCACGCGGACGATAATTAAAGAAACCAAAATTCTCTAACTTCTTCCCTTGTAACTCTGGGAAAGCCCGATGATGGAAATTCATCACCTCTTGCGCCACTTCCGAGACACTCAAACCACCGACACGAGAAGTTGTTCCCGCAAACGCCAGATTAATCACATCTTCCCCTAAACCAATGGCTTCAAAAATTTGCGCCCCATTGTAACTAGACAAGAGAGAGATTCCCATTTTCGAGAGAATCTTCAATAACCCTAACTCCACCCCATGGCGATATTGTTCCTGGGCCTCAGTTGCAGAAATTTTCTCCATGCGTTCTTTTGCCATGAGCTTTTGCGTCTTCTCATCAGCAATCCATTGACGGATACTTTCCAACACTAAATAAGGACACACCGCAGACGCACCATAACCAATTAAACAAGCGAAATGATGGGTACTCCAGCACTGTGCTGTATCGACCACCAATGAGGCTTTCATCCGTAATCCCTGACGAATCAAGTGATGGTGAACCGCACCCACCGCTAACAAGGGAGGAATATAACTAGACGCTTCATTAACTCCTGAACCAGCGCGGTCAGACAGCACCAAAATTTTACTTCCTTCTCTGACAGCAGTTTCTGCTTCCGTTTGCAGCCGTTGAATCGCTTTTTCTAACCCTTTGGGGCCATCAGATACCGCAAACAAAGTCGAGAGTTCACTGGTGGTAAACCCACAATTTTTAATGTCTTCTAACTCCCCATCATTGAGAACTGGCGTTTCTAATTTCAACATCCGAGCGTGTTCAGGGGTTGCTTGTAATAAATTTCTTTTTTCCCCTAAACAAATCTGCAACGACATCACCAGTTGTTCCCGTAACGGATCAATTGCAGGGTTTGTCACCTGAGCAAACCGTTGTTTAAAGTAATCAAACAATAACCTCGGTTTATCGGATAATACCGCTAAAGGAATGTCATCCCCCATGCAGAAAATTGGTTCTTTGCCTTGAGTCGCCATGGCTTGGATAATCATTTCCATATCTTCGGCGGTATAACCAAAAGCGGACTGTTTCTGTAACAATTCCGTTTGATTCATTTGTGGCGCATCAGGGAAATTCTGTAAAGGAATCGTTTTCCGTTCTTGACGTAACCATTCCCCATAGGGCGCTTCTTTGGCGACTTTTTCTTTAATTTCCCAATTTTTCAGGATTTGATGACCTTCTAAATCAACCGCCAACATTTCCCCTGGACCGAGGCGACCTTTTTCCACGATATCGGCTTCGGGTATCGGTAGCACTCCCGCTTCTGAACCGACGATGACATAATCATCTTTGGTAATACAGTAACGTGCTGGACGTAAGCCATTACGATCTAAGTTAGCCCCAACAGTCTTCCCATCACTGAAGACAACTAAAGCCGGTCCATCCCAAGGTTCTTGTACCCCGCGATGATATTCGTAAAAGTCGGTGATTTCAGGACGATCGGCTAATTCAGGCTGATTCTGATAGGCTTCGGGAATAAGCATCATTAGGGCTGCCATTGGTGTCCGTCCCGCTTGTACTAAAAGCTCCATCACGTTGTCCAAGTTAGCAGAATCACTTTTGTCTTGACTCACTAAAGGAAGAGCCGATAATTCTTCATTTTGCAAATGAGGAGCTTTTAAATCATTCACCCGTGCTAACATCCAGTTAATGTTACCGAGCAAGGTATTAATTTCGCCGTTATGTCCCAATAAACGCATCGGTTGAGCGAGTCGCCATTTCGGCATGGTATTGGTACTGAACCGACGGTGATAAATCGCAAAGGGACTGATAAAGTCTGGGTTTTGCAAGTCGAGATAAAATTCTCCGAGTACCACTGAGCGCACCATACCTTTATAAACAATGGTACGGTTAGAGAAAGAGCAGATATAGAAGTCATCAGGATTGTCTAACCCTTCTGAAGCAATCACGGCTTGTTTAATTCTTGCGCTGGTGATATAGAGTGTTTTTTCTAAATCATCCCCTTGTTGCGTGGGGGAAGCGAATAAAACTTGTTCTACGCGAGGACGGTTCGCCTTTGCTTGTTCTCCTAATACCTCTGATTTTACGGGAACGGGTCGCCAACCCACCAAATATAAACTATGTTCTTTTAGAACTGCTTCCACACAGTCTCGCACTTTTTGCGCTTTTTCCTCGTCTAAGGGAAGAAACAACATTCCCACTCCCAAATGTTCACGGGAAGGAATAAAAAGATTATTTTCCTTTAACCATTTTTGGAACAATTGCCAGGGAATCGCGCTCATAATACCTGCCCCATCGCCAGAGTCACGGTCAGCGCTACAAGCGCCGCGATGTTCTAAACAACCAAGGGCGGTTACTGCTTGTTGAACTAATTCATGGGTGGCTTTGCCATTTTTTGAGGCGATAAAACCGACACCACAAGCGTCTCTTTCTTCTACCAGCCAAGACTGTCCTTGATAGGGAGTGGATTGATTTTGATGATTGTTTGAGTTCACGTTAATTGCTTCTTGATTCATGCTACCTTTATTCATATGTATTTTGATGATTCCTGTGCTGTCTGAGTTGATTTGATTTTTTGTCAGTCAGCGTGTTAATTTCTGCTCCTGTGCGTCCTGAGTAATTCCAATATTAACGGTTTTCTCTGTTATCTTTAGCCAAGAAGAAGAAAGCCAGTAATCTGGGTTAAATTACTCTCAAGGTTTCTCTATCTTAAACAGTGTTTCTGATTAGATTCAATTTTTTCCCCATTTTAGAACCGAAAGCAAGGTCAAACTTGACATCTGCCTTGGCATATGTAATTATAACTCTCTGGGTTGTTTGAACCCAAAGACGCGGAACTGGCGGAATTGGTAGACGCGCTAGATTCAGGTTCTAGTGTTCGCAAGGACTTTCGGGTTCAAGTCCCGAGTTCCGCATTGACTGACAGCAAGGAAATCATGTTTTACTTGGGAATTGATTTTGGCACGTCAGGGGCGAGAGCCGTTGTTATTGATGAACATAAAAGCATTTTGACGCAGCAGGAATGTTCTTTTGATACGGCGGAAAACTGGCTTGAACAATGGCGTGAGGCGTTGTTTTTTCTGTTAGAGGCAATTTCGATCGATATAAGACCCAAGATTACTCGCATCGCAATTAATGGCACGTCGGGAACGGTTTTACTGTGCGATCGAGCGGGCTATCCCATCACCGCCCCCTTATTGTACAATGATCGAGTCCCTGATCCAATTTTAGAACGTTTAAGCGCGATCGCCCCCTCCGATCATGTAGTGCAAAGTGCTTCTTCCAGTTTGGCAAAACTTCTATACTGGGAACAGGAAAATCAACTGTCTAAAGCTGCTTATTTCCTCCATCAAGCGGACTGGCTGGCTTTTCTACTTCATGGTCAATTAGGAGTTACTGATTATCATAACGCCCTCAAATTAGGCTATGATGTGGAACAACTGTCTTATCCGCAATGGTTACAAAATCAGCCCAGTTTTTCCATTTTGCCCCAAGTTTTCGCCCCTGGAACAGCGATTAAGAAGATTCTCCCTGATCTAGTCAATCAGTTTCATTTTCCTACGAATTGCGAAGTTTGTACAGGAACGACAGACAGCATTGCGGCGTTTATCGCCAGTGGTGCGAATCAACCTGGAGAAGCTGTCACCTCTCTTGGTTCAACTTTGGTTTTAAAATTACTCAGTGAAACCCCGATTCAAGATTATCAATCTGGAATTTACAGCCATCGTTTTGGGAATTTATGGTTAACAGGAGGCGCATCAAATACGGGAGGCGCTGTTTTGAAATCATTTTTTACTGATGAAGAATTAAGGGAACTTTCGACAAAAATCAATCCCACTCAACCCACAAATTTAGATTATTATCCTCTTTTAAAATCGGGAGAACGTTTCCCGATTAATGATCCTAATTTATCCCCAAAATTAACTCCTCGTCCTGATGATGATGTTATTTTTCTACAAGGGTTATTAGAAAGTATAGCACGAATTGAAGCTCAAGGTTATCAAAAATTAAGGGAATTAGGCGCAACGCCTCTTCAACAAGTTTACACCGCAGGAGGAGGCGCAAAAAATGAAGTTTGGCGACGCATTCGAGAGGAATATTTACAGGTTTCTGTGATTGCTTCTCCTCAAACGGATGCAGCTTATGGTACAGCAAAATTAGCTCTTCATTCTAGTTAAGAAAAACTATGATTATTTGTCATAATGTTAGCCCCTATTTAGCCGTTTGGAAACAGAAACAGGCACAACAAAAAGAGCGCGATCGAGCGGTAACAGAAAAAGCCAAAGCCGTTTTACCGCAACTGATTACATTACTGGTTAACGAGTTTCAAGCGAATAAAATTATCCTTTTTGGATCATTAGCGAAAGGGAAATTTACCGAAACATCTGATATTGATCTCGCCGTTAGTGGAATTCCTCCCAAGCAATTGTTTAAGGCGATAGGAGAGGTTAATTCTTGTAGTGATTTTGCAGTAGATTTAAAGCCATTAGAAGAATTACATCCCCATTTTTATCAGCGTGTTTTGGAAACAGGAAGCGTTATTTATGACTCATCGATCGGCGAATCAACTCCGAGAAATTGCCAGTGATCTTAAAACGGAATTAGATCAACTGGATGCGTTACGAACCAAAATTGAAACCACTCAAAGATTATCTTGGGAACAACCAAATTTAAATCAAGTTTTTACAGAAAGTCTAGGTTTAAAACTTCATAATTTTTATACGGGATGTGAGCGAATATTTAAAATTATTGCTTCTGAATTGAACGGAGGTTTACCCTCAAGTTATAATTGGCATCAAAGATTATTAACACGGATGGCGACCACTCAAACCGATCGTCCTGCTGTTATTAGTCAAGCAACCGCAAAACAATTAAAAGAATATCTCTCATTTCGTCATATTGTGAGGAACATTTATGGTTTTGAATTAGAAGCAAGTCGTGTCACTGAATTAGTTAATGATTATTATTCAGTGTGGGATAATTTTACGCAAGAAATTAATGATTTTATCAAATGGTTGGAAGATTTATCTCTGGAAGTGAATGAATAATCCCGTAAAATTAGTTAATTAATCCTTTTTCTTTTTGAGCAGCCCTGTGACTCGTCATCCTTTTGATCAACTAGCCAAACAACTCCTAGAACAACTACTCACCCCTTGCGGAAAAGTAGAAATCTCCAGAGAAGTGCCAGGAGAACCCCGCTTCATTGATCTCTACTTTTCCCCGGAAGCTAACGTCACTCCTAATCAAGCCACCTTGGGAATTTTAGCAGCAATGGTTCAATCTCCAGGTTTATTTGAGCCGTTTCGGAATCCTCCCACCCTAGAAGAAATAGAAAGTTGTTTGCTCAAACGACTCTGGTTAGTTTCCGATTTACGTCGCCGTCAAGCCCTGAACAATAGTAATCCTCCCCTTCTCTGGATTATTGCTCCCACCCTGAGCCAGAATTTACTCACCCGTTTGGGAGCGGTGAAAAAAGAAAATTGGCTGGAAGGGGTGTATGAATTAGCCCCAGCGTTTCAAACCGTGGTAATTGTCGTACATCAACTGCCAAAAACCTCAGAAACCCTCTGGTTAAGACTGCTGGGAAAAGGAAGAGTTCAACAGCAAGCCGTGGCAGAAGTAATCGCTCTACCAGAAGGAGATACTAGACGAACCGAAGCGTTAAGATTGTTATCAGTATGGAAAATTATTGTCGAAGCTAATCCAGAACTCCCAGAAGGGGAGGAGGTAACTATGCCCTTGCCACAAGCCTTTTTAGAATGGGAACAACAAGTTGAAGAACGTGGGAAAAAAGAAGGGAAAAAAGCAGAAGCTCAATCGCTAGTCTGGCGACTAATTTCACGGCGCTTTGGAGACATTCCTTCCTCCATTCAAACCCAGATTGAGGAGTTAGACATTGAGGAAACTGAAGCCCTTGCTGAAGCTCTGTTAGATTTTACCTCGATCGATGATCTTCAGCGTTGGTTACAACAGAATGAGGGAGGAACAGAAGAATAATTATTTCCTTGATTAAAGATGGTTAGATCGAGCATCGATCAATTTTATCCCCCCCTTCGACAAGCTCAGGGTAAAACCTAGCCCCCGATGAAAGGGGGGGACAAGAAAGAGGTGGGTTTGGTATGAGGTTCGATCGATGCTTGATCCCGTAAAATTAGTTAATTAATCCTTTTTCTTTTTAAGCTATTCTGTGACTCGTCATCCTTTTGATCAACTAGCCAAACAACTCCTTGAACAACTACTCACCCCTTGTGGACAAGTAGAAATCTCCAAAGAAGTGCCAGGAGAACCTCGCTTCATTGATCTCTACTTTTCCCCTGAAGCTAACGTCACTCCCAATCAAGCCACCTTGGGAATTTTAGCAGCAATGGTTCAATCTCCAGGTTTATTTGAGCCGTTTCGGAATCCTCCCACCCTAGAAGAAATAGAAAGTTGTTTACTCAAACGACTCTGGTTAGTTTCCGATTTACGTCGCCGTCAAGCCCTGAACCATAGTAATCCTCCCCTTCTCTGGATTATTGCTCCCACCCTGAGCCAGAATTTACTCACCCGTTTGGGAGCGGTGAAAAAAGAAAATTGGCTGGAAGGGGTGTATGAATTAGCACCAGCCTTTCAAACCGTAGTAATTGTTGTCCATCAACTGCCAAAAACCCCAGAAACCCTCTGGTTAAGACTACTGGGAAAAGGAAGAGTTCAACAGCAAGCCGTGGCGGAAGTAATCGCCCTACCAGAAGGAGATACTAGACGAACCGAAGCGTTAAGATTGTTATCAGTATGGAAAATTATTGTCGAAGCTAATCCAGAACTCCCAGAAGGGGAGGAGGTAACTATGCCCTTGCCACAAGCCTTTTTAGAATGGGAACAACAAGTTGAAGAGCGCGGGAAAAAAGAAGGGAAAAAAGCAGAAGCTCAATCGCTAGTCTGGCGACAACTGTCACGGCGCTTTGGAGACATTCCTTCCTCCGTTCAAACCCAGATTGAGGAGTTAGAGATTGAGGAAACTGAAGCCCTTGCGGAAGCTCTGTTGGATTTTACCTCGATCGATGATCTTCAGCGTTGGTTACAACAGCAGGAGGAAGGAACAGAAGAATAATTATTCCCTTGATTAAAGATGGTTAGATCGAGCATCGATCGATTTTCGCCCCCAAACCTGTCTGGGAAAGGGGGTAATTGATCAGTCAGTCATCCGTACTCCGCCGTGAGACGACGGAGCCTGCGGATGACCGTTGGTGAGAAAGGTTTTAATGTTCCCGTTAGGAGGAAAGACGAGTCTCATTTTTTGTGGTTTCTCAGTTGGGGAAGGTGAGACAAAATCTTCGTTAGATTCGGGGAGAGGGAGACGAGATAAGTAAGTTTCTGAGATGATTCCTAATGGGGTAATTTCTTGGAGAGTACCATCAGCATTAATTAAAAGTTGATATTCTAAATGTTGCTTTAAGTTTTCGGGAGGTTGCCATTTTGCTTGAAAATATTTTTTTACTTCTGACAGTTGTGAGGTGGGATTAGAGGGAGTAATTGTTGATGAAGTACGCTGTTTTTTAAATTTTGCTAATGGGGGAAGTTGTGGCGCTTCGATCGTTTCTGGTATTTCTGGGGAAGATAACGGTGGTTTTTTTTCTGGAATTGGTGTCTTTTTCGGAATGGATATTGTCTCCATTGGAGTGGGAGAAGAAGGAGGATCGATCGAGGAGGGAGGGGAAAGATTATCGAGGGTTTTTAGCGATTCAGATAACTGAAGATTGGGTTTTTGAGAGAGGTTTTTAGGAAGAGGAGAAAGAGGATTTTCTGATGAGGGAGAGGAAGTGTTTTCTATGGGTTGAGATAATGGAGGGGATGAGGTAATCATGGTTTTTACTTGCTTTCGATACCAGTTTAAACTCAAGGTAATTCCTCCCGCAATCAAGACAATAAACAGAGAAACCAAACCCCAAAACGTTCGCTTTTTCCTGAAGGTAATAAGATTTCCGTTTGCTAAGTCGGTTTGATATTCTTCTAGAATTTTATTTAAGTCGGTGAGTTGCTGCCAAGTAATTTCGATTGTTATACATTATTCTTCTTGAGAAAGCACTTCTTGTAATAAAGGAGATAGATTTTTGTCTAATTTTCCAGCCCGAATAAACTCAGCATAAGTTTCCGCTTCTATATCTAAAAGTTGTTCTCGCAGTTGATCTTGTTCCAATGATTGAAGCTGAGGATATGATTTTTGTAACTGCGTAATTTCCTCCTCAACACTTTTTAGTTGTCCTTGGACTAATCCTTTTTGATAGTTTTTAAATTCCTCATCAAGACTTGGAGAAGGTTTCACCGCGTTGAGATACTGTAACACTCTTTCTAAAGCACTACGACGAGCAATCAATTCGCTGTAGTCTTGACGTTGAGCGCTATCGCCGATTAAACCTAGTTTCTCAATTACTGTTTGCATTGTCAATCCTTGTACCAGCAAAGTAAATAAAACTACACCAAATACGGCTTCGATAATCTCTTGTCTTCCTTCTAACATTACTGGAACACTTAACGCTAACGCAACGGAAACTGATCCGCGTAATCCTCCCCACCAAAGGACAATTTTTTCTTTCCAAGTAATCTTTTCTTTCGTAATTAAATTACTAATTGTTCCCAAAGCAAACACACTAATTGCACGAATCGCAACTAATGCTAAAATCGATAAAACAATGAGTTGCCATTTATCAACTAATCCCCGAACATCAATCTGATCACCAATTAACAGAAAAACGATCGAGTTGACAAAAAAGGTGATAAATTCCCAAAACTCGGAAACGGATAAACGAGTTCGCGGATTCATCCCAATTCGTGAACCAAAATTCCCTAAAATCAAGCCCACTGTCACCACACCAATCACTCCTGATCCACCTAATTCTTCTACCAGTAAATATGTTCCATAAGCAGAGAGTAATGTTAATGATTGTTCTACAAGAGGAAGATCAAACCGTTGAGTTAAATAAGAAATACTAAAGCCAATTAATGACCCAACCCCGATCGCAATTCCTGTAAAAGCGGTAAATTGAACTGACGTATTAGCAGCAGAAAATTCTTGAACACCGAGGGGAATCCCAACTAAAATGCTAAAAGCAACAACGGCGACACCATCATTAAATAAACTTTCCCCTTCCATCAACACTGTTAATCTTTCTCCTACGCCTAATTCCCGAAAAAGCGCAATCACAGCAACGGGATCAGTCGCCGCTAAACTCGCGCCAATTAATAACGCAATGGGAAGGGATAACTGAGTAAAATAATTAAGTGTTAAGCCAATTCCTAACACTGAAATCACCACACCAACCACAGCTAATAAAGTAATCGGAATTAGATTCTTTTTTAAGTTACGCCAACGCACATTCCACGCGGCTTCAAATAAGAGAGGAGGTAAAAAGATTTCTAAAATTAATTCAGGAGATAGATTAACTAAACGGATATCAACAAAAGCCAGCCCTAAACCAACGATAACTAATAGTAATGTGTAAGGAATCTGTCTAAAAAAACTAGAGATTTGGGAAATCGTCGCCACTCCTAAAGAAACCGATAAGACAATCAAAAACTGTTCTATATTTTCCTTAATTAGTTCTTGTTCCATTGCTACTTCAGCAGTCATTTTAATTCGTCTTAAAATTTAGGGAATAATCCCCATTACTATAACATAATAGAATTGTGAGCTTAAAATTTATTGACTCATTGAGTTCCCCCAGAATTGGGGGTTAGGGGGCAAAATAATTGCCATATAGCACTGAGAAAACTTGAAACCCAATCATTATGAGCTTAAAATTTATTGACTCATTGAGTTCCCCCAGAATTGGGGGTTAGGGGGCAAAATAATTGGCATATAGCACTGAGAAAACTTGAAACCCAATCATTATGAGCTTAAAATTTATTGACTCATTGAGTTCCCCCAGAATTGGGGGTTAGGGGGCAAAATAATTGGCATATAGCACTGAGAAAACTTGAAACCCAATCATTATGAGCTTAAAATTTATTGACTCATTGAGTTCCCCCAGAATTGGGGGTTAGGGGGCAAAATAATTGCCATATAGCACTGAGAAAACTTGAAACCCAATCATTATGAGCTTAAAATTTATTGACTCATTGAGTTCCCCCAGAATTGGGGGTTAGGGGGCAAAATAATTGCCATATAGCACTGAGAAAACTTGAAACCCAATCATTATGAGCTTAAAATTTATTGACTCATTGAGTTCCCCCAGAATTGGGGGTTAGGGGGCAAAATAATTGGCACATAGCACTGAGAAAACTTGAAACCCAATCATTATGAGCTTAAAATTTATTGACTCATTGAGTTCCCCCAGAATTGGGGGTTAGGGGGCAAAATAATTGCCATATAGCACTGAGAAAACTTGAAACCCAATCATTATGAGCTTTACATTGATAGATTTATTAGTAATTACAGGAGAAATTCTCCTATTGGCGACCGCTTTTTCTCTGCTACTTTGGGGAACAGATTTATTTTTTAAACGACTGGAATCAATTCCCAGATTACCCTTACCACGACAATTTTTAACGAATAGTCGAAAACTACTGCTCAAACTGTTAGTTTTTTTAGGGATTGTTTTTACTCTTGCAATTATCGGGTTTAATTTAGTTTTACTATGGCAAGGTCACTCGCTTTGGTCAACTACAATTAATACTTTTAATCAACTTTCACCAACATTCTGGCTTGATCTTGGTTTTAGTTTTCTACAAAGTACGATCGCGATCGCAACGGTTATTATCATTAATAAACCACTCCGAAAACTCTTAGATCGCATCAATAGAAGACTCCAAGATTGGGATCAATTCACTCGTAATGACTTTAGTATTGACCAGTTTTTCCAAGTTTTAAAACTCCATGTTACCAATAGTTTATGGTTAACCACTATTTTTTTATGTACCGTTTCCTTTGAGCTACAATCGGTTAGCAATATTCTTTTTACGATCCTTAAAATCTACCTCATTATCGCCTTTGGTCTGCTGTTGTTAAAAATTCCTCCTGCTATTATTGACACCCTCGACGCTTTCAGTGAAGCCTATATTAATCGGAATGTTGCGTTACAATCTTACGCCCAACTCAGAACATTAATTCCCTTTTTTATTAGCTGTGTTGAATACGCGATCGCGATCGGAATTAGTACCTGGGTCATTGCTCAAATTGAACCCCTGGTTGGTTTTTCAGTAATTGGCATTAATGGGATTCGGATTTTAGGAATTATTCTCGCGGGACGAATTTTAATTGAATTTAGTAATCTGTTTGTCGTGCGACTTTTTCTTGGCAAAAAGACCCTTGGCGAAGGAGAACGCAAACGCAGAGTAACTTTTATTCCCATTGTTCAAAACTTCCTTAAATACGGGATTTATGTTTGGTTGGGAATTATCCTTCTTGAAATTATTGGCATTGATCCTGCTCCTATTTTAGCGGCTGCTGGTCTTTTGGGGTTAGCAGTGGGATTGGGAGCGCAAAACTTAGTGAATGATACGGTTAGCGGATTTTTTATCCTCTTTGAAAACTATTATTTGGTTGGGGATTATATTAAAGTAGAAAATGCAGAGGGAGTGGTAGAGGCGATCGAGCTTCGCAACACGCGGATTCGCCATCCTAACGGACAGTTACAAATTTTACGCAATGGTGATATAAAATCAATTACCAACTACTCACGAGAATATATTTACGCCGTGATTGATGTTGGTGTCGCTTATGATTCTGATCTCGACTTAGTGTATCGGGTGCTAGAGGATGTGGGAAAAGACATTCAACAACGGTTTCCCAATGATGTTTTAGAACCGACAAAAGTCGATGGTTTAGAAGAATTTGGAACAATACAATTAATGGTTCGCGCTGTCACTAAATTGAAGCCGAATAACAGCCGTCGCGGGGTTCACGATGATATTCAAGGGGAGTTGCGGAAAATGGTGAAAGAAGCATTCGATCAAGAAGGAATTGTGATTCCAGTCCCTAAAAATATCGCCGTTGTTGCGGAAACTGACCCCGATGAGTGAACTTAGATGAACTGATTGGCTATCATATCTCCCATTACCTGATTGATCACTATGACAACAAATGTTGACAATGACATAATATCTTGCTATATTAATAATGAACACTCTTGAACAATGGGCGAACCAAACCCCCCAATGGTCTCTTGAAGAATTTGTGGAGGTAATCAACCAATTACTACCTCAATTCCTTCCTTTAACTAAAAATAACTCGAAAGTCAGACCAGAAATTACTCCCCGTCTTGTCAGACATTATACGACCGTTGGCATGGTCGATGAGCCAAAAAAAGCGGGAAAGTATGCCATTTACACTTATCGGCATCTCTTACAACTTTTATTGGTAAGACGGTTATTAGCGGAAGGAATGAGTGCGAATGTGATCAATGATTTAGCACGACAGAAAAACAATAAAGAACTGAAAAATTGGTTAACGGGAGATGTACAGTTAGATGTTTTTTCTCCAGAAGAGTCCAGCAACTCAGCTTTAGAGTATTTACAGAAACTGCGTCACCGTCAATCAGCAAGTCAACCCCAACTCCGCGAAGAATCCTTCTCGGATCAACAATATAGTGTTCCTTCTTCACCAGAAAAGAGTAAGCAAGTGACCTCTAGCCAATGGACACGCTGGGAAATTGTACCAGGGCTAGAATTACATATTCGCTCTGATTTTAAGTTTCCAAAAACCTTGAATCAACAAGAGCAACTCCTCGCAAAAATTAAGAATCTCATTCAAACTTTATCCATCAAAAAAACTCGCCAGTAAAACCATGAATCAACCCCGCATTGAACTCATCCCCCTGCGTTCCGTCATCAGTTCCGAAGTTGCAACCACCTTAGACTTAGTGATTCGGATTACTCCCGAAACTGAAGAATCCACCGTCAAACGTCCCCCCCTCAATCTGGGTTTAGTCATCGATCGATCTGGATCAATGTCTGGGGAAAAGCTAGAATATGCGCGTCAGGCGGCTTGCTATGCTGTTTCTCAGTTACTCCCCACCGATCGAGTTAGCGTTGTCAGCTATGACGATCAAGTCAAAACCCTAGTTCCCAATACCCTCGTTGAAAACAAAGATGCAATTCTCCGCAAAATTAAAACTCTGATCCCAGGGGGAACAACTGCGCTACATCAAGGCTGGGTTGAAGGAAGCACCCAAGTCAGTCAGCAATTAAACCCAGAAGCCCTCAACCGTGTGTTACTCCTATCTGATGGTTTAGCCAATGTCGGTGAAACCAACCCTGATCTCATTGCTTCTGACGTGAAAGGTTTAGCCCAACATGGAATCAACACCAGCACTCTTGGTATTGGAGATGATTATAACGAAGATTTGATGGAAGCAATGGCAAATAGTGGGGATGGAAACTATTATTACATTGAAGACCCTAAACAGTTAGAAAGCATCTTTCAAAATGAATTACAAGGCTTAGTTGCAACCATCGGACAAAAAGTAACTTTAAGCCTCACGCCACAAGCAGGGGTGATCTTAGAGGACGTTTTTAACGATTTAGAAACCAATAATAATGGTGAATATTTACTTCCCAATTTAATTGTTGGCAACCCCATTAATATTGCAGTGCGGTTAAAAGTTCCAGCCATGGCAACACCAAAAGCCCTTTGTGAAATCACTTTAGGATGGAATAATACTCAACAGAATCAGCGACTAGAAAAAAAAGTAACTCTTTCCTTATCAGTGGTTTCCCAACAAGAATTAGAGAATTATCCTTTTAATTCGGAAGTTCGTAAATGGGTGACAAAATTGCAAACCTCCCGCGCCAAAGAAGAAGCCATTCAATACATCGATCGAGGAGAGTATAATTTAGCTCGATCCTCTTTACAAAAAGCAGAAGACATGATTCAGGATTCCTATAGCTGTTTTGAGAAAGAAGAAGCGCAAGAAGAATTCGCAGAATTAAGTGATTTATCTACAGATTTAAAACAAAAAGACAAGAAAAAGTTTCGGAAAAAAGCAGCTTTTCAAAGTTATAAACGTCGTAAAAGCAAATAACAAGTAGGTTGGGTGGAGAAGACGAAACCCAACGCCAATTAGGTTGTAGGTTGGGTGGAGAAGACGAAACCCAACGCCAATCAGGAGAAGACGAAACCCAACACCAATCATAATACCATTTGGGAAAATTTAACCTCTCTATAATCCCCCCTAACCCCCTTTGAAAGGGAGGAACAATGAGATAACAAGTAAGCCCTTGTGGAGAAGACGAAACCCAACGCCAATCATAATACCATTTGGGAAAATTTAACCTCTCTATAATCCCCCCTAACCCCCCTTTGAAAGGGGGGAACAATATATTCCTAAAACGGGGATTTTTATCTCAATCCATCTGCAATGTGATTTTTAGTGACTTTTAATGAACTTAGGTGATTTTTAGTGATTTTAAAAGTTAGAAAAAATAAGTTAATTTTTGAGTAAACTGTGTTAAGTTGTTAAACAAAGTCAGATTAGAACACAACATAAAAATGAGTAGCTTCCTCACTAAATCCAAACTTCTGTCAGCATCGCAATGTCAGAAACGCCTCTGGCTAGAAACTTATCAAGGAGAATCAGGAGAGCAACTTTCCTACAGCCAACAGCGACGCATTGAACAAGGAATTGAGGTGGGAATTTACGCTCGTCAGTATTTTTCTCAAGGAATTTTGATAGAAGGGGAAACCACAGAAGCTAAAATTAAGCAAACACAAAACGCTATAGAAAAAGGTGAGAAGTGTATATTTGAAGCCACCTTCAGCTTCGATAATATCGTTATCGGATGTGATATTCTCCAACAAGAAGAACCAGGAAAATGGCAACTGATTGAAGTTAAATCAGCGACAAAAGTTAAAGATGAACATATTCAAGACTTAGCCATTCAGAAATATGTATTGGCTGGAAATGATCTATTTCTTAGCAACATCCAAGTGATGTATATTAATCGAGATTGTGTTTATCCCGACTTATCTGATTTATTCATCCAAGAAGACGTTACCCAGAAACTAAAAGGAGTCTTTTCTAATCTTCCTCAACTGATTCGTAACGCTCAAAATACTTTAGAAAAAGAGCAACTTCCTGATATTAATATCGGGAAACATTGTGACAAACCTCATCCCTGTCCATTTAAGTCTTTTTGTTGGCAAGGAATCGAAGAACCAACCGTTTTAAGTATCCCGAATTTAAGAGGAAAAAATTAGAGCAAGTTAATGATTTAATCGCACAAGGAATTTATCACCTCCATGACTTACCCGAAGATTTCCCCCTAACCGAAAAGCAAGCGCAAGCAGTGGAAGAAAAGCTAAATCCTGAGTTTATTGTTAATGAACAGGGGATTTTAGAGAAACTTTTACAGTTAGAGTATCCGCTTTATTTCTTCGATTTTGAAACTCTAAATCCAGCGATTCCTCGCTTTGAAGGATTACAACCTTATCAACAGTTTCCGTTTCAATACAGTTGTCATATTCTCCATGAAAATGGTAAGTTAGAGTATCACACTTATTTACACGAAAATGAAACTGATCCGAGAGAAAAGATTATTGAGTCACTGTTAGAGACACTAGGAGAAAAAGGTTCAATTATTGTTTACTATCAACCTTTTGAAGCAAAACGGCTGGGAGAATTAGCGGAGCAATTTCCAGAGTATAGCACCCAGTTAAATGCAATTAAAGAACGCTTATGGGATCAATGGGAAATCTTTAAAAATGACTATCAACACCCAGACTTTGGCGGTTCAACTTCTCTGAAAAAAGTGTTACCTGTCTTAGTTCCAGAAATGAGTTATGATGACTTAGAAATACGGGATGGAGACGACGCACAAGCGATCTGGGATTTAGTAATTCAGGGAAAAGCAGGTGATGAAAAAGAAAAAAAATTAGAGGATTTAAAAACTTATTCTGAACAAGATACTTATGCAATGGTGGCGATTCATCAGACTTTTTTAGAGACAATAATTCCGAACATGAAACAATGAACTATATTTCTCCCCATAGAATTGATGCGTTATTACTCTCCCTTAAACAATGTGAAACCGAAAAAGATGTGGAAAATAAAGTTGTCAAACCCTTTTTACACATTTTAGGATATACTACAGAAGACTATAGCCAACAGGCACTAATTGGCGACAAAAGAGTCGATTTCCTAATTAAGAATAAGCGACTGTCTCCACATAGACGATATCTGTTAATAGAAGTAAAATCGGCTCAACAGTCGCTAAAAAAATTTAGTTTACAAATCAAGGAGTATTTACAAAACTCAGGAACTCTCTTTGGAATATTAACGAATGGTTCTGAATTTATTGTCTTTTATAACAACTGTGGAAACATCCACTTAATTGATCAGTTTTCCTTATCGCAAATTCAAAATGATTCAACATCTGTTACCGCCTTAAAATATCTATCTAAAACCAATTGTGAGAAAGTCGTCACTCTTTTCACTAAAACCGATAGAAAAGTCTATAACCGCATCAGTTCCGCATTAATTAAGCAATTTCAGCTACAAATTCCGACTCAGAATAATGGAGAAAAAAAACAATCTATGATTATCACAGTTTTCAATAATAAAGGTGGTGTGGGTAAAACCACGATGACCATTAATTTAGCAGCTGCTTTGAACCGCATGGGAAAAAAAGTTCTTTTAATTGATATTGATTCGCAAGCTAACTTAACCACTGGTTTGGGAATTGATCCCCTAGAAGATGTACAAGATCAAGGAAAAAAGATATTTGTAATTTGCTTCTTGAAGCCAAGACCAAAGTTGAGGATGTGTTGTATCCTAAACGATGGAATCAGGTTTATTTAGATATTATTCCTTCTCATATTCGTTTAAGTGATATGGAACCTCAGTTATTAAGCACAGTTGATGTTGATAATGTTTTAGCAAAAAAATTGAGAAGATATAAAAATGAATATGATTTTATTTTCATTGATGCTCCTCCATCTTTTGGTAAAGTGAATACAATTTCTTTAATGGCTTCATCTGCTATTTTAATTCCTACGCAATTAGCTCCTTATCCCATTCGTGCTTTAGAATATGTTATGAATCGTGCTTTTGCGATCGATGATGCTAGAGAAGAACCGCTTCCTATTTTGGGAATTGCTGTAAGTATGTATGATAAAAAATCTAAAAGAGTAAATGCAGAAATGCGTAAATTGATTGACTCTATACTGAATAAAGATCAAAGACGTAAAGAAATTCCTATTTTCCCTGAAGATACTTGGATTCCCAATTTAGCTGTAGTTAATACTAATGCCTTAAAAGGTCGTCCAATCTGCGAAGCTGAGTTTGATCATGATTTGAGTCAAAACGATAAAGAAGCAGCTGCTAAAGCGTTGTCTAATTATGAAGCGTTAGCGCGACATTTATCTGAAAATTTACCTGTTGCTAAGTAAGGAACTAAAACAGATGCAAGAAAAAACGACTCAAGAAACAATTATTGATTATCTTCGAGTTAAACCCAGTAATCACGGAGAAGTTGAGACAGTTTTACTCGCTATTCCTGACAAGGAAAAGGTAAAAAGTGAGATTTCACAAAAAGAACGAGAGTTAATTGAAGAAACTTTCAAGGAACAAGGAACAAATTTAATTCCGATTATTGTCAGACGCATTGAACCCGATGAAGAAGAACATGAATATGAGGTGGTTTATGGTCAGAAATGGTGTATCATTGCTGAAGAATTAGGAATCGATCGATTGTGGACTTGGGTTTTTGATTTAGAAGATGATCAAGTTCCCCTCATTCAAGAAAAAATGGGGGCTTTAGCTGGAAATAAACCCTCTGATGGCTTAGTTAAAGCATTTGAAGTTAATCTAGAACCGAGTTTATTAGCTGAATTAAATGAAGGTAAAGTTCAGATTCATATTGAAATTAAGCCTACTGTTGAAGTGCAAAAGAAATCAATCACTAAGGAATATAATCAAATGAATGCAACAGAATTAAAGGCTTTAGCCAAAAAACGGGGACTCACTGGTTATAGTAGGCTTAGAAAACAAGAATTAGTTAAATTACATCAAGATTGGGATAAAAATAAAAGTAATTAGCAATTAGATGTTATTTTTTTCTAAATAGCATCGATCGTGTCTTTTTAAGATTAATAAAATCTTTACCGATAAAACTAGACAAATCTCAAGGAAATCTCTAAGCTAATTGTGTCTAACTATCCCATTATTTTCCGTCCCCAACAACGTCAATCGATCGCGCTCCCGCTTCCTTCCTCAGAAGAACGAATCGTAACCGCAAATCCTGCTGAAGACCATTTTTTCTGGTACTATTTAAGCCCTTATTTTGGCAATCAAATTGATCACAATAAGCAATTTAAAAGTTACACCCCAGATTTTGTTTACATTGATCCAGCCGCTAATCTTTACATTGATATCGAATGTGATGAACCCTATGTTTATGATACAGGTGAAGCCACTCATTACATCGGAAAAGATCGACAGCGCGATCGCGCCTTCACCGAAAATGGCTGGTTTGTGTTACGTTTTGCAGAAGAGCAAATTATCACTTCCCCTGAAAGCTGTTGTCTAATTATTGCGAAACTAATCGCCCGTTATAGTAGCAACAAATCCGTTTTAAATCAGTTTCCAGATACGCAAAAAATTAGAAAAATACCATTTTGGACAAAATCACAAGCTGAAGAGATGGCGCGGGAAAAACAGCGCGATCGATACTTAAATCAAAATGAGATTAATCAGGAAATCAAAGCCGTTTCCGAAACAACTCTACTCAACAGTTTAGAAGGATTTATCAACACAGAAACCGACTCTCAAATTCGAGAAACCAAACAGATTTGGCGTAAACCGTTAGCAGAAAGAATAGAAGATGGCTATGCAATTTCTGGATTACAAATTATTCAATATACAGGAAATAAAATCACCCTCCGTTATTCAGGAGAAAATCTTTCTAAATTCTCAGCAGGAAATCCTCTCCGTTTAAGTTTAAATCAGCCTTTCGATCCGAACAATAGTTATGCTTGTATCTTAGAAGAAGAAACAGGAAATGATTTAATTCTTCGTGCTGGTTATCAAACGATTTTTCCTGATTTAGACACTTCTCGACAAGATTGGGTATTAGATCAAGACTCGATCGATGTTCGTCGTTATTTGATTGCTGCTTTAGCGGAAATTAAAGAATCTCCTCCAATTCAAGATAAAATTCTCAATATCCTACAAGGAAAAACTCTTCCTGATATTCCCACCACAAACTATCAGCAAAGTTGGGAGTTTATCACCGACTTAAAATTAGGACTTTCTGATAAACAAAAAGAAGCCTTAGTGAGCGCGATCGCGACGCAAAATTATTATTTAATTCAAGGTCCCCCTGGAACAGGAAAAACCCGATTATTAGCACATTTAGCGACCATTTTAGCCCGTCATCACAAGCGAGTTTTAGTAACAGCGTTTACCCATACGGCGATTAATAACGCCTTGCGAACCATTAAAGAAACCACTGGTTACAGTCATATTTTCAAAGTTGGAGGAGAAGATAAAACAACTGGCTTAACTTGGGAAGGAGGAGAAATCAAAAACTATGAATACTTTAATAATAGTCCTTATACAGCAGAAAGCAAAGGATTGATTATTGGGGGAACTTGTTTTGCATTACGCACAAATCGGTTAAAAGGAATTGATTTTGATACCGTTATTTTTGATGAAGCTGGACAAATTACACTCCCGATCGCGCTATCAGGAATGTTAGCTGGAAAGCGCCATATTTTTATCGGCGATCATAAACAAATGTCGCCAGTTATTACCGCAAAACATTAGATTTCTTGGGTGAAGCGTTCCATTTTTGAAACCTTATTTGAACACGCACCTGGAACGATGTTAGACATTACTTATCGCATGAATGATGAGATTAATCGCTTTCCCAGTGATTATTTTTATGAGGGAAAATTACAGCCTTCTCAGTTAGCGAGTCAACGTCGTTTTCCCTTAAATCATTCTTCGCAACGTTTTCCAAAAGTGCTTGATCCAGAGACACCCGCCGTGTTTCTAGAAATCAATCATCAAGGAAAAAAAGCGCGATCGTACCCCGAAGCAAAAGCGATCGCTGACATCATTACCGAAGCAGTGGAATGTGGTATTTCTCCCCAAGAAATCGCCGTAATTGCCCCCTACCGCGCCCAAGTGCGACTAATTCGGACTGAATTAAAGAAAGACACCAATCACCCCGAATTAACTGAAATTCAGGTTAACACCGTTGAATCTATGCAAGGACAACAACGGGAAATGATCATCGTTTCTTTAACCACCAGCGACCCCGAACACGCCACACAAAGAGCAGAATTTTACTTTCAACTCAATCGTTTAAATGTTGCGATTACTCGCGCTAAAACCAAGCGAATTGTTGTCGGTAGTCCACACTTATTTGATGCTAACCCACAACGAGAAGATTTACAAGGAGGAGTTGAATCTTTTCGCCAATTTTATCAAAACAGTGTAATAATTAAAGACGAACCTATTCAAAAATCCAGTAAACCTAAGCCAGAAAAAACCATGAAAACAATTGCCATTTATCACAATAAAGGTGGTGTCGGAAAAACCACCGTTGCTGTTAACTTAGCCGCTGCTTTTGCTAAGAGAGGAAATCGTGTTCTATTAATTGATTTAGACAGTCAAGCTAACACAACCTATGCAACAGGTTTAGTGAAATTTGATGACGAGTCTAATGATAATTTGAAAGAATTGAATATCTTACAAGTTCTAGAAAGTAAAGAATTTAATTCAATTCCTGAAGTAGCCAGAAAAGGAAGCTATTGTGATCCGACTGTAGATATTATTCCTAGCCATATTTCTTTAATGAAAGCTGAAAATGAACTCAAAAATAGCAGTTTTAGCCCGTTTGTTTTAGCTAAGAAAATTCAAGCAGTTAAAGATAAATATGATATCGTAATTATTGATACACCACCTGCTCTTAATTTATATGCAAAAATTGCTTTAATTGCTGCGGATCATTTAATTATTCCCAGTGACTTAAAGCCTTTTGCTAATCAAGGGTTAACTAATGTTCAAGAGTTAATTCAAGAGGTGAATAACTTTCGAGAAATGACCAACCTTTCCCCATTAAATGTCATCGGTGTTCTTCCTACTAAAATTTCAACAGTTGCCACTTTTATTAAATACACATTCCCTAAGAGAAAAGATAAAATTAATGATCGTTATCATCTCAAGGTTTTAGAATCTGCTATTTTCGAGCGTGCTGATTTAGCGAATTGTTCAGAATTAGTTATCGAAACTGAAGAAGACTCAATTCCTGATCCAAAATCTGTTCTTGATTATGCACCTAATTCTAAATCATCTCAAGAATTTAATCAGTTAGTCGATGAACTCTTAAAATTAATATGAAATTATATTATCAACTTGTTTCCGTTCAAGATATTCAATCCTCTCTCTCAGCTTCTCAGTTTTCGACAGAAGAAATTGAGCAAGCAGCTAATCTTTTTTTAAAAGCAGAACTCAGTATTCAACCTGTTGTTTTAAGGCAAAATGGATTAGAATCTTATTCTGTCATTTATGGAGATTTTGTTTATTTTGCTGCGGTACGGGCGAGAGAAATTAACCCTAGAAAAGCAGAGACAATTCAAGCAGTTGTTATTGATCCTGAACATGAATCTGCTTTAGTTGAACAAGTAGAACTATTTAAACGTGATTCTGATTTCTCAACTCAGTCTGATGATTTAGTGGGAAGATTTAATAATTTTGAACAGACAATTGAACAAAGGATTTATGATTTAATCCAAACGGTTACTGAAGAAAATAAAGCATTAAAATCATCTATAGGAACTGTAGAGAAACAAATTCCAAAACGCCATAATCTTCTCGAATTATTCAATGATTCTTCTTCTCAAGAAGAAAAGCGATTGCGCGATCGATTAGAAAAAGCGGGTATCCAGACTAAAAGATACAACATTATTGAGCAAATTCGCAATAAGCAACCGTTTAATTCTTTAGAGGAAATTCCCCAACAAATCAGAGGATTAAGTTCAGAGAAAATGTTAAAACTGATTGAAAATTGGTTAAATACTTTGGAACTTACCTAAGCGCGATGATGCGTGCATTGCACTTTGTATTCATCAAAGGTCATGTAATCCCCTGCTTTTGTATCTTTTTCATTATTATTATGCCTACCCTATCACTTTTAATAACTCATTTCCTCCGCGTTGAAACTCATAAACGGTTTTCTGTATTTCTGTTTCATATCCTCCTGTTGTGAGTGCTTCTAAAATTGAGTCCAAATGTCGAGACTTGATACTGGTAAAATTTTCAACTAAAGGGAAAATTCGTACTTCTTTCGCCACACGAGACAGTTCTAAAATAGACTGTAAATGAAACTCCCAAGAAAACTGTTCCGAATAAGTGAAGAGTAAATGAGAAGACACGGCTAAATCAAAATGTTGGTCAGAAAATGGGAGTTCTGGAAAACCAATTTCTCGATAACGCCCTTCTTGTTTTCCAGTCGCAAAGTCCGCTAAAAATTCCTTCATTGCGGAAAGTCTATCTTCTCCTAACGCTTCAGGAGTGGGAGTTTTCTCCCAAACAAATTGATCGATATTTTTGTATAAACCATCAATGATGATCGGATAAGTTTCATCAATTCTTTTCTCGATTTGTTGCGGTGTAAACTGATAAATTGGATCGCAAGAAATAACAGTTTTTTCTCGTTGTTTCATTATTGCATTAAAACTCGCGGGTCCTCCTGCACAATCGAGAATTGATAATTCTAAATCTTCTGGTGTGAGGTTAAACATTTCGATGTAGTCTTGGAAGGAACGTCCCCAGGGAACAACGTTTTTGAGTTGAAACATAGCTTAAATCCTTAGTTTTATCCAATGAGTATCGATCGAGCGCCCAACATCTTATAATTTTGATAGTGCATTAACCCGACTCACAGATCATGGCTGAATGGAAACCCACTCTCGCTCAACATTACCACGAACGCACCAAATATGACCCAGAAACTATTGCCCAGAAAGCTCGTTCCTTAGATTGGGACAAACAACCGCTTCCCTACAAAGATTATAAACTGGGAACAACTTACGATCTAAAACCCTATCTCAACAACGCACCCACTGACGAAGAAAACTGGGAAAAATGGCATCGACTTTCCCGATTTCTCCTTTTATCTTATGGGGTAACGGCAAAATTGCAAACGCCTTCTGGAGATCAGATTTTACTTCGGGCCGCCCCTTCTGCGGGTGGACTTTATCCGGCGGAAGTTTATTTAATTGTTAGAGGATTATCTTTTTTACCCGAAGGTTTATACAACTATCAATGTAAAACTCATTCCTTAATTCACTTTTGGGAAGATTCGGTTTGGCCAAGTTTAAAAACCGCTTGTTTTTGGGATTCCACCTTAGAAAATACCGAACTTGCGATCGCGGTTTCTGCGATATTTTATCGATCGGCATGGCGCTACGAAGATCGGGCTTATCGACGCATTTTTCTAGACACAGGACACCTGTTAGGAAACTTAGAATTAGCAGGAAGTTTAACCGATTATCGTCCTCATTTAATTGGGGGATTTAACGATGATAAAATGAATGAATTACTCTATCTTAACCCTCAAGAAGAAGGAGTGATTACGGTGGCTGGTTTAGCCGATATCTTAGAAATTAAACAGAACTTACCTCCCACTACAACTGCTTTACCTTCAAAAGCCAATCATCATTTTTCTGCTAACATTCCTGATGGAAATTTACTCTCTCATCTTCACGAATTAACCAAAATTGAAACTGAACCCAATCTCTCCTCTAAAAAACGCAAAGAAGCAGAAAGAAAGGACAAATATAATTTTCCATTTTGCTTAAAAGTATCAACAGAAACTCAACCGATTTTTTGGGGAGAACAGTTAGAAGGATTACAAGAAACTATCCTGAAACGTCGCTCAACTCGTGGTTTTAATGGTGAAGAAATCACCTTAGATGAACTGAAGAAACTTCTTAGTTTTACCTATCAACCCCAAGACTATTGGCGACAAAGTTTAGACTCAACTCCAGATTTTTTTGATTTAAATCTAGTTTCCACCTTTGTTGCTGTATCTGGTGTAACGGATTTAGAAGAAGGGTGTTATTATTATGCGCCGAGTTCCCAAGAATTACGACAAATTCGCTTTAAAAACTTTCGGAGAGAATTACACTATTTATGTTTAGGACAAGATTTAGGACGAGATGCGGCGGCGGTGATTTTTCAAACGGCTGATCTCCAACAAGCAATTACATTATACGGCGATCGCGCTTATCGTTATTTACATCTTGACGCGGGACATCTCGGACAACGTCTCAACTTAGTAGCAATTTATCTCAAATTAGGTGTGAGTGGAATTGCAGGATTTTTTGATAACCAAGTGAATGAAGTCTTAGGGATTCCAGAAGACGAAGCGGCTTTGTATATTACAACATTAGGTCGTCCTCGACGAGGATAGCTGATTTTAGGCTTTTTCCTCTTCTAAAGTTGAGTTTTCTCCGCTTATTCCAACACGCGATCGAGCGAAAGCTCACTACGCAGAGCGCGATCGCGCAGAGAGTAAAATAGAGTAAAGTTGAGATTGAGTTGACTGATGACAAAAACGGTTGAAGGATTTTATCAAGACGGATACATTCAAATCAGTGAATTACCCCAAGGAGTCAGTGAACAGACGTGCGACCTGAACTGGTCGGTTGAAGCGGTGTAACCCTTACACCACAGGGATTTCCACCCCTGTCCTTCGTGGAAAGTTCTCCACACTTGGAGAATGGCGACACTGGTAGTAAGTAATGAATCCAGTGGAATGCACGCCCCAAATGTAACGGTTGCTGGTAGGGATTGACTGGTCTCCGTGCTAGAAGGAGAATTGGAAGGATGAACATAGTCTAAGCTGATGATTAAACTGCGTCATACTAGAAAACAGCCAAATTATCCCTGATAGGCTGTGACCAAAATGGTAAGAAGGTGGTTGTTACGCTGTCTGTTCGTAACAACGTGGAAACTTACTCCTTCCGCAGAAAAGTCAGCCATCCTAACCAACTCGTATGTTCAATCGACGCAACAGAGTAAGCCCCACAGGGTCTCAAGGCTGGTCGAGCCAAGAGTAGAGGGGAGGCAACGAACCTACAACTCTCTGGGGGGTAGAAGATGAGACAAAAAGCGAACGCCAGCCTGTAACGGGATGGATAGGGGTTGAAACATTATCCCTGACCGAAAGGAATAGCAGACTTGTCTTGGGTCTTATACGAAGGTGAAGTTTACAAGGGTGACGAACCCGAGGAGAAGTTAGATGTCATCTATAACGTTGACAAATGGACTAAGGGGAGAGATTTCAGACTGGGGTCAGATTAACTGGCGCAAGGTCAAGAAGTCTGTTAGAAACTTGCGTATGAGAATCTTTCGTGCTAGAAGTCTTGGTCAGTGGAAGCAATTACGTCGGTTGCAGAAGCTGTTGTTACGAAGCCGAGCCAATTTGCTATTATCAGTGCGACAAATCACTCAAATTAATCAAGGAAAGCGTACCGCAGGGGTAGATAAGGAGGTACTGAACACCCCAGACGAGCGAGTGAAACTTGTGAACAGTTGGGAAATGCCCAAAGCTAACCCGACACGACGAGTTTACCTACCCAAACCTAACGGGAAGAAACGTCCCCTCGGAATCCCTACCGTACGGGATAGAGTCGCACAAGCAATGGTTAAAAATATACTAGAACCCGAGTGGGAGGCAGTATTCGAGCCTAACTCCTATGGATTTAGATGCGGTCGGAGTTGTCACGATGCCATTGCTCAATGTTGGATTCGACTTAATTCAAGTCCAAGTGGTGGACACCTCTGGGTTCTAGACGCTGACATTAAGGGCTTCTTCGACAACATTGCCCATGAAGCCATCTTGACAGCAATCGAGTCTGTACCACGTGGAGACTTAATTGAAGGATGGTTAAAAGCTGGTTACCTCGATAAGGGTGTACTAAATCCGACCGACATGGGAACACCACAAGGTGGGGTGATTAGTCCTCTATTAGCTAACATTGGATTACACGGGTTGGAGGACTTCATTAAATCAGTCAATCCGAAGCTCGGAGTTATTCGTTATGCAGATGACTTCGTGGTCACCTCAAAGGATAAAGAAAGCCTAGAACATATACTTGACCAGATAAAGCAGTGGATGTCAGAACGAGGTCTGGAAATCAGCGCGGAGAAGACGAGAATCGTCTCGATGGAAGAAGGTTTTGACTTTCTTGGGTTCAACTTACGCCACTACGATGGCAAATTATTGATAAAGCCCCAGAAAAAGAAGGTCCTTGCCTTCTGTAAAAAGATTGGGGAAACTCTAAATAAAATGAAGGCTTGCACCCAAGAAGATGTCATCAAAGTCCTAAATCCACTTCTCCGAGGTTTTGCTAACTACTACAGAGGTGTGGTAAGCAAAGAAACCTTTAGCTACATTGAAAATCGCGTGTGGCACTACCTCTATAAATGGGCGTTACGGCGACACCCGAATAAATCAAAAACGTGGGTCTTCAACCGCTACTTTAATCGGATTCGAGGGAGAAATCGCTTTGCGTGTTATTGCACTGGTCGCGGAGGTAAGGAGAAATTCTTTATGCTCTACGATATCAGTAGCACTCCTATCATCAGGCACGTCAAGGTCAAAGGGACAGCAAGCCCTGATAACCCCTCACTCCGAGACTATTGGCAAAAACGAAACCTCAAGATAGGAAAACAAAAGTGGGCGAAAGGTAGCAAATACGAACAAGTAGCCAAGATGCAAGAACATAAGTGTCCTGTCTGTGGAGAAAGCCTCTATAACGGGGAAGAAATTGAGACTCACCATATAATACCTGTGAAAGACGGTGGCTCAGACGACACTGAGAATTTAATCCACTTACACAAAGCGTGTCATAAGCAGGTACACAGTTCAAAAACCAAGACGAAGGTTGGAAGCAAGGCTTGAGCCGTATGATGGGAAACTGTCACGTACGGTTCTTAGGGGAGGGGAGAGAGGCGACTCTCGAACCTTACCCGATTCAAGTTCTGGTGACATTCTTGGAATCGGGAAAATTAAGCCCAACTCAGTTACGCTCTCTTGCGGAACAGTTGGAGACCCTAGCAGGGATTCAGCAAGGATTTGATGAACTCAATGCGGGACAAACTCGTCCCTTTGCGGATTTTACTCAAGAGATGCAGCGCAAGTATGACATTTCAAGTTGAAATTACTCCCATTGCTGAATCACAAATTGAAAAAGCCTATTATGTAAACTGTTGCACTACAAGATATGTTCTGTTCACTTCTAGAATCGGTATTTGTCTCGATTAATCTTTCTTTACAGGAACTTGACGCTTCATGGGAAGTTTGACCAGTTTGTCTTTGTGAGCAAACTCTTTTCTCTTTAAATCATTAAAGAGTGATCTTAAATCATATTGAAATGACTGAGCATATTTATCTCTATATTGATGAATTTCTTCAAGAATTTCGTTGCGATACATAGCTTAAAACTCCGAGTTATATCCAATCAGTTCATAAGGAGTGCAAATAACAGGTAAAACATACCCTAATTTCCAACTAATCTCGGATAGTTTACGCTGCAGTTGGGCATTTGCCATATGTTTACAATTCCACGTTAACAAATAGTTTAAACCGTAAATAGTTGCTAATGCCATATGGAGAGAATCAATCAATGCTTTTTCAGGCAAATTACTTTGTTTGAGAAATGCTTGGGAAAGTTCAAAGGCTTCCTCTGTCAGTTGAAGAAACATTAATGGTTGTAGAAGTTCTAACCGCTTAGCTGCGATCGTTGCATCACCCTTCGTTGCTTCATCAGCAACGATTTCTGAGGCATAAAGTGTAAATGAGTGACGGTGTTCATTCCACCAGTCTTGAGTCACTTTCATGTTAGCAGCAAGGATTAGGTTATCGGTGGGTCTCGCAGTGAGATGTCCCAAGATGCTGGTTTCGATGTAAACACTTTCACTCACAGTAAATTAGCAATTTAAGATTTCCTTTCAGTTCAGTGTATCAAAGAATATCAGCGCGATCGCTGCTTCTCCCAAAACACCTGATCGCGCCTTCACTTTCCTTTCCGTTTATTCAAATACGCGATCGCGCTCTCCTTCCCAAAACGCTCGATCGCGCTTTACCTTTCCTTTCTGTTTATTCTCTCCAAAAAACTGCGACTACGCTTAACCTTTTGTACGATTTTACATAAGTTACCTTTAGTTACTCTGTATGTGTCTAAGTTTAAGATACTAGGATAATATGGAAAGTATTGAAGTGTAGGCTCAATATTTTGGTGTAAGGACAGTTAAGTAAATTTAACTCCTTATTTAAAAACATTATGATCCGTAATGGTCAGCCTTACTTACCAATTCACTATATGCACAGCCCTTTACTAACTAATAGTAGGCAGTCAGCAATAAACATTATTCAGCGAAACAGTGCATTAATAAATCCTTTTAAGGAAGGAGATTATTTAACACCCGCAGGACTCCATGTGCTGATAGAGAAGTTATGTATAGAAAATCCCAAAAAAGCGATTGGGTATCGAGCAGCGATCGCCATCATTTCTTCTGAGCTAGCTAACAATCCAAACCTTATTGTGGCTACCCTACAGGGGGCTGCGAATAAACAGGAATCAGTTCACAAAACGATGCGCGAAATTCAGAATGATGCTAAATATTGCCTACTGAGTAATGTGGAGTTTAATAAAAATAATCCATGCGATATTCACCATATTGAGGGACAATCAGAAGCACCTGAGTTTGCAGATGATCCAAAAAATCTCATTCCTCTAACTAGCACAATCCATAGGGCATATCATTCTTGGGTAAATGAGAATGAACTTGATATTAGTAGAGCCACGCTGAAGTTTTTTGCTAAGATTTCTGGCTATAGAACAGATTTGATTTAGAAGCAATATAGAAACTTCTATTAGAGTACAAATGTAGGACAATTTCCCCGAATTACGTCCAAGCATCATAATAATTACAGATCAAAGTTCAACCAGTGCTTATTCACGATCGCGCTCTCCCTATCAACTCCTTGAATCCTGAACTACCATGAGAAATGGAAAGTAACAAGGAAAAGGATAGCCGATGACAGCCACAGTTGAGCAACTGATAACCCCAGAAATTAATCGACCCGCCCGTTATTTGGGAAACGAACAAGGAACGAAACACAAACCTTGGGATAGCGCGATCGTGCGCTGGGTTCTCACGTACCCTGAAATCTACGAAGTGGGCGCATCAAACTTGGGTCATGTGATTTTATACAATGTTCTCAATGCTCAACCCCGTCAACTCTGCGATCGCGCTTATCTCCCCGCACCCGATCTCGCCACGAAACTCCGTGAAACCAATACCCCGCTATTCGCCCTCGAAAATCGTCGTTCCGTCACAGACTTTGATATTTTAGGATTTAGCCTCAGTTATGAACTGGGCGCGACGAATATCTTAGAAATGCTCGATCTTGCTCATATTCCCCTCACCTGGCAAGAACGAGAAAATGGCGATTATCCCCTCATTTTCGCTGGTGGACAAACCGCTACGTCTAACCCTGAACCTTATGCCGACTTCTTTGATTTTATCGCTCTCGGTGATGGGGAAGAACTGCTTCCAGAAGTGGGATTAATCCTTGAAGAAGGGAAAAAAGAAGGACTCAGCAAACAAGAATTACTCCTAGACTTAGCGCAAGTGCCAGGGGTGTATGTTCCCCGTTTCTACGACATGAACGCCGATGGATCAGTGCATCCCAACCGTGATGATGTTCCAGAGAGAATCATCCGTCGGGTAGCGCGACCCATGCCAGCTTATTCGATCGGATTAGTGCCTTATGTGGAAACCGTCCACGATCGCCTCAGTGTGGAAATCAGACGCGGTTGTACTCGTGGCTGTCGCTTCTGTCAACCTGGAATGTTGACCCGTCCCGCCCATGATGTTGAACCAGAACAGGTGGTGGAAACGATCGAGAAGGGAATCCGCGAAACAGGCTATAATGAGTTCTCTCTGCTTTCTCTGAGTTGTTCCGACTATCTTTCCCTCCCTGCGGTAGGAATGGAAGTGAAAAACCGCCTCCAAGATGAAAATATTTCCCTCTCCCTCCCTAGTCAACGGGTCGATCGATTTGATGAAAACATCGCTAACATTATCGGCGGTACTCGTAAAAGTGGTTTGACATTCGCACCAGAAGCAGGAACGCAACGGATGCGCGATGTGGTGAATAAAGGGTTAACCAATGAGGAACTCTTGCGCGGGGTGAAAACGGCTTTTGAACAGGGTTGGGATAAGGTCAAACTCTATTTTATGATTGGCTTACCGGGGGAAACCGATGCAGATGTGATTGGTATTGCAGAAACCATCCGTTGGTTGCGTCAAGAATGTCGCCTGAAAGGACGCAAACGCCTTGATTTTAACGTCACTATCTCCAATTTTACCCCGAAACCGCACACGCCGTTTCAATGGCATTCTGTTTCGACTGCTGAGTTTATCCGCAAACAGGAGTTGCTGCGAGAAGAGTTTCGACGGATGAAAGGGGTGAAAGTGAACGACACCGACGTTCGCATCTCCGCAATGGAAGATTTTGTCGGACGCGGCGATCGCCGTTTAGCGCCTGTTGTCCGCCGTGCGTGGGAGTTAGGCGCTGGCATGGATGCCTGGTGGGAAAGTTTAGAAAAGGCGTTTAACGCTTGGGAAACCGCGATCGCGGATGCAGGGTTAGACTGGAAATATCGCCAAGTTGAGAAGGGCGAATGGGATTGGGAAACCATGGCACAAGGAACAGAAAACGATCGCCTGGATGCCCCCCTTCCCTGGGATCATATCGACACAGGAATTGATAAAAACTGGCTGCAAGAGGACTTACAACGGGCGTTAGACGCAGCAACAGTTCCCGATTGTTCTTATGCTGGCTGTTCTCATTGTGGCGTGTGTGGAATCGATTTCGGTCATAACATTGTTGTGAAACCGCCAGAAATTCCCAAATTTGAAGGACATTTTCAACCAGATCAAACTCGCGACCAACGCATTCGGGTACGGTTTAGCAAGGAAGGAGAAATGCGTTTAGTCAGTCATTTGGACTTAGTTCGATTGTTCGATCGCGCCATTCGACGGGCAAAACTTCCCATTGCTTTTACTGGTGGCTATCATCCAGGGCCGAGAATTAGTATCGCCAATGCGCTATCTTTAGGAATGAGCAGTAGTGGAGAAATTGTCGATTTTGACCTCACAGAAACGCTAGATTTAGAAGAGTTTCGCGATCGACTTTCCGAACAACTTCCTGAAGGAATTACCATTAATTCTGTAGAAACCGTCAGTCTGAAAAATTCTGCAACCAGCTTGTTAGAAAAAGCCGAGTATTTCGTCACCGTAGAAGCGCAAACGACGGTGTCAGAAACGCAATGGAAAGCAGCATTGCAAACAATTTTAGACCGTGAGGAAATCTTGTGGGAAAAAACGACAAAATCAGGGAAAAAGAAAACATTAAATCTGCGCGATCGCGTGTTTGAATTATCCTTAGTTGAACAACTAGACGAACACACAGCAAAACTCCGTTATCTGGGAAGTTGTCGCAATGATGGAACGTTGCTTAACCCTGAACATTTCGTTTATATGTTAGAACAAGTAACAGGATTAGACTTACAATTAAGTCACGCTCATCGTCAAGAATTAATCCTGCAAAGCTAATCATTCTCATATCTTGTAGGGTGGGCAATGCCCACCTTAAATTTTATTGAGTCACCAGATAAAAAAGTAGGTTGGGTAGAGCAAAGCGAAACCCAACATTTACAATAACTAGGGTTTGCTGAAAAAGTTAATTAGTTGGTGTAGTAAGGCAAAAGGCAAGAGGCAAGAGGCAAGTTGCCTTAGGCAAGTTGCCTTAGGCAAGAGGCAAGTTGCCTTAGGCAAGTTGCCTTAGGCAAGATGGGGAAGATGGGGAAGATGGGGAAGATGGGGAAGATGGGGAAGATGGGGAAGAAAAATTGTCTCCCTTGTCTCCCATTTCTCCCATTTCTCCCATTTCTCCCATTTCTCCCATTTCTCCCTTGTCTCCCTTGTCTCCCTTGCACCTTTTTGAGGGGTTAAGAACCTTAAAGCCTCATTGGGTAAGGGTTTCAGTTTTATTCAGGAAGCCCTAACTAAACAAGAAATAAACAACAAAAAAAGGTAGGCTTGGTAAAGCAAAGGGAAACCGAACATTGACAAGAACCAACAAACAATGATTAATAAAGTTGCAGATAACTCTCAAATTTCCTTTCAAGGAGATTCTTATATTCATTGGATTAATCATTTACTCCAACCCAAAATTAACTCTAAACTTCCTGTCGTTGTCGATTTATTTGCAGGTTGTGGAGGATTAAGTCTAGGTTTTGAAGCACAGGGTTTTCCGACAATTAGTTTTGAAAACAATACCGATGCAGCTACTACCTATTCCTTAAATCTTCAAGGTGAGTGTCATTGTTTAACCTTGAAAGAGACAACCCCGCTTCCCCCCTTTAAAGTTCTCATTGGCGGACCCCCTTGTCAACCGTTTAGTGTTGGGGGAAAACAAAAAGGATTAGGGGATAAACGAGATGGTTTCCCCATTTTTACGAAA
The DNA here is from genome assembly GCF_000317615.1 of Dactylococcopsis salina PCC 8305. GTDB lineage: Bacteria > Cyanobacteriota > Cyanobacteriia > Cyanobacteriales > Rubidibacteraceae > Halothece > Halothece salina. The sequence continues at coordinate 3,464,566 of NC_019780.1, read as the reverse complement.
GCCGTAGAAATCCATCAGCCTGATATCTTTTTAATTGAAAATGTTAGAGGTTTATTGTACAAAAGTAGGTTCCATTTAGAGCAACTAATAAAAGTCTTTCAAAATTTTAACTATCTAGTTGAATTTAAACTTTTGAATGCAGTAATATCAGGTTCGCTCGATCGATGATAAAGAGTAGGCCCTAGTGAAGCGAAGCGAAACCCAACACACATTATAAGCAATTACCCGAACTTGATATAAACTATGGAACGCCTTAGAAGAGAGAAAGAGTTTTTATTGTTGGTCATCGTGGAAAATTTAGCTTTCCTGCACAGCAATCAAAGCAAATAAAAGCAGGAGAAGCATTAGGAGAATTAGCTTTTTCGATTCCTGAAAATAGCAATTTTTTAACACCAAGTATGGACAAATATATTGCTAAATATGAGAAAGCATCTCAATGTATTCGACCGAGAGATTTACATTCAACTCAGTTTATTTTAAAAAAGTAACAGCAAAAGATTATGTCTGATCGCGATTTAGAAGAATTAATGAAGGAAGCTCGAACAATTATTCTAGATATCAGTTTAACTGAAAAAATGCTTGGTAATGCTCCAGTGTATGTATTTCTTATACCATTTTGGAAAAGTAAAGTTACCTGATGGTGGGCGAGGCAAACCCTACAATGTAGGCTTTCTTATATCAGGTTCAGGTAATTGCTTAGAATTAGTGTTGGGTTTCGCGCTGACTCCACCCAACCTACTTTTTATCTAAGATTGAGATAAAATTTAGTTACCCATTAAAATCAGGATAGAGAACCAATGCTAACAACAACTACAGACAGCCTACAAGGACAAACGATCGAGGAGTATTTAGGAATTGTTACCGCAGAAGTGGTTTATGGAAGTAATGCTTTAAGAGACTTTTTTGCTGGCTTTCGAGACTTTTTTGGCGGACGTACGGGAAGTTATGAAAAACTCTTTACCAAAGGACAACAAGAAGCTGTGGAAGAACTCGCAGAAAGAGCGGAAAATTTAGGCGCAGATGCCGTGATTGCGATTAAAGTGGATACAGGAACAATTAATGTTGATGAAGAAGGGGCTTTATTGGTGATTACGGCGACGGGAACGGCGGTTAAACTGGGTTAAAAAGACTGTGATTATTATTTGTCCAGGGTTTCATTCCCCCCAACTCACAGAAGATTTCATTACCAATCTGGGATGGCGCAACCGTGCTGATTATTTGATTATACCGAGATCGATCGAGCCGTACAATTTCCCAAAACTTCAGCAATGGCTCTCACAAGAGAATCTAGACCACACTCCCTTATTTTTCATCGGTTTTAGTGCTGGAGTCGTGGGCGCAATGGCAACCGCCCTCACCTGGCAAGGAAACACTCAAGGACTAATCGCGATCGATGGCTGGGGAGTCCCTTTAGCTGGCTCATTTCCCCTGTACCGCATTAGTCACGACACATTTACTCACCTCACCTCGGCAGTATTAGGAAAGGGACAACAAAACTTTTATGGTTCCCCTGCCGTGTCTCATCTTTCCCTTTGGCAAAATCCTCATCTCGCTTGGGGTTGGTGGGAAATTAAACTCGGTTGTCAGGTGCGTTGTTCCGTTGCCAAAATGATTAACGAAATCGTAACTCAATTATATTAAAAAGTTGTAGCATAAATAACAACTAGATAGTTGAAACTGTACCTTAAAGTAGTAAATAAAAACGTTTGAGCAGTGGGTTATCCAAATCAGACCAAACCAACTCTAAATCATCCCGAAACTGAAACGATCGAAACTGTCCAGCGATGCACCGGTGCATTTGCTCTCATGGACAGCTTAAAACGCCATGGTGTCGAACATATCTTCGGTTATCCAGGAGGCGCAATTCTTCCCATTTACGATGAACTCCATCGCTCAGAAGCACGGGGAGACGTTAAACATATTCTAGTCCGTCACGAACAAGCCGCCGCTCACGCAGCGGATGGATATGCGCGAGCAACGGGTAAGGTGGGGGTATGTTTTGCCACCTCTGGGCCGGGAGCAACAAATCTGGTGACTGGACTCGCAACCGCTCACATGGACTCAATTCCCATGGTGGCGATTACTGGACAAGTGGCAAGACCTGCCATTGGCACTGATGCGTTCCAAGAAACTGATATTTTTGGCATTACGCTTCCGATTGTCAAACACTCTTATGTAGTGCGTCAGGCAAGCGATATGGCGAGAATTGTTGCAGAAGCCTTCCATATTGCAAATACGGGGCGACCCGGTCCGGTGTTGATTGATATTCCTAAAGATGTCGGGTTTGAGGAATGCGATTATGTGCCAGTACCACCTGGACAAGTGAATATTCCAGGTTTTCGCCCTACGCAAAAGGGTAATATACGCGCTCTCTCTCAAGCGATTAAGTTGATTGAAACTTCAGAACGTCCTTTGCTTTATGTGGGAGGGGGGGCGATTACCTCTGGCGCACATGAGGAAATTAAACAGTTAGCGGAACATTTCCAGATTCCTGTGACAACGACGTTGATGGGGTTAGGTGCGTTTGATGAGAATCATCCCCTTTCGGTTTCGATGTTGGGGATGCACGGCACCGCTTATGCGAATTATGCGGTGAGTGAGTGCGATTTATTGATTGCTGTGGGAGCAAGATTTGATGATCGGGTGACGGGTAAGTTAGATGAGTTTGCCTCTCATGCGAAAGTGATTCATATTGATATTGATCCCGCAGAAGTCGGGAAAAACCGCGCTCCCGATGCGGCGGTTGTGGGGGATGTTCGCACTTGTTTACAACAGATGCTCGATCGCGTCGTTGAATTACAGATTCCCCAAAATCTCGATCGCACGAAGTCTTGGCTAAAACGAATCAACCGTTGGCGAGAGGTTTATCCCCTCGTTGTACCGCGTTATGAGGACTCTATTTCTCCGCAAGAGGTCATCCTAGAAGTGGGACAACAAGCTCCCTATGCCTACTATACAACCGATGTGGGACAGCATCAGATGTGGGCGGCGCAGTTTATCCAATATGGTCCCCGACGCTGGATTTCTAGTTCTGGACTCGGCACAATGGGATACGGTTTACCCGCCGCCATGGGGGTTAAAACCGCAGTTGGTGAAGAACAGGTGATTTGTATTAGCGGTGATGCCAGTTTCCAGATGAACTTGCAAGAGTTAGGAACTTTGGCACAATATGGGATTAATGTGAAAACGGTGCTGATCAATAATGGTTGGCAGGGAATGGTCAGACAATGGCAGCAAACCTTTTTCCAAGAGCGTTATTCTGCTTCTAATATGCAGGTGGGAATGCCTGATTTTGTGAAGTTATGCGAGGCATATGGGATTAAAGGCATGGTGGTGCGCGATCGCGCTGAACTAGCTACAGCCATCACAGAAATGCTCAACTATGACGGACCCGTCTTGCTCGATGCACAAGTGAAAAAAGACGAAAACTGTTATCCGATGGTTGCGCCAGGGAAAAGTAATGCTCAAATGTTAGGATTACCTGACATTAAACAGTTAGATCAAGCGGTAGAGGTCATCTATTGCAGCAACTGTCGCGCTAAAAATCCTGTTACGAATAAGTTTTGTCCAGACTGCGGCACAAAACTTTAACCATTACAGTGACCAATGTAGAGACGTTCCATAGAACGTCTCCCAGTGACCAGTGACCAGTGACCAGTAACCAGTAACCAGTGACCAGTGACCAGTGACCAGTGAATTGATAATCGATCGATCTTTCACTTTTATTAATTAAGTTTGAGAACTACTGGTAACTGCTTAACTGGTAACTGCCAGATTTGGGGGGTTTGGGGGGGCAAAAACCATTTGTAAAAGTTTGATTACGGTTCGAGTCGTTTCCATAATGCTAATCCGCCACCGCGCCCTCTGGCGGCAATACAGTCTTCTTCCATGAGAAAATAACGGAAGAAGGCTTGTTTTTTTATTGGTTCTTGATAAAAGGTTTCTCGGCTTGCTTTTCCTTTACGAATGTTTCCAGAATAAATGATCTTTCCGAAGCATTTAATGGTCAGTTCAGTGAAATCAAATGCTAGTATTTTTTGTTTAGGAAAAAATTTTGTTGATCCGGTTAAGGTTAAGTTGATACCAGCAAAACTCACTGAGTTCTCGACGTTTCCAGCTTCCGCATCGGTAAGGGTGAAATCTGAATTTTTACTATAAGATAAGGTGATTTTCAGCCATTGGGGAAGATATCGCCCTGATCCTAAAATTATACCCGATCGTTGACGAGTTTTCTTTGTTCCTGTAATCCACCACAGTCGCCATTTTCCCAATAGTTGATCATAAGAAATTGGTTCTGTGGTTTTTTTGTTCGCTTTTTCTAGGTTAACTAATGCGGTGACAACGGTTTCCGAAGCAGGGGACGATCGAGCGGGGTCGATCATTGTTTGAATACAATCTCGATCGCTCATGATTTGTGTTGGCTCATTCATGTTCGATAATTGGTAACAAAAGATACTACTTTAGGTGATGGAAGAAAGACAAAGCGGTGTGATGAACTAGCACTTAGTCCTAAAATAAACCAAAACGGAGCATTTCATGTCGATTTCTCTCTCAACTCCTAACAAGCGGTTAAATATTCAAGATTTGCGTGATCCAGACCGATCGAATCTTACCAATGATGGGTCTGATGTTATTATCGGATTAACTCAAGAGCAAAAAACCATCCCTTGTCACTATCTTTATGACGATCGCGGCTCAGAAATTTTTGAACAAATTTGTGAGTTACCTGAATATTATCCCACTCGCACGGAAGCGCAAATTTTAAGAGACAATGGCAGTGCGATCGCGCAAACGACGGGAAATTGTGAACTGATCGAACTGGGAAGCGGTAGTTCCACCAAAACTCGTCTTTTATTCGATGCTTACCAGTCTCTCGGACACGCTTTATATTATATTCCCATTGATGTTAGTGCAGGAATGTTAGAACTGAGTGCTAAACAACTTTTAAACGACTATCCTCACCTGACTATTAATGGCTTAGTCGGAACTTACGAACAAGCATTACAACAGCTTCCTCCCTCGCCTTTATCGAAACGGATGGTATTTTTTCTCGGAAGTTCTCTCGGTAATTTTGCCCCGAAACAATGCCAAGAAATCTTTCAAGAAGTCAAAAAAGCACTCAATCCAGGAGATTATTTCCTCTTGGGATTAGACTTACAAAAATCAAAAGCGATTTTAGAACCAGCTTACAATGATCGTCAAGGAGTCACCGCCGAATTTAATTATAATCTTCTCGACCATCTAAACCGTCGTTTTCAAGGTAACTTTAAGCGTCAAAACTTCCAACACTGGACATTTTATAACACCGAGTTAGGACAAATTGAAACTTATCTCCGTTCCACACAACCGCAAACGGTACAGTTAAAAGCGCTCGATTTAACTGTAGAATTTGAGGAAGGAGAAACCATCCGCACCGAAATCTCTCGGAAATTTCAGCGACAAGAGATGGAACAGCAACTGGATCAAGAAGGCTTGAAACCCTTAAAAACTTGGACAGATGCAGAAGATTGGTTTGCGTTGCTGTTGTGTGAAGTGAAATCAGCTTCTGTTTAATCTGGTTTTCAATCAGAAGGTTTCTCTGTACTGACTTCTAAGAGTGTGTCTAAAGCATTGTTAGCAGAGTAATGGGTGATGATGAGGGGAGGAAGCGTGAGGGTAATTAGCGCGATCGCGCCTCCGATCAAACTTGCCCATTGATTACGATCATGTTTCGGGGCAGAAGACCTACTAGACAAACCACTACTGGAATCCATAAATAGAAACTGAAAGCAATAAAGAAATTAACAACAACGGAGGAGTGATGTTTAATCTCCCTCCGTCTCTTATTCTAATGATTTTTCCGACAACTACTGTATTCCAAACAACATCTTGCGATTGGGATGGAATTATATATTTGTCCTTTGTCTTTCGTCCTTCGTCCTTCGTCCTTTGTTTTCCAATGACTAATGACTAATGACTAATGACTAATGTACAGACGTTCCATGGAACGTCTCTACCTAATGACTAATTGGTGTTGGGTTTCGTAAACTCCACCCAACCTACGTTTTCTAATTGAGCAATCGAACTTGATGTTAAGCCTTAACTTCCGCACGTTTGAAGGCTTCATCTAAGACTTCGGAAAGGGTGGGATGAGTGTGAACATTAAACGCTAAATTTTGCACGGGTTGACGGGATGCGATCGCGTTGGCGGCTTCTTGAATTAAATCTGATGCGTGCATTCCAATAATATGTGCGCCTAACAATTCTCCTGTATCTTGACGATAAATAATTTTGGCGACTCCATCTTCTTCTCCTTCTGCAAGTGCTTTAGAATTGGCTTTAAAGTAAGTACGAACCGATTTCACTTTGAATCCTTCTTCTTTTCCTAACGCTTTTGCTGCATCTTCTGTTAATCCCACGTAACTGATTTCGGGATGGGTAAAGGCGGCTGCTGGAATGGCGCGGTAATTGACAACATGATCATCCCCACAGATATTTTCCACCGCAGAAATGCCTTGAGCAGAGGCGGTATGTGCTAACATCATTTTACCTGTCGCATCACCGATCGCCCATAAATTGGAAACAGGTTCACCATTAACCGTGACTTGTAACTGATCATTAGTCGGAATAAAACCGCGTTTATCAGTTTCCACCCCAATTGAGTCTAAACCGATGTTTTTCGTCGCTGGAATGCGTCCAGTCGCCACCAACGCTGCATCAACTTCTAAAACTTCTGTCACTTCTTTCGTTTTAGCGTCTGCTAGTTCAATGACTACAGGAGAACCTGGTTTGACACTTTTCGCCAGAGTTGATGTATAGGTTTCAATGTCACGGGGTTTGATTAAAACTCGTTCTGCAATTTTAGCAATATCTCGATCGAAGCCAGGCATGAGATTGTCTAACGCCTCAATCATCGTAATCTCAGAACCCAATGCGGAATAGATATCGGAAAATTCTAAACCAATGTAACCACTGCCAATAATCGCAACCCAATCGGGAATTGAGCTTAACTTCAAGGCATCATCGCTCGTGTAAACCGTTTTGCCATCAACTTGAATCCCAGGGGGAACAAAAGGAGTCGAACCAGGGGAAAGGATGATATGTTCTCCAGTTATCGTTTTTTCGCCGTCTTCAGTGAGGACACTCACCTTCTGTGGTGCGGTTACTTTGCCCCAGCCATTGATTGTATCAACTTTTAATCGATCGAGGCTGTTACTCATATCCCCTCTAATTTTTTCCACCAGATTTTGGGCATGATTAGAAATGGCAGCGCGATCAAAATTGACGTTACCGACATTAATCCCTAAACTGTTTAGGTGATGGGAATCTTGTAACTCTCGCACCCGTCCCGAAGCCGCCAAAAGCGCTTTCGAGGGAACACAACCGCGATTAACGCAAGTTCCCCCCATATCCTTCGCCTCAATAATGGCAGTTTTCAGTCCCCGTTTTACCGCGTGAAGTGCCGCACCATGTCCACCCACTCCCGCACCGAGAATGATCAAATCATAATCAAATTCAGCCACGCTAGTCTTCCTCCTTATGTTTCGTTTTGGGTCGAATTATTATCTTAACGGATTCTGATCTAATCCCAAACTCTTAGTCAGTAGGTTGGGTGGAGTTTACGAAACCCAACACCAATCAGCAAGAGGCAAGAGGCAAGAGGCAAGAGGCAAAAGGCAAGAGGCAAGAGGCAAGAGGCAAGAGGCAAAAGGCAAGAGGCAAGAGGCAAAAGGCAAGAGGCAAAAGGCAAGAGTAAGTAGGTTGGGTGAAGTTTACGAAACCCAACACCAATTAGTCATTAGTCATTGGTCATTAGTCATTGGAAAACAAACAACAAAGGTGTTCCTGAGCCTGTCGAAGGACAAAAATGTAGATTCGGTGAAGAAGACGAAACCCAATATCAATTAGAATTAGGAACTTATATTGGATAAAACGTTGCGAACAAAGCTGTGAAATGAAATTAGATCAACATTACTTACAACAGTTACCTCTATCTCCTGATGGTAAAGGATTTATTGATTTACCTCCCGATGAAAAAGAAGAAGCGTTTAATCAAGTTTGGGAAGCGTTTATTACAGGAGAGTTTCAAGAACGTTGGGAGGTGGCAAAATATATCCCAAAATTTGGAGAAAGGGCGATCGAACCGTTAACAATATTACTACAAGATGAAACCGCCGATCTTGATCTCCGTTGTGAAGCCGCCAGTCTCCTCAGCCAGTTTCAGCAACCTCACGCTATTTTTAGTTTGACAGAAGTCCTCAATACTGACACTGAACTGGAAGTAATTACAGCTTGCGCCAATGGACTGGCTAAAAGCGGTAAGATGGTCATTCCTATCCTCAATGAAGCTCTAAACCACTCTGAAAGCAGACTCGCAGCGGTACAAGCGTTAACCGCTCTCCGTGACCCTGAAATCATCACACCGCTTTTAAGTGTTTTGGATGATGAGCAAGCAGTAATCCGAAGCCGCGCGATCGAGGCGTTAAGTCGTTTTCGGGATCATCGGATCATACCGACATTAATCCAAGCCTTATCGGATACTAACGCCAAAGTGCGACAAGAAGCAGTGATTGGCTTAGGAGTGAGAGGAAACGATCATCATCCTGATGAGGTGGTCAAAGCCTTAATTCCCCTCCTGTATGACTTCAACCTAGACGTTTGTTCCCACTGCGCGATCGCTCTAGGCAGACTTGCTACATCACAAGCCATTACTGCTCTTCAGCAATGTTTAGAATCTTCTGTCACGCCGCTCCCTCTCCAAAAGCAGATCATCCGAGCCATCAGTCACCGAGAAACAGAGGAAACCCTTTCTCCGCTAATTAGTAATTTACAAAAACAATCCTCAACCCTTCAAGAAGAAATCATCACCATTTTCGGTCGTTGGCAAAATAATCAACACAAAAAGACGATTGTTGACACCTTACTTAAGTTTTTCCGTGAAAACCCATCCGCTCAAACCGACAATCGCCTAAAACAGACGCTTGCTCAAGCATTAGGTAACTTAGGGATACCAAAAGGAAAAAACTTGCTATGGGAATTCTGTCAAGATGAATCCTCAATTGTGCAACTACACGCTCAAGCCGCACTAAAAAAAATACCGTAGATGTATCAAAATGTACGAAATCGAATGAAAAAATCCGTTATTCTCATAAAAAGTGTAATTAAGACTACACAAATGCGGATTGAGCAGTTGCAAGCGTTTTTAGCGATTACAGAAACCAATAACTTTGGACAAGCCGCCAAAAAATGTGGCGTTACCCAATCGACCATCAGTCGGCAAATTCAGAGCCTAGAAAACAGCTTAGGAGTTGATTTATTTCATCGTTCTCATCAGGCAAAATTAACCGTTGCGGGTGAGAAGTTTCTCCCTGGCGCCCGTAAAATCTGTAAAGAATGGGCGGTAGTGAATAAAGAATTAGCCGATTTAATGGCGGGAAAACAACCAGAACTCTGTGTGGCGGCGATTCATTCTGTGTGTTCTTATCATTTACCGCCCATATTACGAATTTTTTGTAATCAATATCCTAACATTCAGTTGCGAGTAACGGCGCTGGGAAGCGATCGGGCGTTAAAAGTGTTAAGAGATGGCTTAGTAGATTTAGCGATTGTGATGGATAATCCCGCCTTTACCATGAGTTCAGAAATGGTAGCTGATCAACTATTTGAAGAAGCAATTGAGGTGTTAATGGCGGCGGATCATCCTTTAGCTCAGTATAGTCAACTGGCTTGGCAAGAATTAATTGCTTATCCTCATCTGGTGTTTAAAGATGGTTATGGAATGCAACGGTTAGTCCAAGATTGGTTTTCTCAACAAAATGCAACGATACAAACTGGAATGGAATTAAACACTTTAGATGCGTTTCGTGGTGTGATTCGACAAGGAGAATTACTTGCCTTACTTCCCAGTTCAGCGTTAATGGATGCTCAAAATGATCCGACTCTTGCGATTCGATCGATTGGCGCAAACACAAGCAAAAATGGAACAGCTAAAGCAACCTTAACACGGAAAGTGATGTTTGCCACAACGCGCGATCGGGCTGAAATTCCTCCCATCAAAGCATTTCGTCAATTAGTACAAAAAATGTCTAGTCCCTCTCTAGTTAATCCAGCGATTCAAGCGAAACTATGAACTTATCCTCATCCTTGATTCAATTTCGAGAACTCCTCAAAAAAGTGGGGAGTGGTACACACACCAGCAAACATTTAACCCGTAGTGAAGCCGCCACCGCCACTCGTCTAATGTTGGAACAAGAAGCAACACCCGCCCAAATTGGAGCGTTTATGATTGCTCATCGCATCAAACGTCCCACTGTTGAAGAATTAGCAGGAATGCTAGACGCTTATGATCAATTAGGAGGGAAAATTCCCGCCTTAGACAGCGCGACTCAGTATCCCGTCACCGTTTTTGGCGTGCCTTATGACGCTCGATCGCGCACCGCTCCTGTATTCCCTATCACACTACTGTTATTAGCTAGTGTAGGTGTTCCTGTGATTTTTCATGGAGGAGACAGTATGCCCACAAAATATGGGATTCCTTTTGTGGAGATTTGGGAAGCATTAGGAGTTAACTATCGTTCCCTCTCCCTTAGTGGAAGTCAACAACTTCTCGCCAAAACAGGAATCGGGTTTTACTACCTTCCCCAACACTTTCCCCAAGCGCAAAAATTAGTCCCCTACCGCGAAGAAATCGGCAAACGTCCCCCCCTAGCCACGATCGAGCTATTGTGGTCTCCCTACGGCGGCGAAGCCAACCTCATCTCTGGTTTTGTTCATCCCCCCACAGAAGATCGATTTCGAGAAACCTTCACCCTGCGAAACATGAAACAACTGATCACCGTCAAAGGATTAGAAGGAAGCTGTGACTTAGCGCGAAACCGCACCGCAATTATTGGCATTACGCAACCAGAAAAAGACTTTCAACGGCGACACTTACACCCTCAACATTATGGTTTCGCGGGACAAGACGTTATATTAGAATCTTTAACGCAACTGACCACACAATTAAAAACAATCATTGCGGGAAAACCAGGAGAACTAATGTCCGCAGCGATTTGGAATGGTGGGATTTATTTATGGTTGTGTGGCGTTTGTCCAGACTTAGAAACGGGATTAACCCAAGCCGAAGAATTAATAACCACTGGCATTGTCGCCGATAAACTCAAACAACTCACTGTTTAACCGTCGGCTGGGTAAAAACCAATTTCACCCAGATCAAAAGTAGGTTGGGTGAAATGAAATGTAACCCAACATAAATTAGGGGTTGCTGAAAAAGTCCATTGGTTGGTTAAGTAAGGCAAGAGGCAAGAGGCAAGAGGCAAGAGGGTTGATTGATCGGTAGGAGGGGAAGGTTTTGATGCAATATGCGTGACCATTGAACAATCAATGAACTTGCATTTTTATCTGAACTGAATCGCCTCAAATCCTGATTTGATAAGACTTTCAGTTTTATTCAGCAAGCCCTAAATTAGTCATCATTGTAGAGACGTTCCATGGAACGTCTGTACATTGGTCATTGGTCATTAGGAAAACTGATCTCTTACTGAATCACGAAGGACAAAGAACGAAGGACAAAGGACGAAGGACAAAGAACAACCATGTCGGTTCGGTGGAAAGTTAAAATTCCTGATCCGAGATTCAGAAGTGACACTTAAATCGAATCAGGATCAATTCCTAACTCACGCAACCTTTTCGCATAACGATCGGCTTTCGTTTCCGCTTGGCGCGATCGTTCTTCAGGAGTTAAAAAGCGCTCTCCCCTTTCATCATACCAATATAACCACTCACGAGTAATTTGTTGATACGTTCCCACTTCCAAACCGATTCCCAAACCCACTTCTTCCAACCAAATCTGACTCTGATTTCCTAATAAAACATATTCCTGATTTTCTAGGGAATACACTTCTAAACGTGGTTTTCTTTTCCGTTGAGGATTGTAAACCACATAATATTTGATTCCCATTTCTTGGTAAATCTCTTTCTTTCTAGTGTATTCATTATTCGCCGTTTTAGAAATCACTTCTAACGCTAAAATGGGGACGACTTTTTCTTCCCACAACACATAACTGATGGGTTTCGCTTCCCTTCACCCAACCTACTTTTTATAGCGCTACAAAATTAGGTTAGGACATTCCAAAATGTTGAAACTCACCTATACCTTACTCTTGCCTCTTGCCTCTTGCCTTTTGCCTAGCGCGTAGCGCTATATCTACACATCACCTCATTATTCCCCCCTTTCAAAGGGGGGTTAGGGGGGATTTGATTTACCGTCACTTGCCGCGAATCTGATCTAATAAAGCATAAAAGGGAGTCCATTCATTATCCAAACTAATCGGTTCCCAGACTGACTCAATCACAGGACGTAGTAACGCCGTTTGCGGATTCTTTTTCTGAAGACGAGACCCCATTTTTTCGAGTTCATTATCATTACATTGCTTTAAACATTGCTGATAAAGTTGTTTCCAATTTTCCCAAAGCGATGACTGTTCTCGCAATTGTTTAATAAAGGGTGCATTTTCTAAAATAATTTCAGAATTATCTCGCCATGTCGGACTAAACCAATTTCCTAACTCAGCAAAAAATTGATGATAGGGAACTTGTGAATCTCGTAATAAATTCACAGTTTCGGTGACAAAATCTTCTGTATTTTCCAAAGAAACGTCAATCAATCCTAACTTTTCCATCAGCAACTGACGATAAGTTTCCTCATAATGAGTTTCAAACCTTTCTAAACCAGCATCTAAATCTTTTTGTGACATTACCATCCCTAAAGGACGTTGCAATTTTTCTAAATTCCAGCGACAAATACGCGGTTGGTTGCCATAACAATATAATCCAGAATAGTCAAAATAAGCAGCAGTAAATTTAGGATTATAAGTGGGAATGAAGGCATAGGGGCCATAATCGAAACTTTCCCCTGTAATCGACATATTATCGGTATTGAGAACACCATGACAAAATCCCGCGATCATCCATTGCGCGGCTAACTCAGCAACTCGTTGCACTAATTCCTGATAAAATTGGGCATATTGATCAGAGGAAGACTTTAAATGAGGATAATAATAAGTAATCACATGATCTAACAGTTTTTCGATTAAATCTGGACGATTTAGATAATTTAAACGTTCAAATGTTCCGAAACGAATATGAGAATGGCTAAACCGAATCATTACAGAAGCGCGAGTGGGAGAAGGTTCATCATTACGCCACAATAATTCCCCCGTTTCAATCAAACTTAAACAGCGAGAAGTACGGACTCCTAAATAATGTAATGCTTCTGAGGCTAAAACTTCTCTAATTCCACCTTTGAGGGTTAGCCGTCCATCTGCATTACGAGAATAAGGAGTCTGTCCCGACCCTTTTGTGCCAAAATCATAGAGTCGTCCATCGTTTCCCCAGACTTGTCCATAGAGAAACCCTCGTCCATCTCCCAAAAACGGATTGTAATTCCCGAATTGATACCCATGATATCGTAGAGCGAGAAACGGGCGCACCCCTTGAAATTTTCCAAAGGCTTCGATAAAGTTTTCGTCTGTTACTTGTGACGGGTTGAGGTTAAGTAGAGGGAGAAGTTCATCGTTGCGAAACCGTAAGAAATGTTGGGGGAACTCCGCAGCCGAAACAATGTCGTAATAGTTTTCGCCTAGCGCTTCGATCGCGCGCTCATAGTTAAGATTAAGAAATGGGTTATCTTTTCCGATGTTCATAGATTGATTAGAGATGCTATCTCATCTAGATTAACGTTTACCACTTCCTCCGTAAAAGTCGCCCAATTTTCAAGGTTAGGGAGCATTCAAGTTCCCCTCAATCATCGTAGGACTGTTTCATTCTATCAAAATGGGGAGTAGCCAAAGCCTCTGTCCAAGCCATTTTCGGCCTTCGGTAATTGATAAAAAACCTAATAATCTAATTTTTGGAAATCCCAGTTTTTGCCAGATGCCGTTTCGCGGAGCGCAATCGTGCAAGTTTAGTTGTATCATACCTTGATTCAGCAACGCCAATCTTTCTTATCGAACTTGACTCTCCTGCTAACTGGAGACTCTAAAATCAAAATAAGGAAAACCAACCCTTCAAGGAGGGAGTAAAATATGAGTCAAACCCAATCCCGTACAGATACAACCACCCTCAAACTACAGGGAATGAGTTGCGCCGGTTGTGCGAATGCGATTCAAAAAGCGATTAACAATGTTTCTGGTGTCGAGGAATGCGAAGTTAATTTTGCTTCCGAACAAGCAACAGTTCAGTTTAATCCTGAAAAAACTAGCTTAGAAACCATTCAAGGCGCGGTAGAAGATGCTGGTTATGGTGCTTCCGTTTACTCTCAAGAAGACATGATGACAGGGAGAGGAGACGCAGAAATTGTCGCCAGAGAAGCGGAATTAAAGGACTTAAAGCGCAAAATTTGGGTCAGTGGGGTGATTTCCCTGATTTTGGTGGTGGGGTCTCTCCCGATGATGACCGGGTTAGACCTTCCTTTTATTCCCCCTTGGTTACATAATTATTGGTTGCAGTTTGTGTTGACAACACCGGTGCAATTTTGGTGTGGATCGCACTTCTATCGCAATGCCTGGAAAGCATTTAAAAATCGGGCGGCGACCATGGACACTTTAGTTGCTTTGGGAACTAGCGCCGCTTATTTTTACTCCCTGTTTGCGACGTTATTCGCTGATTTTTTAATCCAACAAGGACTCACCCCACAGGTTTATTATGAAAGTGCGGCGGTGATTATTACCCTGATTTTAGTGGGTCGTTTCATGGAAAATCGCGCTAGAGGAGAAACTTCACAAGCAATCCGAAAGTTAATTGGGTTACAAGCGAGATCAGCAAGAGTGATTCGTGATGGGGAAACCAAAGATATTCCCATTCAAGAAGTAGAAATTGGCGATATGATTCAAGTGCGTCCAGGGGAGAAAATTCCTGTGGATGGAGAAGTAACACAGGGATATTCGACGGTTGATGAGAGTATGGTGACGGGAGAAAGCATTCCTGTAGAGAAGTCTGTCGGGGATGAAGTGATTGGATCAACAATTAATAAGACGGGAAGTTTCCAGTTTCAAGCCACTCGTGTGGGGAAAGATACGGTACTCTCTCAGATTGTCCAGTTAGTTCAACAAGCGCAAGGATCAAAAGCACCGATTCAGAATTTAGCTGACCAAGTAACGGGTTGGTTTGTTCCTGTGGTAATTGCGATCGCGCTCCTCACCTTTGTATTATGGTTCAATATCATGGGCAATGTCACCCTAGCTTTGATTAACATGGTAGCGGTGCTGATCATTGCTTGTCCTTGTGCGTTAGGGTTAGCCACGCCAACATCTGTTATGGTAGGAACTGGAAAAGGGGCAGAAAATGGGATTTTAATTAAAAGTGCTGAAAGTCTCGAAACCGCACAGAAACTGAACACGATCGTTTTAGACAAAACAGGAACACTTACAGAAGGAAAACCGCAAGTAACCGATTATGTGACGACTTTCGGCACTAGCAACCAAAATGAGTTAAAGTTATTACGGCTGGTGGCGCTGTTGGAACAACAATCAGAACATCCTCTCGCGGAAGCAGTGGTCGATTATGCCAAATCTCAACAAGTGCAATTCAACGGGATTGTAGAAGACTTTAACGCCATTACAGGAAGTGGGGTTCAAGGAACAGTTTCCGATCGAGTCGTGCGAGTCGGAACAGCGAGATGGTTTAATGAATTAGGGATTAAAACCGAGACTCTTGCGGAAAAAGCGAATCAGTGGGAAGCAGCAGGAAAAACCGTCATCTGGATCGCCGTTGATCATGAATTAGAAGGAATCATGGCGTTAGCAGATACCTTAAAACCGTCTTCTGTGGATGCAGTAAAAGCCCTACGAACACTCGGGTTAGAAGTGGTGATGATGACAGGGGATAATGAAAAAACCGCCGCCTCGATCGCGCAACAAGTGGGGATTCCGCGCGTAATGTCCCAAGTGCGTCCCGAACAAAAAGCCGAACAGATTGTTTCTCTCCAACAGGAAGGAAAACAAGTGGCGATGGTTGGGGATGGGATCAATGACGCACCTGCACTCGCCCAAGCTGACATCGGGATCGCGATCGGCACAGGGACCGACATTGCCATCACAACCTCTGATATTACCCTAATTTCTGGGGATTTACAAGGGGTAATCACCGCGATCGAACTCAGTCGTGCAACAATGACGAATATCCGTCAAAACCTCTTTTTTGCCTTCATTTATAATGTAGCTGGAATCCCGATCGCTGCTGGTATTTTATACCCGATTTTCGGTTGGTTACTCAACCCCATTATTGCCGGTGCTGCGATGGCATTTAGTTCAGTTTCAGTGTTAACCAATGCCTTACGCTTACGGAAATTTCAAACACTGTAATAACCCAACGTTAATTGTAAACAATCCAATCAACTGAACCTAATCTTGAGAATGAAAACAAAATCATTATTCTTATCAAGCCTTACAGGAATCATTCTCGGTTTAACGATGATGTTTCCCGTGACAGCAACCGAAACAAAATCAAATCAAGGATTCGAGAAATTAGAACAACCCTTAATCGTAAAAATGCTAGTTTCTGCTAGTGGAATCGGATTAATCGGGTTAGAATTATGGTGGTTTTTATTCAGTGAAAAAACCGCCAAAAAAGCAGAAACTAAAAATGACACCCAAGAAGTAACAATTACCGTTGATGGTGGATATGATCCAGCAGAAATTATTGTCAACGTTGGGAAACCAGTGCGAATCAACTTCCATCGTCGCGATCCCAGTAGCTGTTTAGAACAAGTCTTAATCCCAGATTTTAATCGATCGTTAGATTTAGCCTTAAATCAAATTACTAGCGTTGAATTTACCCCTCAAGAAAGCGGAGAATATGAATTTACTTGTGGGATGAAAATGTATCGCTGCAAAATCATTGTTAACTAGGACTTCCTAAAAAATAATAACTGTAGGGTGGGCAATGCCCACCAAATCTAAAAACTTAACTATCACTTTGCGGCGTTTTTTCCGAGAATCCCCAAACAAAAACCAAAGCCACAGCACTAATTAAAGCCCATTGTGGCGGCACTAAACTCGGTGCAATTACTCTTAATAATAAACGTAAACCGACAAAGCCAACCGTGATATAACCAGCATCTTCAAGATGAACATATTCATCAAGCCAACGAATAAATAATCCCGCCAGAAAACGTAATGTAATCACCCCGATCGTGCCACCCGTAATAATCAGCCAAGTTTTTTCCGAAACCGCGATCGCAGTGGTAACACTATCTAAAGAAAAGGCTAAATCAGTAAAAGCAATCATAGGAATTGCTTGCCAAAAAGAAGTAAATTTAGCTTTGGGATTGTTCTCATCTTCCTCATCTCCTGAGAGAAAATAATTAAAAACTAACCAAAGTAAATAAGCAGCCCCTAATAATTCAAACTGCCAAAACTGGATTACCCAAGTCGCTGTAAAAATTAACGTCATCCGTAGAACATAGGCAGCAACTAAACCAAAATTAAGAGCCTGGCGTTGCAGTTTTTGTCCTTCTAATCCTTGCGCGATCGCAGCCAGCGCGATCGCATTATCCGCAGATAAAACCGCCTCTAATGTCACTAAAATGACTAAAATTAAAGGCGTTTCAATAGCAATATTTGGCGAAAAATCTAAAAATTGGTCAATCATTCTATTAATTATTTTGGGTGGGAGAAAATCAGCTTCAAAATCAGAGATGAGATTTTCACCGAAAGGAAAGACTTCCTAAAACAGTACCTTACACTTTCTATGATAATAGTAGTTCAAAATAATTAACGACATAACCTAATGCAACCAGCGATTACAGGAACATTCCTTGATGAGATCACCCATGACATCCCATCTCAAAACTGGGACGATCGCGCATGGGAAGCGGATTTTGCCGCCATGAAACAAGCGGGAATCGACACCGTTATTTTAATCCGTGCTGGCTACAAAGAGCAAGCCACCTTTAACTCCCAAATTTTACAACAACACATCGGCATTCTTCCCGTCTATACCGACTTAGTAGAATTATTCCTCACCCTCGCCGCCAAATACAACATGACCTTTTATTTTGGCACTTATGACTCAGGTAACTACTGGTTAAACGGCGATTATCAAACAGAAACTGATCTCAACAAAGCATTCTGTGAGGAGTTTATCACTCGTTACGGAAATCATCAGGGATTTGGCGGCTGGTATATCAGCCATGAAATTAACACCTATAATGATGGCATGATGAGAGTCTATGAAGACCTTTCCCATCACCTGAAACAATTGCGAGACGTTCCAATTTTAATTTCTCCTTATATCAAAGGGATTAAACAGTTTGGTCAAACTGCCATTTCCCTAGATAAGCATATCAAAGAATGGGAGTCAGTTTTTGCCCGTTTAGAAGGGATTGTGGATATTGTCGCCTTTCAGGATGGAAATGTGCCTTATCAAGATTTACCGCACTATCTCCAAGCCAATCAAACCCTAGCCAGTAAATACAGGTTAACCTCTTGGAGTAATGTCGAAAGTTTCGATCGAGACTTTCCCTTTAAATTTCCGCCCATTGACTTTCGCAAACTGCGCTACAAAATCGAGCAAGCGGAAGCCGCCAACATTGATAAACTAATCACCTTTGAATTTTCTCATTTTATGAGTCCTCACTCCAGTTATCCTGCTGCTCAAAACCTATATCAACAATATCAGCAGTGGATTTCTCGCAGATAGTGTCAAGTAGGTTGGGTGGAGGGAAACGAAACCCAACACCAATCAGTGACCAGTTAAGCAGTGATCAGTGACCAGTAGTTTTCCAACTTAATTAGTAATACCATGCGTGAGCAATTAGTGCTACAAATTGACTACTTAGATTATTAATTCACTGATCAGTGATCAGTGATCACTGGTCACTGATCACTGAAACGATCAAAGCGAAACCCAACACCAATTCTAAGCAATTACCCGAACCTGATATTAGTGTAGCTTGAAAACTTCGCGTCCTAGATCGTTCTGTCGGTACAATTACAATGATCTTAGACGACTATAATTGTTGAACTAAAGAAAAATACCACTAGGAGAACACAGGATAAAATGTTAGAAACGTATCGGCAGCACGCAGCACAAAGAGCCAAACAAGGCATTCCCCCGCTTCCCCTCAACGCCGAACAAACCTCCGAATTATGTGAACAATTAAAACAGCCTCCTCAAGGAACAGAAGAAGAGTTATTATATTTATTGCGCGATCGCGTTCCCCCAGGTGTCGATGAAGCCGCCTATGTCAAAGCAGACTTTCTCACCGCCATTGGCAAAGGAGAAGTCAACTGTCCCCTCATCAGCGCCGAAGAAGCAGTGGAACTTCTCGGAACAATGGTCGGCGGGTATAACGTTCAATCTCTCATTGAGTTTTTACAATCTCCAGACACCCATCTCGCGCCAAAAGCAGCCACAGCACTGAGTCGAACCATTCTCGCCTTTGATGCGTTTAACGATGTCTTTGACCTATCTCAAACCAACACTTACGCCAAACAAGTCATCGACGCATGGGCGGAAGGAACTTGGTTTATCAATAAGCCAAAAGTCCCCGAACAAATCCAAGTTACCATCTTTAAAGTCCCTGGAGAAACCAACACCGATGATCTATCTCCAGCGCCTCACGCCACAACACGCCCCGATATTCCTCTCCACGCCCTCGCCATGTTAGAGTCACGGATGCCAGAAGGCTTAGAACAACTGGCGCAACTGAAAGCAAAAGGCTTACCCGTTGCTTACGTCGGCGATGTAGTAGGAACAGGATCATCCCGAAAATCAGCGATTAACTCCCTGTTATGGCACATCGGAGATGACATTCCCAACGTTCCCAACAAACGCGCTGGTGGCTACATTCTTGGGGGGAAAATCGCCCCTATTTTCTTCAATACCGCCGAAGATTCTGGTGCATTTCCGATCGAATGCGATGTCACCCAAATGAACACAGGAGATGTCGTCACCATCTATCCCTACGAAGGAAAAATCACCAACGAAGCAGGAGAAACCTTAACCACCTTCACCGCCAAACCCAACACTATTTTAGATGAAGTCCGCGCAGGTGGACGCATTCCCCTCCTCATTGGTCGCGCCCTCACCGATAAAACGCGAGAAGCATTAGGCTTAGAAGTGACCTCACTCTTTACTCGTCCCGAAGTTCCCCAAGAGAATAACAAAGGCTTCACCCTCGCCCAAAAAATGGTCGGACGTGCTTGTGGCGTGGATGGTATTCGTCCAGGAACATCCTGCGAACCGATTATGACCACCGTTGGTTCTCAAGATACCACAGGACCCATGACTCGCGATGAGTTAAAAGAGTTGGCTTGTTTAGGTTTTAACGCTGATTTTGTCTTACAAAGTTTCTGTCATACCGCAGCCTATCCCAAACCCGTTGACGTGAAAACCCATCAACAACTCCCCGACTTCTTCGCTAACCGAGGAGGCGTTTCCTTAAAACCTGGTGACGGCATCATCCACTCTTGGTTAAACCGAATGTTACTCCCTGATACTGTGGGAACTGGCGGTGATTCTCATACCCGTTTCCCTCTTGGTATTTCCTTCCCTGCTGGTTCGGGTTTAGTGGCGTTTGCGGCTGCATTGGGGGCGATGCCTCTAGATATGCCAGAATCGGTTTTAGTGCGCTTTAAAGGCGAATTACAGCCTGGTGTGACCCTTCGTGATATCGTTAACGCCATTCCTTATGTCGCTATGCAGCAAGGAAAGTTAACTGTAGGAACTGAAGTGAAAGAAAATGTCTTCTCTGGTCGCATCATGGAGATGGAAGGCTTACCCGACTTGAAAGTGGAACAGGCGTTTGAGTTAACCGATGCGACTGCTGAGCGCTCTTGTTCTGGCTGTACCATTAAGTTAGGGAAAGACACGATCGCAGAGTATCTCAACTCTAACATTGCCCTGATTAAAAACATGGTCGCGCGAGGCTATCAAGACTCCCGCACGCTGTTACGTCGCGCTGCAAAAATGCAGGAATGGTTAAATAATCCAGAGTTAATGGAAGCCGACGCAGATGCGGAATATGTGGACACGGTTGAAGTCAACTTAAACGAGATTAAAGAACCGATTGTCGCTGCACCGAATGACCCTGATAATGTGAAGTTAATGTCAGAATGTGCGGGGGATAAAATTGATGAAGTCTTCATCGGGTCTTGTATGACGAATATCGGTCACTATCGCGCTGCTGCTAAGATTTTAGAAAATGCAGGGGTGACAAAGGTTCGTCTTTGGATTTGTCCACCAACTCGTATGGATGAGAAGCAACTCCGCGAAGAAGGGATTTATGGCGTTTTTGCGGCGGCTGGCGCACGGACGGAAATGCCTGGTTGTTCCCTGTGTATGGGAAACCAAGCGCGAGTAGAAGATGAAGCAACGGTCTTTTCTACTTCAACCCGTAATTTTAATAATCGCATGGGGAAAGGCGCGCGAGTTTATCTCGGTTCTGCGGAGTTAGCTGCGGTTTGTGCGTTGTTGGGTTATATTCCCACTGTGGATGAATATCTCGCCATTGTGCAGGAGAAAATTAATCCCTTTGCTGATGATTTGTATCGTTATCTCAACTTTGATCAAATCGAGAATTTTGAGGAAGAAGGTCGCGTGATTCCGTTAGAAGAAATGCCCAAAATTGAGGACATTTTAGGAATGCCAACAGGTGCGAGCAAATAGGTAAAATTGAGGTGGGTTCTGCCCACCCTTACGATTGCGATCTTGTCAAGAAAGCTATTATCTCTGAACAACATTTTCTCTTTGATATGACCACGTAGCTGCAGATAAAACGCAGGTTGGGTGTAGCAAAGCGAAACCCAACACCAATTATAAGGAATTACCTGAACTTGATATAACAACACTTGATCTAGAGAGATAATATGAGTACAGCTTCGATTTATCATATTTCTATTCAAACAACAGCAGGGTTAGCCCATCATTACTTTATTTCTTCCGATGGAACGTTTGAAAATTCCCTTGGCTGGGGACCAAAAGGAATCGAATATAAAGGAGAAGGAGTAACCTTAACACCGGTTCAACAGAAAAGACTAGAAGAGTATCCTGAAAAGTTTGGAGAATATAATATTTATAACAACAATTGTGAAATGTTTGCTTGGTATATTATTACAGGAAAACGCCATTCTGGACAAACTCAAACTAATTATTTTACAGCCTTTGGTGCAAAAATTATTTCTTTAGGACAACCGGTTTTAACAGTTAGGGGAATGGAAGGCTATCAATGGGAACAAGCAATTGCCAAAAAACTCAATGAAGATTTAGAAAATGCACGTCGAGAACGTTGGAAACAAGCACAAGCTAAAACCGATGAATTTTGGCGTAAAAGAGATTCAAAGTAAACCTTAGAAGAGATTAGACATCTCCAAATTAAAAATAATAAAATTTACATTGAGAAAGCAGTATTGTAGGGTGGGCAAGGCAAACCCTACGACTCATAAAACAGTGCGATTCAATCTGGGATACGCAGACTTTGATGAGAGAAAAATAATGAGGGCGCGATCTAGCGAAGCCATCCTCACCTTCGCTTCTGCCATTCGGGCATCATGTAATTTACAATGAAATCAAAAAATGCCAGCAAAAGACATTTACCATGAAGCTGTTAAAAATGCTCTAATCAAAGATGGTTGGACGATCCTTGCCGATCCTTATAGAATTAAATATAAAGATGCCGAACTATTTGCTGATTTAGCTGCTGAAAAAACCATCGCTGCTGAACAAAATGGACAGAAAATTATTGTAGAAATTAAAAGTTTTCTCAGTCCTTCTGTGATGAAAGATTTTCAAGTTGCTTTGGGACAATATATTTTGTATAGGAACTTCATCAATCTGACTGAACCAGAATATGAGATTTATCTAGCAATTAAGGATAGCATCTATGAAAATTTCTTTAAGCGAGAGTCTATCCAAGAGATTATTCAACTTAATCAATTGCTTTTAATCGTTGTTGAGATGGAAAAGGAGGAAATTCTAGAATGGATCGATTAGAAACTTATCGTGATTCGATTAAAAAAGTATTGACGGAATATCACAACTGGGTCTCTAGTGCTGCTAATCTCAAGCAAGAAAGTTGTTTGATTTTTGATGAAACTCATGATCAATATCTTTGGCTATTTTTGGGTTGGGAAGGAAAAAAGAAGATAAGTTTAATTCAAGTTCACATCCGCATTAAAAATAATAAAATTTACATTGAGGAAGATTGGACAGAGGAAGGAATTGCTAATGAACTATTAAGAGAGGGAATTGAACAAGAAGAAATTGTGTTAGCTTTTTATGATCCTAAACATCGTGAATTTACTGATTTCGCCATCGCGTAACGATTTTTTGAAATCTCATAAAACAGCGAGACTCAATCTGGGATACGCAGACTTTGATGAGAGAAAAATAATGAGAGCGCGATTTATGATCCTAAACATGGTGCTAATCTACAAGAGACTATGACAAGACCTCAATCAATCCAATCTGAAAAGCGCGATCGTAAGTTACAATTGGCAGATGTTCCAACTCCGCTTGTGCCATTAACATCCGATCGAACGGATCACGATGCTGAATGGGTAGGCTTCCTGCTCTGATGGCGTGGTTAGCAGTGATCGGAAGATTAATCAATCTTGCTTTGGCGAGAATGTCTAAGTAATTGCTAACTAAAGGCTTTGCTTCTGGTAGTTTTCCGAGTCGATATTTGGTTGCAATTTCCCAAGCAGAAGCACTACTGACAAAAATATAATGTTTAGGATTGCGAATAATCTCTCGACAATTCCCATTCAATTTAGGATCATCAAATAGCCACCACAATAAAATATGAGTATCAATTAGGTAATTCACTCCCATTGCTGTAACTCTTCTTCTGGTAAAGGTTCAAAAAAAGCATCTCCTAACTTTCCAGATAATAAACCTGGAGTGCGAGGGGATTGATCCTTACGCAGAGTATTTCCAACCTGATCTTCTTCCCAGAAATTCTTTAGTTGCTCCTGATCTCGAATGCTTTTCGTTGTTTCTTGTTTAAGGTTTTTGATAATACGATAAAGCTGTTTTAATTGTTTTTCGGAAAAAGTGTCTAATTCAGCTTGAATTAAGGCTTTAATTTCCATCTCATTGCTTTCCCTTCTCTTCTGTTAGCTTTGATCATATCACCTTGCACTTGTCCCCGCGTTCAATTAGATAGCTTTAAGAGGAAATTGTGTTAGCTTTTTATGATCCTAAACATCGTGAATTTACTGGTTTCGCGTAGGTCGTAGGGCGGAACGCCCGCGCCGCGATCGCAGACCAAGCATAACGATTTTTTGAAATCTCATAAAACAGTGGGATTAAGTCTGGGATACGCAAACTTTGACGAGAGAAAAATAAGAAAAGCTCTGATTTTGGGTAAAATAAGAGGGTAACTCAAGAGTTTCTAATGCCATTCAGGAGCAAAAATTATTAAAGCATAGATGAAAAATTACTTGCAATCAATCATTTCTCTATTTTTCCTCTTCTCCTTATCCAGTTGCACAACTAACACCCAACTCTACCAACTTTCTAACCCCACTGAAAATCAACAACTTCTCCTCAGAAAAAAAATTGTCTCTCAACCCACCTCTGGCTTATTAATCATGGGAAAAGGTTACATTGATGGAGAAGCCAGAATTACTTTACTCCGCAATGGTGAGGTTTATAAAACCAAAATTGTTTCTGGAAATGTTCGGTTTCAGTGGCGAGAAAATTGGCGAGATCATCGTGCCATGCTTCGCTATCAACCGGCGAGAGTGAGAGAAGGAAATTTAAGATTTAGTGTTACTTTTATGGATTAAAACCAATGAAACTTTTCTCATTTATTGTCCTTTGTTTGACCGTTTTTATCTCTGTGTTATTGTCTAGCCAAATTGCTGTTAACGCAGAACAAACAACTGTGGTCGTTGATTTTTATTACAGTGAAACTTGTCCTCACTGTGCGAAAGAAAAACCTTTACTAAATTATATTGCTCAACAAAATGAACAGGTGACTGGAGAGTTAGAATATAACTCAGCTTATCAAGCCTATTTAGGTTATAAAAATCAAATCATAAACGCGATACAAGATCATTGGTGATTCTTGGCTCGATCGTTGCGGTGGCTGGTTTCATTAATATCAAAGATTATTTCTTCTTTAAACAATCTATTTCTCTCTCTTTCCCAGAAACAACAGTTAGCCATCACCCAAAAAGCAGGAGGAATTACTAAACAATTAAAAGAGGCGAAAGCTCACCCCAAACAATTTTTATTCGCGTTGGGGAAAACAATTTTACTAGCGATATTTGTGAACATTATTGAGTTAGGTTGTACCGCAATTCTCCCCGTGGTTTATATGACCACTTTGGTTAACCATTGCACAACGAATCCCGCCTTATGTTACACTGTTTGGACAAGTCTTTATGCGCTGATTAGAAACCGATTCATTATTTATAACTGCGTTCCTCATTAATTATCGAACTATGTCAATTTTAAGATTAGAAAAAGTCAGTAAAACTTATCCCACAGGAGAAGTGCTGAAAAATGTTAACTGGGAAGTTAAAGCCGCAGAAAGAGTGGGATTAGTAGGAGTGAATGGCGCGGGGAAAACCACTCAATTAAAAATTGTGATGGGAGAAACTGAACCCACGACTGGTAACATTATTCGTCCTTCTAGTTTGAAAATTAGTTGTTTAAGTCAAGAGTTCGATAAGCACCTATGCAAAATGAATTGCATACTCAGCTCCAAAATTATCCAACACTTTTTCTAGGTATTTAATAAGATTCTTCCAACTGTCGTAAGCTGAAACTTCAATCCACTCATATTTGATAAATCTCCAGAGAATTTCGATTAAGTTATATTTAGGAGAATAAGGGGGTAACCAGAAAATTTCCAATTTTTTTGCTCTCCATTCTTCCAGTTTTTCTACAAATTCATCGCTCGTGTGAATTGATGCTTGATCGAGAACTACTACGGTAACTTTCGTTAAGTTTTCACTAATTTTATCTAAAAACTTAATAACGGTATCACTTTTAATTGTCCCTTGATATATTTCGTAATCTAAATGATAATCACAATCCATTAACCCCAAGACACTTATTCTCTTACTTTGACAGCTTTTCAAAGTTATTCTTTCTCCTTTCTCCTGCCACGCATAGGGAACATCAGGCTTGAGAGAAAATCCACTTTCATCTAAGTATTTGATTGCAATATCTCCTTTTTGAGCTTGCTTTTTTAATTCTTCCAACCGAGGTAGTTTTACCTCTAATTCCCATTCATATGGGCTTTTACTGATTCCTCTCTTCATCCTTTTCCAGAGCATATTCAACTTCTTTATAATTCTTTTTATCGTATCTTTACTAATCTCAATCCCCCATTCTTTTTGAATTTTATTTTGAACTTGATTGAGAGACTTTGGATTTTCCTTTACCCAAGTTTTGACTTGTTCTTTTTGCTCTTGACTTAATTTGGGTTTTCTCCCCACACCTTTTTGATTATATAGGCCCTTAAGATTTTGATCTTCCCATCGCGTTAACCAGTTATATATGGTTTTTCGATCGACGTTAAAGATTACCTTTAACTGGTCAATTGTAAATTTCTGGGAACTCAACAAAATACATTTAGCCCGATTTCTTACTTGAAGGGATTTACTTTGACAACTAATTCTTGTAAGAAGGCTCTGTGTTTCTGGATTTAAGTCTCTAATAAATCTCATAATTTTCGATCGAGGCAACCCCAATTTGCTAAAATGCACTAAGCGCAATCTATTTTACTTGGTCTCTTTAATCCTACATAAATTATACTATATTAGGAAATTCATTTTGCCTAACTGCTTATTGATCCGAATTTGACGGTTAGACAAGAATTATGGCGCGTCTTTACAGAAGCCAATGCTGTCCAAAAAAAGTTGGAACAGGTACAGCAGGAAATGGAAATGGCGACACCAGAACAACTGGATAAACTCATTCGCAAACTCGATCGATACCAGCAAGAATTTGAGGCTCAAGATGGCTATCAATTAGACACGAAAATTAGTTGTTTATTACCTGAATTAGGCTTTTTCCCCGAAGATGGCGATCGCTCTGTCACTAGCTTTAGTGGCGGCTGGCAAATGCGAATTTGTTTAGGAAAAGTCATGCTTCAAAATCCTGATGTTCTCCTATTGGACGAACCGACCAATCACCTTGATCTAGAAACTATTGAATGGCTAGAACAATATCTGAAAAATCTCAATACTCCCATGGTGATTGTGTCGCACGATCGAGAATTTTTAGATCGTTTATGTACTCACATTGTCGAAACGGAACGCGGCATTTCTTCCACTTATCTTGGTAACTATTCCAGTTATCTCGAACAAAAAGAATTTAATCGCCAAGCGCAAATGAGCACCTACGAACGTCAACAAAAAGAAATTGCCAAACAAGAAGCGTTTGTCGAGAGATTTCGAGCCAGTGCCACTCGCAGCACTCAAGCCAAAAGTCGGGAGAAACAACTGGAAAAAGTGGAACAAATTGACGCACCAGAAACGGGTGTCAGAACTTTAAGGTTTCGATTTCCCACCGCACCCCGTAGCGGAAAAGAAGTGGTTAAAATTGAAGACCTCACTCACAGTTTTGATGACAAAATTCTATTCCTCGGTACAAATTTGTTAGTGGAAAGGGGCGATCGCGTGGCGTTTTTAGGTCCCAATGGTTCTGGAAAGTCAACGATCTTACGTTTAATTATGGGGTTAGAAACGCCCACTGAAGGAACAGTAAAACTGGGAGAACATAATGTTATTCCAGGATATTTTGAACAAAACCAAGCGGAAGCTCTAGATTTATCTTTAACCGTCGAAGAGACGATTCAAAAAGCTGTTCCCGATTGGAAATATGAAGAAATTAGAGCCTTACTTGGTCAGTTTCTTTTCAGTGGTGATACCGTTAAGAAAAAAGTCGCCACGCTCAGTGGAGGAGAAAAAGCAAGACTCGCTTTAGCAAAAATGCTCTTACAACCAGTGAACTTATTAATCCTCGATGAGCCAACGAATCATTTAGATATTCCCGCGAAAGAAAACATTGAGTCAGCTTTGCAAAATTATGATGGTTCAGCTTTGATTGTGTCTCATGATCGATATTTTATTTCCCAAGTAGCCACCAAAATTGTTGAAATTAGTGAAGGAGAATTGGTCGTTTATGATGGTGATTATAACTACTACTTAAACAAGAAAGAAGAGGAAGCGGAAGCGGTTCGTTTAGCTGCGGAAAAAGCGGCAGCCGAAGCAAAACGAAAAGCGAAACAAGAAAAGGAAAAGGAGAAAGCAAAAGCAAGAAAGGCGAAGAAGAAGAAATAATTAGGGTTTGCTGAAAAAGTTCATGTTTTCGGTATAGTAAGGCAAGAGGCAAGTTGCCTTAGGCAAAAGGGAAGATGGGGAAGATGGGGAAGATGGGGAAGATGGGGGAGAAAAATCGCTCCCTTGTCTCCCATTTCTCCCTTGCACTTTTTCAAAGAATTAAGAGCCTTAAAAGCTGATTGGATAAAGGTTTTAGGTTTATTCAGTAAGCCCTAATTATTTCAGGAGATAATCAAGATTAAATGACCATCTTTAACTTGATGATGAACCTCGCTGATTTCTGATTGTTCTTTTAATTTCTTCTCTACTCCTTGTCTCTTTTAGATCAGGTTCAGGTAATTGCCTATAATTGGTGTTGGGTTTCGTGTACAGACGTTCCATGGAACGTCTCTACCCAACCTACTTTTTGTCTCTCTCCTTAAATAATGAGGAATTGATTATGGCTTTTTACATTAAGTTAATGAAATTAGATGAGGATGAACAAGGTATAACTTATCAGTTTGGGAATGGCTCAAAATATTTAGGTACAATTTATTTGAATAAAGCAAATGGCAATTTGAAAGAATTGGATTTAGAAAAATACGAAAACTATCATCATTATCTAGTTAGAGCAAAGGTCAAGTTACATCAACATTGGCAAGTGGGTAATTTTCCTGCTGAGACTTGCTGGGCTTCTTAATCTAAATTAAGGTTGCTTCATCACCTTCCATAAACTACCCTAACCCGCTTCGCTGAGGTCGTAGCCTCCCGCGCTTTCGGTGAATTAAAATCTCACCTGCGTGGCTCAAATTGCCGAGTTTATCTATCAGATATGAAATTAAAAATTCAGTCTCTTAATCGCTTTTATTATCCTGATATTCTAGTCACCTGTGACCCAAACGATCAAAACACATCACTTTATAAACAGTTTCCTTGCTTAATCATTGAAGTTCTATCAGATTCCACAGAAGCCTTTGACCGAGGAGATAAATTTATAGATTACCAGACAATAGAAACCTTACAAAAATACTTACTGATTAGCACCAAACAAAAGCGCATTGATTATTTTCAGCGTACCTCAGAAGGAAACTGGTTACTCAAATTTTATCGCTCTTATGATGAATCTCTGACCTTACAAACGATTAATTCTAAAATCAGTGTCAGTACCGTCTATGAAGATGTTAACTTCTCCTAAACCTCATCTGGTTATCAATTACAGGAAAACCAATTCAATCAACTGGAAAAGATGCGGAAACTTGCTAATCAAAAAGGCTATGATTCACGACAAAAAAAAGAAGGAAAGAAGTTAGTTGAAACTCAGTTCATAATTTGTAACATTCAACGAATTTGCGGGTTTTCAAGATTGGGGCTTGCTCAAGTAACTTTTTCGTGATAAAGTGTTTCTTAGATAATGGGAAGTAGTGCCAATTTTCCGAAAATCAAGGTTTGACCCGCCTTAAACGTCGAGGATTCGTTTTTACAATATCCCCCCTCCCCGTATTGACAAGAGCAAGAGATCGCATTAATTTTTGTAAAGAGAATCACTGGTACGAGATCACAAAACTTGACAAAGCGAGCAAAATATGTTATGAGACAAAAACCGATCGATCATTTTTAAGATAGGAAGTGAAGATCAAAAAACAGTTTACTCTGATTAAAACTAATGTCTAATTCCCCTCAATATCTAAGCGGTAATCAAATTCGTCAAACCTTCTTAGACTTTTACGCCAAACGCGGACATGAAGTCTTACCCAGCGCCTCTCTCGTTCCAGAAGACCCCACAGTGTTACTCACCATTGCGGGGATGCTTCCTTTTAAACCTATCTTTCTCGGACAAAAAACCGCCCCTTACAACCGCGCCACTACGTCCCAAAAATGTATTCGCACCAACGATATTGAGAATGTCGGACGCACCAAGCGCCATCATACCTTCTTTGAAATGTTGGGAAACTTTAGCTTCGGGGATTATTTCAAGGAAGAGGCGATTAAATGGGCGTGGGAACTTTCTACAAAAGGATTCGGTCTTGCTCCAGAACGGCTGATTCCCAGTGTCTATAAAGAAGACGAAGAAGCGTTTGCGATTTGGCGAGACCAAATTGGGATTGCACCACAGCGTATTCAACGTATGGGAGAAGAGGATAATTTTTGGGCGGCGGGTCCCACTGGCCCTTGTGGCCCCTGTTCCGAAATTTATTATGATTTCCATCCCGAATTAGGTGATGAAAATATCGACTTAGAAGACGATTCTCGCTTCATTGAGTTTTATAATCTCGTCTTCATGCAGTTTAATCGGGATAGTGAAGGGAATTTAACTCCCTTACAGAATCAAAATATTGATACGGGATTAGGGTTGGAACGCATGGCGCAAATCCTCCAGCAAGTTCCCAATAACTATGAAACCGATTTGATTTTCCCTATTATTAAGACAGTGGCGACGATTGCTGATCTCGATTACTCACAAGCGGATGAGAAACAGCAAGTTTCTTTAAAAGTGATTGGTGATCATGTTCGCGCTGTGGTTCATCTCATTGCTGATGGTGTTACTGCGTCAAATTTGGGACGGGGGTATGTCCTGCGTCGTCTGATTCGTCGGGTGGTTCGTCACGGACGTTTGTTAGGAATTAATCGAGAATTTACGCCAGAGGTGGCGGAAACAGCGATCGCGCTAATGGAGGGTCATTATTCTAATCTCCGTGAGGGAGAGGTGTTAATTAAACAGGAATTGAAACGAGAAGAGTCACGCTTTTTGGAGACGTTAGAACGAGGGGAGAAACTGTTAGGGGAGATTTTAGAGAAGGAAAGCAAACAGATTTCTGGGGAGGATGCGTTTGTTTTGTATGATACTTATGGGTTTCCGTTGGAATTGACGCAAGAAGTGGCTGAGGAGAAAGGGTTAACGGTTGATCTCGATGGGTTTGAAGAAGAGATGGAAAAACAGCGTCAACGTTCCCAAGCCGCACAGGAAACGATCGATCTAACGATTCAGGGAAGTATTGATCAGTTGGCGCAAACGGTACATCCGACGGAGTTTGTGGGTTATGGTAATCCCCATTCTACCGCCCAAGTGGAAGCGGTGTTAGTGGAAGGAAAAACGGTACAAGAAGCAGAAGCGGGAGAACAAGTACAGTTAATTCTCAATCAAACTCCATTTTATGCCGAATCAGGGGGACAAATTGGCGATCGAGGTTATCTTCAGGGTGAGAATTTATTAATCCGCATTGAAGATGTCCAGAAGGAATCAAGTTTGTTTATTCATATTGGACGCATAGAACGGGGGATGGTACGAGTGGGGGATACGGTCACCGCAACCATCGATCGCGCTTGTCGTCGTCGCGCTGCTGCCCATCATACTGCAACTCATCTTTTACAAGCTGCCTTAAAACAAATTATTGATCCCTCGGTGTCTCAAGCGGGATCGTTAGTGGCGTTTGATCGGCTTCGGTTTGACTTTAATTGTCCTCGTCAGATCACACGGGAAGAGTTACAACAAGTGGAAGATACCATTAACACTTGGATCGCAGAAGCACATGAGACGCAATCGGATGTGATGGCGTTTGATGAGGCGAAACAAAAAGGCGCGATCGCCATGTTTGGGGAAAAATATGATGATGTGGTGCGAGTGATTGATGTTCCTGGCGTGTCAATGGAATTATGTGGGGGAACTCACGTTAATAACACCGCCGAAATTGGACTGTTTAAGATTATCTCGGAAACGGGGATTTCATCGGGGGTGCGTCGCATTGAAGCGGTAGCGGGTCCGGCGGTATTAGAGTATTTGAACCTGCGAGAAAAAATTGTCCGTGATTTAAGTAATCAGTTGAAGGCGCAACCAGAGGAAGTTCCGCAACGGATTCAAACCTTACAATCAGACTTGAGAAATACTCAAAAGCAACTGGAAGCGGTGAAACAAGAATTGGCTTTAGCGAAGTCTGATCAATTGTTAACTGATGCGGAAACAGTGGGAGAGTTTCAGATTTTAGTCACCCAAGTGGAGGAAATGGACGCGAAGGCTTTGCAAACTGCTGCGGAACGTTTACAGCAAAAATTAGGAGAAGCAGCAGTGGTTTTAGGATCAGTTCCCGAAGCGGGGAAAGTGAGTTTAGTGGCAGCGTTTAGTCCGAAAGTGAACGAAAAAGGCTTACAAGCAGGTAAATTTATCGGCGGAATTGCGAAACTCTGTGGCGGTGGCGGCGGTGGTCGTCCCAACTTAGCCCAAGCTGGGGGAAAAGATGCGTCTCAGTTACCAGAAGCACTTTCTACGGCGCAAGTTCAGTTACGGGAACAATTACTGTAAAACGTGGGTTGGGTGGAGGATCACGAAACCCAACATCTATTCGTTATTTGTTATTCGTTATTCGTTATTCGTTATTTGTTATTTGTTAGTGGGTAGTGGGTAGTGGGTAGTTTTTCTTCTTCTTTTCTATTCACTGGTCACTGATTACTGGTCACTGGTCACTGGTCACTGGTCACTGATTACTGATCACTGATCACTGGTCACTGATTACTGGTCACTGGTCACTGGTCACTGGTCACTGATTACTGGTCACTGATTACTGGTCACTGGTCACTGGTCACTGGTCACTGATCACTGGTCACTGATTACTGGTCACTGATTACTGATCACTGGTCACTGGTCACTGGTCACTGGTCACTGGTCACTGATCACTGATCACTGATCAGATGAGGGGCTGGAAACAGGAATGATCGGTTTTTCTACGATCGGTTGGTTGATCGAAATCATTAAAGCCTCTGAGGATTTGACTTCAGCATCAGCGAAACGATCGCTGGGAGAACCGTTCCAAGATAAGACTCCTGACACGATCGTGATCAAAAGAGCGGCGATCGTTCCTCCCCTCCAAAACAACAGTTGCATAAATTGGTAATTTTCTGCTTTCGTAATCACCTCTCGACTTAAAACTTGACTCGAAGGCTTCGACCAAGGGGCGGGAAGCTGTCTCAGGCGATATCGGATTTTTAAGAGGTTTTTGTAAGTTTTCTGTGCTTCAGGATCATTAATTAACCAAGCCTCTACTTTTTCCTCTTCTTGTGGGGGTAATTCTCGATCGAGGTAGGCACTGAGTAACTCAAAATGTTGTCGGTTTTTCATGTTCTCCCTTGCCCTTCCATTATGCCTCTATCCACTCCCTACCTAAACCTTGATCAATCATCTTTTGCTCAAAATAACCGCGATGAATAATTACTTAATAGTGATTAAGGTCAGCTAGAAACGGGATGCTTCCCAGCAATTACTTCTTAGTGTAACTCAAAATATGGTTGTAAGACACTTTGTAATTTAGCTCTGGCTCTTGCAATTCTAGACTTAACTGTTCCTAAAGAAACCCCAGTCATTTCTGAAATTTCTTCGTAAGAAAAGCCCTCAATTTCCCTTAAAATAATTGTCGTTCGGAAGGATTCTGGAAGAGCCGCGATCGCGCGGTTTAACTTATCATAAAATTCTTGGCTACTCAAATCTTGGTCGGGACTCGGAACATCTGTCGCCACTTCCCAGTTTAATTCTCCATCATCTACTTGACGCGGTGCATCCAGAGAGATTGGACTTTTGACTCGCTTCCGTTTTCGCAATTCATCATAGAATAAATTGGTGGTAATCCGACTCAACCAACCGCGAAATTTCATCGGTTCTTTCAGGCGTTGAATATTCCGATAAACTCGTATCCATACCTCTTGCACTAAATCCGCGCGATCGGACCAATCTGGGGCTAAATGATAGAGCATTTTTTCCACATGAGATTGATTCCGACGTAACAATTCTGAGAACATCGCGCGATCGGGCTTTACCCCTTGCTGACAACGTAAAACCAATTGATGATCAGAAAGTTGGGTGGGACTGACTTCAGTATTAGAAACCGAAACTGCTTCTGAATTTGACCAAGATGCTGATAAGGGAGGATTTATTGGGCGATTGCTTACAGTCATTTTCTGTTCTCTCTTGTCCAAGACCGAATAAGGATAAATAAAGTTTCCGAGATGAAACCACAAGACCTTAAGCCTCTAATCTCGTCTTGCTTGCTCCTTATTCTGCCAGAAACCGATGTCAGATTTTGTTATTTGTTATTTATAATTTGTCATCGATATTTTCGGTCACTGACAGTAAGCTCTTCGGCTGCGCTCAGGTAATACCATTTTGGAAAAGTTAAGTTACAATCAATCCCCCCTAACCCCCCTTTGAAAGGGGGGAACTAGGAGTCGGTATATAGCGCTAATTATTCACGCATGGTATAAGGGAATAGAGAACAGTGGGGATGATCAGGTTTCTCCCTCACTAGATCGGTTTAAGACCACTGCAAAACTGTTTTTCCAGTCACTGGACGATCGAGGCGAGTGGCGTGTTTGGTAAACTTCATTTCTAGGGAGAAAATTGGTTTTCCTTCCGCAGAATAAGCAATCATGGGAGACTCGAGCGCGTCATTTGCAAAAGACACCTGAAAATTAAACTTGCCATCAGCACTCGTTTGAATGCGTTGTTCTCCCACCACAAGCGTTGCTCCTGATTCCGTTGCACCAGAAATCATCAATTCTGTTTCCCCAACTAAGGATAAAGCGGGAGGAATCCCTTCCCAACTGGGAACAAATCCTTCCCCGTCAGTGGTTTCTGGAGTCGCCCAAAGTCCAGCCCCAGAAGGAAAAACATAAGAACTGGTGACAGAAGGGGGTCTAGAATTATAAAACGAACCTGCCATCCGTTCTCCTTCTAACGGATCAGACATTTCAAAAATCTCTTCGTAAATCTTCTGATTCCGTTCTGCTAAACCCTGACCTGATTTTTGAGCCTCTTTCGGCTCTGGTAACGCCAACTCTTCTTCTGGGATCGCTTCTAAATCCTCCTCCCAACTCACTTCAATAAAGTGATCTTCAATCCAATCGGAGGGATAAACTGGCGGGGTGTGAACGGGGGCCGATCGAGCTAAAAGTAACCAAGTGCCATCGGAACAGCGATAACCAATTTCACAAAGATAATCTCGATCGCTCACGGGGATTGGAACATACCATTCTCGTGCCAACTCATCCACAGGATATTCCTGAACCCCTTTCGGAGTTTGCGTTTCCATCTCCCCTTGTGTCACATCATAGAGACGTAAAACCAGCTGCTGTCCTCCCTGACGGCGTAACGCTTCCTTGTGTTCATTGGGAACATCCCAATAGACATAACTCCATTCTGGATCACGAGGCATGATCACAATTCTACTTTTACCATAACCGCCAGGCAATTCTGGCAATCCTTCATCCACCGACGCTAAATCATCATCAGTTATCGTATTTTCGCTAGTTCCCAACTCAAATTTTGCCGCCTCCATCGCCTCTTGCGTTTCCGATGCGGGGATGGGATCAGTAGAGTGTTGGCTTTGTTGTTCAATACTTAAAATTGCTTCCAATAACTGCGATTTTCGCATCCGACTATAACGAGAGATATTGTATTCACTCGCTACTTTTCGCAGTTGACGCAATGTCATTTCTTTTAGAGGGGGACGTGCTTTTGCCATTGGCTTTAATTTGATGTTTAAGGACGATAATCGGCTTCGATAAAGGATTAAATGTCACGCAGGGGTCGCCGTATTTATAGTTTTAGCAAATGATCCCTAGGCAAGGTCAAGGGACAAATCTAGTTTTTTTCAGTCATTCACGGCTTCATCGCTACTTTGGGGATCATTATGTCATAGAATCTTGACATTAGCGATCCCTGAATCAAAATCAAAGACAAAGCAGTTACCAGTTACCAGTTACCAGTTACCAGTAGTTCTCAAACTTAATTAGTAACAGTGAAAGATTGATCGATTATTAATTCACTGATCACTGATCACTGATCACTGGTCATTGGTCATTGGGAGACGTTCCATGGAACGTCTCTACATTGGTCACTGATCACTGTTACCAATTAGGAGTAAGCCAAAACTCTGGTCGCAGCCGCTACTCCTGCACCATTTGCCATGGTTTCATGTCCTAATTCTCGCAACGTTGCCTCTAGTGCGCCGACAACGGTTAACACATCTCGCTCACTGACAAACCCTAAGTGACCAATTCGGAAAATGCGTCCCTTGAGTTCATTTTGTCCGCCAGCAAGGGCAATATTAAACTGTTTTTTCATCACCGAACGCACTTTTTCCGCTTCGACAGTGGTGGGTTCAACCGCCGTCACTGCTCGACTAGCAGCGTTGTTAGGCGCAAATAAGGGCAAACCTAGTGCTTCGATCGCCGCCCGTGTGGCTTGAGTATTGCGTTCATGGCGAGCAAAAATGTTTTCTAACCCTTCATTTCGCATCATTTTTAACGCTGCTTGTAAGCCATACATGAGGTTAATCGGTGGCGTGTAAGGAGTGCTATTTTTCGCCGTTGATTTCCGATAGGGTCCTAAATCCAAATAGAATTTGGGCAGTGTCGCCGTTTCGTAGGCTTGCCATGCTTTTTCGCTGACGGCAATAAATCCCAAACCAGGGGGGATCATATAACCTTTTTGTGAACCAGAGGCGACCACATCTAATCCCCATTGATCAATGGGAAGACTCACCGCGCCTAAACTGGTGACAGCATCAACGATAATTAATGCTTCACCATGATTTTTAACGTGGCGATTAATGGTTTCTAAATCATTTAAAACCCCTGTGGAAGTTTCCGAATGAGTGACAATGACGGCTTTGATTTCTTGGTTTGTGTCTGCTTCCAGCTTTTCACGGATCGCTTCTGGATCAAGCACTTCTCCCCAACCGGCGGCAATGCGTTCGGTTTTTAAGCCAAACGCTTCCGTCATATCTGCCCAGCGTTCTCCAAATTTACCATTAGAACCCACTAAAACTCGATCGCCAGCACTGAGAAAGTTGATAATTCCCGCTTCCATTGCGCCTGTACCACTGGCGGTAACAGTTAAAACATCTTGTTTCGTTTGATGTAACCATTTTAAGTTTTCGTTGATCTCGCCAATGATTTCGCTAAATTCTGGGCTACGATGACCGATGGGGTGTTTGGCTTGGGCGAGTAGGACGTTTTCTGGTACTGGGGTCGGCCCTGGAATCATTAATAAATCTTTATTTTCCATACAATCTCCTTTTGGTCTATGTAATTATTGCCAAGTCTCCGTGATCGTTTCGCGTCAATTTGCATCTTTTAGCGATCGACGGGATCAACAAAAGCGGGTTATATTATCTCACTTTCTTTGCAAATACTGAACTATTGAAATCGAGAATGGGCGGAAGAAACGGGATCAGGATTCAGTGACCAACGATATTCGATCGGGTAATTGGTTTCTTGACACATCGCCTCGATTTGCTTCTGTTGCGCCAGTGCTTTCCGCAAGGTAATAATCAGTTGTCGAGTTTGTTCGCGCAGGGCTGGATTTTGGTAAGTTGCGGTAACGGTTTGACGTTCGAGAAGTTGTAACAGTAATTCGTAATGGATATGAGAAGGGAGGGGTAAAGGTTCCATAAGTATTTCTAACCGTGAACGCACTTTTAATGCGGTGTTATTTATTATAAAGGGACTCGATCGCGCCACTGGGATCAGGTTTGACTAATAAAGATTCTCCAATTAGTACACCATTTGCACCAGCGGCTTTTACCGTTTCTAGATCATCTGCTGTATGTAATCCAGACTCACTAATTACAGTGATATCTTTGGCTTGTAAGGAGTCTCGCCGTTGCTTAATGAGATCAACTGTGGTTTGGGTATCTACGGAAAAATCTTCAAGGTTGCGGTTATTAATCCCGATCAATTTTACTCCTTCCACCGCTAAAGCTCGATCGAGTTCTTCTAAAGTATGCACTTCCACAAGGGGAATCATTCCTAAACTATTAACAATTTTCACAAAATAGTTTAAATCTTGATCATTTAAGATTGCTACAATCAATAAAATCGCATCCGCACCAACCAGACGCGCTTGATAAATTTGATAAGGATAAATAATAAACTCTTTGCATAATAAAGGCAACTCGACTGCTTTTCTTGCCAACCCTAAATTCTCAAAACTTCCCTGAAAAAAACTGACATCGGTTAACACAGACAAACAACTCGCCCCAGCTTTCTCATAGGTTTCTGCTAAAGCAACGGGATCGAAATCTTCTCGAATCACCCCTTTACTGGGAGAGGCTTTTTTAATCTCAGCAATCAACGCTGGATTACGTTTTCCCTGTTTTAAAGCGGTTAGGAAATCTCGCACTGGTGGTGCATCATCTTTTACCTGTTTTCCTAACTGAAGAAAAGGAAGTTTTTCTCGTCTTTGGTCAACTTCCTTCTCTTTCTGCCAAACAATTTTCTCCAAAATATTCTGTGGTTCATCATTAGGAAACGCCACTTGATAGCGTACTGTATTCACATGAACCGCAGGATTTGGAGGTCGTCTTCTAATTTTCATCTTTATTTTGCTGTCACGTCACAATTAACTAATAACTATAGCAATGTGTTAGTCATTTGTGGAAATCTTTGCCTCTCAGAAAGAGATGGGGTAGATAGGGGAGAATGGAACAGCCCTCCGTTAACCCCTATCAGAAACTGTTTAAGTTTTTCCTTCTGATTGCGCTCCTTCGTTGAACATTGGAGTAAGATAAACCACTAATGCTCCTAACAAGAATCCGAGAACATTACGAAGCACTGGCAACCAGTCTGCGGTGCGAGTGACAACTGGACCTAAACCAAAGGCAATAAAGAGGATTCCCCACAGCGGCGAGAAAATTAACGCCCATTGCCAGGCAACGATTTGATCTTCTTTTCGGGGTCGTGCGGCTAAACCGAAGACAATTCCGCCGACAATGGAGGTGATGAGGGTTAATATCCATTGTTCTTGAGGTAAGCCTGGCACAACGTTACAACCGCCTTTGGCTAAACAGCCTTTGACAGTATCCAAAGACTGCGCGATCGCGTTATTTTGACCATTTTCTTGGACATAGAACATATTGCCAAACCGAGTTTGTAATTCTACCCAAAAAGTCCGAGGGAGAACATCATAGACATCATCTCCGACGTTAAACGCGAGAAGATTGCCGCCTCTGGAGTCAGCGACTAATAAAACACTTTTATCATCTAGCCCCCAATACTTTTTAACTGCTCGTCCAGGAGTTTGGTCATATTGAGTTAAAACTCGTAATTTCCAGCCAGTTTCGCTTTCAAATTGCTCGATTTCTTCGATTAATGATTCTTCTTGGAGTTTCGGAAGAAAGTTGGCTAAATCAATAATTGGGGTTTGTTGCTGTGGGAGTAGGGAAGGATCATCGAAGGCTTGCGCTTGAGGGGGGTTGCTTAACCAAGCGGTGAGACCAAAACAGCAACTGATGAAGAGGATGAGGAGATGACGGAAGGAGAGCCTAGACATTTTGATATAGTTGGTTAGTTTCGACATTTGTTAAATAATTACGAACAAGCTGAGATTTCTTTACACTTGTTTACTTTATTTTAAGGATAGTAACAAAAAAGTTACAGGTGAACGAGAGATTTTTCTAACCTAAGACAGGGATTTTGGCTTAAAATCACTAGCTTTTGATAATTTAAATTGTTTTTTGGAGTGAGGCAACAAGGGACAATGGGGGTGATTGAGCCGAAGGCTCACCAAATCGAAGATTCGATTAGCTTTTTCAGTGTTGGGTTTCGTTTCTCTTCACCCAACCTACTTTGTATCATCTTCCAAAATGGTATTGTGACGATCGGTAGATGATGTATTATGACAGGTTTTTATTGTATTTTTTGGTAATTACTTTTGATGACGATTCTCTATTTGAGTTTAATTTGGTTAGGAGGAGTGATCCTCGATCGAGCGTGGTTTTTCTTTGATCAGAGTGTTCCAGCGTGGGATCAAGCGGACTATTTGAATGGAGTAATGAATTATTGGTCTGCGTTTCAAACACCAGAATGGTTTAATCCAAATTGGTGGGAACAAATTTGGCTACTTTCTTCCAAAATTCCCCCTGGAATGTATATTTTAACCGCGCCTTTTTTAGAGGTTTTTGGCACTAATTACGATGCAGCAACTATAATTTTAACGGTTTTTAGTGCGATTTTAATTGTCTCGGTTTATGGTCTCGGTTGCTTATTATTTAACCCGAAAGTTGGCTTACTCGCCGCGATTTTATGTCAGATTTTACCTGGTTTGTATCGTTATCGCACTGAATTTGTTCTTGATTATCCTGTCACCGCAATTGTTACTTTATGTTTCTTTTTCTTGACTTTATGGAAACAGTCTAATCGTCTGACTTGGTTAAGCGCGATCGGGGTGGGAATAACGATCGGTTTCGGGTTGATGATTAAACAAACGGTTCTTTTATTTCTTTTGTTTCCGATTATTTGGTTATTACTAACGACACTTTGGGAAAAAAAGTGGCAAAGGTTGCTTGAAATCTGTTTAGGGTTCATGGTTTCTCTATTGATTTTTTATCCCTGGTATCGCACCAATTGGTTACTGATTTTAACATCAGGAAAACGAGCAACTGTTGACTCAGCAATCGCTGAAGGTGATCCCGCATTAAACACGATCAATGCTTGGATATACTACGGAAAGATTTTACCTTATTTATTATCTTGGCATTTATTAATCATCCCGATTGTCTGTTTTTTGATTTATGGTTTTCTGTGGTTGAGAAATCAAAATTGGTTTAATGATCGAGACATGAAAACCATCCGTTGGTTAGCTATCTTTTTAATCGGTGGTTACTTCCTCAACTCCTTAAACATCAATAAAGATGCTCGTTATATTTTGCCTTTATTACCGATTTTATCTCTTATTTTTGCTCAAGGATTATATTTAGTGCGTCGTCAGTGGCGAGGTTATATTATTTCTGGGAGTGTTGGGTTAGGAATCTTATTAATGATTCTAAATTTGTTTCCCTTAAAAGGCGAAATGATCACTAAAATTTTAAGTCCGAATGTACAACATTATCCGACAATCGGAAAAGATTATCCTCATCAGGAAGTGATTAGCGAAATTGTTAAAACTTCTACCTATTTAAGAACAACATTAGGCGTTTTACCTTCGACACCAATTATTAATCAACATAACTTTTCCTTTTATGGCGCGAAAGCTAACTTTCAAGTTTATGGTCGCCAAGTGGGAGTAGAAGAAGGTAATATCGAAAAAGACGCTCGATCGTTGCCTTATTTTTTAACTAAAAGCGGTGATCAAGGATCAGTTTCTCAACCTCAAACCTTAATCACTCGTCGCATTGAAACGGGTGACGATTTTCGCTTAACTAAAACTTGGGAATTACCCGATCGAACTTCACTTAAGTTATATCAAAAAAAAGAAGCAACTGTTGAGGTTAATCCCATTGCTGACACTCCTAGAAAGGTAAAATTAACGAACATAGAATTTCCTGAAAAAATTCCTGCGGATGCTTCAATTCCCATCCGTTATACTTGGGAAGGAAATTGGCAAGAATTAAAATCAGGAATTGTGCTTTTAACTTGGGAAGGAGAGGAAGACTTTTGGTTACATGATCATGGGATTGGGATGGGAAATTTATCAACTCAACTCGCAAAAAAAGGAGGGTTTCAAGTGAGAGAAAATACAGCGATGTTTGTTCCTCCTGATCTTCCCTCTGGAGACTATATCTTAAAAGGGAGATATATCGATCGAGAAACCAGAAAAAGTTATCCTCTTGACCTTCCTGATGTATCATTAAAAGTTGAGGCTAATGTATCCTCTCCGAATGCGCCAGAATTAGATTTAGTCACTCAATTACGTCTCGCTGCGATGAAACTTCCTCAAGGGGAAGCGGCTTTAGAAGACATTTTTGCTACCATCGAACGGATTAATCAATATGATCCGATTCAAGATTATTTAAAGCAAGCAGAAATCGCCTTAAAATATCGTTTACAAGCAGAAGAAATTAAGCTAGAGTGGCTTTATCCTTTAGCACTTTCCGAAGTGTTACAACGGGATGCAGAAGGCGCGATCGAGCAGTTTAAAACCCTTACCGAATTAGATTCTAAAAATCCCCATTCCTATGCTTATCTCGCGTTTGTCTATCTTTATGATTGGCAACCTCAAGCAGCAGAAAAGACTCTCGAAACAGCACTCAATCTTAACCCTAATTTAGAGATTTTACACACTTTAGACGGTGTTTCCGCCTTAATGCAAGGTAATATAATTAAAGCACTATCAAAACTTAACCAATAATAAATTTGATAAATTTGAAAACTAAACGCGATCATCATCATCCAAAACCATGTTAGACTACTCCCTGCTTCAAAACTTACCCTCAGCAGAAGACTTACCCGACTCTGACGATACTCCTGTGGATAACGAATTACAAGAATTAATCCCTCATCTACTCAGAACAATTCTAAGGTTTTTAACTCCAGAAGAACGATCGCAACGTTACGCCCAAAGATTACGAGAACTGGGAATTGATCCTAATTCTCTTTAATTTCAACAGGAAACGCCACCCTCATCACTTAAGAGGAAACTGAAATCAAAATATCACGACTTTGGGATTAGGAGGAGGGGGTTGATTTTACTAAATCAGCAACACTTGTCTGTTCATAAATTTCAAACGGCTGATGAATCCAGGGATTATCTTCTAAGTAGTGGACATAATAATCAGGAACAATGATTGAACAATCTTTTCGCCATAAAACAGCACTCCGAATTTCTGTAATGTCTTCTTGAT
Organism: Dactylococcopsis salina PCC 8305; assembly: GCF_000317615.1. GTDB lineage: Bacteria > Cyanobacteriota > Cyanobacteriia > Cyanobacteriales > Rubidibacteraceae > Halothece > Halothece salina. The sequence goes on along the minus strand of NC_019780.1, from coordinate 3,421,704 downwards.
AATGTTCTTTTAGCCACTCTAAACTGACTTTTAAGCTAATTCCAGAATCCACTAAATCATCCACTAACAAAACTTTGTTTCCGAGGTGAGAATTGGTCATCGAAAGATGTTCAGAAATTATTATTTCTCCTCGTGTTTGATTATTTTCTCCCCCATAAGAAGCAGCAGAAAGAATCGCTAAAGGTTGCTGAAAAAGACGGGAAAAAATATCTCCCACTCGCAACCCTCCCTTCGCAATACAAACAATTTGGTTAAATGTCCAGTTGGATTGAGCAATTTTAACCGCGAGTTGCTCGATCGTTTTATGATATTCTGACCAAGAAATATATAAATCTGACATTTTCTGTGATGGGTTATTTTGGCTCTTCTACAGTGAGTATGATAAATTAATAGTTAAAGTCGAGGCAAAAGGCAAATGGATTCTTTTTGGTCAAAAAATAACATTGTTCAGCCATTTCCATACCTTTTTGCCAAATTATTAAATCTTTAATATAAAAAATATCTTAACACTTTTGCCTCTTGCCTTTTGCCTCTTGCCTTATTCTACTATTTTTCTATTATAGCTACTGTCGAAAAACCGTTATTTTTTCTTCAAGTTAATTGACAGCAAATCTCTCCATTACCCAATTTAACCATTTTCCATTATAAGGAGTCGTAATCTGCGCGATCGAGCTTTCGGGATAATCCCCTTCTCTAAAACTAATAATATTCCCATAGACAGCGTTACGAGGAAAAATCAGATCGGGGTCTAATTGAAGATTTTGTAAATCAAAGATTTGAGTTCTCGCATCTGGTGCGTAATCAATCATAATACTAAACCCATAACCGCACTTTTGTAAAGTCTCCAAACAATTCATTGTTCCTTTTAAGAACTTTGGCGACCATCCTTTCTCTCCTTGATAGCGACGACTTCCTCCCCCATATTCAAACATGATTACTTGCGGTAACTGTAAGAAACTCAACGCTTTTAATTGCTCAATTACGACTCTTTCCCAGCCTTCAATATCTAATTTTAAGCAAGTGATTTTATTAATTTCAGTTAATCTAATCAATTCGGATAAATCAATTGTCGAAACTAATTTTGTATTTTGAGAAGACGCAAACCATTCTGATTCTAAAGAGTTAAAATTAGCGTTTGCTAACCGTGCAAATTTTCCTAAATGTAGCGTCTGTGTGCCGTTTTCATCAGACAAACAACATTCTAATAGTCGAATTGAATTACGCTCACAAATTCGTCTTAATTTATCATTAGGGGAGGGTTCAATGGCAATGGTTGAGAATCCTAATTGTGAGAATAAATCACAATAAAAGGCAAAGTTTCCCACTCCAACATCAAGACAAACTCCCGATCGATTCGGATCAATATGGGGTAAAATTTCTCGTAGCAGACTTTGGCAACAGGCTTCAACACGCATGGATTAAATTGATTACTATCAGTGCTTACCCCATCCTACCTGATCATGGGTCTTTTCTATTTCCAGTGAATTATTTACTGGTTTCTATTCCCTTTTTTCGTAGCTGTTGGAGGAAAAACTCTTCTAGAGAAACTCTGGCGAGTTTTAATTCTAAAATTTCCCCGTTCATCTCTTCTAAAGCGGTTAATAATTCTTGAGGATTCTGTTGGCAATCCAGTTGACCAAACCAACGATTTTCAGCAAAATCGAGATGATTAATCCATTGTTTTAAAGTTTCGGGATTTCCTCCTCTTCCTACAACTTGATAAGTGTTTTCACTCCCTAATAACTCATCCAGTGAACCAGAAGAAATAATTTCTCCTTGTGCTAAGATAGCAACTCGATCGCAGATTTGTTCCACATCTCCCAAGACATGAGAGTTAAAAAAGATAGTCTTTCCTTGCTCTTTTAGTGATAAAATAATTTGGCGAATTTGATATCGTCCAATGGGGTCTAATCCCGACATCGGTTCGTCTAAAAAGACTAATTCTGGATCGTTAATTAAGGCTTGCGCCATCCCAATTCGTTGTAACATTCCCTTAGAATATTGACGCAGTTGTTTCTTTTTTGCGGTTTTTCGATCGATTCCCACCAGATCAATGAGTTGTGGTATTCGTTGCTTTTGTACAGAAGGAGAAATCTGAAATAAGCCAGCAATAAATTGTAAAAACTCCCAAGCGGTGAGATAATTATAAAGATAGGGATTTTCGGGGAGATACCCTAATCTCTGTTTAACCGCTCGATCGCCGATCGGTTTCCCTAATAATACCGCGCGTCCCGAACTAGCGCGAACAATTCCCAGTAAAATTTTTAATAAAGTCGTTTTTCCCGCGCCATTGGGTCCAAGTAAACCGAAGGTTTCTCCCTCATAAACCGTCAAAGTACAACCTTTGAGGGATTCTACTTTCTGATTTAACCAAAAGCCAGTGCGATAGACTTTTTTAAGTTCCCAAGTTTGTACCACACGGGTGGCTTCTTGGTCTTCCAGCTTTACATTTAGAGAAGGGGTAACAGAATCCATCTTTACATCATTGACAACACTGCCAGCTTCATTATTCCCTATTTTGAGCAAATTTCATCATCTCATCATTCCGAAAATAGTCGGGGTGAAGCTACATTGTAGGGTTTGTCCTGCCCACCATAGCTGAGTTTCATGATCGGATACTGTAGCATAACTTTTTGAAAATGGTATTAGAACTACTATAGTCGGGGTGAAGTGACATGAAAAGAATTTAATCAATTTTTTTATCATTTTTTTGCAAAAGTGTTTACAATAAACCATCCTTCGGATTGACCCTGTTTAAAATACGAAACAAGGAATAAATCAAGTAAACAGAGATGTGTTATGAGTTATACATTTGATATTGTTGGTGTAACAAGTATCGGAACATTTGTTCAATTCCAACACCAGCTTTCTCAAAAAAATTATCTTGGTAAAACCTATCTCGGAAGTTACGATTGTTCTCTCGATAGTTTAATCCAAGCAACAAAAACCATTCCAGACAAACCGAACTGGGATTGGGATCAAGTATTAGAAGAAATCGTGAATTTTTGGGTGAAATCAGAAGCAGGGATTCAACATTGGAAACAACAACTAGAAATCGTGAAGGAAGAGAGTTTGTTAGTCGCACGTATCGCTAACTCGGAAGCACTTCGCCAAGAATTTGAATCTTTGTTCAAAAGGTAATAACATTAAACCAGTTGGCTTACCCCTCAAGGACTGTTCTGATAATGACAAAAGGAAAAATTGTTGCGATCGCAACTGGTGCAATTTCAATTTTAATCGCTGTGGCGTATCTGATCCTTGTTCTTCTCTTAGATACTCGTGGCGAAATGAAACCCGCGCCAATCAGCCAAACTCCATCTCCTGTGGTGCTTTCCACCCTTGTCTAATCTGAAATCTAAAAAAGTCTGCTACATACTTAGGGTTTGCTGAAAAAGTTCATTGTTGTTGGGTTTCGTAAACTTCACCCAACCTACTTTTCTGCTGAAAAAGTTCATTGTTGTTGGGTTTCGTAAACTTCACCCAACCTACTTTTCTACTGAAAAAGTTCATTGTTGTTGGGTTTCGTAAACTTCACCCAACCTACTTTACTGAAGTTGTTATGATGTAAAATTCAATGTAACATTTTAAGTGTTTGTCTGTTGTTGTTTTAGTATGCCCTGTTCCCGATTCTCTTGCGCGTAGTGCGCTGATCAGTGATTGATTGAAGGTTATCTTCCCTACAATAGAAAATTAGTGAAAGAATAGTTTAAACCTCGTTTAAAAATTGCTTATGACCTCCTCATTAACACCAGACCTAAAAACCCATCAATCCCGATCGCTTCCCCGTCGTCCGCGTCGTTTACGCCGTAATCCTGCTTTACGGAAAATGGTACAGGAAGCGCATTTATCGGTAGAAGATTTAATCTATCCCCTGTTTGTGACGGAAGGAGAAAATACACGGGTAGAAGTGCCTTCCATGCCTGGCAGTTATCGCTATACTTTAGACTTGTTATTGGCAGAAGTAAAAGAAGCCTCGAAACTGGGAATCTGCTCGATCGCGCTGTTTCCCGCCTTACCAGAGGACAAAAAAGATGCCACCGCTACCGAAAGCTATAACCCTAATGGTTTAGTCCAGCGTACCATCCGCGCCATTAAAGAAACTGTCCCCGAAATGATTGTCATCACTGATGTTGCCCTTGATCCGTTTTCTGATCAAGGACATGATGGTATTGTCAGCGAAACTGGGGAAATCCTCAACGATGAAACCGTCGAAGTTTTAGTGAAAATGGCAGTTTCTCAAGCCGCTGCTGGTGCCGATATTGTCGCTCCTTCTGATATGATGGACGGACGCATTGGGGCGATTCGAGAAGGCTTAGACCATGCGGGTTATACGAATACTGGCATCCTTGCTTATTCTGCTAAATATGCTTCTGCTTATTATGGTCCGTTTCGGGATGCGTTAGATTCTGCACCAAAATTTGGTGACAAGAAAACCTATCAAATGGATGCCGCCAACGCCAGAGAGGCTTTAACCGAGATTGAATTAGACATTCAAGAAGGCGCAGACATGGTTATGGTGAAACCCGCTTTAGCCTATCTAGATGTGATTCATTTAGTGCGTCAAAATACGAATCTTCCCGTTGCGGCTTATAACGTCAGTGGGGAATATGCCATGATTAAAGCGGCGGCGGAAAAAGGTTGGATTGATGAGGAAAAAATTGTCATGGAAACTCTCACCAGTATGAAACGCGCTGGTGCTGATTTGATTCTCAGTTATTTTGCGAAACAAGTGGCGCAATTATTAGCGGAGTAAAATCCTTTTTCTTTCTTTCCCCCCCTTACTAAGCTACATTGTAGGGTTTGCCTCGCCCACCATCAGGTAACTTTCTGATTGGTGTTGGGTTTCGCGTGGAGACGTTCCATGGAACGTCTCTACCCAACCTACTTTCTTTCTACTTTCTTTCTTTTCCCCCGAACTCGCGGGGGGTTAGGGGGGATTACCCGTAATCAGGTGATTGCTGAGAATTGATGTTGGGTTTCGTTTCTCTCCACCCAACCTACTTTCTTTCTTTTCCCCCCTTTCAAAGGGGGGTTAGGGGGGATTACCCGTAATCAGGTGATTGCTGAGAATTGATGTTGGGTTTCGTTTCTCTCCACCCAACCTACTTTCTTTCTTTTCCCCCCTTTCAAAGGGGGGTTAGGGGGGATTACCCGTAATCAGGTGATTGCTGAGAATTGATGTTGGGTTTCGTTTCTCTCCACCCAACCTACTTTCTTTCTTTTCCCCCTTTCAAAGGCAGGGCTGTTTCATTCTTTTAAAATTAAGGGAGGTAGGGAGATGGGGGAGACAAGGGAGACAAGGGAGATGGGGGAGATTTCAGGACTCTTTTTTCTTATGAATTAGTCAAAAAGTAAGAAAAAGGCTTCGATCGAACGTACCGTAAGAGGTTCAGGCGATCGCTGCCAATTTTGACCCCGAGAATGAAACAGCCCTGCCTTTCAAAGGGGGGTTAGGGGGGATTCACTTACGATCGAAATTCTCCATGATCTGATTTAAGTTTTCGTAAAACTCGATCACGCGATCGCCCTGCACTAAAACTTCTGCTGTGGGATAGTTTTCCATCACTTCAATTAAACGGAGATTATCATCAGGAAGCGCAGAACTAACAAAAGCCGCCCTTAAAGACTGTCGATTTGCTGTTCCTGAAGGGTGTTGGACGATCGAACTCATTTGATCTAAAGCTAATTCGCCAGGAAAACTGTTAAAGAATTTATACAAAAACACTGAATCCGCAGGAATGGGAGTGATCAGTGCTTGTTGTAATCGTTCTGGTTCTTGTTGAGATTTTTCTAAGTAAAACTCTAGAGACGAAGACAATTCTCCTGTATCCGCAAAAGTTCTTAACTCGCCAACTGAAATGGATTCTCGGAACATTTTATACTTAAAGATAATGGTTTCCGACGCGATCGCGCTCCCACCGCCAAGAATACCCACTGTTACTAACAGACTAATGATTGCTTGTGATAGCGATTTCATAGTTTTTGACTTAAATAATATCTTTTCGTTTTTGGATACCGTATAAAGCACCAAACATAATGACCATCAATCCTGTTAAAATGCTCCAGTGACGGACAACATTCACCGCAAAGGCATTCCCATAGTCTGTATAAAACCGATCGATCAATCCTTCGGCTTCCCCGATCGCGCTTTCATAGTTTTCCTTCCAACGGCTATACTGATCTTGCCAAGTGTCAATTCGTTCTTGATATTGATTGACCTGCGTTTGATAGTCCTCGATCGCCGCTTGATAGTCATCTAAATCTTCTTCATACTGTTGTTGAGCCTGAAAAGAGGGAGACTCTGGTTTTTTGGGAGCGGTGGGAGGAGCATCAGGTTCAGTGGGTTTTTGCGGTTCGGGTTCATCGACGGCGGGGTCATATTTTCCAGCAATGCCAGGGAACTCGCAAGCTCTAAAAATACTTTTCCCAAAACAATCACAATTCTGGATTTGTGTCTCACTGAGATTGTTTCGTTCCGTTTTTGGCAATTCCCAACAGGGATCATTTCCCACATCAGTTCCCAAACCTGTAATTGTCACCAGAGATTCAAAAGACCACTTGGTTAAAGAGAGATGATTCAAAATCAGTCCTGGTGTTCCCAATGTGTTCACAGGTAAAACCCCACCACCAAAGGTAATTTGAGGAACAAGGACAATAATCGTCAGCAAAGGCGCAATATTTGGATTCGGTGCGATCGCGCTCACCAGCAACCCTAACATCATCCCTGATAACGTCGCCAGTAACAGCGTCAGATAAAACCCACTCAACACTGAGAAAGATAACGGTAAATCTACCGCTAACACCTTAAACAATAAAAACACTAGAGCTTGATACAATGCCAAAATTAAACTTACTGCCACCTTAGAGAAGAGATAGGGAAGTAATTTCAAAACAATCATCCGTTCCCGACGATAAATTTCTTGTTCCTTCACAATTTCTCGCATTGTGGATAAACTTCCCACCATCACCGCAATTAACGCCGCCGTAAATAGCATTGTAATCCCTTGTCCCGGATCACCATTGCTGGTGTCAAAAATTTTAGCTTGCCAGGTAAAAAAGTCTAAAACCCCTAAAACGGGAGCGATCGCCAGCATTAGGATTAAACTCGCTCGATCGCGCTTAATAATCGCTAAATTCCGTTCCGTAAGAATCAAAAATTGTCGCCAAGAGGAAATATGCTGAGTGCGAGGTGATTTTGGCTGACGAGAGGTTTCTGTAACGGGTTCACGATTAATCGTCGGAAGCGAGCTTTGTCTTTCTACCACATAGGTTTGATACCAATCAGAGTCCTCATATTCAGTTTTCCATACCTTCGGGTCCTCTGTATTTTCTACCTTGCGATAAATCTCATTGAATCGATCGACCTCAAAATACTCGATCGCATCATTAGGAGAACCATAATAAGCCAGATTCCCCCCTTTAGCCAGAAACACCACTTGATTACAAAGAGTGACATTTTCCGTCGCATGAGTAATTAAAATAATTGTCCGTCCCTCATTCGCCAAATCTTTTAACAGTTTCATCATCTCCCCTTCCGTACCTGGATCTAATCCTGATGTTGCTTCATCCAAGAAAAATAAACTCGGTCGCGTGATTAATTCCACCCCAATGGAAACTCGTTTTTGTTGTCCACCACTAAGCTCTTTAAACGGAACATTCGCACGATGAGACAGTCCTAACTCTCCTAGCACCTGCTGAAGACGATCTTGCCTTTCTTTTCCCGTTGTATCCGCAGGCATTCTTAATTGAGCCGCAAAATCTAGCGCTTCCACCGCCGTTAAATCAACGTGAACAATATCTTTTTGAGGAACATAACCAATTTGAGAGCGATAAGCATTATAATTCCGATAAAGATCATTCCCATTCACCAAAACCACGCCACTGGTTGCGGGACGAGAACCATTTAACGCATCCATTAAAGTTGATTTTCCGCCGCCACTCACTCCCGCAATGACAACAAATTCATTAGGTTCAATGGAGAAAGAAATATCATTTAAAAGATTGACTCCTTTCCCCACAACTTTATTTAAATTAACCGCATCAATCCGTAATTTTCCTTCTTCATTCCTAACAATTAGGGTTTCATCAATATTAAACTCCGATCGCCAAGGTCCGATACTGATTAAATCCCCTGGTTTGAGGACTCGTTTTTTATGAATGGCGCGACCATTAACATAAGTCCCATTGGTTGAATTCAGATCATAAATATAAAAAGATTCATCTTCCTTTTGAATTCTTCCATGAAAACGAGACACCGAAGGATGAGCAATCACCTGATCATTTTGCGGATCACGTCCAATTTTAAGTTCCGAACGACCTTGAAGATTAACCGATTCTGCTGATACAATCATCTCTCCCTGTGAGCGATCTTGGGGAGTGATAATTGTTTGTCTCGTTTCTGGGGGAGAAAACGTTGTTTGTCCCATCAAAATTGTTTCTTGAGAAGAGTTAAGAAACCGAAACTGAAAGCATTTTTCTCCAATTTGAATCGTATCGTCCTCATGGAGTTCCCAATGTTCTCTAGAGGCGATGGGTTCACCATTCACATAAGTTCCATTACTACTATTCAGGTCAATTATAAAACACCGATTTTCCTCGATAACCAATTGAGCATGATTTCCCGATACTTGGAGATCATTAAGGATTAAATCGTTATCTTGATTACGTCCAATGTTGATAATTCCTTCCTCAAAAGTAAATAACTCTTGATTTTCTTCTTCCTGATTTGATCTTAGACTGACGCTCATGATTCTAAATGAAATGATTTAAGGAAACAGAGTCACAACACTAGCTTACATGATGATCACGATTTTAAATAGATAACATTTTCGTGATCTTGATTACTATAAATACAAATTTAATAAATCTTAATCACTTATTTATTTACTTGCTCCTGTATTTGGGATTAAAATAAGTGAAAGTTTAAAATCTGAAACTGTTACCAATTGATCCGTAGCCAAGATAACATTTAGGAGTAGAGAATTGTGCTAAAAAAAATCGTCTTGAGTGTCGGCGCGATCGGGTTGTTGTCTTTAATAAACTTACCAACTAAAGCTCAACCTGTTGTTTCTAATCAGAATCTAGAAAACCAGAAACAAACTCAAAGAGAATACAGCGACGAAGAATTAAAAGCATTAGTGAGTGATTTTGTTAAAATCATCCCTGATTTACAGACAATTGTGATTGAATCCAACGAAAAAATTGCCAGTATTATTAGTGAGGAAGGGTTAACTCAAGAACGGTTTTATGAGATTTTGCGATCGCCCGATTCAGAAATAGAAACCACCGCAGAAGAGCAACAAAAGTTTAACAGTATAAAAACTAAAATTGTTCCCATTCAACAAGAAGCACTCTTCAAAATGTATCAAGTCGTTAACGAAGAAAAGAAAATGACAATTGGAGAAATGGAAGCGATCGTTTCCCAAATTCAAAACGATACAGAGTTACAAGAAGAGTTAAGAAAAATGATCATTGAAGTCATCGTCGAGGAAAATTAAAACCAAAATCAGGAGTGACAAAAAATGAAACTAAAATCATTATCAACCCTCATCACAATCATCACAGGAACAACCCTTTCCCTAATCGTAAACTGTGAAATCGCTCAAGGACAAACCTTCGGGGAACAAAAAATAGAAAGAGGAAGCGTCGTTCCAGTCGCAGTTCCCTTTGGTGCTAACAGACATAACTTATTACTAATTGAACAACAATCTAACGAGAGAGACTGTTGGGAAGAAAGAGGAAGTAATCCTGTCATTATTGAACCGCTTTTATTAGACTTTGATTTTACGGGAATTTGTGGACGCGCAACCGATAGTAATGGTTATTCAATCCGTTTAGGAAACCGTGATTTAGGTTGGAATTATGCCTTAAGAATAGTCCAACAAAATAACGACTTATTATTGGTAGGAAAACCCGTTGATGGGAGTCAATCAGAAATTGTTATTGGTCGTAGTAATGGCTTAAGGAATGGCTATAAAAAAATTATTCTCGAACCAGGATGGGAAATTAGTAAACGAACTTATAACGGACAATTATTAGGTCATTACTATTTATCCACTGACAATTCTCCCTTGAGAAATACCACCGCATCTCGTCCCACATCTTCTTCCTCAACCAGTAACGCTTCTTCCTCAGGATCATCTCAAGAAACGGTTTCCCAAGAACAAACCCAACTCCATGATTTTGTTGATCTACTCTGTGAAAACTTTAATGATTTACCTGGCTGTCGTAACTAATATCAAATACCAAAAAGCCTGCTACACACCACCCCTTTTATTTTCCCCCCTTTCCAAGCAGGAGGGTTATTTATTTTCCCCCCTTTCCAAGCAGGAGGGTTATTTATTTTCCCCCCTTTCCAAGCAGGAGGGTTATTTATTTTCCCCCCTTTCCAAGCAGGAGGGTTATTTATTTTCCCCTCTTTCCAAGCAGGAGGGTTATTTATTTTCCCCCCTTTCAAAGGGGGGTTAGGGGGGATTATTCAACAACTCATTTATAGCAACAATAAGTCGATTTAATATAAATTAAAAGGGAAAATCGAATGAAAATTGTCTCCCAAAAGTCATGGTCATTGCTTCAGATTACTCCGTTCCTGATCTTAATTATTACAGGGATAATGAGTCCCACACTCGCACAAAATAGTAATCCGAACCAAGACCGTTTCTTACAACAGAGTGATCCGCCACAACCCCTTCCGCGAGAAAACTCTCCCTCTCCAGCTAGTTCTCCTTCTCGTCCTAAAGATACCCCGAACAATACTTATAACATTGAAACCATTAATGTTATTGGTAGCAGTATCTTTTCTGAAGAAACATTCGAGGCAATTCTTAATCCTTTAAGAGAAGAAACTGTGAGCTTGAGTGAAATTTCTGATGCGGTGAGAGCGATTACACAACTATATTTAGAGCAAGGTTATTTAACTTCTCGCGCGGTGTTAGTCGAAGATTCGTTAACGACAGGTAATGTGGAAATTCGGGTTTTAGAAGGAGAATTAGCAAGGATTGAAATTACAGGAACAGAACGCTTAAATCCAGAGTATATTCGATCGCGCCTTGGGTTAGCAAACGAACCAATTCTCAACACCAATCAACTCGAAGATCAACTGCGTCTGCTTCGGATTAATCCCCTCCTAGACACCATAGAAGCGAGTTTAAGACCAGGAGAAAACATCCAAGAAAGCATTTTAGTGGTGAGAGTACAAGAAGCGAACCCCTGGTTAGGAAAAGTCTCTTTGGATAACTATTCTCCTCCTAGTGTTGGATCAGAAGAAGCCACCGTTACCATTGGTAATCGTAACCTAACGGGTAATGGCGATACCCTTCAAGCCAGTTATTCTCGCACCATTCAAGGTGGCGCAGAAGACCTAGATTTCAACTATAATCTCCCCATTAATGGGAAAAATGGAACGATTCAACTGCGAACCGCATTCGGAAGTAATGAAGTCATCGAAGACGAATTTGAAGACTTAGGTATCGAAGGGGATTTCGATTTAGTTGAAATCAGTTATCGTCAACCCCTGACGCGCACTCCCAGAGAAGAATTTGCTCTTTCCGTTGGTTTTACCTATCAAAACGGACAAACCTTTGTTTCGGGAACACCAACCCCCTTTAGTTTTGGCCCCAATGAAGATGGCGTGAGTCGTACCAGTGTCATAAAACTGGGACAAGATTACGTGAAACGTAGTGAGAGCGGGGCTTGGGGGCTTCGATCGCTCTTTACCATCGGCACCAACCTTTTTGATGCGACAGAAAACGACGGAGACACCCCAGACGGTCAATTTCTCAGTTGGTTAGGACAAGCGCAACGAGTGCAAATTCTAAGCGAAAATAACATCTTAATCATCCAAGCCGACATACAATTAAGCTCAGACCCACTTTTACCCTCACAACAATTTGTCATCGGTGGCGGACAATCAATTAGAGGTTATCGTCAAAACATCTTAACCGCAGATCAAGGGATTCGACTCTCCATAGAAGATCAAATCACTCTCAGTAGCAATGACGCGGGAGAAGCAACCTTTAAAATTGCTCCCTTCGTAGAAGCGGGCGCTGTCATCAACAAAGACGATAACCCGAACTCAATTTCTCAAGAACAAACTGTAATTGCAAGTTTAGGACTGGGATTGTTATGGAATCCCATCTCTAACCTTAACCTCCGTCTCGACTATGGCATCCCCCTAGTTGACTTAGAAAACACAGGAGACAACATCCAAGATGACGGACTTCATTTTAGTTTGACTTACAGCCCGTAGGTTGGGTGAAAACCCAACATCAATCAAGTAACCCGTAGGTTGGGTGGAGAGAAGCGAAACCCAACATCAAATTATAAGCAATGACCTGAACCTGATCTAAACCGTAGGTTGGGTGAAAACCCAACATCAATCAAGAACCAATAACCGACAAAAACCATGTTCAAAAAACTCGCCCTATTCCTCGCCCTGTTCTCCGTCTGTAGCACCGCATCCGTCAAAGCACAAACCATCGTTCCTGCTGACGACGGCACTGGCACCATTATCACCCGTGACGGCAAACGAATCACCATTGATGGCGGAAGCCTCTCCCAAAACGGTGAAAACCTCTTTCATAGCTTCCAAGAATTTGGTTTATCCCCAGAACAAATTGCCAACTTTCTCGCCAACCCCCAACTACAAAATATCCTGTCTCGTGTCACTGGTGGGAATCCCTCCGTAATTCGGGGTTTAATTGAAGTTAGTGGTGGCAACCCCAACCTTTACTTAATGAACCCTAGCGGCGTAATTTTCGGGGAAAACGCCCGTCTCAATGTTCCTAGTGACTTTACCGCCACAACCGCCACAGGAATTGGATTTAAACAGGGCTGGTTTAACGCCATTGGGGAAAACAACTATAGCGAGTTAGTGGGAACTCCCAACCAATTTATTTTTAACACCGAAACCCCCAGCGCCATTATCAACGCTGGAGACTTGGAAGTTAGCGCAGAAAATAATCTCAGTTTCTTTGCGGGAAGTGTCGCCAATACAGGAACACTCACCGCCAAACAAGGTAACATTACCATCACCGCAGTTCCAGGAAAAAATCTCATCCGTCTCTCTCAACCTGGACAGATTTTAAGTTTAGAAATTGTTCCTCCAGACACCACCGCAGGAGAATGGAACTTATCCGTGTATGATTTACCCGCCCTTCTCACAGGAGATTATAGCCCAGAGGGATTAGTTGTGGATGAAGCCACCGCAACCGTTAGCTTACAAGAGACTTCAATTCCCACCACAGAAGGCAGTAGTGTCATCGCTGGAGAGTTAGATGTTAGCGGTGAAACGGGAGGCAATATCTACGTTTTAGGGGAAAAAATTGGACTATATGAAGCACAACTCAGCGCTGATGGTATCAATGGCGGCGGAGAAATTTTTGTCGGTGGTGACTATCAAGGGGGAGAAAGTTTACCGAGTGCGGCCCGAACTTTTGTTAGTGATGGAGCAGAATTGAGCGCAGACGCACTACTTGCTGGTGATGGGGGACAAGTAATCGTCTGGTCAGAAGGACAAACCGTCTTTTCTGGAGACATTAGCGCTAAAGGAGGGAAAGAGGAAGGAAATGGCGGCTTTGTCGAAGTGTCTGGAAAAGAAGCCCTTGCTTTTAATGGAACGATTGATGTGTCTGCTTCACAGGGAGAAACGGGGACGGTTTTATTTGATCCGCGAGACATTATTATCGAAGGTAGTCCTCCGTCAGATAATGATTCAGAGATTAGTGATGGAGAAATTCTCTTTACTGATGGTGATCCTGAAACAGACTTTTTTATCTCCGATATCGCGTTAACCAGCCTTGATGGGAATATTATTTTACAGGCTAGTCGAGACATCATCGCCAACGCTGAAGCGAATTTAAACTTTGAAAACCAAACCTCTGGAGAAAGTATTACTTTTACGGCGGAACGGAACTTAGAAATTAACACAAACCTTGAAACTCTTGGCGCAACAGTTGATTTCACTGCTAATACAGGTTCTATAACCGTTCAAAATATATCTACGAATAACTCTGACGGTGACGCTGGGAATATTACACTGGATGCAGGCGGTTCAATTGATGTTAGTAATCTTACCTCTATTGCTAACGGAGAAACTGGAGATGGTGGAAATATATCTTTAGACGCAAGAGACAATATGATTGTGGGAACTGCTGCTTCTCGTTCTCAAAATGCAACAGGAAACGCTGGAAGTATTCAATTAGACAGTCAGCAAGGCAATATTACAGCAACTCTATTAGAATCCTCTATTGATCTTGAAGAGAGTAATGGTCAAAGTGGGAATATTACCGTAGAGAGTCCTCAAGGGAGTGTTAATATCAACCAAATCTCTACAGGAGAATTCGGTGGCGTAACAGGTAGCACTGGTAATACAGGAAACATTGAAATTTCTGCATTAAATCAAGTGCAGACAGACTTCCTAAGCACCTATTCTGGCGGTTCAGGAGATGCGGGAACAATTACGATTAACAGCGAGAACGCTAATGTTACCATTGGCGCCATTGATACTGGAAGCAGTGATGGCAACGGTGGTTCTGGTGGAGATGTTACTGTTAACGCTCAAGGAAATATTCAAGTTACCAATCTCAATGCTTCTTCTGATAATCAAGATGCGGGAAATGTCACCTTGGATAGCGCAGGGGGTTCAGTTGATGTAGAAAGAATTGACGCTGATTCTTTTGGTTTTGAAAGTGGCAATGGTGGAAATATTCTGGTTAACGCTCAAGGAAATATTCAAGTTACCAATCTCAATGCTTCTTCTGATAATCAAGATGCGGGAAATGTCACCTTGGATAGCGCAGGGGGTTCAGTTGATGTAGAAAGAATTGATACTTTTTCCCCTGCTGGCTTTGAAAGCGGCGCTGGTGGTGATGTTACTGTTAACGCCGAAGAAAATATTCAAATCGGTAGCGTGCAAACTTTTTCTGAGAATGCTGGAAATGTTGAATTGGATAGCGCAGGGGGTTCTGTAGAAATTCAAGAGATTGAGTCGTTTGGGAATGGTTCTGGTGGCAATGTTGATATTGAAGCCCAAGAAAACATTACTGTGACTGACCAAATCGAGACTTTTTCTGACAACAGAAATGCAGGAAATGTTACCCTCACAGCAGGCGGTTTTATTGATGCGAGTCGTGGTGATGAACAGACTGCAGAAAACTTTGACGACATTGAATTAGATCAATTAACTATTAATGCTTCTTCTGAGGATGGGAATGGTGGAGAAATTATCTTAGAAGCTGGCGGTAACATCAATGCGGGTTTCATTGAAAGCACTTCTGAAAATGGCAATGGTGGAGATATTAGTCTCACTAGCACAGGAGGAGATGTTAACGCTAGTTATACAGTTGTTGCAGAAGGCGACACCCGCACTGATGAAACTGAAGTAGGATTAATTGTCAGTGGTTCTGGAGAAGGAAACGGCGGAAATATCACCATCAATGCACGAGGAAACATTCGCACAGGTGTGATGGGTAGCGGTGTTCTAGGTGATGGCACAGGGGGAAAGATTACCCTCAACAGTGAAACAGGAAGCATTGACACCACTGTAGGTGTACGAGACTTAGACCCCATTTTATTAGAAGAATTAGGGTTAAGCCGCGCTTTAGCCCAAGCCGCTTCTGCATCCTCTGTGGATATTGGACTCCTCTTTTCTGGTTCTAATGAAGGAGTTGGCGGTGATGTGGAAATCACAGCACAGGATAACATTAACACGGGAATGATCATCACTGGAACTTTAGGAGAAGCAGGGGGCGATGTTACTCTCACTAGCAATGAGGGTTCTGTGAATACGGCTTTTGATGCCATTGTCGATGGCGTAACGGAAGAACTGTTATTAGAAGCTGATGTGGATGCGGAATTAGCCTCTCTCTTGGATGGCGTTTCTATTCGTCTAGGAATTATTACTTTCTCAGAAGAAGCCAAAGGCGGTGATGTGACGATTAACGCCAATGGGAGGATTACCACCAGTAACATCACAACGGGAAGTTTTCGCGGTGAGGGGGGTAACATTACTCTCAATAGTGAAAATGGTTCAATTGATGGGTCAGTCGGTCGATTTCTAGAAAATGTCAGTGCTGAGTTATTGACAGAGTTAGATATTGATATTGACTCTGATTTAATGACAATTGTTGATTACTTCTCGGAAGAAGGAATTGGTGGTTATCTCAGTTTATCTATTGATGAGAATGCGGGAAACATTAATCTCAGTGCTGAGGGGGACATTACTACCAATTATCTGATTAGTTCTAGTTTCAGTGGACAAGGAGGAAATCTTATCCTTGATACTGAACAGGGAGCAGTTAAAGTTGGTACTGCCATTTTTAATGCCGCTCAAGGCATTTTACCCGGCAATTTGGAAGCAGAAGGTTTTGAGATTTTTGAAGAGAGTACCACTGCAAACACTACCATTCTCAGCACAGGACAGGAGTTAGGTCTTACTTTAACGTTGCCCGAATTCTCTACAGAGAGTTCTGTCGCTGCCAGTGGCTTTGTGACGCGAGGAGAAATCAGCGAGAATACGTTTAATTTTGCCTACGTGATTGATGTTTCTGGTAGTATGTCCGACTTGTTTCAAGGAGAAATTGCTGTCGGCGACCTGAACAATGATGGCGAGGCGAACACGCTTATCGATGGCGCGATCGCGTCTTTTGAGAGCCTTCATCAATCCATCATTGATAATGGCTTTAGTAACTCCACCGTCACTCTCATTCCTTTCAGTGATGGGGCAACAACAGCCATTGAGACCACAGTGGAAGCTGATCTGGACAATAATAACCGCCCTGATGTGGTGGATAGCTTGCGATCACTTTCCTCCGGCGGTGGGACTAACTTTGATGCGGCTCTCCAAGAAGCGATTAACTTTTTTAGTGATGCTTCCGATGGGAATAATCAAGTATTCTTTGTCTCTGATGGAATTCCCAATGACGTCAATTTCTTTGATGAAGCAGACACACTGCGCGATGCCAACGGTATCAATGCTGACATTCGCGCGATCGGGCTGGGAACTGGGGCTTCTTTACCCGATCTCGATGCCCTTGATGATGGCTTAACCAACAATTCGGCTCAACGAGTTTTGAACCCAGATGAGTTGACTGCTTCCCTCACAGCCTCTCCCGTCGAAGCTGCCGACATTGCCCGATTGGAATTGGCAGTTAATGGTAACGTAGTCACCTCAATTAATGGTAGTGATCTCGAATCGACTCCGTTTGGCTTGCAATATAACACCACCCTCTCAGGTATTGATCCTGCACTCAACAATGAGATTGAAGCGACAGTGATCGCAACAGATGGCGCTTCTTCCAATGTCTCAACCAGCCAAGTTGTAGAAAGCAGTGCCGCAGGTTCCGTGAACTTTCCAGATGGTCGAACCCCAGAGGGTGAAAGGAATAACTTAGAAGTTCTTGCGAATTTAGTTTCTGGAGGAAATGTCAATGCTTCCGGTGCAATAGGGGGTGAAATTCAAATCGGTGATGTCATTGCAGAAAATGTCGAAAATGCTGCCGGTGAAATTAGTGCAGGTGCAATCAACAGCAGTGGTCGCGTAGGAGATGGCGGTGATATGACCCTCGCATCTGATCAAGATATTGAAGTTAGCACTCTCAACGCTCAAGCGGGTGAAGAGGGACAAGGAGGAGTGATTGATGTCAGCACCGATCGCTTTTTCCGGGCAACAGAGACGTTTTTAGATCAAGGAGAGATTCCAGCGAGTGTTTCTAGTCTCGGCGGAGAAGGAGGAGGAGAAATTACCATCCGTCATGGCGGGCGTGGAGAAATTCCTTTTATCGTGGGAGATGCAGAAGTCAATGGTACAGCAGGAGAAATTACCAGTGGTGAATTTGAAATTGCTGATGGTTCATTTTTGTTTACAGAACGAGAGGGGAATATCAGTATCATTTCTGTGGAAGAAGACCAACCGAACCCAGAAGTCTTAAACGAAGAACCCACCACCACGATAACGACTAACACTCAGCAATCAGTACAGGTGACGACTCTTGACGACGCACAAGAAATACTAGCAGAAATCGATCGCGCCTCTGGGGTAAAACCTGCATTAATCTACCTCAACTTCACCCCAGAAACCCTCACAGGAATCACAGATTTCCAACGTCAAGAAGCCCGTTTCACCCAAGACTACGAACAATATTTCAACCTTTCCCAACGGAAAGCAGACGTTACCTTATCAGTTCCCCGTCAACCCGATGATCAACTAGAAATTTTATTAGTCACCGAAAGCGGCGAACCCTTCCGCATCACTGTCGAAAACGCCACCCGTGAACAAGTAGAACAAACCGCAGAGGCTTTATATGGCTCAATTTCCAGTCCTCCCAGCCCTTTTGCCCGTCAGGCTAAACCCTACCTCGCACCAGCCCAACAGCTTTATGATTGGATTATTGAACCCTTAGAAGCAACCTTAGAAGCACAAGAAATCGAGAACCTTGTTTTTATTATGCCTTCAGGGTTACGCTTATTACCCGTCGCCGCCTTACATGATGGAGAACAATTCCTTGTAGAGAACTATAGCACTGGTTTCTCTCCTAGTTTGAGTCTGACAGATACTCGCTATAAAAACCTCCAAGACTTAGAAGTCTTTGCCATCGGGGCTTCTAATTTCAATGATCCCACAGCATTGGGTCCTTTACCTGCGGTAGAGTTAGAACTACCGACAATTGCCAATGAGATTTGGCGCGGTGAGTTTCAAATTAATGACGAGTTCACTCTCGAAAACTTCCGTCAAGAAAGAAGACGGAATCCAGAAGGAATCATTCATTTAGCGACTCATGCGGATTTTCGACCGGGTAATCTAGAAGATATTTATATCCAGCTTTACGATCGAAAACTCAGTTTAGAAGACATTCGTCAATTAAATCTCAACGATCCCCCTGTAGAATTATTAGTGTTGAGTGCTTGTCGAACTGCTGTTGGTAACGAACAAGTGGAATTAGGGTTCGCAGGATTGACGGTACAAGCTGGCGTAAAATCAGCCTTAGGGAGTCTCTGGTATGTCGGAGACACGGGAACATTAGGATTAATGAGTGAGTTTTATCGCCAATTAAACACCGCCCCCATCAAAGCAGAAGCGATACAACAAGCACAAATTAACCTGATCAACGGTGAAGTGCGACTAGAAGGTTCAGAAATTATCACCCCACGCGGAGAATTAACCTTACCAACAGAGATTTCCACTCGTGCTGAAGACTTGAGTCATCCCTTCTACTGGGCTGCCTTTAGTTTGGTTGGTAGTCCATGGTAAAAACGTAGGTTGGGTGGAGAGAAACGAAACCCAACCTTCGCCGTAAGCAAATGTAGGTTGGGTGTAGGAAACGAAACCCAACACCAACAGCTAGATCATATCAGCCCCCTAACCCCCAATCTTGGGGGAACTTGGTGAGCCTTATTCGACTCTAAAAACTTGTTTTAAGGTGTTAACTTTAGCCTCACCAATACCACAACGCAACTTAGTAATTGGCTTTAAGTTGCGCCAGTTTGTTTTATCCGCACTTAAAATTGAAGTAGTTGCTTGCTCAATATTTACCTTTTCAAAGCCACCAATTTGATATTCTTTAAGATAGATCAAACGTTCATAAACTTCGTCTCTAGTCGCTGTTTTTAAAGAAACTGGTTCAGGTAAGGGAGGCGGTGGCGGTGGTTGAAGATAAAAAATTTTCTGAAGAGACTTAATTTTTTGATCACTCACTATGCCACATTTTAATTTAGTGATGGGATTAAAACTTTTCCAAATTGCCCGATTAGCATTAGCAATTTTAGCAGCCGCCTTACCAACATTTACTCCTTTTAACGGACTTCCTTCTAGACTACTTAAATAGTTCAAAACACTAAAAATCATTTCTTGATCAGCCGTACAAAGATTAACTTGGGGGAAAGTTTCCCGAGTCAAAAGTTTAGCTTGAGTGATATTTTCAGCCTCTGGACTAATAACAAAACACCAAACTCGTTCTAACTCAGCTTGTTTAGACGCTAAATAAACCAAGTGATTAGAAACTACTTGATATTCATACATCGAAGTTTCTTGAACAATCACTGGGACCCAGTTTCTGCCATGAGAATTCAGAATTGCTTCTGCTCCTATCTTAATCATAAACTGAGGAACAGAATAGTTACTAACTAGATTAATACTTTCTAAGGGCAAGTGCATTAACTCACCAATATTATCAAAATCACCCATCTAAAAAATACTCCTTTGCCATACTTAAATATAGCTTAGCAATTGCTCTATACTTGAGAGATGCGATCCTTTTTTCTACCGCAGCGGTGGGAATGTGTAAGTGGCTTTTAATGCTGAAAACATAGGGATCAAGAATCTTCGTGCTTCTCGGATAAAAATAAGGAACTAAATCAGGATCATAGGCATTATTTTCTTGTCTAAGTAAACCTTGAATAATCCTATGAGAATTTCTTGAAGATGGTAATGTTGGATTATGATCATTAAAGAAGATGGGAAGGGGAATCGGTGTTCCTTCTTGCTTTTCTTCTTGAATTCTGGGGAGGGTATTCTTGATTAGGTATTTGGCATTAGACAACGAGTTAATATGAATATGCTCAGTTGGAATCAAGACGACATCAGCAGCAAACAAGGCACTTTTACTAAAAAAATCAGAACTGGGAGGAGCATCTATAAAAATATAATCATAGTCATTTTTAACAGATTGAATGAGTTTTTTTAATCTCGATGCTTTTCCTTGTATTTGAGATATATTTATATTTTGAAGATTCTCTTTTTCATCCTCTTTTACAGCAACTGCCCATAAATAATCCGTAACAATAGTTTGTTTTTGTTTTGGAATGTAAATTGGGATGCGTTCAACTGCCTGCTTTAAATGAGCATTGGTATTAGTTAAGCATTGATAAAGCGTCAATTCAGGCTGTTGATTTTGTAGTAAAGGCATTGATAAATTTTGAGCTTGATTGATTCCGAGAAGACGGCTTAAATCTCCCTGAGAATCGAAATCTATAACTAAAACTTTCTTCTTCCTTGTTAAGCCTTGCGATAATAAACCAGCTAAATTAACCAGCGTTGTTGTTTTCCCCACCCCACCTTGATTATTATAGAAGGTCACAGTTAAACCCCGTTGAGGAGTTTCAATAATCGTTTTAACTCGCTGAATAATATTAGTGATGTTTTGAGAACTAATTTCTAGATTAGGGGTTGCAGGATGAATCACTTTCCCATGTTTACGAAATAACTGGAGATGATTCCCATTGGTAATAATGCCCCATTTTACACTTTTGCAGTTAGGTGCAAGAAGATATCTTTTTAATTGGTTTACAGTTTCTCTATATTGGGATGTTCCACTGGCTAAATTAATTATATTTCCACTAGATGTTCTTCGTCCTTTCACTTCTACCAAAAGATCAGGATTTTGGGGATTTTCTATGAAATTGTTTGAGTCTTTTCGGGCAGCAAAATCAACCTTATCATTACCATTACCAGTAGGAAATTCTTGAGTTTGGTTATTATCACCATAGCCTAGTGATTGAAGAAGAGGAATAACAAATGAAGTTTCTATTATTGGTTCTATTGCGTTAGAAGGTAGCTGTGCAATAATTTATTGCCAGTTGATTTGACTCATTTAACTTTCAATGCTGATGGCTTTAACCATTTTAGTTAAATTTTATGCAAAAGTCTTTCATATTTATATCACTGGTCACTGGTCACTGGTCACTGGTCACTGATTGTTGTTGGGTTTCGTTTCTCTCCACCCAACCTACATAACTTAATTAAAAGGCTTGTATCCATTCTTTAACTTGGTATTCTGTCCAAATTCCATTTTGCCAATAGGGATCATTTTCGACTAATTCTCGTACTGTTTTCTCGTCGGGTGCGTCATACAATGCGAACACTTGTTTTAAGTCTTTTGTCGGTCCGATCGTTAACAAGGTTCCCGCTTCTTTTTGTGCTTTTAAACCGTCTAAATGGGCTTGACGATAAGGGGCGCGTTTTTCTTCTACGTTCTCACAATAATTGCCCCACATTACATATTTTGCCATAATTTTAACTCCTTAAAGTAACATCAAATTCTTTGGTTAATGCTTTGCGAACTTTCTCTAAAGCGGGTTCGACTTCTTCATCGGTTAAGGTTCGATCGAGTGCCTGATAATTTAAACTAAAGGCTAAACTCCGTTGTCCGTCTGGCACATTTTCCCCCTGATATTCATCAAACAATTCCACATTATCTAACAGTTTTCCTCCTGCTTTTTTCATCACCTGAATCAGGGAAGCAACGGGAAGGTCAACTGGCGCATATAATGCCATATCTCTAGCAACAGCAGGATAAGTGGAAAAGGGCGTAAAACGAGACTGGGAGACATTTTTCGCAGCTAAAGCGTTTAATAGTTGTTCTAAATCAAAACTAAACACATAAACCGTTTCTGGTAGATCATTTTCTTGGGAAAACTGGGGATGTAATTGTCCGAAAATGCCTAATCTTTCTCCCTCTAAAAACAAAATTGCAGTGCGTCCAGGATGTAACCGTTTCTCTTCCTGAGTGGCTTCATAAGTCACTGTTAAACCCAAACGAGTGAACGCGGCTTCTAACAACCCTTTCCCTTGAAACCAACTCATCGGTTGTCCTTGACCGGAAGTTGTCCAACGTCCTTGAGAGAACATTTCACCACCCATAATTCCCGCGAGGGTGTCTGCTTCTCCGACACCTGTTTCAGTCTGCCAGAATCTTCGTCCGATTTCAAAGGCGTTTAATGCGCCATTTCCTCGCGCAAAATTATAGGAAAAGGCGTTAATTAATCCTGTGATTAACTCGGTTCGCAGTGCTGAATATTCTTTGAAGAGAGGATTTGCTAAGGTTACCGCTTCTCCTTCGGGTTTGACCAGAGAATAATGTAACACCTCAGTTAAACCCACCGCACGCATTGCTTCTCGGATGCGGTTTTTGTTTTGTTGTCGTGAGGAGAGATAACCCGGTTGGGTACTTTCAGGAAGCGTATCTTGAAAATAATCATAGCCGTAGAGACGGGCGACTTCTTCGATGAGATCGATTTCTCGTTCTAAGTCTCGATAGCGGTAAGGGGGAACTGTGACTGTCCAAGTCAGGGAAACCTCAGATTGTCTCTCTAATTCACAACCTAATGTGGTGAGAGTGCGTTCCACATCTTCGGCGGTGAGTTTGCCATCATCTCGGTTGTTAACATTTCCTAACACTTGCTGGACTCGATCGAGGCGTAGGGTCAAAGAACGATACCATTGTTCTGGCGTGGGACGAGTATCAGCAATTGCTTGTTGAGTGGGCGTTCCTGCTGCCAACTCCCTTAAAAGTGCGATCGCGCGTTGATTTGCCCGTTCTAACTCCGCTTGATTCACGCTGCGTTCATAGCGAGTAGAAGCCTCTGTGCGTAGGCTTTGCGCCCTTGCCGATCGTCTTACTGCTACGGGTTCAAACAGCGCCGCTTCCAAAATTATATTCTCAGTTTGGTCATAAACTTCCGTTTCTTCACCACCCATTACGCCAGCTAAGGCAATAGGAACATCATTAGCCGTAATCAGTAAATTATCGGGATGAAGTTCACGAGATTGTCCGTCGAGAGTGGTTAAAGTTTCCGTTGCGGTAGCGAGACGAACCCCAATAGTTAACCCTTCCCCTTTTGCTACCGATTGTAATCGATCGCGATCGAAGGCGTGTAACGGTTGACCCCACTCCAACAGCACATAATTTGTAACATCAACCACATTATTAATCGGACGCACCCCTGCTGCTTGTAACCGTCGCTGTAACCATTGGGGAGAGGGGGCAATTTCCAAGTTTCTAATTTCCGTCCCGAAATAGGCGCGACAAGCCTCCGTTGCTGTCACCTGTACTTGTAAAGACCCCTCACCGCCAGCAATCTCCTGCTGTGACGATTCAGGAAGCCTGAGAGGTTTCCCCGTCAGCGCCGCCACTTCTCGCGCGACACCGACCATACTCAACGCATCCGCACGATTCGCCGTTGTGGTCAAGTCTAACACCACATCATCTAATCCCAAAATCGGATAAACGGGTTCTCCCACCGTGAGATTCTCTTGGGAAAAAACATGAATCCCATCAGACTCTTTTTCCAACCCTAACTCTGCTAGAGAACAAATCATTCCCTCTGATGCGACTCCCCGTAACTTGTTGCGTTTAATTTTTAAGTCTTTCACAGGGAGATAACTTCCCATGGTCGCCACTGGAACATAAATTTCAGCGCGAACATTACTCGCACCACAGACAATGGTTTTCGGTTCATCTTCACCAATATCAACGCGACACACACTCAGTTTATCTGCATTGGGATGTTTATTTCGTTCTAAAACCTTTCCCACCACTACGCCTTCCGCAAACGTGCGACGGTGTTCGATTTCTTCCACTTCAAACCCCGCAATGGTTAAAATTTCACCAAGGGCTTCTGGTGTTAAATCGAGATCAACAAATTCCTGTAACCAATTTAGAGAGACTCGCATGGACTTGTTTGGTGTTCGTGCAACTTTAACTCTTAGCTTTTCTATTGTGACACCAACGGATCAATCTGTGAATGTTTGGAACAAAAGTTTCGATCGATTGTTGTTGGGTTGCATTTCATTTCACCCAACCTACTTTTTATCATCGATCGATTGGTGTGGGGTTGCATTTCATTTCACCCAACCTACTTTTTATCATCGATCGATTGGTGTGGGGTTGCCTTTCATTTCACCCAACCTACTTTTTATCATCGATCGATTGTTGTGGGGTTGCATTTCATTTCACCGAACCTACTTTTTATCATCGATCGATTGTTGTGGGGTTGCATTTCATTTCACCCAACCTACGACTGATCCTGAATCCCATTTTAGAAATCCCAGAGGACGATCGCGTTTGTCCGATTATTCAACCTAAGTAATTGTGGATGTGGAACAAGGGAAAATCCTTACTTTTGCGATGAATACAGAAGGTAGCTTTAGAATTAACGAATCTCAAGTCTTGTCTGGATTAGACATTTCTCTTTTAGAAACAGCACTACAACGCACGCGGAAAATGAGTCATAGTGAAGTTGGTGCTTGGTTACTCTCGCAGTTTCCAAGATAAAATCAGATCAGTATAATCTAGACAGTTAAACAGAAATGTCATCCTCTCCTAAGTCTCCTTATCAACCCTTTCTTTTACGTTTTTTACATAGCGCGATCGCCTTTTTCGTCCTCGCAGCAATTATTACAGCTTTCTGGACTTATGACACTTATGATGGACGATGGGGAGGTCTTCCCCTACCAAAATGGTCGGACATTGAAGGAATTCATGGAACATTTGGACTGTGGTCTTTATTAATCTTTCCTATTTTTGTTTTCTACGCCATTCATCGCGGACAACGAAGACTCATTCAATCCTCTTTTGTCAGGGAATTAAATAAAATTGGTAAGCCAATTTGGTGGTATAACCTACATCGATTAACCAATACTCTAGCCATATTTGCCTTAAGTTTTGCCCTGTTTTCTGGGAAAATGATGGATGAGAAATGGTTGCCTAGAGGTGAACTTAATCATGGTTGGTATTATGCTCATTTAATCTCTTGGGTCGTTCTAGTAATCGCGATCGCACTTCATTCATTGATGGGACTAAAAGTGGGAGGGAAACCACTTTTACTCTCGATGTTTCACTGGCAGTTTCGGTCTAAAGATAGTCCGTTTTTATGGGGAACACAAGTCAAAACTTGGCTAAAAGAAAACAAAATTGCGACTGGTATCAAACAAGAATTGCGAAAACTTTCTCCTCATCTCAAAATCATCGAAATTGTAATTTTTTCGAGTTTGATCATTGCTTGGATTCTTCCTCTAATTAAATAATTCCCATCATACTTAATCGGAAATGTGGTTTGTAATTTCTGCAATGGCGCGATCGTTTAAGTGTTGATCAAATTTAAAAAGATGATTTTGTACTATTGCCTTTAATTGACGATCGCATTTGTCCTATTATTGAATCGGAATATTTGCATCGAGTAATCGAGTCGCACAAGGGATCATTTACAGCACGATCGCTTGACAAGGTAAAATCAAGTTGATCAGTTAGTTTTTTGTGAGGTGTGAGTGAGTTATTCTCCTAGTTTTTCCGAGAAGGTACTTGATGAGATTAAAACAGCGCCGCAGGTTTCTGTAATTGTTCCCATTTACAATGAGGTGGAGAGTTTAGAAGCGTTAGTCGATTTGATCGCACAAACTTTAATTCCGACGCAACGCCCCTATGAAGTGATCTGTGTTGATGACGGTTCTAAGGATGGTTCAACCGCACTCCTCAAAACACTAGCACAAAGCAGAAAAGACTTATCTGCGGTCATTCTGCGGCGCAACTATGGACAAACCGCTGCCATGGCTGCGGGTTTCCATCAAGCACAGGGACAGTTTATCATTTCCCTTGATGCAGATTTACAAAACGATCCCACTGATATCCCACAACTCCTCGCTAAACTAGAAGAAGGCTATGATCTCGTTAGTGGTTGGCGCAAATATCGCCAAGATGCTGCGTTAACCCGCTTACTCCCTTCAAAAATCGCAAACTGGCTGATCGGAAAAGTCACAAATGTTCGCATCCATGACTATGGCTGTTCTCTCAAAGGCTATCGTGCGGAATTGTTGGCGGATATGAATTTATATGGCGAATTACATCGGTTTCTTCCCGCATTAGCGTTTATTGAAGGGGCAAAAATTACCGAAATTCCTGTTAAACATCATCCCCGACGCTATGGTAGCAGTAAATACGGTTTAGGGCGAACCTTGCGAGTTTTAATGGACTTGTTAACTATCTGGTTTATGCAGAAGTTTCTCACTCGTCCGATGCACGTTTTTGGTTCTTTAGGATTAACTTCTATGGGGTTGGGAGTCTTAATTGGTGCGTATTTAACGTTTGTTAAGTTTGCCTTTAATCAAGATATTGGCGATCGACCACTGTTAATTTTAGTGGTAGTATTACTGTTAGCTGGCGTACAATTATTTTCCTTTGGTTTATTAGGAGAACTCCTCATTCGCACCTATCACGAATCACAAGGCAGACCGATTTATCGGGTGCGAGAGGTGGTTTCCTCGATCGAGTAGTGATTATTACTTATAACGAATCCCTGCTTGTTGAAAGCGATTTAAAACCTCTTGCAAGCGATCGATCGATTCAATTAAACTAATCCTCACATACCCTTCTCCCGCCTCTCCAAAAGCATTCCCTGGCGTAACCACCACACCCGTTTTCTGCAACGTATCCAAAGCAAAATCCGTCGAACTTCGCCCCCTTGGACACTTAACCCATAAATACATTGTCGCCTTCGGTTTCGGAATCTTCCAACCTAACGCTTCTAACCCAGCCACTAAAAAATCCCGTCGTTGCTGATAACGCTGTTGGGCGGTTTCCACATAACTATCTGGCAAATCTAACGCCGTTTCCGCCGCCGCTTGTACCGCCGAAAAAATCCCATAATCCATATTGGTTTTCAGCGTCCGCAGTCCTTGGATAATTTTACTATTTCCCACCACAAACCCCACACGCCATCCTGCCATACTATAGGTTTTCGAGAGGGTGTGAAACTCCACACTAATTTCCTTCGCCCCTGGAATTTCTAAAACACTCGTCGGTTGATAGCCATCAAACGCCAATTCCGCATAACAGAGATCATGTACCAATAAAATCGAGTAATGACGAGCAAACGCCACAATTTCCTCGAAAAACTCCCTCGGTGCAACCGCAGTGGTGGGATTACTGGGATAATTGAAATATAAAATCTTGCTCTGTTGCGCCACATCTTCTGGAATTGCACTTAAATCAATTAACCAGTCTTGTTCGGGCGTTAAAACCATTTGATGGAGTTTACCACCAGCAATGAGGGGGCCGCGAAAATGAGCAGGATAAGCAGGAGAGGGAACTAAAACTAAATCCCCAGGATTAACATAAGCTAAAGCGAGATGGGTTAACCCTTCCTTTGAGCCAATGAGCGGTAACGCCTCACTGTCTGGAGATAAATTCACCCCATAACGACGATGATACCACCGCGCGATCGAAGCGCGAAAACTACCCGTCCCCTCAAACGGCGGATAACCGTGATTTTCTCTCACCTTCAAAGCATTAATCGCCGCCTCAATCACAGGAGAGGGAGCAAAGCCATCTGGGTTTCCCATCCCCAAATCTATTAAATCTAAGCCTTGTTCTCGCGCTTTTGCCTTCAATTCATCCAGACGAGCAAACACATAGGGAGGAAGGGCGTTTAATCGTTCAGCAGGGGTTGGTAGATATCCCATCGTTTTCTTAGTTTCCTTCACAAAATGCCGATTCTAAACCTTAGCCGCAGCTTTGCTATTAACAGTTACCGTTGTCGAAACCATTGCCGCCACTAATTCCGTCGGCTCTACTGTAAAAGGTAAACGATGAATATCAGAATTAGGCGCACAAGCAATTTCCGCAACTTGCTGCAACTGAGTTAAAGTCACGTTCTCTAATCCTAAATCCTCAAGGCTCTTTGGTAAACCGATTTCGGAATAAAATTCTAATAATTGCTGTCGCGCTGTTGCTGCCAATTGGTTATTCTCCACCATTTCTTCTAACCGCAGTTGCACTAAAATCCCATAAGCAACCTTTTCGCCATGAAGGATGTTGTGAGTCGCTTCTATATGGGTTAACCCATTATGGATGGCATGAGCGGCAACTGTGCGACAATTTGCGCCACCTAAACCGCCAATGACACCTGGCAGTAATACCGTTGCGTCAACAATTTCTTGCCAAACTGCTCCCCCTGGATTTTCCAGCGCAGTTGCTGACTTTTGCAGTAGGATATCCCGTAACACTCGCGCTTGTTGCACCGCAGCAATGGTTAAACTGGCGGTGGCGTGACCACTACTCACCGATGCTTCGTACCATTTCGCGAGAGCGTCACCAATACCAGCAATGAGAGTGCGTTTCGGTGCGGTTTCGATTAAATCGTAGTCGAGAATCAGTAAGTTGGGAGGGTAGGGAAGGGGAACATCATAGAGGAAAGCCCCTGCTTCTGTGTAGAGATTCGATAGGGCTGTCCAAGCGGCACAAGTTGCGCCAGACGTGGGAATCGTAACCATGGGTAACTGACACTGGGAAGCAACTAATTTCGCCATATCTAATGCTTTGCCACCACCGACACCAATAATTAAGTCTGCTTGGTGATCAGAAACGACCGCTTGTAGCGTTTGCTGTGATTTTTCGCAAGAGTCGGGGTAATGAGAAGCACTGGTTATCGTGAGATCATGTTCTTGGCAAAGTGGCGCTAATAAAGGTTGAATTAATTTTAAAGCGCGATCGCCCCCAATGATCAAGGGACGTTTTCCCAACTGAGCAATATTTGCCCCAGCTTCTGTAATTGCACCTTTGCCGCGCATGATCTGTCCTGGAGACACCTGTAAGGTTGTCACCTGAGAAGAGGTGGAGACTTTCGTTTGTTGCTTCATTAAAAAATTCAGTGTTACAAATTAATAACGTACAATTGACAATTATAGTCCAGTGTTAATTCAATAAGCGATTAAAGTCCATCTCGATCGAGCGATCAGTTAAAGTAAAAGTAAACGTAATGTAGATGATGTAATCTAAGAACAGCGATGCCAAGAACACAGCGTAACGATAACTTCATTGATAAATCATTTACAGTGATGGCAGATATTATCCTCAAAATGTTGCCCACTGGAAAACGATCAAAAGAAGCATTTACCTATTATCGAGATGGAATGTCAGCGCAGTCTGATGGGGAATATGCAGAGGCGTTAGATAATTATTATGAGGCTTTAAAACTAGAAGAAGACCCGAACGATCGAAGCTATGTGTTGTATAATATAGCCTTAATTCACACCAGTAATGGTGAGTATGAAAGAGCGCTGGAATACTACCAAAAAGCGATCGAAGATAACCCCCGTCTTCCCCAAGCCATGAATAATATCGCTGTGATCTACCACCATCAGGGAGATTTAGCCAAAAAAGAAGGGCGAGAAGAACAAGGAGAAGCACTCTTCGATCAAGCGGCGGAATACTGGAAAGAAGCGATTCGCATGGCCCCCAATAACTACATTGAAGCCCAAAACTGGCTCAAAACCACTGGTCGTTCCGACATCGACGTTTATTTTTAGAAAAGACTGAATGTCAACGACCCACCGTTAAACCTCTTGGGAGGTTATAACGGGGGCTTCTTGGAGTCCACAAGTTGACCAGCCTAAGCCCTTCGACTTCGCTCAGGGCTACGTTTCTAAAGCCATCACACCTCGGAATACGTGCTAGTTCCCTGCTCTGTGGTTAACAGTTAAACATTCCTAAACGGGTTAAGAAAGTGCTGTTAGCTTGACAAACTTTAGAAACCTTGGCGAAGCATACTTAACTCGGTGTAGCGAAGTCTCCCATTATTGGGAACTGAAGGGAGACTACACCTCTCTCCCTTCACTCCCTTTTGTAAACACATTAAATGGAGGACGTGCTTTCCTCTCCCCCTAACCCTTCGGGTATAGAGGGAGTCTCCCGCACGAAGAAAAGATGATTGATCTTGAACAAGTGCAAAAAGTCGCTCACTTAGCACGTTTAGAACTAACACCAGAAGAAGAACAACAATTGACTAGCCAACTCAGTGGGATTTTGGAATATGTGGAACAACTCAATGAGTTAGACACCACAGATGTTGCTCCCACAACCCGCGCGATCGATGTCAGTAATATCACGCGATCGGATCAAGAAATTCCTTATGCAGAAACCGAAGCGTTGTTAGAACAAGCACCAACGCGGGAAGATACCTTTTTCCGTGTGCCTCAAATTATGAGCAGTGACTAATCTGTAGGTTGGGTGGAGGAAACGAAACCCAACATTAATCAGTGATCAGTGATCAGTGACCAGTGATCAGTGACCAGTGACCAGTGACCAGTGACCAGTGACCAGTAGTTCTCAAACTTAATTAGTAAAAGTGAAAGATTGATCGATTATAAAAAAATGCTAAATCATCTCCTAAAAAAAAGCACCCCATTCTCCTATATCATCGCATCGATCGCGCTCTTGTTAATGAGTACCGTTGCTCAAGCCGCTCCCGCTAATACAGCACCAAAAACTCTCACCGAACGGCTAAATCAATTAGAAACCGCCGCCAATAATGGTAATTTAGAAGCAGTGCGATCGGTTTATAGTCAAAACTTTAGCGCTGAATCGGGTTTAAATGTAGAAACCTTAACCCAAAAACTCGAACAACTCTGGGACACCTATTCCCGACTAGATTATCAGGTAGAATTACAAAGTTGGGAACGAGAGGGAGATGCGATCGTAGCAGAAACCGTCACTCGTATCCGAGGATTGCGAGAAATCCAAGGAAAAGAAGCGTTTTTAGATGCGCGGCTGCGATCGCGCCAACGGTTTCGCAATGGTAAAATTGTCTCTCAGAATACCTTAGAAGAAAGTTCCCGACTCTATATTGGCAGTGCGCCGCGTGTCAAAGTCAATGCTCCCAATGAGGTAGAAGTAGGAGAAGAATTTAATTTTGATGTGATTGTCCGCGAACCAGTGGGAAATGATATCTTGTTAGGAACAGCATTGGAAGAAGCAGTCACCTCCAGTAAATATTTAGCCCCACAAGAGCTTGATTTAGAAATTCTACCTGCTGGTGGAATTTATCGACTGGGAAAAATCGATCGACCTGGGGAACGCTGGCTGTCTGCGATAATTGTTCGAGATGATGGAATTACCCTGATTTCCGAACGAGTTAATGTGATTTCTCCGATGTCTGCGTTGTCAAACTCCAAACCAACTGATTGATGAACTCTCTCGAAGATAAAATCGTTTTGATTACTGGCGCGAGTAGCGGCCTTGGGGCTGCTTGTGCCAGAATATTTGCTCAGGGGAAAGCAAAGTTAATTCTTAATGCACGTCGTCAAGACCGCTTAGAGGAATTAGCCCAAGAACTAAAAACAGAGTATGGAAGCGAGTGTTATTTACTTTCCTTTGATGTGCGCGATCGAGCGACCTTAGAACAATCTCTTTCCTCCCTTCCCTCTCCCTGGTCAAACATTGATGTTTTAATCAATAATGCAGGATTAAGTCGCGGACTGAATCCCCTACAGGAAGGAAGCATTGAAGACTGGGAAGAAATGATCGATACCAATATCAAAGGGTTGCTTTACATGACTCGAAAAATTGCGCCTAATATGGTAGAAAGAGGAAGCGGTCATATTATTAATATCGGCTCGATCGCGGGACATCAAACCTATCCCAAAGGAAACGTTTATTGCGCCACTAAAGCCGCCGTTCGCACCCTATCAGAAGGTTTAAAACAAGACCTCTTGGGAACACCAGTGCGAGTCAGTTGTGTTGATCCAGGCTTAGTGGAAACCGAGTTTAGCTTAGTGCGATTTCGTGGGGAACAAGAAAAAGCCGAAAAAACCTATCAAGGCTTAACCCCCCTTTCCCCAGAAGATATTGCTGATGTCGTGTATTTTTGCGCCACTCGCCCTCCTCACGTTAATGTGAGTGAAATGTTAGTCATGCCAACGGATCAAAGTGGTTCAACCATGGTTCATCGACGCACCTCATCTTAATCATAAATAACGAAGAACGAAGAACAAAATGCCAATTCAATTTTGTGACGACTCAAACCAGATCGATATTCCCGCTTTACAAAACCTCTTCAACCTTACTGCATTTTGGGCGCAAGGACGAACCGAAGCGGGATTAAAAACGGCGATTGCGAATAGTAATCCCGTGATTACAGTTTGGGAAGGAGAACGTTTAATTGGGTTTTCTCGCGCCACCAGTGATTGTGTTTACCGCGCGACGATTTGGGATGTGGTGATTCATCCTGAATATCAAGGAGTCGGTTTAGGGAGTACCTTAGTTGAAACTATGTTGGCACATCCGCGTTTAATTGGTGTTGAACGAGTGTATTTAATGACGACTTATCAACAAAATTTTTATCAACAAATCGGTTTCCAAGACAACCCAACCACCACCATGGTTATGTACAACAACAAGGGTTTAGTGAACCAGTTTAATGATCAGTGTGACGAAGCAACAACCAAGCAGGTAGAGACATTCCAAGGAACGTCTCCACAGTAAGGGAAGAATAGAATGGAATTAACCGTTAACCGCTTTCACACACTTTTCGACTAAAGCATTAACGGTGTCCACATCTTTCCAACCTAAAATTTCCGTTTCTTTCTTCTCTAAGCGTTTATAGGTGGCGAAAAATTCGGAAATCTCATCGAGACGGTGAGGGGCAATTTGCCCAAGGGCATTGATTTCTTTGAATCGGGGGTCTTTATCGGGAACACAGAGCAGTTTTTCGTCTCGATCGCCATCATCAATCATCTCTAACATCCCAATGGGACGAGCAGTGATCACACAACCAGGAAAAGTCGGTTGATCCATGATTACCATCCCATCGAGGGGATCACCATCATCGGCGAGGGTGTTGGGAATGAACCCATAGTCGTAGGGATATTGAACAGAAGCATATAACACGCGATCGAGGGCGAAAGTATTTAAGTCTTTATCAAACTCATATTTGTTTTTGCTTCCCCCTGCAATTTCAATCACAATGTTGACTAAACCAGGTTTCGGCTGTGCGGGAATCCGTGATAAATCCAATGGTTTTCTCCTCAAAATTAATAATAACGATGATCGGGGATAACTTTCCCCACCAAGAGTTTAATCTTACCGTGATCAGTGATCAGTGACCAGTGACCAGTAATCAGTGACCAGTAATTAGTGACCAGTGACCAGTGACCAGTAATCAGTGACCAGTAATTAGTGATCAGTGACCAGTGACCAGTGACCAGTGACCAGTGACCAGTAATTAGTGATCAGTGATCAGTGACCAGTGACCAGTGACCAGTGATCAGTGATCAGTGACCAGTGACCAGTGATCAGTGACCAGTGATCAGTGACCAGTGACCAGTGAATTAATAATCTAAGTCGTTAATTTGTAGCACTAATTGTTCACGCATGGTATTACTAATTAAGTTTGAGAACTACTGGCAACTGCTTAACTGGTCACTGGAAGGTTACGTTTGGGATCACCTAATTGAACCAGAGAATTACTTTTAAATCTAGAAATTTGCCATGATTGATCTAATTGTTGTAGAAACTGATCTTGTTGATTACGGAAAGTTTGCAGATTGCCATTTTGATTAATAATGGTGAAATAAACTAAGCCATGACGCTTCGTTGAAATCACCCCCGCTAAAGCGCTAACATTCCATAAACTGCCTGTTTTTACCGCAATTCCTTCGGTGATGGCTCGATCGCGCACAGTACCGCGATTAATTCCAGTAACAGGTAAAATTGCTCCCATTGTTTCCCCCTCAGATTCTAATTGTTGTTGAATTGCCCGTAACATTTTCGCCACAGCACGAGGGGATAAGCGATTATCAATTCCTAATCCTGAACCATTAATTAATTGTACTTCTTCAGAAGAAACTTGTGTAATTTCGATAACTTTTTGTTCGACTATTTTCGCTCCCCCCACCGATCGAGCGATTAAATCCGCCATTTTATTATTACTATAAACATTCATTTCTTGAAGGATATCCCTTAAAGGCAGAGAAAGATGGCGAATTAGCAATTTATTACTCTTAAAATCAGCGTTATTACTAACCTGAATATTCCCTAAAACTTGCACTTGTGGACGCAGCATTTCCGAGGGGAGTTGTTTATATTGCTTTTGAATCTCTCGTGACCATAATTGATGATTGAGTGCTTGGGCGAAAAGTTGAGCGGAAGTTTGAGGATTTTGTTGATAATTCAGAAAAAAATCACCAACAATAATTAAATTCCCGCTTATTTTTTCAATTCCTAATTCATTTAAGCGATTTCCGAGCGCGATCGCCTCCTCCCAGACAAAAAAGGGATCACCTCCCCCTTCAATCACTAAATCCCCTTTTAAAACCCCATCTTCAATTCCCCCCGTGTGTCTCACCAGAGTTTCAAACTGATAATTAACCCCATAAGTGTCTAAAGCCGCTAAACT
The DNA here is from genome assembly GCF_000317615.1 of Dactylococcopsis salina PCC 8305. Classification (GTDB taxonomy): domain Bacteria; phylum Cyanobacteriota; class Cyanobacteriia; order Cyanobacteriales; family Rubidibacteraceae; genus Halothece; species Halothece salina. Next base: position 3,386,766 of record NC_019780.1, on the reverse strand, counting down.
GGTGGCAATTTTCGTTAAAGAAGCCGCCGACTGAGAAATCTCTCCGCGATGTTGGGAAAAAGTCCACCAATCAGAAGCGAACCAAACCCCTTGACTGTCCAGGGGAATCCCCATGTTAGATAAATCTTGTAAATAGTTTTCTGCAATTTTTTTGATGATCGGTTCAGGAGAATGAGGGAGAGAAAATAACGCTGATTCCTCCCACTGTAGTGGTTGTATCGGCTTCAGAGGAGGTGGCGTTTCCCCCCATCCTGTGAATAATTCCGTAATTAAACCCAAGCTAATCAAATCCAACATTACCCTAATCTCACAAAAATACGACTGGTCAGTTGTAACAACAACCTGTAATCTATCTTAAAGAGACATACTGCACTGTTTTTAACTTAAAATTTAATTGTTTAGTTCTACTTTAATGAAAACAGGACTTAAACTAAGTCCTTAACACTTATACGAATTGGATTTATGAAATCGACTCGCGCAAAAATTGCAGTTGACGCTATGGGGGGAGACTATGCTCCCGGTGAAATTATTACTGGGGCGCTCCGAGCCACAGAAGAACTCGAAGTAGATGTGCTGTTAGTGGGTGATCCAGAACAGATTCAACCCCTGATGGAAGCATCGGGAAGCCAGAATAATCCACATCTAGAAGTGATCCCCTCCGAAGGGGTGATTGAAATGTCAGAAGAGCCAATGGCGGCGTTAAAACAGAAACGGAAAGCGTCGATTAATGTGGCGATGGATATGGTGAAAGCTGGACGAGCAGAGGCGGTGGTTTCTGCTGGTCATTCTGGCGCGGCGATGGCGGGAGCATTGTTACGGTTGGGACGCTTAAAAGGCATCGATCGACCCGCCATTGGGGCAATTTTACCAACAATGATCGCGGGAAAATCAGTAATCATCCTCGATGCGGGAGCAATGGTTGATTGTCGCCCGAAATTTTTGGAACAGTTTGGCTTGATGGGGACGGTTTACAGTAAATATGTTCTGGGTAATGCTGAACCGAAAGTGGGATTACTGAATATTGGCGAAGAACCATCTAAGGGGAATGAAGCATCAATCCGCGCTCATCAGTTGATGACAGACAATCCTCAGATTCCCTTTGTCGGGAATGCCGAAGGGAGAGATGTTCTCTCTGGAAAGTTTGATGTTATTGTTTGTGATGGCTTTGTGGGGAATGTGATTCTTAAGTTTGCCGAAGCAGTGGGAGAAGTCTTACTGGATATTCTCAAGGAAGAATTGCCACGAGGATTACATGGACAGGTGGGAAGTGCTTTATTAAAACCGAATCTCAAACGGATTAAGCAACGCATTGATCACGCAGAACACGGAGGAGCGTTACTACTGGGCGTTGATGGCATTTGCATTATTAGTCATGGTAGTTCTCAAGCCCCTTCGATTTATAATGCGATTCGTCTGGCGAAAGATGCGATCGATGAGAAGGTTTTAACCCGTCTTCGTTCCTACAGCGCAGGAACAGAAGGTTTATCCGTAGATTCAACAGTCAGCACGAATCTGTAATACGATTTTGGAAAAATTACCCCTCTTTTATCCCCCCAACCCCCCGATGATTGGGCAGGGCTGTTTCATTCTATTTTTTTGGTTATTCCAGATGTTAGGAATAGCAGGGGTTTTACGGCTTTTTTCTTAAGAAAAAGCCAAATTAGAAGAAATTGGCGCGATCGCGCCACCCCGTAGGGGTTTTAGGCGATCGCTTTCGATTTTAACACCGAGAATGAAACAGCCCTGCCGATGATTGGGGGGCTTTGGGTAGGTTGGGTGGAGAGAAACGAAACCCAACCCCCTCACTGGTCACTGGTGACTGGGAGACGTTCCATGGAAGGAGACGTTCCATGGAAGGAGACGTTCCATGGAACGTCTCTACATTGGTCACTGGTGATTAGAAAAAATTAATTGATCTCGATCGCGTCAATCCCCTTCTACCTCCGTTCTTCCTTCAATTAAAGCATCTTCGATCGCCACATCTTCCAAATTTTTAAGAATTGGGGAAAAGTTGACAAGAGATTCGGTTTTGCCTTACTATTCGTTGCGAGCGGTCAAAAGGCTTAACTTTTTTTCAGATGTCGTCAATGACTGGGTTTTAAACCCGTGATCAAATTGGATGAGGAACGGATTTTATTCAGCAGGAATCGGTATTACGGGGAGTGGTTCGGCAGCACCAGCAGGTCGATTAACCAATCAGGATTTAGCGCGGATGGTAGAAACATCTGATGATTGGATTACCACTCGTACTGGCATTCAACAGCGTTGTCTTGCCACGCCAAAGGAGTCTTTACTTACCCTCGGAACAGAAGCTAGTCAAAAAGCCCTCGCCATGGCACAAGTCCAACCGCAAGAGCTTGATTTAGTGATTTTAGCCACATCAACTCCTGATGATTTGTTTGGGAGTGCGGTGAGTATTCAAAGGGCGATCGGTGCGACGCAAGCAGTTGCTTTCGATCTGACCGCAGCTTGTTCGGGGTTTGTGTTTGGTTTGGTTAATGCCGCACAATTTATCCGCACCGGTGCTTATCGGAAAGTGTTACTCATCGGGGCTGATATCTTATCCCGTTGGGTGGATTGGTCCGATCGCAGCACTTGTATTTTATTTGGCGATGGCGCTGGTGCAGTGGTCATTGAAGCGACAGCCCCCGATCGCGATCGGTTACTGGGATTTGAACTCTGTAGTGATGGTAGTCTCAATCATACCTTGACACTAAATCATCAGGGAGAGGAGAAAAATCTTACCGAGGAGGTGACTGTCGGTCAGGGAAAATATCAACCGATTACCATGAAAGGAAAAGAAGTCTATCGCTTTGCCGTAGAAAAAGTGCCAGAGGTGATCTTAAAGGCGCTCTTTCATGCCGAATTAACGGCAGAACAAGTGGATTGGTTGTTACTCCATCAGGCAAATCAACGGATTATGGATGCGGTCGCACAACGCTTAAATCTTCCCCCAGAACGGGTCATTAGTAACTTAGCCAGTTATGGGAACACTTCGGCGGCTTCTATTCCTTTGGCACTAGATGAGGCCCAACACGCGGGGAAGTTAAAGTCGGGTGATATTATTGCTATGTCTGGATTTGGTGCGGGATTAACTTGGGGCAGCGCGATCGTACAATGGCAAATTGAATCTTAAAAATTGTATTGTAAATAACAAAGAAAAATGAGTAAACTTGCTTTCGTTTTTCCTGGACAGGGTTCGCAAACCGTCGGTATGGATACCGATTTAGGAGAAACAACTCTGGGAAAGGAACGATTTCAACAAGCAGAAACAATCCTCGGCTGGTCGGTTTTAGAGGTTTGTCATCAAGAAGAGGAACAACTGTCTCGCACCCTTTACACGCAACCCTGTCTCTATGTGGTGGAGTCCATTCTCATTGATTTATTACTGGAGGAAGGACGACAGTTTCCCCAGTATGTCGCGGGTCATAGTTTAGGGGAATACAGTGCTTTGTATGCGGCGCGAGTGTTTGGTTTTGAAGCGGGTTTACGATTGGTGCAGCAGCGAGCAAAATTGATGGAAACTGCTGCTGGTGGGAAGATGGTTGCCCTAATGAAGTTCGATCGCACTCAATTAGACGAAGCGCTCGCTCAAGATAGTGATGTGGTTCTCGCCAACGATAACAGTCCGCAACAAGTGGTGATTTCAGGAACACCAGAAGCGGTTGATGCGGTTTTAGCGGAAGTTAAAACCAAACGAGCAATCCCCTTAAATGTCTCTGGTGCGTTTCATTCTCCCCTGATGGCAGGGGTTGCCCAAGATTTTAAGCAACTGCTAGATGAGGTTAATTTTGGGGACGCGATCGTTCCTGTTTTATCCAATGTTGATCCTACTCCCACCACCGATGCAACTACTCTCAAAAGCCGTCTCATGGAACAAATGACAGGAACGGTACGCTGGCGAGAAATACTGCTGAAACTCGCATCGGAAGGAGTTTCGGAATTGAAAGAGATCGGTCCGGGTAATGTCTTAACGGGTCTGTGTAAGCGTACCTGTCCTGAGATTGCACTCCACAACATTTCTCGCGCTGTGGAATGCACAGAACCGATCGATTAAGCGAACGATCGCGATCGATTCACCCCCAACTGTTGTAAGATGTAGGGGGTGAAACTCAGGGTCACGCCAAGAAGATTTTCCCCACAGCATTAAACCGTTTTTTCGTCAACCCTTCGCTGCAAACTTTAACATTGACTGGTAAAAATTGGTTTAAACTCTTTCCCAAAAACTTGACAAGATTTGAAAATCAGCCACGAAATCATCAGTCTTTGAGGTAGATAAATTGATAAAAGCACAAACCATCCCGTGGGATTATCGTTTCGAGTATCATAGCTGAGAAGGCGTAATCTCGTCAATATTTTTCCCGATCAAAAAATGGTTAAGAAGTGTAAAGGACAGGGTTTGATATAAAAATCTAATTGAGTGAGAGAGTCTAATTAGTTGTCTTAATACAACTTGACCGAATTACAGATTATTGGTAAAAATGTTGGGTTTCGTTTCCTCCACCCATTGCAGTGACCAGTAAGCAGTGAACAAATAACGAATAACGAATAACGAATAACGAATAACGAATATTGATGTTGGGTTTCGTCTTCTCCACCGAATCTAATCCTTTTTAAGGTTTCAGATACCATGAGGGAAAAAGGAGAAGTGCAAAAGATGAATTCTCGTTTAGTTGATTCTCTGGTTAATTTAATTGAATCCCTAGATAGCGAAGATTACACCCTACTCCTGCAAAAGCTGACTGAACGCACGATTCAAAAACATCCGAATATTTGTCAGGGTTATGCACGAATTCGGAACACTCGCATCCCAGTTTGGACTTTGGTTAGTTTTCGTCAACAGGGGGCAAATGAACAAGAAAGGGGGGAAAAGAAGGGGGGATTTGGCAAATTGACTTACCAAAAATTGGGAAAGTTAGAATCAATGTTCACCGTCCAATTCCTGATGGATTCAAAGTTAAGCAAGTTCGAGTCATCAGAAAAGCAGACCGATGGTATGTTTCAGTTTGTATTCAATTAGATGTTAATGTTCCTGAACCACAACCTCATGGTCACGCTTTAGGAGTTGACATTGGGTTAGAGAAATTTTTAGCAACCAGTGATGGGGTTCTCGTCAAACCGCCGAAGTTTTTTAAGAAAATGCAAAGCAAGTTGGGATTACTGCAACGCCGACTTTCTAGAAAACAAAAGCGGTCAAAGAATTACGAGAAACAACGCATCAAGGTGGCGAGAATGCACCACAAAATTAGTAACACTCGAAAAGATTTCCACTATAAACAAGCTCACGCCTTGTGCGATGCTGGTGACATGATCTTCATGGAAGATTTGGATTACCGCATTACGGCTAAAGGAATGCTTGGGAAAGAAATGTTGGATGGCGGTTTTGGACAATTCCGAACCATTACTCAACAAGTCTGTTGGAAACGTGGAAAGTTTTTTAGTGTTGTTGATGCAAGGGGATCAAGTCAAACTTGTCCAAATTGTGGTGTTCATGTCAAAAAAGACTTGAGCGTTAGAGTGCATAGTTGTCCTGAATGTAGCTATGAAGCGGACAGAGATGTTGCAGCCGCTCAAGTCTTAAGAAATCGAGGTGAAGATTTAGTACGGCGGGACTCGTCGGAAAGGAAACTGCCTGCTACCGATGGGAAATCCCATCAAGAGCGATCTGTCGGGGGATTGGGAAACCAGTCCTAGATCAGTGCGACGCAGGAAATCTTTTGGCTGTGAGGCTAGAAGCCCTCGGTGTAATCTTTGATTCACCGAGGGAGAATGTCACTGTTCAAGAATATGAAGCGTAATGATTAGGCTTTTAATGATTTATACCATTTTGGAAAAGTAAAGTTACATTTAAGCCCCCCAAACTTGGGCAGGGCTGTTTCATTCTATTTTTTTGGTTATTCCAGATGTTAGGAATAGCAGGGGTTTTACGGCTTTTTTCTTAAGAAAAAGCCAAATTAGAAGAAATTGGCGCGATCGCGCCACCCCGTAGGGGTTTTAGGCGATCGCTTTCGATTTTAACACCGAGAATGAAACAGCCCTGCCAAACTTGGGGGGTTGGGGGGCTTAAGGTAGAGGGTAGGGTGGGCAAGGCAAACCCTACAATATGTAACATTTACTCTCACATGGTTTACCGTTCGATCGAATCCACAGAACCGATCGATCGCGATCGATTCACCCCCAACTGTTGTATGATGTAGGGGGTGAGACTCAGGGTCACGCCAAGAAGATTTTCCCCACAGCATTAAACCGTTTTTTCGTCAACCCTTCGCTGCAAACTGTAACATTGACTGGTAAAAATTGGTTTAAACTCTTTCCCAAAAACTTGACAAGATTTGAAAACTAGCCACGAAATCATCAGTCTTTGAGGTGGATAAATTGATGAAAGCACAGACCATCCCGTGGGATTATTGTTTCGAGTATCATAGCTGAAAAGGCGTATTCTCGTCATCCGTACTCCCGAACCAAGTTCGGGAGCCTGCGGATGACCGTTGCTCAATATTTTTCCCGATCGAAAAATGGTTAAGAAGTGTAAAGGACAGGGTTTGATATAAAAATCTAATTGATTGAGAGAGTCTAATTAGTTGTCTTAATACGACTTGACCGAATTACAGATTATTGGTAAAGAATGTTGGGTTTCGTTTCCTCCACCCATTGCAGTGACCAGTGACCAGTGATCAGTGATCAGTAAGCAGTAATCAGTGATCAGTGACCAATGTAGAGACGTTCCTGTTACTGAGCTTGTCGAAGTATGGAACGTCTCCCAGTGACCAGTAAGCAGTGAACAAATAACGAATAACGAATAACGAATAACGAATAACGAATATTGATGTTGGGTTTCGTCTTCTCCACCCAACCTACGTTTTACAGTAATCAGTTCAATTCACCCCCAACTGTTACTCGATCGCGGTATGGTTGAAGAAAAAAGGACGACTCAATTTGGTTATGAAATTAGACTCTTTCTCCGTGACTGCGACCCTCACTTTAGCCACAATGGGAGTAATTTCCTTTCCGCAAGCTGCCGCCAGTCAACTCACCCCACAAGGCTGGGGAGCAGTCGGTGTAGAAGACAGCGACGTTAGTTATTCTCTCGGCGTTCGTTGGTTTGACTTTGGAGTAGAACTCGGTGGTCGTGAAGACGGCGCTACTGGTGTTGACGTGCTAAAGTTTGTCAGTTTTCCCTTGCTTTCTCCCTATGTTGGTGTTGGTTTGTATTCTGACGCAGAAGATGATGTAGCGATCTCTGGGGGATTACAAGTGCGTCCTCCAGGTAATGTATTTGTGGGAGTCGGTTATCATTCGGTGCGCGGTGTCAATGGACAACTCGGCATTAAGTTCTAAGACTAATATTCTAGGGAAATGGGATGAAAAGGATACGGCTGTCATATTCTTCTGGTAGGCTACAGAGAACAAACAATTCTAAGTCATCGAGGATTCTCTTAATCGAAGCAGTTGCTATTACCTCAACCACTCCTGGCATTGTTAGTCCTTTGTTGACACGATCATAAGCATACATAGTAATCGTTGCCACATCATGGGTAAGTAATATTCTTTGTTCACGGGCTGCCCACTCCAAGATAGTTAAGTCATCAGCGTTCATCAAGCCAACATCCTGAACACGAACTAGGTCTAGGTCAGGTAAACGCCTAATCAAGCCTCGTGATATAGTACCATTGAAATTTTCGTCAGTTAGTAAACGCACTGAGATATTACCAATTTAGGATTGACGGCGATCGAGCAAACGTTGCCTTAAACCAACTAAGTTGTTATCTCGAGCAATCTGCTGTCTTCGGTGTTCAGCCTGATGACGACGTTGGTCTAAATACTCCTCAACCTGTTGAGGATGAGTAAGATAGTATGTAATTCCCGCGTAAATTTCCGCTAGAGTCAACGTTGGATATTGCACGGCAATCTCTTCAGGTGTTGAGCCACTTTGGTAAGCTACAAGCAGACTGTCAAGGGTGACGCGAGTCTGACCAACGCGAATCCCTCCAGCTTCATCTACCTTTAGGGGAAGGGTTATGGAATGAATTTCAATTTGACTCATAACATGATAAATATACTGATCTTCATAGGGTTGGTATCTATTCTACATTTTTGGTTAAGGTAACATCATTATTTTTTGAATCAGTTTTTTGTTGATTGACAGTCTCACTCCGTTTAGGATTAAGAGTAAATAAGCGAACTAAATCTAATCAAACTTATAACAAGCGCAATGACGAAAACTCAAAGAAGATTAACTAGGGCTTGCTGAAAAAGTCCATTGGTTGGTTTAGTAAGGCAAGAGGCAAGTTGCCTTAGGCAAGAGGGTTGATTAATCGGTAAGATTTCAAAGTTTTGATGCAGGGTTTTCACTATTGAGCGTTCAATTTCCTTGCACTTTTTTGAGGGGTTAAGAGCCTTAAAGCCTCATTGGGTAAAGGTTTCAGTTTTATTCAGTAAGCCCTAACTAACTCGCCATTTCGTTATCCAGGGGGAAAATTTTATGCACGGAAACTTATTTTAGCTTGTTTACCTAACCATGATAAATAAGGCGTTTCCAAATTTTAGAAGGATTTCTTTTTCCATAATCCTTAGTTTGCTATCAGGTGAGACTATCAGTCAACTGACTCACAGTCACGTTAGAGAGGAGCGATCGAGCTTCCCTTCCCTTCATAAAATCTAACGGCGATCATGCCTGAAAACAGCGATCGCCCCTGAACAAGAGGAAAATTGCCATGATTGTTGGGTTTCATCCTTCAACCCAACCTACAAAACTACAAAACTACAAAACTACAAAACTACAAAACTATATAACGCTCACTGAATAGGCACGAATGGCTACATCTACTGTTGCAATGGTTAAACCGTTTTGTAAGGTTTGACAGATCAGCATTCTGTCAAAGGGATCGCGATGTAATAGGGGGAGTTTAGCCAGTTGAAGCACACTACTCTCGTCAAGGGCAAGACTAGAAATTTGATGAAGATCGCGCTGTTTGGGCAAGTAGCTTTCGGGATGTTCTGGCAAAGGTAGCTTACCTAACTGATATTTAACAATTGCTTCCCAAATTGAAACTGAGCTTAGATAAACTTCATTTTCTTGATCACGAATTGCATCTCGAAGATCGCTTAGTAATCTAGTATCGCCACTAATAAACCATAAAAAAATATGTGTATCCAGCAGAATCCTCATCTACCTTCAAATCCACTGAGCAAATCTTCAGGTAAAGGAGCATCGAAATCATCGGGAACAGTAAACTCACCTGCACATAAACCAAAGGGTCGTAACGATTTGCTATTGGCAATGGGTTTGATTTCAGCGATCGGCTGCTCAGATTTAATAATAATCAGAGTTTCACCTGCTTCGACTTGCTGAAGGTATTTCTGGGGGTTTTGTTGTATTTCATCAAAAGTGACATTCAACATAATTGTTAAGTTCTGAAGTTAATCAGATGCTATCACACTTTTATAGCGCGATCGCGCAAGACATAACACAATTGACGCTCTGCCATCAAATCAAATCTTCGACAAGCTCAGATGCCGATGATGATGGGAGTCTTCTTGCGGATTAAGATAAACAGCGAGGAATCAAGTTCTAACGCTACCCTAGAGAAAAATACAGCAACTGTTACAGCCTGAGTAATGAAATATAGCTATTTTCTCTTTGATACAGAAGACAACAAACGTAAATCCTTTATCCTTCCAGGTGCGAAACCTCACTACACCCCCGATCGTCCTGGCAATGTCCAACACATCTTCCTTGATCTAACGTTAGATATTCCCAACCAGTGTTTTCGAGGAAGTAGTACCATCACCCTAAAACCCGTTCAACAGGGACTTACTCAGCTTACCCTCGATGCAGAAGATTTAACCATCGAAACCGTTAAAATCAATCAGGTGAGTCAACCTTTCCATTACGACGGAAAACAACTCCAAATCCAACTGCTACAACCGACAACTTTTAACCCGATCGATCTCGTCATCCACTACAGCGTTGATCATCCCAGTCGCGGACTCTATTTTATCCAACCCGATTCCGACTATCCCGATAAACCGACACAAGTTTGGACACAAGGAGAAGACGAAGACTCTCGCTTCTGGTTTCCCTGTTTCGACTATCCTGGACAACTGGCGACTTCAGAAATACGAGTAACAGTCGCGAAACCCTATGTTGCTATTTCTAACGGTGAATTAGTCAACACAGAAGACCAAGGCGAAAACACCGTTTATCACTGGCGACAAAATCAAGTCCATCCCACTTATTTGATGACTCTCGCGGTAGGAGATTTCGCCAAAATTGAGGATAAATGGAATGATGTTCCTGTGGAATACTATGTGGAAAAAGGACGGGAAGCAGACGCGAAACGCACAATGGGGAAAACGCCGCAGATGATTGAGTTTTTCTCCCAACAGTTTGGTTATGCTTATCCTTACCCCAAATATGCACAAGTGTGTGTGGCAGATTTTATTTTCGGTGGGATGGAAAACACTTCTACAACTCTACTCACCGATCGATGCTTGCTAGATGAGAGAGCCACTTTAGATCACACTCGCGCTGAGAGTTTAGTCGCCCATGAACTGGCGCATCAGTGGTTCGGAGATTTACTTGTGATCAAACATTGGTCTCATGCTTGGATTAAAGAAGGAATGGCTTCTTATTCAGAAGTGTTATGGACAGAAAACGAGTATGGGAAAGATGATGCCGCGTATTACATCCTAAACGAAGCCAGAAGTTATCTCAGTGAAGATTCTTCCCGTTATCGTCGTCCGATCGTTACTAATGTTTATCGGGAAGCGATCGAACTTTACGATCGTCACCTCTACGAAAAAGGCGCTTGTATCTATCATCTCATCCGAGGACAACTGGGAGAAGAAGGATTTAAGCAAGCCATCCATAATTTCGTTCAAAGAAACGCCCATCACACTGTAGAAACCGTAGATTTATTACGCGCCATTGATGAAGCCACTGGACGAAATCTTGCGCCACTATTCGACCAATACGTCTTCCGAGGTGGACATCCAGACTTTAAAATAAACTATAGCTGGGACGCAACCAACCAATTAGCAAAACTCACAGTCACCCAAACTCAGGGAAAAACCGACAAAGATGTCACCGAAAATGACTTATTTGATCTCACCATTCCTGTTGCGTTTGGTTATGTCTCAGAAGCAGAAGAAGTTTGTTTTGAATACCTTTCCCTTCATCTCCATGAAAAAGAACATAGCTTCTATTTTCCCTTACCGCAACAACCGCAGTTTATCAGCTTTGATCAAGGTAACTATCATCTAAAAACCGTTACCTTAGAGTATCCCGTCAGCGAATTAAAAACCCAACTGAAATTCGATCCCGACGTTACTTCCCGCATTTACGCCGCCGAAGCATTAGGGAAAAAAGGCGGTTTAGAGGTGATTAAAGCCTTGTCTGAACGTTTAAGCAATGATCCCTTTTGGGGAGTGCGTGTAGAAGTGGCGAAACAGTTAGGAAAAATCAAATTAAATCAAGCCATTCCAGAATTGATCAAAGGATTACAAGATGAAAACCCGAAAGTGCGACGATCGATTTTAGAAGGGTTGGGAAACTTCAAAACCGAGGAAAGCTATCAAGCCATTAAACAAGTCGCGCAACAAGGGGATGAGAGTTATTACACTGAAGCCACAGCGTTTCGAGTGTTAGGAAAAATGGCGACGGGAAGTCTGAAAGAGAAAGAAACCGAAGTCATTGCGTTATTCCGTGAGGGATTAGAAAACCGCAGCGGTTGGAATGAAGTTGTCCGAGGTGGAATTATCGGCGGGTTATCGCAAATGAAAACCTCTGAAACCGCAATGACGATGATTTTACCCTACACTGATTCTGGCGTGCCTCAGTCGTTGCGTTTGTCGGCGATTCGTGCTTTAGGAACGGTTTCCAGAGGTCAAGAATCAGCACAAGTAGAAACGATTTTAGAACAATTAGACGCACTTTCGGGAGAAAGTTTCTTCCTCACCCAAGTGTCAGTGGTAAACGCCCTAAAACAGATGCAAACCTCGACAGCCATTTCCATTTTACAAACCTTAGCCGCACAAACCCCTGATGGACGAGTGCGTCGGATGGCGGAAGAAGCGGTGAAAACGGTACAAGAGAAGTTAGGTTCAGAAAAAGGGATGAAAGAGTTACGAGAAGAGTTTGATCAATTGAAAAAGGAAAATCAAGACTTGATTAGTCGTTTGGCAAAATTAGAAGCACTCCAAACTGAGGATGAGGAGAAATGAGTTTAAAGGCGGTATTGTTTGATTTCAATGGTGTAATCATTAAAGATGAGTCAATTCATAAAGAATTGATTGAAGAGATTTTGTTGGGGGAAAATTTGCGTCCTGATGCAGAAGAACATAATCAGCTTTGTTTAGGACGCACCGATCGCGCTTGTTTATCTGCTATCCTTGAACGTCGAGGGAGAGTGGTAACTGAGGAGTATTTAGACAAACTTCTCCGACAAAAAGCACAGAAATATCAAGACTATCTGGAAGCCAAGGAGCAGCTTCCCATTTATCGCGGCGTAGAAGCATTTATTCGTGATTTGTGGGGGGCTGGTTTAGTGATTGCATTGGTGACAGGAGCGAGACGAGAAAATGTAGAGTATGTTCTCGATCGCATGAAAATTAAAGAAGCCTTTGCGGTGATTGTCACCAGTGATGAGATTACGAACAGTAAACCCGATCCAGAAGGGTATTTAACGGCGGTAGAAAGACTTAATGAACTCTACTCCGACTTAAATTTAACCCCTGAACAATGTTTAGTTATTGAAGACACCCCCAGTGGGATTGAAGCCGCCAAACAGGCTAAAATGCAGGTGGTGGGTGTAGCGAATACTTATCCATTTCACATGATGCAGCGACAAGCAAACTGGACAGTGGATTATCTACAAGAATTAGAACTCGAACGAATCAAACAACAGTTTGCAGATGTTAAGATGGTCGATCGAACGGGGAATTAGCTCAGTTGGTAGAGCGCTGCGATCGCACCGCAGAGGTCAGGGGTTCGAGTCCCCTATTCTCCATAATCCAGGTGTAGGTTGGGTGAAGCGAAGCGAAACCCAACATTAATTGTAAGTTGAGTGTAGGTGTAGGTTGGGTGGAGCGAAGCAAAACCCAACACCAATCATAATACCAATTTAAAAAGTAGATGTTACATCTTGTAGGGTGGGCAAGGCAAACCCTACGGTCAATGAGCGAGTTAATTACTCCCCAATTCTAGAAGTGTAGGTGTAGTGTAGGTGTAGGTTGGGTGGAGCGAAGCAAAACCCAACACCAATTAGTCATTAGGTAGGGTGGGCAATGCCCACCCTACAGTCAATGAGCGAGTTAATTACTCCCCAATTCTAGGAAGTGCGTCATTGAGTCTGGTAACAATCAGTAAGCGTGTTGAATCTCGTAAAACTCTGGAGAAACGTAATCCTTACGCAGGGGCCAACCCACCCAATCTTCATTCATTAACATCCGTTTCAAGTTCGGATGTCCATCAAAAACGATGCCATACATATCGTAAGTTTCCCGTTCTTGCCAATCCGCTGCCTTCCAAATCCAATAAACAGAAGGGACACGCGGGTTATCACGAGGTAAAAACACCTTGATCCGAACTTCCTCAGTAGAAGCCGCATCATCAGACACTTTCGCCAGATGATAAAAGCTCACTAACTCCTTACCAGGACCCGCATCATAGCCACCCTGACATTGAAGATAGTTAAAGCCATTTTGATAAAGTGCTGTCGCCACAGGAAGCAGTGCATCTGCTTCCACACGAATGATCTCTACACCGCGATGATCCAATGGCAGAGGTTGGTTATCTAGATTGTTTTCAGTCAACCAAGAAGACACCGCCCCAGCTTCTACCAGTTGTGACGCTTCTTGCTCATTCTGATTTTGAGTTTCTTCTGTTGCCACCTTAAGCCTCCTCTTTTTCCGTTTGGGATTCACTCAACGCTTGAGAAATGGGAGCTTCCATTGCTTCCGCTAACTCTTTCGGAGGAGCTTCCCAAGTGCCTTTACTGAGATATTGTCCATCATGGATGGGAGAAACCACTTTCATGTTGTGAGTGGTGCTGTAATACCGATGGGTTTGTTCAATAAAACCAGAACGCTCTTGAATAGACTCGTTAGCGATTTTTTTCCGCAACTTGATGATCGCGTCGATAATCGCTTCTGGACGAGGCGGACAGCCTGGAATGTAAGCATCCACAGGAATCAGTTTATCAACCCCTCTCACGGCGGTGGGAGAATCGACACTGAACATTCCGCCCGTAATGGTACAAGCGCCCATAGCGATCACATATTTCGGTGCTGGCATTTCTTCATAAAGCCGCACTAACGCGGGGGCCATCTTCATGGTAATCGTGCCAGAAGTGATGATTAAATCCGCTTGACGGGGGCTGCAACGGGGTAACAAGCCAAATCGATCGAAATCAAATCGTGACCCGATGAGCGCCGCAAACTCAATAAAACAGCAAGCCGTCCCATACATCATGGGCCACAAACTGGATAATCGAGACCAGTTATAAAGATCATCAACTGTAGTCAGAATCACGTTTTCTGACAAGTCCTGAGTCACTCCAGTACGAGTTGCGGGATTGATAATCTTTTCTTTCTGCTGTTGTTCTAAAGTTCCTTGATTCATGCTTGATTCAGAATTTATGACCATTCTAATGCTCCTTTGCGCCATGCGTACACTAACGCCACTACCAGAATTGCGATGAAAATTAGAGCTTCCACAAATGCGAGAAGTCCTAATTCATTAAAGGCAACTGCCCAGGGGTATAAAAAAACTGTTTCGACATCGAACACCACGAACACCAGCGCAAACATATAGTAACGGATGTTAAATTGAATCCATGCGCCACCAATGGGTTCCATCCCCGATTCATAGCTGGTACGGGTTTCGGGACCGCCGCTACTGGGTCGTAATAGTTTGGCAGCAGTTAAAGCGATCACAGGGATTAGAGAACAGATTAATAAAAATCCCAAGAAGTATTCATAGCCAGTTAGTGCAAACACGCGCTTATTATCCTCTCGTTAAGTGTGAACTTTGTTTATGTTTCTTTACTTTCTGTTCTCTATCGTATCTTAATCCGTTGTCTCTCATCGGTCATTCGTTGGAGATAATTGATCATTAAGCCCAGATTTCAGTTATTGTAGCGACGATTCAAGATTTCATATACTGAACATTAAACATGAAAAATCCTCTCCTCAGAAGATGAAGAGAGGATGACTTAGCTGATTTCCGAATCGAAATTAGGCTTCAGACTCAATGTAGATAAAGAGTAAACCCATAACTACAGCAGGCATTAATAAACCAACCGCAGGAACTAAAATGAGCGGTAAAAAAGAAGCAGCGTATTCTCCAGTCATATTAAAATGTCCTCAAATAAACAACAAAAAACAATTGCATTCACCGTTAATCCTAGCAATGCTAGTTAACGATTCCTCGTAACATACTATCAACCACTGAGAAGTTTTCGAGAAGGAAATAGGCAACAAAAGCGCCACCCATTGCGCCGACGAAAAAGCCACCTGTGAACTGACTCCACCCTTCACGGGTTTTTAAGTTTTCAGGGGCGCGGTCTTCAAAATAAAGCGCTTTAGAATCGTTGTTAGGGAAAGCGGTTAAGCCGTAAGCGGATAAAGCTCCTGTGGCAATTAAAATGAGTCCAATTGCCGCAATTAAACCGCCTAAATAAGCAGACCCTTCGCTATCCCGTAACGGTCCTAATAGTGTCCAGGGACCAACGAGAAAATAACCGTGAGCCATGCCAATTTCTAAACCGCGTAAGAGCGGAGAAACGCCTTCCCGATACGCTGGGAGGTTGTTAATAAACGCACGGGTAAAACCAGAATCGGAAATTGGCGTAGAAAGATGTCCCACATAGACATCATCGTTGTAAGGTTGAATATATTGCATATTTTCTGCCATGGGCAACTCCTCTCGTTTTTGCAACAAGCAATTAATGATTGATTGAATCGCTTACATTTTACGCTGAGACGGAGACATAAGTTTTAGTTCTATGCTGAAGTGTTAAAAAAGTTTATTAATTTTTGGTAAAATGCAAGGGAGACAAGGGAGACAAGGGAGACAAGGGAGACAAGGGAGCAATGGGAGCAATGGGAGCAATGGGAGCAATGGGAGCAATGGGAGCAATGGGAGCAATGGGAGCAATGGGAGCAATGGGAGCAATGGGAGACAAGGGAGCAATGGGAGACAAGGGAGCGATTTTTCTTCCCCATCTCCCCCATCTCCCCCATCTCCCCCATCTCCCCCATCTCCCCCATCTTCCTCATCTAATGACGAATAACGAATAACGAATGACTGATTGGTGTTGGGTTTCGTAAACTCCACCCAACCTACGTTTTTTGATTGGGTGAACCTGATCTTACTGACGTAAACAGCGATCGCAATTTCCGCAACGAAACCCTTGCGAAGTAAACCCAAACGCCTCTAACAAAAATCGCCAGCGACACTCACGAGTTGATAAAAATTGGTTCATCTGTTGCGGCGGTTTCAATATCTTGGAGAGGTTGACTGGTGTTTGCTTTCGAGACAGTAGCCGATAGTGAAACGGATCAAGCCATTCTAATTGTCCACAACCATGAAGCAAAGCAAGCACGATCGCGCCGTGAGGGGAAATTTCTTCTACTGTCGCCACTTTTCCTTCTGTGGGAATCCTTTTCATTAATTCCCTAGCTTTCTGATATTGCTGACGTAACTGGCGAATAAAATACTGTTCTCGTTGCTTGTCTTCAGGGTAAAGTAAACCTGTGGGTTCACTGACTAAGGTCAAAGCAGTGGCGCGGTTCCCATCTCTTCCTCCCCGTCCTACTTCTTGGAGATATTCTGATAATAACAAGGGCGGTTGATAATGCACCACCCAGCGTAAATCAGGTTTATTAATTCCCATCCCAAAGGCGCAAGTCGCAATTACAAATTGTCGCCTCCCTTCTAACCACTTTTCCTCGATCGAGCGCCGTTCTCCAGCACTTAACCCAGCGTGATAAGGTTCACTTTTATAACCTTTATTGTTTAACCATTGACTTAAAGTTTCTGTCACCGATCGCGATCGAGCGTAAATTAATCCTGACTGCTGTTTCCGTTGCTGAATAAAAGAGAGTAAATTTTGCTTACGTTGTGCTGGTGTACAAACCCGTTTCACCTGTAACTGTAAATTCTGACGATAGGGACTTTCCTTAAAATAGGTCGGGGTTTGCAACTTTAACGCCGTTTCAATGGTTTGACAGGCTTCTAAATCTGCGGTTGCGGTAAACGCGGCGATCGAGATTTGACTCCCTTGAGGCTTAAACTGTAATAAGGTTTCTCTCACCACCCCTAAACGGCGATAGGCGGGACGAAACGTTTCCCCCCACTGTACTAAACAATGAGCCTCATCAAGCATCAAGCCATTAATCATTAATTCTGGTGCAATTAAGCGCTCCCAAATGTGCGGACTCAATAGACTTTCTGGGGAAAGATACAGCAAACGCAAGGCTTGGCTTTCCAATTGCTTTAGAATCTCTTTTCGTTGGCGACGATCGATCTCACTATGAAACGACGCGGCGGGTAATCCTCGCTGTTTTAAATCTTGAACTTGATTCTCCATCAACGCCACTAGAGGAGAAACCACCAACGTTAACCCCGTTTGTAATAAAGCAGGTAATTGGAAACAAATCGACTTACCGCCTCCAGTGGGTAATACCACCAAAACATCCTTTTTCTCTAGGAGACAACGGACAATTTCCCCCTGTGGCGGACGAAAATCGGGGTAGCCCCAAACGGTTTGTAATCGATCGCGCACTTGCTCCCAATCCATAACCCGTTAAACTAATTGAACCTCTCCCATTAATATTAAAGTCAGTGAAGAGGTCGCCCCCTCCACTGCTCTCCAAAACGGTGCATGATAGTTTCCCATCACACCGCTCCTCAGTTAAACGGCTATTGTCATTAGCACGTCACCAGCATATCGTTCTCCCATTGGTAATCCTCTGGGATAATGGAAATCACGCGGTCGTAACTCCCATCCGTTCTGGTCTTTTCATCATGGCAATGTCGATGGAGCAGTTGCCAGTTTTTATATTCATCCTTACCACCTTTAGAGCGGGGGACGGTATGGTCAACCTCTAATAAATCTCCATCACGGAAAAACATCCCGCAGTGAGCGCACTTCCCTTTCTGCTTTTTGAGCAACGATGCTGTTCGCTTTGGCATCTCAGGGTGTTTGCCCATTCTTGAACTCCAGTAGATTAAGTCGCCGTCAAAGGGACTTTTACCCCCTTTAACTTTGACATGATAGACAATTGCCGTCTGTGAGTGCTTCATCAGCACCATAGGATTAGACCCTTCACGAGGAGTAGCAAATGTCCATTTGTCGCCACCTATCGTTCGGAAGTATTTGGATTTTACCCACTTTCTCCCTTTGTTCGGATGACGTTTTACACCCCATTTCCATAACTTCCAGAAAATCAAATAGTCTAGCCTTGAGAAGACCTCTTGGCTAACTCCAATTGAGAAGTAATTACACCACCCTCTAATTATGGGGTTGAGTTTGGCAATCAGAACAGCTTGGGACTGTCCCTTATACTTAGGGCTTGCTGAAAAAGGCGCGATCGCCTTCGCCTGTAAGGGTTTGATCTCCTTGGGAACCGACTCTTCTGCAAGAAAATGGGGTAAAATCGAGCAAAACCCTTGCATGAACATTGGTAATTCCCTGAAATGTATCGAAAAATACAATCTGAACCCACTCCCCCAGAAGACTTTTCACTACCCTTTCAGGGACAATTGTCAAGTACCAATCGGTGGATCATTTTAGCTGACATGATTCCCTGGGAAGAATTTGAACAAGAATATGAAAAGTATTTTGATCCCGATCAAGGAGCACCAGCCAAAGAATTTAGAATGGCTAAGTGAGCTTTAATTATCAAAGAAAAGTTAGGTATTAGCGACCGCGAAACGGTTGAGCAAATTCGAGAAAATCCTTATTTACAATACTTTATCGGCTTAAATTCTTATCAAAATGAACCGAGTTTTGATTCTTCAATGTTGGTTCATTTTAGAAAAAGAATCACACCGAAACTAATTAATGAAATTAATCGCCGAGTGGTTGAAGTTCAACAAGAGAAAGAGGAAAATATTCCGCAAGAAGAAAAAAAAAGAAGAAAGTGAATCTGTAAAAAATAAAGGAAAATTAATGCTCGATGCTACTTGTACGCCTTCTGATATTAAGTATCCGACGGATTTAGGATTATTAAATGAAGCGAGAAAGCACACAGAAAAAGTTATTGATAAACTTTATAAAACACAGAAAGGAAAGTTAAAAGCCAAACCAAGAACTTATCGAAAAAAAGCAAGAAAGGATTATTTAGCGATTGCTAAGCAAAAAAAACCTTCCCGAAAAAAGCGCACTCAAGCTATCAAAAAGCAGTTACAATATTTAAAAAGAAACTTGAAGCATATTGATGAATTAGTAAACTTAGGAGCCGAGCTTACTGTTTTAAAAAGAAGAGACTATCAACTGTTATTAGTCGTTCAAGAAATTTACCGTCAACAACTTGGGATGTTTGATAACAAAAAGAACAGTATTGAAGATAGGATTGTGAGTTTAACTCAGCCGTATCTTCGTCCAATAGTAAGGGGAAAGGCTAGACAAAATACAGAATTCGGGGCAAAAATCTCTGCTAGTTATTATGATGGTTTTGTGTTTTTAGACCACTTAAGTTGGGATAACTTTAATGAATCAAAAGATTTGAAAGCACAAGTCGAAGCGTTTAGAAATTATACGGGGCATTATCCAGAATCGGTTCATGTCGATCAAATTTATCGAAGTCGAGAAAACCGTGCGTGGTGTAAAGAGAGAGGAATTAGAATCAGTGGCCCTCCTTTGGGGCGCCCGAAGAAATCAGTTAGTTTAGAAGAAAAAAAACAAGCCCAATTAGATGCAAGAATTAGAAATGAAATCGAAGGGAAATTTGGTCAGGGAAAAAGAAGAGAAGGCTTAAATTTAATCATGACAAAACTTTCAAATACTTCAGAAACAGCAATTGCTATCTCCTTTCTAGTAATGAATTTAAACACCTTATTTTCAAGGGGGTATTATCTTCTTTTTTGTCTTTTTTTAGGAAAACTAGACTTATTAATTACTACTCGTTATTCTAAGTGGCTTAAACATAAGCAAATCTAATGTTTAGGCAGTGTTCTTTTCAAGCGCTGGCTTAGGGGGTAGCGATCGCGTACTTTTTCAGCAGACCCTACTTATCTATCACCCCACATATCTTCCGATAGTGCCTTTCCTGACTTTCCTTACTAGGTTTGATGAGTGTCTTGAATCCCAGAATCTGACCTTTTGAATCCCTTCCTGATGTATATTTACCCACCTTATGTTGGCGGATATTAAAGCCGAGGAAATCAAATCCCGCTTTTTCTTCGTTATGATTTTCAAGGGTATGGGCCTTTTGGGTCTCCCAGAGTAAAAGCCTGATTTCTCTGGTTTATATTTGCGATGATTCAAACGTATCCTTAGACCTTGTTCTCCATAGAGACGTGCTAACGGGATTGGGACACAGGCTGTCCTTCCTCTTTCCGCTTCTATTCCCGCTTTACGGATTGATGGCTAGTCGCTACCGTAGGGGTTAACCTAAGCCAAGAGGTCGCCCTCTTGACTCGGCTTCAGAACGGTACGTGAAACTTTCGCTTCATACCGCTCCTCTCCAAACTACGCTGTGTTAACAGCACTTCCCTGCTTAGTTTCCGATTTACGACCTTTCTTGGTTTTCTTTTGGGTTTTCTTTTGACCCTTATTATCCATTTGTCGTTGTCGGTCTTCGGCAGTTTTTTGATGGTGACAATGACGATGGAGTAACTGTAAGTTCTTGTAGTCATCTCTACCCCCTTCAGCTTTGGGGATGATGTGGTCAACTTCTTCTACATCTCCATCCTTAAAGTAAAGTCCACAACGGGTACATTTGCCTTTCTGGCGCTTCATCAGAGTAGCAACCCGTTTTGGTGTGCCAGGATATTCACCCCGACGTTTACTCCAGTACCGCCAGTCTCCATCGTAAGGAGACCTCGTACCCTCGATTTTTATATGTCTTTCAATTGGTGTCCATGCGTGTTTCCACAGTTCGTGCGTACCCGCAACAGGAGAGTTTGGTACATCGGAAGGAGTTGAAAAGACCCATTTTGCGTTTCTCTTTTCTCCATCTAAATTTTTCTCCTTAGTCAAATGAAAGTATCTTTCTTCACACCATTTGAGGGTTTTATTAGGATGACGGCGTTTTGTCCAGCGACGTAATTTGTTATAGACTGAGTTGTCTATGTGTTGGAACGTTTCTTTCGAGCAGACTGTTTTGTGATAGTTGCACCAACCCATGATGATGGGATTAAGTTTATCAATGATTACCTCTTGGGATTTACCTTTCATTGAATCTAATACTTCAACAATCTTTTCGTAATGTGTTTTGATACTCTTGTCGCTAGGTTTAATTATTGTTTTGAATCCGAGTAAATTGCCATTTGTGTTTTTTCCTGAGTGTCTCTTCCCGACCTTATATTGTCGGACGTTCCACCCTAGAAAGTCGAACCCTGCTTTCGTTTCTTCCGTATCATGCAAGGTATGGCAAATTCTCGTCTTGCTCTCGCTTATTTCTAAGCCTAAGCCATGTAACCACTGTTCAATAAGCGTTTTCGCCTGTTGGATGATGGATTTATCCTTGTGGAGAACAACGAAATCATCTGCATACCTGATAAGAGAGATACTTTTAATATTAGTTTGTTTTTTCCCTTTCCAAGTTTCAGTCCATTGTTTTATGTACTCTTCAAGTCCATGCAGGGCGATGTTTGCCAATAGAGGACTTATCACCCCTCCTTGTGGTGTTCCCTCATTTGTTGGAAACCAATCGCCTCTATCCAATACCCCCGATTTCAACCAAGCTCGAATTTGTCGAGCCATAGTCGGGGTTGTATTCAGTTTTTGTAAGAGAACATTGTGATTTATGCGGTCGAAGCATTTTGAAATGTCAGCATCTAAAACCCATTTGGATTTTTGTTTGATAGCCGAATATATTGCTCCGCACGCATCATGGCAAGAACGTCCTGGTCTGAATCCGTATGAGTTAGGCTCGAATTTTGCTTCCCATTCTGGTTCTAAAGCCAATTTGAGAAGTGCTTGCCTCGCACGGTCTTCCATTACTGGAATACCCAAGCCACGTTTTTCTTTGCGACCTGGTTTTGGAATCCAGACCCGTCTTAAGGATTTCCCCTTCCCTGTAAGGGTCAGGTTTTCAGCAAGGCTCAACCGTTGTTTAGGACTTAGGCTTTTCACCCCATCTATCCCTGCGGTATTTTTACCTTGGTTATCCTGCGAAATGCGCCGTACTGCTAAGAGCTTGGCACACCAAGACCGTAACAATAATCTTTGGAGTTTGTGAACTTTAGCCACGTCACCACTTTGAGAAGCTCGATAAATCCGCTTTTGGAGCTTAAACACCCGTATTTCAACCTCCTTCCAGTCAATCTGACTCCACTCCGTCTCTGCCATGAGATTAAACCCAAAGCCTAACCAGAGCATTAAAAAGGTCTTTGTCCGAGCATCACATTTATACCTGATTTGGTTCATAACTTTACTCTACTTTACTTATTATCTTCGTAATCTAAAGTGGATACGTCTGCTTGTCCTTCCTGTTACAGAAGGCGTTTGCTTCTTATCCAATCCCGCCCTCGCTCAACCCAGCAAATGAGCCAGATATTGCATCCCGACAGACTACTTGAGAAATCGACCTTTCCCAAGAGTATGAACGAGGGTTACTTCGTTCCTAATTTCCATTGATTGAGACCTTAGCCCCCTACTCTCCACCGCACAAATTTGGAGATGTGATATAAGCTATACTAAACTTCTATCCTCTTGTGGTGAGCATATTTCGCTCCCTGCGATCAGCCTTTACGCAGGATTGAAATTACGATGGTTCAAACGTAGGTTCGTTGACTAGACGTAGCCTCTTGCTAGGGATTTACCAGATTAGGCTTCCAGCAGTGACCCCATTTAACCCTGCTTCATCCTCAAGTGGTCAACTCTATAGATGAGGGTTACGCTGTCCTCTCACACCCTGAGAGGGATGGACTTGAATTAACGGGTTATACCCTACCTGTTTCTTAGCCGAAGCTCCACAGATTCTCACCAACATGGAAATCAAGTTGTCAAGGTTTAATACCCCGAAGGGTTCTCACCAAGCTCTGGCTTATACTCCGTAGTTCGAGAGAACTACAGCGTTTTCACCAGAAACGAATCGCACAATATGCTTTCAGTTCAGTGCCTGAACGATAGGACTTGGGTTGTTATGGGATTTCCCTTCCAGTGGTCTTAGCCGAGGCTACACTGGTCACTCTCACCTATAAGGTCACAGAGTTGTCATCTGAGAGGGATTAAAGTGCGAACTCTACCTAATCGGTTACCCCTCAGAAGCCAGTCGTCCCCATCACTACGAAAGTGTGTTTAGACTGAACGAATCGCACTCTCTATCTTGCTCATACCCACAATCTGGACACTTATGTACCCGTTCAGAAAGTGTTTTCTTGCCGCAGTTAACCCCACATTCAGGACAAAGCTGATATCTCTCCAGCGACGAGAACCTTTTTTCTTATTCTTGAGTTGACCTTGCAGCGATTTCAGCTTGCCTTCAGATTCTTTCAAGAACTTATGACCTTTAATCAGTTCCCCTTCGCTGGTCGCTAAAAATTTCTCCAATCCTAAATCAATTCCAATAGGGTAGCCGTGAGCAGGAACATCAGGAACATTAACATCTAATTGAAGGATGATATTAGCATAGTACCCACTAGCTTTCTTAATCACCCTGACCTGTTTAGGAACAAATCCTTCAGGAATTGGACGAGAAAGAACTAACTTCAGTTTTCCTAATTTCGGAAGAGTGATCGTTTTCCCTTGAATACAGTCTGGTTTAACTTGGGGAAGGACAAAAGAACGCATCTTTTTCTTGAACCGAGGAAAACCAAACCCTCTTTTCCACATATTGGCAAAGGCTTCATCCAATACTTTCAGTGTTTGTTGAAGTACCTGAGATTGAGGAATGGATAATCGAGGAAACTTTTTCTTCGCCACTCCTAGACTTTTACACTGTCTTGCATAAGTTGGTCTAGGAGCATCGGGAGGAATGATATACTCGGATTCAAGGGAACAGCGATCAATTGGACATTTTCTAGAATTCACCCAGTCTTTACGCTCTCTCAAGGCAAAATTATAAACAGACTTACAAATACCAAGCCATTCATCAATGGCAGAAGCCTGTTTTTTATTAACTTTGAGCTTAAATTGGTAGTTGAGACTGAGCATTTTAGAAAATGACCGTTACTTTCTAAAGTTTAGCACAATATGATTGAGGATGTCCTGTCGGAATGAAAGTTTGTTTGGTGACGATTCATTCCTCATTAACCTAACGGTATAATGAGGGCATTCTCGTCACATTCTCGGTAAAGGAGAATACAATACAAAACTGTCTATGACTCAAGTAAATCTTACTACGAACCTCAGCGCGATCGATAACGAACTATCGAAACGCCATATTAACCTCGATCCAGGGGGCTACTTTATCATCTACCTCGATCGAGCAGAAGGATTAATCTGTGCTAAACACTATAACAACCTAGTGGATGAACAAGGCTTCGCCCTACACCCCATCACGGGAGAGAGACTTTCCGCAAAATGTAACGATGCCAATCAGGTAGCAACTACCATTTACACTGGACGCACCGCCAAAGAATTATGCGTCAAGCTCTTTGAAGAAACCGAACCCTGTCCAGTCACTCAAGCCAACCACGCCGCCTATCTGGGACGGGAATTAATGCGAGCCGAAATTGCACTGATACAGGGTAGCGAATACGTGCAAGACTAATTCGTCAACAGCACATAAGCGAAATAAGTTGCCATAGGAATCACCGTCGCCACAATCAGTAAACCGACAACCCAAATCGTTGAATTTTGGGTGTCAGTGTCTTCGGCTTTAGTGAACGTTCCTTCCACTCGAATGTCATCTTGAACCTCTGGGGGGCCTGGATCAGGTTTGCCAGCTAGAACCATTCCCAAGCGATCGCTTGCATCAAGGAACGCTCTGTTATACTTATTATCCTCTCGAATGGGAACGCCAATTGTATCTTCAACTACACTTGTGGCGATTTCTTCTGGGAGACGATCTTTTAAACTTTCACTAACCCGAATCGTGGCGTTATTGGTGATAGTATCAAACACCAATAATACTTTATCCTGTTTGTCGGCGGCGGTAGGATACCACTGACTGAATAACTCATCAGCGAAACTATCCACCGTTTCCCCATAATTCAAGCGACGAATCACCGCCAACTTAATGTCAGCGTTGGTATTCTCAGCAATATCTTGAAGGATTTTATTTAATTTTCCTTCATTGCTACGGCTGATTACTTCTGCTTGATCCACCACGTAAACTGATTCCTCCTCGCTGATGTTAGGGAGATCACGAGGACTGGTGGCGGCGTGAACGGGAAACGCCGTCATCACAAACATGAAGCAAGGAATGAACAACAGCAACAGTAATTGTTGATAGGAGTTTAGTTTGATTACAATTTGTTTCAAAAGTTGTGACATAACTTTAATTTTTGCTAGAAATAAGCGTAATTTATCTGAATCCGCAATGAAGATGCTCAATTCGCTCCGAATCTATCATAATCGGTAAGGGAGCGGTAAAAAATAGAAGTCGAGATGTTGATTTGATCGGTAGATCGATTGCGGTCAATCGGATAAATCAATTATGTCAAAACTTAAATGCAGTGTCTAATAACTAGAAAATCGTGATTGATCCACAAGTTAATAACGAAAATGAAGCGTCTAATACAGATTTAGAAGCACAGTTGGATGAGGTAAAGATTGAGACAGAAGAGGTGGCAAAACGTCAAAGACGGATTACCAGCGCGATCTCGATCGAGCATCCAAGAGAAGCAGTTTGGCAAGTGCTAACGGATTATGAATCACTCCCAGAGTTTATTCCCAGTTTAGAAAAAAGTCAACGCTTAGAGCATCCCGAAGGAGAGAAAGTACGCTTGGAACAAGTGGGAAAACAACGCTTGTTCAAGGTTAATTTTAGTGCGCGGGTGGTGTTAGATTTAACGGAAATGCCACCGTCACGGATTGATTTTGAGATGGTAGAGGGAGATTTTAAGGCGTTCTCTGGGTATTGGTCACTAGAAGAAGCAGACCAGAAAACTGAGTTAATTTATAGTATATTTGTATGGCCCCCGCGCACGATGCCAGTGAGTTTGATTGAGCGTCGGTTGAGTCTGGATTTATCCTTAAATTTAGTGGCAATTCGTCAACGAGTGGGAATAGTTCATAGTGAGTAACGATCGAGATGTAATTATTATTGGCAGTGGGATTGGTGGTTTGTGTGCTGGGGCGTTATTGGCTCGTTACGGCTTCCAAGTGACGGTTTGCGAGAGTCACACCATCCCTGGTGGGGCTGCCCATGGCTTTGAACGTGACGGCTATTTGTTTGATTCGGGTCCCTCTTTATATTCAGGATTATCAGCCCCGTCGGCGAATCCCTTAAGACAAGTTCTCGACGCGATCGAGGAAGAAGTGACCTGCATCAATTACGACACTTGGGGCTGTTGGCTGCCAGAAGGGAACTTTAACATGGCAGTAGGAGCAGAACAATTTTGTCAAGTGTTACGGGAGTTACGAGGGGAAAAAGCGGTTAGGGAGTGGCGAAACCTACAGGAGATGATGACTCCTTTAGGGAAAGCATCAATGGCGCTTCCCCCAACTGCGGTGCGTTCAGATTGGGGAATCCTGCGAACCTTACTCCCGTTTCTTCCGAATTTGATTCAACAGGGAGGTCAAACTTTACAATTGATGGGAGCATTCGATCGGATTCGAGATCAAGTGATCAGCGATCGATTTTTGCGAAACTGGCTCGATTTGTTGTGTTATCTCCTGTCTGGTTTACCCGCTAATGGCACGAGTGCGGCGGAAATGGCGTTTATGTTTGCCGATTGGTATCGCCCTAATGTCAAACTCGATTATCCTGTGGGAGGAAGTGCCGCGTTAGTGGAGGCACTGGTAAGAGGCTTAAAAAAATACGGGGGAGAATTACGCTTAGGGGCGACCGTTGCAGAAATTTTAATTGAAGGGAAACGTGCGGTAGGAGTCCGTTTAAAAAATGGGGACACCCTGAAAGCATCAAAGGCGGTGGTTTCTAATGCGTCGGTTTGGGATACGTTGAAATTACTCCCCAAAAATAAAATCCCTCAAGGGTTTCAAAAGGAAAAAGAGACAATTCCCCAATGTCCTAGTTTCATGCACTTACATTTAGGGATAGATGGGACAGATATTCCTGAAACGCTCCCCTGTCATCATATTATCGTTAATGATTGGGAAAAAGGCGTTACCGCACCGCAAAATGTGGTTTTAGTGTCGATTCCCTCTTTGCTTGATCCCTCCCTTGCGCCATCGGGAAAGCACGTCATCCACGCTTACACCCCAGCCAGTGAACCTTACGAACTTTGGGAAGGATTAGACCGTAAGAGTAAAGCCTATCAACAACAGAAAGAGGAACGCTCAAAAGTCCTGTGGGAAGCAGTTTCGAGAGTAATTCCCCAAGTGCGCGATCGCGCTGAGGTGACATTAATCGGAACGCCCCTCACCCATGAACGCTTTTTAAGACGACATCGCGGGACTTATGGCCCAGCCATTAGTGCCAAAACTGGATTTTTCCCAGGTGCGACCACACCTTGGCAAGGATTACTGTGTTGTGGTGATTCCACCTTCCCTGGAATTGGTTTACCTGCGGTGGCAGCGAGTGGCGCGATCGCGGCAAATAGTGTGGCTTCAGTCGAGCAACATCTGCAATTATTGAGAGATACAGGTTCGCTCAATCAATCATAAAAAGTAGGTTGGGTGAAAACCCAACAGCAAACCCTAAGTAATTACCTGAACCTGTATCTTATACGGTTTTCTCACTTAAAGCCTCACTCACTTCCACCAGACGATCGACCAATTCTGCGAGTCGAGTTTTAATCGTTTCATCCACCAATGTTCCTTCTACAAACGCCTCAGAGGTAGCGTAAACAAAGCGAGGAATAATCAAACAACGAAAGTCTAACATTAAACTATTCGCAAACGGCATTACAGACATATAACTCCCTTGTCCACCCGCCGCGCAAATAAATCCCACCGTTTTTTCTTGCCAAGATTTACCCGTAAGCTCTAAAAAGTTTTTAATGTTGGCATTAACATCATAATTATAAATGGGCGTTGCCACTAAAATTCCTGTTGCTTCTGCGATCGCTTCTGCTAGAGGAGGAAGATTGGGATCAGCATAAGAACTTTTTCCGTCGCACATCGGAAGCGCTACTTCTCTTAAATCAAGCCATTTCGCCTCTTTACCATGAGCTTTAAATAATTGTTGTGCTTGTGCGGCTAAAATTTGGCTTTTACTTTCAGGTTTGAGACTTGCTCCAATAATTAAATAAGTCATATCATTTTTATCGCTTTAAATTCTGTATTATCTTATCTCAGTGCTGATTTTTTTAGCCTCTCCCTCAAGAGTGGATTTATTATTTTTTAGTCCTAATTATTCGTTCGTTTTCGGAAACCAATTGGAGCAGCGGAAACTAATACCATTTTGGAGAAGTCAAGTTACAGTAAATCCCCCCTAGCCCCCCGATGATTGGGGGGAAAAATGGGTTGGTGTGTAGCGCCAGTTTATCAAAATGGTATAACGCTAAAAAGCCCAAGGCAAGGAAAAAAGAAACTCGATCGCGCCCTTGTAATGCTTCCAGTCCACTTACTCCTAACCAAGTGTAGGCGAATGTTCCTAGAAGAATGCCAAAAAATGTTCCTAAAGTATAGGGAAACCAATGAATTGGCGTTAAACCAAATAAGAAGTTAATCAGGTTAAAAGGAGTAATGAGAACAAAGCGTAAACTTAACACAAAAAGTAAAGGATTTTCTTTAACTTCTTTGTGTAAATAGCCTAAAATTTGATACTGATTAAACTTGCTTTCTGCTAAATCTCGTAATAAATGGGGGTGAGGGGGCGAATCCAATCCCCCCAGAATTGGGGGCTAGGGGGCGAATCCAATCCCCCCAGAATTGGGGGCTAGGGGGCGAATCCAATCCCCCCAGAATTGGGGGCTAGGGGGCGAATCCAATCCCCCCAAAATTGGCAGGGCTGTTTCATTCTATTTTTTTGCCTTTTCCAGATGTTAGGAATAGCAGGGGTTTTACGGCTTTTTTGTTAAGAAAAAGCCAAAAAGTAAGAAAAAGCGTTCGATCGAACGTACAATAAGGGGTTCAGGCGATCGCATTCAATTTTGACCCCGAGAATGAAACAGCCCTGCCCAAAATTGGGGGCTAGGGGGCGAATCCAATCCCCCCAGAATTGGGGGCTAGGGGGCGAATCCAATCCCCCCAGAATTGGGGGCTAGGGGGCAAATGATATTATTCTACTGATGGATTTGCCTCAGTTTCCACTCTTTCATTCAAGGCTTTTTTAGCAATTTTTGTCACATAAACCGTTACCGCAACCGTCGCGATAAAACCAATAATTCGGAGCGCCCATTGAATTCCAGAAGGAGTCGCCACCTCTTCTGATCCTAAAGTTGCTAAATTTTTCGCTAATGAACCAACATAAACAAACATAATTGTTCCTGGCAAAATGCCCAATGTTCCGACGACATAATCCCTAAATGTCACCTTAGTTAATCCATAAGCATAGTTCAGCAAATTAAACGGAAATATAGGAGATAAACGAGTTAATAAAACAATTTTCACCCCTTCTTCCGCAACCGCTTGATCAATTGCTTTAAATCTGGGATTCCCTTCAATTTGTTTTTCTACCCAACCTCTCGCAATATATCGTCCGACTAAAAATGCCAAACTTGCGCCAATACTCGCAGCAATAAAAACATATAATGAGCCAAGAAAAACTCCAAAAACAACACCAGCACCAAGTGTTAGAAGAGATGCGGGGAAAAAGAGAACCGTTGCTACCATATAAATTACTATGAAAACAATGGCAGCCGCCGCACCTAAATTATTAATCCATTCTAAAGCATTGGTGAGCAAGTCTTGAAAATTTATAAAGCGAGTGGAAGCAATTAAAGCAGCAACAATCACAGCAATTCCTATGTATTTAAGTTTAGAGTTCATTAGTTTTCCTCCTAATAATTATAGCTGATTTTTATCCCCCCTAACCCTCCTCACTTCGCTCCGGTTTGAAAGGGGGGAATCAGAGATTGGTGAACCTTTGAAAGGGGGAATCAGAGATTTTCATAATAAAGCACCACCACAACTCGACCCACTTCCAGCAGTACAGCCGTAGCAATAAGGACGAGTTTGAATGGTTTTGATGATATCTAAATCGTTTAATTCTAATACTTTCGCAAGGGTTAAGTTTTCCCCGTCTGCGGTTTTTGCGGGGACATTTTCCATCTGATTGAAATCGCAATCATATAGATTTCCGAGATAATCGACAGAGAGTTCATTGCGACACATTAAACCAGAAACGGTTTCTGAGTTGTAATTATTTTCCAGAAATTTGAGATAAGACTGATGTAATTGATGACGGTGTAAAAAGTCTTTTACTCTCCCGATGGGAAGATTCGTAATTGTAAATAAATGATTGAACTGAATCCCAAAATAGCGTTCTAAATAGAGTTTATAATCTTGTTCTAGTTGGTCTTGTTTTGGCGGTAAACTAAATTGATCCTCAGTAATGGGAACGGGAGGATTATAAACTAAATCTAAGACTAAATTTGGGTCTTGACCATATCCTAATTCATTGAGCCATTGTAAGGCTTTAACCGATTGATTATAAACACCAGCACCGCGTT
This sequence comes from Dactylococcopsis salina PCC 8305, assembly GCF_000317615.1. GTDB lineage: Bacteria > Cyanobacteriota > Cyanobacteriia > Cyanobacteriales > Rubidibacteraceae > Halothece > Halothece salina. The sequence goes on along the minus strand of NC_019780.1, from coordinate 3,355,907 downwards.
GTTTGTCCACATTATCTTCTAAATAACAGGGAAGAGAAGCAACAATTCGAGTCTGATTTTGGGCGCAATATTCGGGAATGTCTTGATAGCCTTTTTCAAAATAAATGGTGAGATTCGATCGAACAATTACCTCTTTATTTTTCGATCGAGCGGCTTCAACAATCGGACGAAAACCATAATTCATTTCTGGCGCACCACCCGTTAAATCAACCGTTTCAATTTGAGGAAAACGGTTAATGATCTCGATAATTTGATCGCAGATTTCTGGAGAAAGTTCTTCGGTTCGTTTTGGACTTGCTTCCACATGACAATGAGTACAAGCAAGATTACATTTTCTCCCTAAGTTAACTTGTAAAACGCTAATTTTGTCTTTAGTTAATGGCGTTTCAATTTTGTCAGCAAAGGGAGTAATTTGATGATGCTGTTTTGTTTCTGTTTTAACCAATTTCATCTCCTTTTTGATCGTATTCTTTCATTATCCCCGACGGAAAACCCATTCTCCTTCCTCCTGATCCTTAATTCCATTAAAATCAGAAGAAATGAATTTTTACTGAGATATAGATTAAACTTAACTAATTATTTAAACCCTTTGCAATTTCGACACAGGTGGTAAAATTTGCTTCAGTTTTAATCGCTTGTGAGTTAACATGAGTCTGACAGGTGCGGTAGCCTTGTTCTTGTAGTGCGTCGATTAAACGATCTCGTTTCGGTAAGTCTAACTTCCCTGCGTGACCAATGCTTTGTAAAGAATAAAAGTAGGGAGGAAGATCAGCTTCTGCTTTCATTACTTCTAGCAAAGAAACCGCCTCTGTCCAAGTCCAAGTTTTAGCAAGGGCGATCATTTCTTCTACCGTAGCGCGATCGTGCAATTTTCCCAACCACATCGGACCACTCATCACCAAACGTTCCCCATCATTGTGACATAACGCTTTCCCCAGTTTACGCCAGCTTACAACCTGATAATCGCGACAATGATGACAATATCCTAACCAGCCATAATTGTCTTCTGTGAGTTGTGGTTTCTCTATCAAGCGCATCATCAAGCGATAAGTTTCCCCTGTAAAATAGGCGAAAACAGGTTTCATTCCTCGTCCCAAACTGGCGGCGTGTTGTTGGAATTTCCCCATGATAACTCTTAAACCCTGTTCATGGGCTGCGGGATGAGAACGACTGTAAGCTCCATAATATCTTAAACTATTTTCTCGATCGTTTCCTGTTAATGAACGTCCATCGGTGCTGGTTAGATAAACTAAACCGCCGATTTTTGTTCCCCATAAAACTGTTGAAAGATAGGGAAAAGGAACACCAAAGCAGTCAACATCAATTAAGTCATAAAAATCAGAATGATTGTAACAATCAAAAAAGATACGATTTGCATCCGTATGAGTGATTTTATATTGGGAGGGTTGGAGAGAATTAGCTAAGTTACCCTTAAGAAGAGATTGTAAGTTGCGGTTAGCTTCATTCACCCAAACTGACTCAGCATCTGCTTCTAAGATATATCTTAATCCTCTCACACCACAGCCAGCCATTGCATCTAAAACACGCAGTTTTCCGATTTTTTCTTGGTGAATTTTTGCCGCTAAAATCCCTAAGTCTCGAACTTGTTTTGTTGTGGGACGATAAAAAGCATTTCCAATTTTAAAAGTTGCTTTTCCTTCCTTATAATCTTTGTTGAATCGGGGAAAAGAAGTGGAATTATTGTTTAGCGCGAATCGATCGTTCATAATTTTAGCTAGGAAGATAAAATGTAAGTATTATCCCCCCTAACCTCCTCACTTCGCTCCGGCTTTGAAAGGGGGGAACAATGAGTAGAACGTAGGTTGGGTGAAGCGAAGCGAAACCCAACACAGACAAATCGTAGATTTATCTTCGTAAGGGGGGAAACACCTGATCTTGATCTTAGGTGGGAAGATTAAAAACATCAGCAACGGATAAATTTAAGGTTCTTAATCCTGCTAGAATCGGTAAACAATCACCTTTTTCTTTTAAGTCTGGTTGTTCCCCTTGAGGAAAAGTGATAATTTTTTGTTCATAGACATCAATTAACCATCCTAATTGTGTTCCTCTTTGTAAGCAGATTAGAATGTTATTAATGGTGCGAGTGGAATGATCTTCAGTGGATAAAAATTCAATGATCCAATTGGGAATTAAATCTCGATCGCGCACCAGTTTTCCGTCAGCATCAACGGGAAAATTATTACTACTAAAAACCGCAAGATCAGGGACGATCGAATAATTGTCAAACGTACAACGTAAATTCGTAAAAGCTCCCGCCGTTTTCTGTTTTTTCCCCGTTTGATTAATGACTTCTAAAAGACGATTTAAAACTCTTTCTTGTTTTCCTTTGAGGCGTGGTTTTTGGTAAATTTTGCCATTAATATATTCTCGTGCGGGTTGAATTTCTGGATATCGAAGAAACTCGTGTCGAGAAAGTTGGGAGGAACTTTGTAAAGGAGACATTAATTAATCTGTTATCGGTTACTATTTTTTAGGCTAACCGTTGATTATATAGCAATCTGTCCCTAGATATATCCTCATCGGAAAACTTAGCGCGATCGAGCATCACTGATTTAACATAGAAATAATAACCCTGCTAATGGAAAAAAATCAAAGACCAAATGACGCGAAAAACTAGAAAAAGACCCACTACTTCCCGTCGCTACTACGAAGACAACCCCCCTACCGAGTCGAACACTTCTACCTCTAAATTTAATGCGACTTACTGGGCAATTATCAGCGCTGTGTTTATTATTGGAATTGGTCTGGGGATTACGTTTAGTTCAGCGACAAACTTAAATTCCGAAAACGTTACCTCTACCGTCGCCATCGATCGAAGCGTTCCTAACCCCGAATTTTGCGCCCAATATGGTGCGAGTGCGGTGGTGACAGACATGAGACTTTACATGAGTTTGAGTCCCTTTAGTGTTTATGTTACCCAACCGAGAATGGTTCCAGGTTGTGTGATGCGTCGAACCAATTGGTCAGTTTTAGAAGATCAAAATTTGGTCAGTCGGGAACAAGTCCGCGATTGTAAAAACCGTATGAATACGTTTGCTTTTACAGGTAAATTAGAAAATTCTCCTAAAGTTGATTGTGTTTATCAAAACGATTCTGCGGGTAAGTTTTTTGGTAATAAAGGAAACGGCGGTTTTGTTCCTAGTCCCGAAAGAGATGACTTTTAATTTTTTCCTCAATCAGGAAATCAATTAATCGACTTGCAAAAGTGGCTCATCAAGATTAGGGGGAGGAGTGGAAGTTTCAGAATTTTCGACATTAGAACCCTGATTAGACGGTTGACCAATCAGCGTTAAAGCTAGAAATAAACCGAGAAAAAATCCTGTTAAAAACGTCCAACCATGAGAGGGATAAAGGCAACCCAATATTGGGGGGACTTCTTTATCCTAGCCCCCTAACCCCCAATATTGGGGGGACTTCTTTAAATTAGAACCGATCACACTAATTGTTGCGGTACGGTGACATACCCGCAACTAATCACTATCGTGATGTAGTTGGAGCTTCTCAGCGACTTGGGCTTACCAACGTTAGCTGAGCTGTTTTACTTCCCGCTTGCCCATCGGTAGAAGATTTTTAGAAATTAATTCTGTTTTGATTGGTAGGTGGCGATTAGCACTTGGTTATTTTACCCACTTGATAAATTATAACATAGATGGGCTGATTCATCTAGTGACTAAATTAAAATTGTAGTCATAGGATTCTCAGCCCTCTTGCTAAAACCGCATAAAACGGATCACTTCCTCCCATCCCAAACATCTGTAAAATCGAGGGGACAGATGGCTGCTTTTGAATCACTTCTGGTTCACTAAAGCCACCAACGGAGTTAAAATAACGTTTCACCAACTCCACTCGCATTGCTTCACTACCATCACGCCACGCTGCGATCGCTTTTTGATAGAACATCCGATTAGAAAAGCTAATAATCGCAATTCCACCGGGTTTTAATACCCGATGAATCTCAGCGAAAACTTCTTCGGGATACTGTAAATACTGTACAGAAACCGCGTTTAAGACTGCATCAAATTCTTGATCAGAAAAAGGAAAGGAGCGATTTTCGTTCAAGTTTTGAACCACATAATGATCTAAATTTGGGTTTTTTTGTAATTCTTCCTCGTTCATACCATGTCCTTCCACATGATCAAATTTGATGTCATCAGGAAGATGGGACACCCAACTACTCATCATGTCTAAAATGCGAGTGTTCGGTTTCAGTCTCTCTCGATATAAGTTGGTTAATTGATCAATGAATGACTCATCAACATGAGTCACTAAACGCGGGATGGCGTAAAAATCCTGATCGTTGCTTCGATCGAGCTTTTCCCGTTGTTGTGGTTGGAGTAACATCAGCCTGTCCTTAACATTCCTTTACACCTTTATGGTATCGGAATCGTCTTGGCGATCGTTTTCCGCCAGATTCTACATCAAAGCCATGCAAATCAAACATCATTAGAGAAAAATTGTCTAATTCAATACTAAATAACTAATCAATTTTTCTTAAGATTAATCAATGATAAAACGTAGGTTGGGTGAAGCGAAGCGTAACCCAACACAAATTCTAAGCAATTACCTGAACCTGATCTAACAATCATCGAATTTTTCATCTATGCCTCTCTCGTTAGGTGAAAATCATTTAACTTTATCTATCGGTTAAATTATGCTATCCAATCATCAACTTCCCCTTCCGAAAAATCAATTCATTACTCCCACAGTCAACCCAAACGATCGCCCTGAAAGTAATAATCAATTAAAAATTAATTGGACGATTATCAAATTTTTACTGATTTGCTTGAGTTTTGATTTGCTATTTTTTAGTTACTTTTGGTTGCTCGATCGCTCACTTTTATCACCTTGGTGCGAATGACTATATCATTACAACAAAAAACCGCTATCTTCCTCCTCACTTTGATGCAAAATTAGATTAATTTTGATGTTTAATTAGCATCTAAAAATAATCTTTTGTAACAAAGAACACGAAAAACGTCCAGTATTAATCGGTAAATTATTCTTAATTCAGATCATTCAGTTGATTTTTCTTCAATTCGTAATCACTGATACAATCTGAACCTAAACTGTAAGATAGCGTAAAGTAAATACAAACCATAGACTTTTAAAAATGAAAGACTTTCCAGAAATCACCAATAAACTCTTAGCTGCTAAAAAAGAAAAAGGTATCACCTTTGCTGACCTTGAAAAAGCAGTTGGACGGGATGAAGTTTGGATTGCTTCTGTTATTTATCGTCAAGCGAGCGCTGACAAAGAAGAAGCCCAAAAAATCCTTTCAGCATTGGGTTTAGAGTCTGATTTGCTAACAGAACAATTAACCGAACCTCCCTTAAAAGGATCGTTAGATAGTTCCATTCCTACTGATCCTTTAATCTATCGTTTCTATGAAATTATGCAAGTTTATGGAATGCCTGTGAAAAGCGTTGTCCATGAAAAATTCGGCGATGGAATTATGAGTGCAATTGATTTTACTTTCGATGTAGAAAAAGTAGAAGACCCCAAAGGCGATCGCGTCAGAATGATTATGGAAGGGAAATTTTTACCTTATAAAAAGTGGTAAATTACACAACCATTTAATTCAAATTCAGTTCATTAAAATGAAAATTAGGAGGATTTTTAAATGGATTACACTATACCTCGCGAAGTCATTAAAAAGATGGCACAAGCAGGGGACATAAAAGCTAGACTTTCCGTCAAGGATATGTTAATTCGTGGCTTTTATTCTGGATTATTATTAGGAATTGCCACTACTTTAGCGATGACAATCGCCGTTCAATCTGGGATTCCATTTGTAGCTGCTGTTATTTTTCCTTGGGGTTTTGTTCTTATTGTCCTTTTTGGAATGGAACTAGTTACTGGAAATTTTGCGTTAATGGCGACGGCTAAACTATCAGGACTAACCCGATGGGGATTGATTGTTAAAAATTGGCTTTGGGTTTACCTTGGTAATTTTTTAGGGTGTCTGGTTGCAGCCTTAGCAATTAGTTTTTCCCTAACCAATGCTTTTACAATCGAGCCCAATGAAGTAGCTCAGAAAATTATGTCAATTGCAGAAACCAGAACCATTGGTGTCAGTGAAATGGGAGCGAATGGTTTCTTACTAATGATTGTACGAGGAATCATCTGTAATATATTAGTTTGCTTCGCAGTCATGCTAGGAATTGTTAGTCAATCTGTTCCTGGTAAAGTCCTCACTTGTTGGTGGCCAATTATGACATTTGTTGCACTGGGTATGGAACACATTGTTGTTAATATGTTCTTTATTTTGACAGGATTCACCCTCGGTTCTCCCATTTCAGGAACAGAGATGGTCTTGTGGAATTTTTTACCAGTAACCATTGGTAATTTAATTGGTGGAGGGTTGTTTGTTGGCTGCCTATTTTATGCAACTTATAGTGAGACTCCCCAATCCAAAGTTTCCTCTGTTCCTGCATCAGAACCGGGAGCAGTAGAAAAGTAGTTCTTACAATGCTATTTTTCTACCGTAGGGGCGAACTGTGTTCCCCCTATTTCTAATTCTCTCTCCAGAATTGTGTACTTTTTACATTGTATTAATGTATTAATTGCATTAAACACGGTGATGCGTATCTTATGATACAGTTAACCACTATTATTTCCCTTTCAATAAGTCTTAGAGACGGGTAATTATTATTGTTTTACTTGAAGATTAAACACTCTAAATTGAAATGACTAGTACAGAGAAATCAGAGAAATCTCAAAATAAATTTGAAAAATTCAAAGCAGAAAAAGATGGGCTAGCGGTCAAAGAAGAATTAGAACATTTTGCCCAAATTGGTTGGGAAGCCGTAGATAAAACCGACCTCGAACAGCGCCTGAAATGGCTAGGCATCTTTTATCGTCCAGTGACACCAGGGAAGTTTATGTTGCGTTTACGGACTCCCAATGGGATTCTGACAAGCGAACAAACACGAACCTTAGGAGAAATTTTACAGCGTTATGGCGACGACAGTAGCGCTGATATTACCACTCGTCAAAATATACAATTGCGAGGCATTCGTTTAGAAGATATCCCAGAGATTTTTTCCCAATTACACGCAACAGGAATGACCTCTATGCAATCGGGAATGGATAATGTCCGTAATATTACGGGTTCTCCAGTTGCGGGGTTAGATGGAGAGGAATTAATTGACACCCGACAATTAGTCAAAAAAGTACAGGATATGATTACTAATTCTGGAGAAGGAAACCCAGAATTTACCAATTTACCCCGTAAGTTTAATATTGCCATTGAAGGGGGAAGAGATAATTCCGTTCATGCGGAAATTAATGATATTGCTTTTGTTCCCGCCTATAAAGAAGGGGAATTGGGATTTAATGTTTTAGTGGGAGGTTTCTTTTCTTCTAAACGCTGCGAAGCCGCGATTCCTCTTAATGCTTGGATTCCGCCGACAGAAGAAGCAGTGGTGGGAGTTTCCCGTGCCATTCTAGAAGTATATCGCGATCGAGGCTTGAGAGCAAATCGCCAAAAATCTCGTTTAATGTGGTTGATTGATGAAATTGGATTAGAGGAATTTCGGACATTAGTAGAAACCGCTTTTGGTCAACCTTTAAAATCCGCAGCCGCAGAAGATGTAATTGATTGGGATAAGCGCGATCATATTGGGATTCATCCCCAAAAACAAGCGGGAAAATCTTTTGTTGGGATGAATATTCCAGTAGGAAGATTAAGCACTGATGACTTCTTTGATTTGGCGCGTTTAGCAGAAGTTTATGGGGGAAGTGAAATCCGTTTAACAGTGGAACAAAATGTGATTATTCCTCATATTGATCATGATAAAATTGAGACCTTTTTAACTGAACCTTTACTAGAGAAGTTTAGCATTAATCCTGACCCATTAACTCGATCGGTGGTTTCTTGTACTGGCGCACAATTTTGTAATTTCGCATTAGTTGAAACCAAACAACAGGCTTTAAATATTGCTCAAAAATTGGACGCAGAATTAAACATTCCCAATGGCGTAAGAATCCATTGGACGGGATGTCCGAATTCCTGTGGACAGCCACAAGTTGCTGATATTGGTTTGATGGGAACAAAGGCGCGTAAAAATGGGGAAATGGTGGAAGCAGTTGACCTCTTTATGGGAGGAAAAGTCGGAAAAGATGCAAAATTAGGAAATCGAGTTCAAAAAGGAATTCCTTGTGAAGATTTGCCCGCAGTTTTACGACAAATTTTAATGGATCAATTTGGGGCAACACCGAAATAAAACAAGCATCAACTAAAAATAATAAAAAATTTTTTCTGTAGGGTGGGCATTGCCCACCCTACTACTTTTGGAAAATAAGATTACAAAATGCAGAATCGAAATAATTTTAATGCAATATAAACATTAATCGCAAAAAAATGTAACAAAGCATACGAAATCATTTAATAAAAATCAGTAAAGTGGTAGCCAAGAAATCTTAATTCTCAGAACAATTAAGCAGAAAAAGTAAAACTATATAAATTTTTCTGTCCATCTTCATTATTGCTCATAAAACTGACACAAATAGACTTATGAATATTCTCTCTTTTCAAGGTCGAAATCGTATCCTCCATTTAACTTGGTTTGCCTTTTTTCTTACCTTTGTTGTTTGGTTCAATTTTGCCCCATTAGCAACAACAATTAAAGACGATTTAGGGTTAACCGTTGACCAAATGAAAACGATCGGGATTTGTAACGTCGCCCTAACCGTTCCCGCAAGAATTTTAATTGGAATGTTGCTCGATCGATTCGGTCCCCGAATTACCTTTTCTGCTTTACTGGTTTATGCAGCAATTCCTTGTTTTATGTTTGCATCAGCAAATGATTTTAATACCCTTGTCATCAGTCGTTTACTGTTAGGAATTGTCGGCGCTGGCTTTGTCATCGGCATTCGTATGGTTTCCGAGTGGTTTCCTCCCAAAGAAATCGGGGTTGCAGAAGGAATTTATGGCGGTTGGGGAAACTTTGGATCAGCCGCATCCGCTTTTACTCTTCCCTCTGTCGCTTTATTCTTATCCTTTGTCTCTGGTGGTCAAGCGAACTGGCGTTTAGCCATCATGCTAACTGGTGTCGCAGCCGCCGTTTATGGTGTCATCTACTTCTTTACCGTCGAAGATACCCCACCTGGACGAGTTTATCAACGTCCTGAACGTCATGGCGGAATGGAAGTCACCAGCAAGCGAGACTTCTGGTTTTTACTACTGATGAATATCCCCATCGCTGGTGTTTTAGCCCTCCTCGCGTGGCGCTTAAAAGGAGTGGGATTCCTCAGCCAAGGACAACTCTTATTAGTATGGTTAGTTTTAGTGGGATTATATGCCTTCCAAGCCTATAAAGCCTATGATGCAAACAAAGACTTAATGACAGGGAAAAAACGTTACCCCGCAGACGATCGTTATAACTTTAGTCAAGTTGCCCTTTTAGAATTGACCTATGTCACCAACTTCGGATCAGAATTAGCCGTGGTTTCCATGTTACCCGCCTTCTTTGAAGTCACCTTTAACCTAAATCCTGCAAATGCGGGAATGATTGCCTCTAGCTATGCATTTATGAACCTAGTTTCTCGTCCTGGTGGTGGTTTAATCTCCGACAAAATGGGATCGCGGAAATGGACAATGGCAATTTTGCTAGGCGGTATGGGCATTGGCTATTTAATGATGGGAACAGTCAATAATGCTTGGTTCTTACCTCTAGCGGTGGTTTTGACAATGGCTTGTTCCTTCTTTGTTCAAGCTGCTGAGGGATCAACTTATGCTATTGTTCCTCTGATTAAGCGTCGGGTCACAGGACAAATTGCTGGCAGTGTGGGGGCGTTTGGTAATGTTGGGGCGGTTTGTTATCTCACCCTCTATAGTTTACTCCCTGCTGGGGCCGCCGCCGATCGTACCTTTTTCCAAGTGTTAGGAGTTGCTGGTTTAATTGTTGCCTTTCTCTGTGCCTTTTTCCTGAAAGAACCCAAAGGATCATTTGCTGAGTTCCATGAAGGCGAAGAAGAACTAGAAACAGTTTCCGAACCTGTCGTTAATCGCAAAGATTATTAGTAGGGTGGGCAGGGCAAACCAATCAAGAGGAGATAACTGATGACACAAAAAACACTTTGTCCTTATTGCGGTGTGGGTTGCGGTTTAGAAGTGTTACCCCCCGCGCAACCCGGAAAAGCAGTGCATCGAGATAGTGATGGCAATCCAACCTGGCAAGTGCGCGGCGATCGCGCCCACCGTTCGAGTAAAGGAATGGTCTGTGTTAAAGGCGCAACCATCACCGAATCAACGGAAAAAAATCGTCTTCAATATCCCCTGCTACGAGACTCTCTGAGTGATTCCTTCCGTCGGGTGAGTTGGGAAGAAGCGCTCGATCGAATCGCCACAGAAATTAAAACCGTCCGTCTCACTCATGGTAGTGATGGGATTTGTATGTATGGATCAGGACAACTGCAAACCGAAGACTACTACACCGCCCAAAAACTCCTCAAAGGCTGTCTGGGAACAAACAACTTTGATGCCAACTCTCGCCTCTGTATGTCTTCTGCAGTTGCTGGCTATATGCAAAGTTTTGGCTCAGATGGGCCCCCTTGCTGTTACGATGACCTAGAACAAACTGACTGCGCCTTTCTCATTGGTACAAACACCGCCGACTGTCATCCCATTGTTTTCAATCGGTTGCGGAAACATCATAAGCGCAACCGTCATGTGAAGATGATTGTAGTTGATCCACGAAAAACGAAAACCGCAGAAGCCGCCGATCTTCATCTTGCCATCAAACCAGGAACTGATATTGATCTACTCAATGGCATTGCTTACCTTTTGATGTCTTGGGAAAAAATTGAAACCATCTTTATGGATGAATGTACAAAAGACTTTTCTCACTATGCGGAAGTGATTCGCCACTATCCCCCAGCACTGGTAGCCAGAAAATGTGGCATCACCATTGATCAACTAGAAACCGCCGCCCGTTATTGGGCAAACTCAGAACGAGTTTTGTCCCTGTGGTCAATGGGAATGAATCAATCTTCCGAAGGAACAGCCAAAGTCCGCACCCTCATTAACTTACACCTAATGACCGCCAACATTGGTAAACCAGGGGCCGGTCCCTTTTCTCTCACGGGACAACCGAATGCGATGGGAGGACGAGAAGCAGGAGGACTCGCCCATATTCTCCCAGGTTATCGAATGGTAAAAAACCCTCAACATCGGGCTACAGTGGAACAGGCTTGGCATCTTCCCGAAGGGAGGATTAACCCCAACCCTGGACGAGATGCGTGGGAGATGATTCGGGGTTTAGAAACAGGGGAAGTAGGATTATTTTGGGTCGCCGCGACGAATCCTGCGGTGAGTATGCCCGATATTGAACGCACAAAAAAAGCACTATTAAAATCACGTTTTACCGTTTATCAAGATGCCTATTATCCCACCGAAACCGCCGCTTACGCCCATTTAGTATTACCCGCCGCGCAATGGGGAGAGAAAACAGGAATAATGACCAATTCCGAACGAGTAGTAACATTATGTCCCGCATTTCGTAATCCTCCAGGACAAGCCAAAGCCGACTGGGAAATTTTTGCCGAGGTGGGACGACGGTTAGGGTTTACAGAACAATTTTCCTTTACCAGTTCCGCAGACGTTTATCAGGAATTTGTCGAATTAACTCGGAATCGTCTTTGCGACATGACTGGATTATCTCACGAACGCTTACAGCAAGAAGGCGCAATTCAATGGCCCTGTCCTGAGAGTGAAACCGCAACGGTTGCTTCTGGGAAACGTCTCTATACAGACCTCCGTTTTCCCACCAACGATGGACGGGCAAAATTTGCTGCCTTTCATTCTAACGGACTCGCTGAACCTGAAGACGAGAATTATCCTTTTGTCTTGACGACAGGGCGATTATATGGGCATTGGCACACCCAAACCCGAACTGGACACATTCCGAAAATTACGAAAATGCACCCCTATCCAGAGTTAGAAATTCATCCCCGTGATGCCAAGAATTTGGGGCTAGAAGAGACGAAAGAAGAAAAATGGGTAGAAGCGCGATCGCGCCGAGGAAAAGCTCGTTTTCGAGTTAAAATAACGAAAGCCATTGCCCCTGGAACAATCTTTATCCCTATGCACTGGGGCGCACTCTGGGCAGACAACGCAGAAGCAAACGCCCTCACCCATCCCGAATCTTGTCCTATTTCCAAACAACCAGAATTAAAAGCCTGTGCGGTGCAATTAATTCCGATTAGTGATCCGATCGAAAAAATGGAAGAGACAGAACAACCTAAATTACAAGAATCCCTTAAAAAACTATTACCCATTTAAGTTAAAGTGCAAGGAATAAGAGAAGTTTGTTATTATGCCAACAGTTCTAAGAGAAGGTTCATATAGATTTTATTTCTATAGCAATGAAAAGAGTGAACCTCCTCATATTCATGTGCAAAGGGAACGATTTCTAGCTAAATTTTGGCTAGAATCAGTTTCATTAGCTAGATCAAAGGGATTTAGCTCTAAAGAACTGAGAGCGATTCAAAAAATTGTAGAAACAAATAGACATTTATTTTTGGAGGCTTGGGATGAGCATCTTAAAAGTTGAAAAAACTCCGTTAGCACAAACAGTCAGATTTACTGAAGATGATCTAATTATAGATTTAGTCGATGGAAGAAAAATTTCCGCACCATTATTATGGTTTCCCAAGTTAGCTAATGCCACCCAAGAACAATTAGAAAAATATGAAATTTTGGGAGACGGCGAAGGGATTCACTGGTTAGATATTGATGAAGATTTGAGTGTTGAAGGATTATTAAACGGAAAATAAGAGCAGAAAAATTAAGTTCACATACTGGCAAAAGAAATAAAATGTTTTTCCAATTTGAAGCTGACTTTGTTAACGACTTACGCTGTATTCCGATGCAAGTTCGCCTCAAATTAGACACTTGTGGCGTAAAATTAAAACTACACCATTGGCATCAATTCAACCAAGATGAACGAGATCAATTAGTCAATCAACCTTGTGAGACACCTGAACAAATTACAGCTTATAAAAAGGTGTTGCAAAATTTAGTTATCCAAAAAACAGGAGAACCAGCAAAAGAGTTAGAAATTGATCCTGATCCGCCTTGGTTAAATGCTCAAGACATTCCTCAACAATTACAAGAAAAAACCCAAGAGTTCGATTTAGAAATAAAACCAGAACAATGGCAAAAGTTAAGCCCATTACAACGCTTTGCATTGATTAAATTATCCCGTCCAAGCCATGAGAATAAAAACTTTTATCCTGCTTTAAAAGAATTTGGAATCATCACTTCTTAATCAGTTTTTCAACTAACCGATAAACCCCAGTTCCCACTTCTTTCGGAATATCTGTTGTATCTAATTTTTGAGCATGAGCGATCGCATTTTTAATGTAAGGCTCTAGCTTGCTAACCTCATAATTGGTTTTATCATACGGTTTTTCAAATAATTTAGCTAATTCTTGTTCACACAATTCAGGAGTAGGAGGAGCTTTATAGTTCTTTTGATGTAAAAGTAACCAAAGTTCAAAACAAGGATTACTAATTGCAAAAAAATAGTTATGTTTTTCCTTACACTCATTAACAATTACTTGCAGTTGCTCTTTAGGACGCTTATCATCATCAATAACAACCCATAATTCATCTCCTGATTGTAAATCCATCTCTCTTGCTTTACTCTGAAGACGTTTCATAACAGCCTTTGGTGAGGAGTTTCCTCTTCTTGCTGATAGGATTTTTACCTGAATATTCTTTCGATACTCTGGTGTTCGGAATATATTAAAATAGATTTCCTCTGTTTTTTCGCCTTCAGTTGCAACTAAATAGGGGTTGCTGAAAAAGTCCATTGGTTGGTTAAGTAAGGCAAAAGGCAAGAGGCAAAAGGCAAGAGGCAAAAGGCAAGTTGCCTTAGGGTTGATTGATCGGTAGGAGGGGAAGATTTTGATGCAAGGTGCGTGACGATTGAACAATCAATGAACTTGCATTTTTATCTAAACTGAATCGCCTCAAATCCTTATTTGGTAAGACTTTCAGTTTTATTCAGCAATCCCTAAATAAATCTTGTTTATGGTACGTTTTTTAGGCTTCCTTTGAAAAGAGCGTTTTTGTTTTGCCATTCTACCATCTAAAATTCCATTTACTAATAACACAAATTATTTTTTCTTAGATGATAATTTTAAAGCACTCATATTTCCTAGAAAAGGAATTGCTCCATAACGACCATATAGGTAATCTTTTTTAATATCTTTATCATAACGAGGCTGGAAATCATATAAAGAATAAAGATCAGTTGCGCCTGTTTCTGGATTTTTTTCAACAAACCAAATTTCATCTTTACGCAATAAATTTAAGTCGAGAATATTGGTTTGGTGAGTAGTAACAATTAGTTGACTTGGTTGAGTGGATTTGTTTTCATCAAGATGAAGTTCAACAATCATTCTAGAGAGTTGAGGATGTAAACTTCGATCGAACTCATCAACAACAAAAACACGCTCATTTTCTCCCAGTAATAATTCATATAATACAGGGGCTAAATCTATCAATCGTTGCGTTCCATCAGATTCTTCATACACTTCAAATATGGCTTCTTCACTTCCATTCAAAGTTCGATGAGTGGGGATTAATTTGAAAAGATGGATTTTATCATCTTCCTTAATAGCAGTGAGACGAAACTGTTGCACCTTTAGGAAAAATCCATCAGCATCTGATAGATGATCATTTATAAATTGAGCCGCATCTTCTGAAATATCTTCTAAATCATCAAGTTCCATTTTGTCAGCTTTTATGGATGCGATTCCAGTATCAGAATCTCGTAAAATTTGACTCAGAAAGTCTTGAAATCTTTTATCTTCGTCCATTTGAAGCTCAACTGGAATATACAGTTCCATCGGTTCAATGACTGTAATAACTTTACGAAACCAATCATAAGCTCCTCGAAAATACATCATATTACTATCAATGCTTTCATTAAGAAAAAGTTGATTGGGTCGTGTTCCTTCTCCAGCAAATTCAAGAAATAATTTTTCTTTTTTGCTAAATTTATTAATAAATGAACCAAATTCTAACTTAGCTTTACCATTTTGATCGGTAGTTCTTTTAAAAAGTATTTTCTCTGAATTACGAGTAAAATTAATTAACCATTCTCGATGAATAGAGCGAGAATCTAATTCAAATCCATATTCATACATATGTTCTCCCACTTTAAATTCTATTTCAAATTTAGCAGGAGAGTGAAGATAATCTTGAGTTAAACGAAAACGTTGAATTGGAATTACTGCTTCTGGTTTCACTCCTTCTACTACCATTTTTTGGACAAATTTAAGGACTTTAACCAAGTTTGATTTTCCTGCAGCATTTGCGCCATAAACCGCAGCAAAGCGATTTAATCTGATATCGTTTTTCTTCTTTTTCGGAAAGATTTGATGAGAATGAATCCTCTCAGGAGAGGGAATCATACTAAATTCAATTTCCTCTTTAAATGAATATAAATTTGCTGCGCGAAAACGAATTAGCATAGCGAGTGTGTGTTGAAGGAGAAAAAGTCTTTCTTCAAGACAGGTTTTGGGGAAATTATAGTATATTCTGGGTCTGGAAAGAGATTTTTTCTCGATGTGGCGAATTCAAGGTTACTCTGGCATCGAACTTCTCAAAACTCCTCTAAATCTACTCAAACCACCTTTGAACTACAGTTTGATGAGAGAATGGTATTCTAGAAAAATCCAGATTGATTTCCAGCCAAGACTGATTTATAAAACTTTATGATTGTGAAGCAGCACCCAGTCCTCGGAAAGTTCGCTTGTTTCTCGCCAAGAAAGGGACAGAAGTAGAAACCATACAAGTTGACTTACCGAAAGGGGAACAATTTTCTGATTGGTATCGTCAAAGAAATCCTAATTGTACCGTTCCAGCTTTGGAATTAGAGGAAGGAATTGTTTTATGTGAATCGGAAGCAATTTGTCGCTATTTAGAGGAAATGTATCCTGATCCCATATTATTTGGTCGTAGCGTGATCGAGCGCAGCGCTCGGTGAGCCTTCGGCTCAATCGATGCTTCGCATCGGTGCGCGGAGCGCAATCGAGCGAGCTTTAGTAAACGAATGGTTACGAAAAATTGATTGAGAAGGATATATTCCTATTGTGAATTATATCCGTAATCACTCTCGAATGTTTAAAGACCGCGCCCTTCCTGCCTGGTGCGACCTCGATCGAACAAATTCCAGCCTTATAGGTTTAATTTACTGCCTTAGATTTGCTAACAATGTTCAAAAAAATACTTCTCACCCTCGGTAGTGTCGCCTTATCCCTCGCCTTTACGCCACAAGCACAAGCTGATCTCATTCAAAAGCCAGTGGTTTACACGATCGAGCAACAACCCTACGAAGGCTATTATGCCATCAACGAAGGCTTAGGAGAAAAGCAACCGGTTGTCATTGTAATCCATGACTGGAACGGGATTGGGGAAGAGAAGATGGGGAAGATGGGGGAGATGGGGAAGATGGGGGAGAAAAATCGCTCCCTTGTCCCCATTGTCTCCCATTGCTCCCTTGTTTTCCTGGTGATTAGTTCCGCCTTCATATCACAAGTGAATTCAATTTTAAGGAAACATTTGATTGCTTTCGGTAATGTAAAATAAGAGCAGTTGCATTTACCCCTGATTAAGTTCATTTTCACCCTTAGCATTAGAAAAGGTTTTTTCATGGATCATCAAGAACAGTTGCCGGCTTCCTCAGTAAACCCAATTCCTACAACCACTGATCAAGAAGACTATATCGACCTTCAACAATACTGGATGGCGTTAAAACGCCGTTCACTCTCCGCTATAATCGTATTTGCTTCTACCATTGGGATCACAGCCGCCTACTCTTTCCAACAAGAACCCATTTATCAAGCAAAGGCGAAACTACTATTTCAGGGAGAAAGTCAAGCCTTAGCATTACCAACTCTAGAACAACAGGGAAACGCCGGGCCATTAACCAATCAGTCACAGATTATGCAGTCTGCTCCCATGTTACAAGAAGTGGTCGATCGCTTAGGTTTGAAAAATGATGAGGGAGAACCATTAACCCCAGGCGGGGTGAGAAAGAACTTAAATGTTACTCGCCTCAGTGATACCGAAATTTTAGAAATTGCCTACGAACATCCTGATCCAGAAAAAGCGGCCACGATCGTTAACGAGTTAATGAATGTTTACAGGGAGAATAACGTTCTGAATAACCGTTCCGAAGCAACTGCAGCCCGTGAGTTTATTGAGGAACAACTGCCAAAAACCGAGCAATCAGTACAAGCAGCAGAGGAGAAGTTTCGAGAATTCAAAGAAGAAAATGACATCATTGCTTTGTCCCAAGAAGCAAGTTCCACAGTAAGTATTTTAGCCAGCCTGGATCAACAGTTAATCCAAGCTCAGGCGAGTCTTGATGATGCTCAAACCAGATTAGAAAAACTCACCGAACAGTTAGGTTTACCACCAGAACAAGCCCTCGCGGCAGGAGCTTTAAGTCAATCCGAGGCTGTCCAGAAAGTTTTAACGGAATATCAAGCAGTTGAACAAGAATTAACCTTAAACCGATCGCGCTATCAACCGGAACATCCCATTATCAAACGTTTGGAAGAACAGGAAGCCACACTAGCGAACTTATTACAGGAACGAGTCAATGCAGTTTTACAAGAAGAACTGCCGTCTAATGCTCTCGCTGATGATAATTTCAGCTTACAACTCAGTTCCCTGAAAATTGGTTTAGTGGGAGATTTGGTAAAAGCACAAATTAATTATCTAGCACAAAAAAGCCGTATCAAAGGGCTAAAAGCAGAAAAAGCGGATTATCAAGCAAGAGCCAAGATTTTACCGAAACTAGAACAACGCCAACGGGAATTGGAACGACAGTTAAATGCGTCTCAATCGACTTATCAAGCTCTCTTAAAACGATTACAAGAAGTACGGGTGGCAGAAAACCAAAATCTCGGTAATGCTCGTATCATTGAAAGCGCTTCAATGCCGACCAGCCCAATTTCTCCAAGAATTAAGCTGAATCTAGCATTGGGAGGAATTTTGGGGGCAATGCTTGGAGTGGCTACCGCTCTGGCTCTTGATGCACGCGATCGCACCGTGAAGACAGTTCAAGAAGTGAAAGATCGCCTAAGTTATACCGTACTGGGTTCAATTCCTTTAGTTAAAACTAAAATGGATGACACCAGCAGTTTTTTGCCCTTACGAGACTTACCCCAATCTTCTGCGAGTGAAGCCTTTCGGATGCTACAAGCTAACCTGAAGTTTTCTAGTGTTGATCAAAAAATGAAGGTCATTGTTCTCACCAGTTCCATTCCCAGCGAAGGAAAATCAACAATTTCTGCTAACTTGGGAATGGCTCTTGCTGAGTTAGGAAATAAGGTTTTGATTATTGATGGAGACTTGCGTCGTCCTAGTCAACACCAAGTTTGGGAAGAACCGAATGCGGTGGGATTAAGTAATGTCTTGGTAGAAGATAAAGAAATAAATAGCGTGGTCAGAGAGTTGATGCCTAATCTTGATGTTTTGACCGCAGGCGCACCGCCTCCCAATTCCACAGCGCTTTTAGATTCCCAACGGATGAAAGATGTCCTTAATCAATGTAGTCTGGATTATGATTATGTCCTAGTGGATACTCCCCCCTTGGCGGTAGCAGCAGATGCGGTGATTTTAGGAAGACTGGGTCAAGGGGTTTTACTGGTGGTTCGTCCGAGCGTTGTGGCTGGAGGTAATCTTGACAGTACGAGAGAAATATTACAAAATTCAGGTCAACCTTTGCTGGGAATGGTGGTTAATGGTGTGATTCCCGATAATGAACCAGATAGTTACTATTATTACTATGCTCAAGATTATAGTTATAGCTTGGCTTCCGAAAAAGACCAATCTTCTCAAAAATCAATTTTTAGTTTTGGGAGAGGAAAATCTAAGAAATAATTAGGGTTTGCTGAAAAAGTCCATTGGTTGGTTGAGTAAGGCAAGAGGCAAAAGGCAAAAGGCAAAAGGCAAGAGGCAAAAGGCAAGAGGCAAGAGGCAAGAGGCAAGGTGCGTGACGATTGAACAATCAATGAACTTGCATTTTTACCTGAACTTAATCGCCTCAAATCCTTACTTGGTAAAACTTTCAGTTTCCCAACAGGAGGCACTAATTAGTAGTTCGTCATGGTTTCTAAGAGTCTTCTCAGGATGAGGCTTTACGGTGAGAGGAGTAGAGTTGAGACTGGAAACGTCTCCAGAATTAAAGATTAAAGTAATGCGGTTACTCCACTCCTTGCAAAACAAACTTCGTGAACGGGGAAACGGTTGGAATCCTCGATCGTTGCGTTTTCGTCTAACCATTGGGATGGCGACGGTTTCTGCTTTGGGATTAGGTGCTGTGGCGATTTGGCTCGGCTGGACGATGCAGCGCATTTTGATTTCTGCTCACAAAGATAACATCCTTTATATTGCGGAACGGATGCCGAATGATGTTGAAATCTACGAACAGATGTATCCTCAATCCCAAGCGATACAAGAGGCTGTGGAGAATTTAAGTCGCGATCATGTTTTCTTGTGGGTGGAAAATCAACAAAATGATTTAATTGCTCGTACAGGAGGTTTACATACCCCACAACCGCTTCCTATTTCTCCAGAGGAAGCTAATTTTCCCTTCCTGGGAACTCGTGTTTGGTCAAATCAGGGGCGCTACTGGATTCTCTGTGCAAGTCCTCTGGTGGTCAATAATCAGACTGTGGGAGAGCTTTATATTGCTCAGGATATTAGCGCCGATCAGGTGATGTTTCTGCAGGTGATGCGAAATTTGATTGTCGCAACGGTGTTGGCGATCGGTGCGATTACCGTTACCAGTGGGGTTTATGTGGCGCGATCGCTGCGTCCTCTCCGTCGCATTTGTGAACTAACCGAGAGCATTTCTGCTGATCACCTAGACTCAGCGAAAATTGAGCTTAACCGCGCTCCCACAGAGGTCAAACAACTCGCAGAACGGTTTGATGAGATGCTGGTGCGGTTACAAACGGCTTGGGAACACCAACGTCAGTTTGTCGGTGATGTTTCCCATGAGTTACGCACTCCTTTAACGATTGTTTCGGGGTACTTACAGAGCATACAACGACGCGGCACAAATTTAAGTCCACCGCAACGAGAAGCGCTTGCCATGGCAACGGCGGAAGCCGATCGCACGATTCAATTATTACAAGATTTGTTAACTCTAGCACGAGTGGATAATGGTCAGATGCAGTTTCAATTGCAAACCATTGATCTGGATGGCTTTGTTGCTCAAATCATTGATCTGACGGAACAATACAATGATTCCCACCCGATTAATTATGAAAGTCCTGCGGTTTCTGTCGCGGTGTGTGTTGATGAAAATCGTTTAAAACAGGTGATTTTAAATTTGATTGACAATGCCATGAAGTATTCGGAATCGGGACAAACGATTAATTTAAGGGTTGATCAACAAGGGGAAAATGCCGTTCTAGCAGTGCGCGATCGAGGCATTGGGATTCCTTTATCACAACAAACTCGCATCTTTGAACGCTTTTATCGTGTGGATGAGGCGCGATCGAGCTTCGCAACTGGGGGAACGGGATTAGGTTTATCGATCGTCAAAACTCTAGTGGAAGGAATGGGAGGAACAATCACCGTTAGTTCCCAACTCGGAGAAGGAACAACTTTCACCGTATCATTCCCGATCGTTTCGGAGTCAGTCGATCGCGCGACACAGAGGCAAGTCGCAACCCGTAAGTGGCAATAAGATTAACCCTAATTTTGTGCCGATTATTATTCCTTGCTGCAAGAAATTATGGCGCTACGCGCGCTAGGCAAGTTGCCTTAGGCAAGTTGCCTTAGGCAAGAGGCAAGTTGCCTTAGTAAGTTATAGGTGAGTTTCAACATTTTGGAATGTCCTAACCTGATTTTGTAGCGCTATATAAGCGAGAAATTTCTTGTTAAAACTATAATCAAGACCCTTATTAGTTAATCAACCGACTTATGTTATCAACCTTTTTTAGTTATTTGTGGAAACAATGGCGATATGGCGTGATTTCCCTCCTCGTCGTTTTAAGTTTAATTCTAGCAACCCCGCAACCAGCGCAAAGTTTTTCTTTTTTAGATTTACTTTTCCAAGGAGTCCAAGTCTTTCAACTCTCTAATTTATCTGACTCAGAAGAAGTGCAATTAGGAAAACAAATTAACGAACAACTGGTTAATGGTCAAGTCAGATTATCTCAAAATCAACAATTAAATCGTTATGTCGATCGCATCGGTCAACGGATTGTTCCCCAAACCGATCGACCGAACCTTCCCTATACCTTCCAAGTGGTAGAAGATGACAGCATCAACGCTTTTGCCACTATGGGCGGCTTTGTTTATATTCATACAGGATTAATGGCAGCAGCGGAAAATGAAGCAGAATTAGCCAGTGTGGTTGCTCACGAAATTGGACATATTACCGCCCGTCATGCGGTGCAGCAAATGAGACAACGGGCGATCGCCCAAGGACTGCTTTCGGCGACAGGATTAGATGAAAGTAACGCGGTTCAAATTGGGGTTGAGTTGGCAGTGAGTCGCCCCAACAGTCGTGAGGATGAATTTGAAGCGGATCAAAAAGGTCTCGATAGTCTCACTAAATCAGGATACGCCCCGATCGGGATGATTAGTTTTATGGAAAAATTACAACAACAAGGAGGTTCACCGCCGACCTTTTTAAGCACCCATCCCGCAGTTAGCGATCGGATTGAAGCTCTCAAAGCCCAAGCCACTAACCCCACTCAAGGCGATGGCTTGAATCCCCAATTGTATCAACAGCGCACTCAATCGCTGAAATAATCAGTGATCAGTGACCAGTGACCAGTGACCAGTGACCAGTGACCAGTCATTAAGAAACGAGTAGAGAGAAAAGAGAAAAATAGGCATTTAAACTCACTTCTAAATTCTCTCTTCTCACTTCTTGATTCCCAGTGACCAGTGACCAGTGACCAGTGACCAGTGACCAGTAACTGATTAGTGTTGGGTTGCGCTTCTCTTCACCCAACCTACTTTTTATCATTGATTGAGCGAACCTGATATAACTTGCCTCTTGCCTAAGGCAACTTGCCTTACTTAACCAACCAATGGGCTTTTTCAGCAACCCCTGATTAGTGTTGGGTTGCGCTTCTCTCCACCCAACCTACTTTTTTGGTAGGCTATACTTGTCAAAATCTGATCTTCCCTTTATAATGCTTAATAGGCGCGGGGCCGTAATGGTTTCGACAGGCTGGTAAAAGCCAACCCGTGATTCAGGTCGAGAGAGAGTCAACTCTCGCAAATAAAGACTCAAACAAAATAGTAATTGCGAACAACATCGTTCCTTTCGCTCGTAAAGCAGCAACTGTTGCTTAATAAAAACCTCTAACTAGGTTCGAGCACTCATTGTCTGACACCGTTAAGGGCAATGGGTAAAACCCCAACGGTTGCTCACTTTTACCGTCTTTGGTCGGAAAAGTGCTAAGACTTCACCAAAGCTCCCTTTCATCTGGGATAAAGGATGAACCCCGTTGTGAAGGGTCAGAACAACTAAGCCTGTGAACGATCGGAAGGTCAATAACCAGTCTGGACAGCAGTTCGATTCTGCTCGGCTCCATTTTTAATTCGCTCAATTAGTTGCCAAATTGTTGGCGGGCTTGTTCTACCATTTCAGCAGTTACCACTTCTGATTTATTAGAGCGAGCCATTTCTTCAATGCGCTGACGAGCTTGAGAACGCACAAAAAAGGGGATATTTTTTAATTTGCTTTGTGCTTGAGCAGTCCATTTCAGAGAGGAAGAAAATTGATTCATCTTTTTAATCGGTTAATAATTTGACAATTGTTTTATTCTCTAGTTTCTCGAAAAAAGAGGCAATTTCCCCAAGAACTTAACAGAATTTTGCATTAAACGATCGCAACGATTAAGTTTCGCCAATGTCTTCGTCCCAAAGCTGAGGATTTTTATTAATAAAGTCTCTCATTAATTTTTTGCATTCCTTGAGATCAAGATTAACCACTTCTACCCCATTGGCTTCTAAAAAGGCTTGTGCGCCCGAAAACGTCTCAGCTTCTCCTGCAATCACCTTTTTAATCCCAAATTGTACCACCGCACCAGCACAGAGATAACAGGGCATCAGGGTAGAATATAAAACAGTGTCTCGATAGCTCCCGATACGTCCCGCGTTACGCAAACAGTCAATTTCCGCGTGAGTAACAGGGTCATTGTCTTGGACTCGTTTATTATACCCTTGACCGAGAATCATTCCCTCTCGCACCAAAACTGAGCCAATGGGAATCCCTCCCTCTTTTAATCCTTGTCTCGCTTGCGCGATCGCCCTGAGCATAAATTCATCCATGGTTACGATTTCTCCTTAATAAGCAGGTAGGGTAAAGTGAAAACAACTGCCACGATTGCCGCTACTTTCTACCCAAATTTGTCCGTAGTGAGCGCGAATGACTTGGCGACAGAGAGAAAGCCCTAAACCATATCCTTCCTTCCCTTCATCCCGTTTTAAACGCACTCTACCTTCAAAAATTTGTTCTCGTTTTTCTTCAGGAATTCCTGGCCCGTCGTCACAGATGGTAATTTGAATTTTCTGGGAAGTGCGATGCAGAATGGAAACTCGAATTGTTCCCGCTTCGGGAGTGTATTTAACGGCGTTATCTAGGAGGTTAACTAAGACTTGTCTGATTAATTCTGGATCAGCGTGAGCATTCGGTACATCTTGGGGTAAATCTTTTTTGAGGTTTAAGGATTTTCGATCGAAGCTGTCTTGGAATTGGTCTAAAATCTGGTGACTCAGGGCTTGTAAATTCACTTGTTGGGGTTGAATTTGTAACTCGGCATTTTTCCCCCTCGCCGTTTGTAAAATATCGGTAATCATCCGATTCATAATCCGAAATTGGGTTTGTGCTTGTCGGAAAATCTGCTTTTTAATCTTCTCGACTTTTTGCGGATCAGGGTTTTGGTCAGTTAATTCTAGGGTTTCGAGGGCGATCGAAGCGGCGGTGAGTGGGTTACGCAAATCGTGAGCCAACATTGCCAAAATTTGGTCTTTGAACTTAATCTGCTCATTCAACTCCTGATTTTCTTGTTTGAGGCGAAAAACTTCATCAGAGAGACGAATTAACTCCGTTGAATGAGTAACCGCATCTTGAACCGTACTTCCTTCTTCTGTCGTTTCCGACTCTTCCTGTTGGACACTTTCCACCCAATGGGGCCAACACTGCTCCAGTTGGGCGACTAAATTGGTGCCGGCGATGGTTTGACGGGGAGTGGGAGTAATTTTCACTAATGCTGGTGTTGCCACTAAGCGAAAATGTTCCGCTAAATGGGGTTCTTGAGTGACGTTAACCGTCTCAAGTTCAAAGGGATAGTCATCTTTGAGAGCTTGGAGATAGGTTTGGATTCCTTGAATATGCTCTTGAGAACTCGATCGCTCATCAATAAACAATAATAGCTGGAGTGGCACTATCTGATCTCTATCCTCACGTATGTTAGTCAATTGTTAAGACAATCTAGCCCTAAGATATCAACTTTAACCAGCAGTTAGCTTTGATTAGGAAATGGAAACCGTAACGAATAATAATCCTCCATCTTCTTCGGTATATGGCATTTTTAATCCTCATTTAACGACTTGATTATGTAATCTTAGTAAACTCCGCTTTCATTGTTAAGGTATTTTTGATTTTTTTTACATTTCTTTGCATCGTTGAGGAAAAGCCAGTCCTCGCTAAGATAGAAATACAGTAGTTACCATTACCTAATTAAATTCCCCGTTATGATTAGCCTAGAACAAGTGGAAACAATGATCAAAAGTCAACTCCCTGACGCACAAGTGAAAGTGCAAGATTTGACAGGAGGAGGAGATCACCTCGAAGCGATCGTCATTTCCTCAGAATTTGAGGGGAAAACGCGAGTTAAGCAACATCAAATGGTTTATGGTGCTTTACAGGAAGCAATGGCTTCGGAAGCAATTCACGCCCTCGCCTTAAAAACTTATACTCCCGCCAGTTGGGAACAAGCGAGTCAAACGGTTTAAAAGTTATCGTGGAAGCAAAGCAAATCGATCATTAGAACTTAGTTATGGAACCAGAAGTTAAACAACGCATTGAAAATTTAATCAATAGTAACAAAATTGTTGTCTTTATGAAGGGAACGAAATTGATGCCCCAATGTGGGTTTTCTAATAATGTCGTTCAAATTCTAAATGTCATGGGTGTTCCCTATGAGACTTATGATGTTTTAGATGACCCAGAAGTGCGTCAAGGCATTAAAGAATATTCTAATTGGCCCACGATTCCTCAAGTTTATGTGAATGGGGAATTTGTCGGCGGCTGCGATATTATGATTGAACTTTATCAAAATAATGAGTTACAGCAGATGTTAGAGGTAGCTTTAGCTTCCTAAACAGCCCGAAAAATGGAAAAAGGGCGATCGCGCGATCGCCCTTTTTGGTTACCAAACACAACAAACTGCTAATAGAAATCAGGTTCGGGTTCGGGTAACACTTCTTCAAAGTTCGATCGATCTCGGAGAAACCTTAAGGCTTCCTCTTCCAAACGATTAACTTGATAAGGTTCAAGAGTAGCGGTAGAACGCAACGCCGCTAAATAACCAGTAAGATAAAGTTGCAGTTCATTAAAGCGATAGCCACGATACCAATAATCAACCATCGCATCAGTTAAGTGTTGATAGTGACGAACAGATTGGGAGTCTTGCAACATGGTCATAAATAGTCAGTTAAGGGGGTTAATGACTCCATTCTACCAAAAATCCTTGATGGGCTTGTCGCATCTCAATGGGTTGGTTTCCCCAACTGTTAATTTTGGAAATAATATAGCAGCTACATTGTAGGGTTTGCCTCGCCCACCATACCGACTACATTGTAGGGTTTGCCTCGCCCACCATAACGACCCAACTAATCAGCATTAAGCGTGATCAGTAATCAGTAACTGATTGGTGTTGGGTTTCGCTTCCCTTCACCGAACCTACTTTGATCTGGGGTGATTTTTAAGTCAACTTCTGCCAATTTGAATATCTTGGACTCTCACTGGAACACAGCCATGAGTCATTTGTGCGATTTGAATCGGTTCGCCTTTCCCACAAATATTAGTTCCGCATTGTTCCCAGTCTTCAGCACCCCCCAAAGCATCCACTTGTTGCCAAAAGTCTGTGGTCATGGAATGATAGGTTAAATCTTTGACCATTCCTGTGATTTTGCCATCTTTTACTCGCCAAAACGCATCGCCTCCAAATTGAAAGTTACGTCGCTGTTGATCAATGGAAAAACTTCCCACCCCATCAATTAAATAGCCGTCTTTGGTGTCGGCGATCATTTCTTCTAAACTGGCGGTGTGGCTTCCTCCTGCTTCTCCTGGTTCTAATCCTAAGTTGGGAATCCGTACCATGGGAACACTTGACCAACTATCGGCGAAGGAACTGCCATTGCTGGTTTCTCGTCCTAAACGATAGGCGGTTTCGCGATCGGTGAGATAATCAACTAAAATCCCATCTTTCACCACATACCAGGATTGTGACTTTACGCCTTCGTCATCATAACCGACGGTGCTGCGTCCGTTGCATTGGGTGCGATCGGCGATAAAATTAATCCAAGGGGCGGCATAACGCAATGTTCCCAGTTGATCGGTAGTTGCGAAACTGGTTCCCGCAAAGTTGGATTCGTAACCAAACACCCGATCTAATTCTGTGGGGTGTCCAACAGATTCATGGATGGTGAGATAGAGATTACTCGGCTTTAGAATCAGGGTAGCGCGATCGCGTGCGGGTGCGGGTTCAGCATGAACTTTCTCAATGGCTTCTGTGGCGACGCGATCGACTTGCGAAAACAGATCATCGGGATTAATATGTTCATAGCCGATGTTAAGCGGTGGACGTTCATAATTGCGGGTTTGTGCGTCTCCCGATGCGATCGCCATACCACCAAAGCCAGGATGAGAACGATAAATCGTTTGTTGAATGTGTGATCCTTCTGTGGAAGCAAAGGTTTTGTCTTCTTGGGAAAAATGAAGGAAAGAGAAGGCTTTTTTGATTCCCTGTGTTTCGTATCCTAAGAGTTTTTCATTGAGAGAAAGCAGGAGATTTGTTTTATCCGTGAGGGGAATGTCAAAGGGATTAATTTTGATGGGGGTAATGTAAGTATCCCGATAGGCTTCCACAGGGGCTAAACGCACGGGTTGCTGTTGCGTGAGGTGTGTTCCTTTGGCGATTTCGATCGCTAAGTTAATGGTACGAGTAACCGCTTCTGGTGTGTTTTCGTTACTCGCAGCAAACCCCCAAGCACCGTTTAAAAGCACTCGCACGCCATAGCCAGAACTAATGTTATCAGAAAGCGTCGTTAGGCTTCGATCGCGCGCCATGAGAGTTTGGGTACGATACCGACAAAGACGAATCTCTCCGTATTCGCATCCTGTTTTTTGAAGGTGTTGAATGGCAAGGTTAGCGAGATCAGTTGTGGAGTAGGTGGTTTCGGTTTGTAGCATAATTGAAGCGATTTGGTTGATTCTTTTAATTTTAGTTTAAATAATCTTATCCTAGAAGGAGTTGTCAAAAAGGAAATTCTTATGAGTAGCGCGATCGTCTAAGATTGCTATGTACCATAGATGATTAATTAACGCGATAAATAATAGGGATGAATCATCATTCCCCCATAAAATAAAAATTACTGTTCACCTCTATTATGCAAAAACCTTTCATTGATCAAATCTCTCAGCTAACAAAGAATCAATTATGACAATGACACAACTCTGGGGCGCTTTGTTAATTTTTATTTTCTGCCCCATTTTAGGAGCGTTACCCCTAATCCATTGGTTAAGCTTGGGATTGACGGGTCAAAACTTAAAACGTCTGGGAACAGGAAATATTTCTGTATCAGCCGCATTTTATCACGGGGGAAAACTTGCTGGGATTCCAGCAGTGATCTCCGAAGCAGGGAAAGGGATCATTACTGTTTTGTTAGCGCGATCGTTTTTTCCTGATGAGCCAGCATGGGAACTAATCGCCTTGATTGCCTTAGTGATGGGACGTTATTGGGGGGGAAAAGGCGCGGGAACAACGAATGTCATGTGGGGGATATTAACCCATGATCCCATATCAGCAGGATTGGTTTTTCTGATTGGTGGGATTAGTTTTACGATTTTGCGCGATCGCGCCGCCGGACGCAACGGCATTTTAATTTTAATGTCTCTGATTATTACCTTGCGTCACATCAATGATCCCCCCAGAATCATGGCAATTATCGCCCTCTCACTGCTTTTATTTACCATTTACTATAAAATTCCAGATGACCTTGATTTACCCAGTAAGGAAGGGAAAAACAGTTCTATGTTTAAATTCTTTCGCGGCGATCGAGCGATTTTGTCCCTTGATGATAACTTAAAAGCCCAAAAAGTGGGACAAAAAGCCGCCACCCTTTCCCAACTCAAAAATTGGGGATATCCCGTTCCCTGTGGTTGGGTTCTCCCCGCAGGAGATGACCCCCTTCCCCTGCTAGAATTAGCATCACCCTCAGAAGGAAATCCCTTAATTGTGCGTTCTTCAGCAGTGGGAGAAGATAGCGAAGCCAGTTCCGCCGCCGGACAATATCAAAGCATTTCCCACATTACCAACCCAGAAGCCTTAAAAAATGGGATTTTGCAATGTCAAACCTCCTACAATAATCCCACGGCGGCGCAATATCGTCCCCAACAACAGCAAGGAGAATCAGAAATGGCGGTTTTAGTTCAACAACAAATTCAAGGTGTCTTTTCAGGAGTCGCCTTTAGTCGTGATCCAGTTAACCAGATGGAAGACGCCGTGTTAATTGAAGCCCTCCCTGGAGAAGCCACTAGAGTGGTATCTGGACAAGAAACCCCGCAACAATATCGTGTTCTCCAAGACTCACCGCCAAAAATCGAGGGAGAGGGAGAAATTCCCGAATCAATCCTTCAAGATGTTGCCAATTTAGCCAGAGACTTAGAGAGACGGTTTCAGGGGTTTCCCCAAGATATCGAATGGACGTATGACGGAGAAAAACTCTGGATTTTACAAAGTCGTCCCATCACCAATTTACAACCAATCTGGACGCGAAAAATTGCCGCCGAGGTGATTCCAGGGTTAATTCGTCCGCTTACTTGGTCGATTAATCGTCCCTTGACTTGTGGGATGTGGGGAAAATTATTTACAGTGGTACTGGGCGATCGCGCCAAAGGTTTAAACTTCAAAGAAACCGCAACCCTTCACTATAGCCGCGCTTATTTCAACGCCACCCTTTTAGGAAAAATCTTCCTTCGCATGGGACTTCCCGCAGAAAGTTTAGAATTTCTCACCAGAGGGGCAAAATTTACCCGTCCTTCCCTGCTTTCTACCCTTCGTAACGTTCCAGGATTACTGCGTCTTTCCCTGCGAGAATTGCGTTTAGAAAAAGACTTTGCCATTGATCAAGAATCCCTTTTTGATCCCACTCTCCAAGACTTAGAAAACCAAACCCCAAGCGAGTTATCGCCACAAGAATTATTAACTCGCATCGAGATGATTCTAACCAACCTTCACACCGCAACTTATTACAACATTCTCGCCCCTTTAAGTTTCTCCCTGCGACAAAATCTCTTGCAAGTAGAAACAGAAGCATTAGACTACAGTATTTTGCCAGAGGTAGCTTCTAGCAAAGCACTAGAACAAATCGCCAAAGATGCCAGAAATCTTGTGCCGATGGATACCATTGAACCCATGAGTGCGCCCTCTCTGTTTGCAATGTTAGCCGAATTCCCCGACGGAGAAAGCATTTTAGAGCAATTTCAAGACTGGTTAAAGCGTTATGGTTATTTAAGTGAAACCGCCACTGATATTGCCATTCCTCGTTGGCGAGAAAATCCACGTTCCGCCCGTGCGTCTTTTACTCAGTTTTTCTTTAATGAACCAGATCAAATTAGCAAGAAAGCTACGGTTGAGGAAAATCAGGGTTGGAAACAGAAGAATGTCCAGCAACGGTTAAAACTGAAAGCAGAAGTCGCCGAAGTGTATAATCGCTTCTTGGCACATCTGAGATGGAGTGTTTTAGCATTAGAACGCATTTGGCTAGAAACAGGATTATTAGCGGAAGCAGGAGAGATTTTCTTCCTCAAATTATCGGAAATTCGGCATCTGGTGAAAAATGATGACCCCAAACTGCGTTCAGAAATTCCCCAACGAATCAGTTTGCGACGTTCTACCTATGTTGAAGATGAGAAGTTACCCGCCGTTCCCTATGTGGTCTATGGTAATCCCCCGCAGCGCGATCGGGTTTTGGCAACGCCACAATTAACCACACAACAACGATGGCAAGGAATTGCCGCCAGTCCAGGACAAGTCATTGGTCGGATCAAAGTTGTCAATGATTTATCTCGCACCATGACGGTAGATAAAGAAACAATTTTAGTTGTTCCCTATACCGATGCAGGTTGGGGAGTTTTACTTGCTGGGGCTGGAGGGTTAATCTCAGAAGTAGGGGGAAGACTCTCCCATGGTGCGATTATTGCGCGAGAATATGGTGTTCCCGCAGTGATGGATATTCCCAACGCCGTTCATCTTTTCCAAGATGGTCAAGCGGTGAAAATTGATGGACAAACTGGTGTGGTTGAACTGCTAACCGATTAAATTTCCCATTTTGTAGGTTGGGTGGAGGGAAACGAAACCCAACATCAATATTCGTTATTCGTTATTCGTTATTTGTTATTTGTTATTTGTTCACTGGTTACTGATCACTGATCACTGGTCACTGGTCACTGCCATGGGTGAAGGGAAACGAAACCCAACATCAATATTCGTTATTCGTTATTCGTTATTTGTTATTTGTTCACTGGTCACTGGTCACTGGTTACTGATCACTGGTCACTGGTCACTGCCATGGGTGAAGGGAAACGAAACCCAACCAGTTGGTCAGACGATCGAATTATCCCAAAACACTCGCTAATAAAGCCTTTTGAGCGTGCATTCGATTTTCAGCTTGTCGCCAAACCTGTGACTGATACGACTCCAAAACCGCTTCTGTAATCTCTTCTCCACGATGCGCGGGTAAACAATGCAAAACGATCGCATCGGTTGAAGCCAACCTCATCAACTCCTCATTCACCTGATACGGTGTGAACACAGGTAAACGAGTCGCTGCGGAGTCCTCTTGTCCCATACTCGCCCAAACATCAGTATAAATCACTTGTGCGCCTTCTGCCGCCGCTTTCGGGTCATCAGTAAGGATAATCTCACTACCAGAAGCCAGCTTTTTCGCCTGTTGCACGATCGCGCTCTGGGGTTGATAATCAGAAGGAGTCGCCACCCGAATATTCACACCAGCTAAAGCACACCCTAAGAGTAGAGAATGAGCGACATTATTGCCATCTCCCAGATAAGTTAAAGTCAACCCTTCCCAACCCCCGAAACACTCTTTAATCGTCAATAAATCCGCCAGCACCTGACAGGGATGGCACAAATCACTTAAAGCATTAATCACAGGAATCCCTGCATAGTGAGCAAACGCTTCAATATCTTCTTGTGCAAACGTCCGAATTGCCAAAACATCCAAATAACCCGCCAAAACCCTTGCCGTATCTTGAATTGGTTCACCCCGTCCTACCTGCATCGCTTGGGGATTTAAATCAATCACCTGACCCCCTAAATGATACGTCGCCACACTAAAAGAAACGCGAGTCCGTGTCGAAGCCTTGTAAAACAATAAACCTAAAACGCGGTTTTTTGCCGCTTGAGATGAATCTCCTGCTTTCAATTGTTGCGCCAAAGTGAGCAAAGTTTCCAGTTCACCTGAACTTAAATCTCCCAACGTTAATAAATTTTGTCCCTTCATTACTATATGTTTAATTCGTTGTTATCAGTGAGCGAGAGTAAAACCCTTATTATAGGTTTAAAATCAAGCTTCCATCTTGAAACTCGCTGATATAGTGCTACAAAATCAGGTTAGGACATTCCAAAATATTGAAACTCACCTATACCTTACTGGGGCAACTTGCCTAAGGCAACTTGCCTAGCGCGCGTAGCGCTATAATTCCCCCAAACTTGGGGGTCAGGGGGCAAATTCCCCCAAACTTGGGGGTCAGGGGGCAAATTCCCCCAAACTTGGGGGTCAGGGGGCAAATTCCCCAAACTTGGGGGTCAGGGGGCAAATTCCCTCAAACTTGGGGGTCAGGGGGCAAATTCCCCCAAACTTGGGGGTAATATCAGGTTCGGGTAATTGCTTACAATTGTTGTTGGGTTTCGCGTGGAGACGTTCCATGGAACGTCTCTACCCAACCTACTTTTTATCATCGATCGAGCGAACCCGATATAAGGGGGCAAATTCCCAAACTTCCGACAAACCGACATTTCCCCCAACCAAAGATATGCTAATTCCCGTCAAAAATTTGCTAATCTGTGGGAACAGCTTTGGGAATGGTGTAATTAAATTATGAGTGTAGATATCCAAATCGGTCAAGGAAAAACAGCACGTCGCGCCTACGGAATTGATGAAATTGCCCTCGTTCCAGGACGGCGCACCTTAGACCCCAGTTTACCCGATACAACTTGGCAACTGGGAGACATCAAACGTTCCATTCCAATTATTGCCAGTGCAATGGATGGTGTTGTTGATGTCAAAATGGCAGTTTTACTGTCAGAATTAGGAGCATTAGGGGTTTTAAACCTAGAGGGGATACAAACTCGCTACGAAGACCCCAACCCCATCTTAGAACGCATTGCCTCAGTGGGAAAAACTGAATTTGTGGGGTTAATGCAGGAACTTTATTCAGTTCCGGTGCAACCTGAATTAATCAAAAAACGCATCAGCGAAATTAAATCTCAAGGTGGAATTGCTGCGGTGAGTGCCACTCCTGCAGGTGCGGCAAAATATGGGGATGCAGTAGCAGAAATTGGGGCTGATCTCTTTTTTGTCCAAGCGACTGTGGTTTCAACGTCTCATTTATCCCCAGAATCGGTGATTCCCCTAGATTTAGGCGAATTTTGCCAAAAAATGCCCATGCCAGTGATTTTAGGAAACTGCGTCACCGAAGCCGTAGCCTATGATTTAATGAAAGCGGGCGCATCTGGTATCTTAGTCGGTATCGGTCCTGGTGCAGCTTGCACCTCTCGCGGCGTGTTGGGAGTCGGTGTCCCTCAAGCCACTGCGGTTGCTGATTGTTCCGCAGCCCGAGAACAGTTTTATCAAGAAACTGGAAAGTATGTCCCCATCATTGCCGATGGGGGTTTAGTCACTGGTGGAGACATCTGTAAATGTATCGCTTGCGGTGCTGATGCGGTGATGATTGGTTCTCCTTTTGCCAGAGCAGCGGAAGCCCCAGGACAAGGGTTTCACTGGGGAATGGCGACCCCTAGCCCGATTTTACCTCGTGGGACTCGCATCAGTGTTGGTACAACTGGCACAGTTAAGGAAATTCTCACTGGACCGGCGCGGTTAGATGATGGGACACACAACCTCTTAGGGGCTTTGAAAACTAGCATGGGAACGCTAGGGGCAAAAAATCTTAAGGAAATGCAACAAGTCGAGGTGATTATCGCGCCGTCGCTGTTAACAGAAGGAAAGGTCTATCAGAAGGCGCAACAGTTGGGAATGGGTAAATAATCCCCTAGAGACGTTATACAGGCTTATCCCCCCAACCCCCCTTTGAAAGGGGGGCTTAGATAAAAAGTAGGTTGGGTAGAGACGTTCCATGGAACGTCTCCACGCGAAACCCAACACCAATTCTAAGCAAGAGACCTAAACCTGATATGATTCGTGATAAAGATAAATCATCCGAATATCATCAGGTAAAGCGGTTTCGAGGAGTTGATAACCTTGTTCGAGTCCGCTTTTCACTTCTTCTACCGTCAAGGGTTCATCAATTTGCTGTAAATAACCCGCAATTCTCGCCTCACTCCAATGGAAAGTTTGCGCCATTAAGACCATTAAACGCACAATGGGAGGGAGTTTATTGAGGGCGATTTCAAGATGACACCATAACGGCGGCGGGGCGGCTTGTAAGTCATAATTGATGCTTTCTACAGGGGGAAGTTCTACCTGATTTAAGGTAACACCTGCCATTTTTATCAGCCAGCTTTGTAGTGAGTTATCCCCTACGGTTTCTAATTCTTCTGGGTTGAGACTCTGCATTTCATAGTATAAGTGTCGCCAGATCATCGCAAACAGATAATCGGATTGAATGCGCGATCGAGCGCTATGTCGGATAATGGTGTAAATTAACGGGCTATACCGACAAAAGATTGCTGTGAAATACTTTCCCTGTTCGGGATGCTGTTGTAACAGGGTGAGTAATTCCAAATCGCTATGATGAAATAACGGTTGTACGAGAGGATGATTAGTTTCTGGAAAACGAGGAATTTGCACAGCTTTTCGTCAACCCCGATCGAGATAAAATAAGGTAAGCTAACCTAGAGCTAGGGTTACACCCGATTGTAGGTGATAATAATTTGATTCGATCGCCTTTTCCTCAGTTTTTGCTCCGAATTTAAATTTTAATGTTTAATAATCTGCTTATGCTTCCTGGAACAACCTTAAATCTGCCCTGGCTAGGGGCTTTTTTACCTGGACTAGACACCGTTTTCTCAACTCAAGGCATTATGATCATGCTCTTGGCGGCTTACGCTGGGGCGATGTGGATGTTCCTCACCAGTGCGCCGAAAGTCCATACAATTATGGTATCGGATTTAGAAGTAGCTCGCCAGTTTTATGAGGGGGTTTTAAATCTATCAATTGCAGAAGTTCCCCTTCATTATTATTATAATTATGAACAATCTTTAGGGGCTGGCGCGATCGATCCGCTTTATCTGTCCGCAAATCCCAGTCTCTCCACTAATCCGAGTTTTAACGGTACAGAAGGACTCTGGTATCAACTGAAAAAAAACACCCAATTACACATTATTTCTGGGGCAAATTATGGGAATAAAAACCGCCATCGCCATGTTTGTTTTGATCACGATTGTTTGGAAAACATTTTAATGCAGGTACAAGCCAGACGCTTAAAATTCAAAGTTCGTCGCACCAAACCTTTAAACTTTTTAGTGAAAGATTTAGACGAAAGAGTGATAGAAATGGCAGAAGTTGCTAACTAATTGCTTTTACTTTCTTGATCACTCGCCGTATAGGCGTGTTGTCTTAAATGGTCTAGGGAAACCACTTCTAAAGCACGAGCATGAGTTGACTCTAAAACCACTGGTGGCGCAACTCCTGCTTGTCTTGCTTCTTCCCAACGAGAAGCACATAAACACCAACCATCACCCGGTTTTAAGCCTGGAAAATTAAACATTGGTTTCGGTGTACTTAGATCATTACCTTGAGCTTTTGTGTAGTCTAAAAACTCCGCTGTCATTTTCGCACAAACCACGTGCAAACCAAAATCTTGTCCTCCTGTATTGCAATAACCATCCCGATAAAACCCCGTTTTCGGTTCATTACAGCACAGTTGCAAGGGACTTCCTAAAACATTTGTTGCTTCAGCCATAATCAATTCTGTTAGCGTTACTTTTTCATTTATTCTAACACAAACTATCAGAAAAAATGAGTGAGCAAACTTTATTTACGATCGGGCATTCTAATCATTCTTTAGAAGCGTTTATGACGCTCTTAAAACAACATAATATCACCGCGCTGGCTGATGTTCGTTCTCAACCTTATAGTCGTTATCTCTCCCATTTTAATCAGCCTAACTTGAAATTAACCTTAATGGAAGCCAACATCAAATATGTTTTTCTTGGTAAAGAATTAGGAGGAAGACCCCTCGCTGAAGATTGCTATATTAATGGTCAAGCTGATTACGAGAAAATGGCAAAAACAGAAGAATTCAAGGAGGGAGTTAAGCGTTTATTAGAGGGAATAAAAACCTATACAGTCGCTTTAATGTGTGCGGAAAAAGACCCCATAGACTGTCATCGTTGTTTATTAGTTTGTCGTTTTTTACAAGCGCAAACTTGTCAAATCAAACATATTTTGAAATCGGGAGAAATTGAAACGCAAACCAGTTTAGAAAATCGCTTACTCCAAAAACATGGACTAGAAGAAAAGCCAACGCAACAGCTTTCCTTATTTACCGTTTCCTCAACCAAACCGCAACAGTCAAAAGCAGAATTATTGGCGGAGGCTTATCGTTTACAAGCGCAAAAAGTCGCTTATAAAGAACAATGAAAATCAAACTATTTACGATCGGGTTTACTCAGAAAACCGCTCAAAATTTCTTTGAAACCTTAGCAAAAGTCGGAGTGAAAAAGGTGATTGATACCAGAATCAATAACACTTCTCAATTATCAGGGTTTGCGAAAAAAAACGATTTACAGTATTTTCTCAAATCTCTTCAGGGAATTAATTATGATCATACTTTATCTTTAGCGCCAACAAAAGAGTTATTAAGTCAATATCGAAAAAAAGAAATTAGTTGGGAGGATTACGAGAATAAATTTTATCAATTAATCAGCGATCGAGCAATTGAAAAGCAACTTTCACCTGATTCTCTACACTGTAGCTGTTTACTTTGTAGCGAAGCAAAACCACATTATTGTCATCGTCGTTTAGTCGCAGAATACTTACAACAAAAGTGGGGAAATCTCGAAATATGTCACCTTTAACTTCGATAATTTGTTTAGCGAATTCTTGGAAACATGGCGATCGTTGTATTGCGGGAATTAATCCAGAAACGGGTCGTTGGATACGTCCAATTTCAGATTTAGAAGATGGTCGAATACCTCGATCGATGCGTTTATTAGAAGGAAAAGAACCGCAATTATTAGATATCATTCAAATCCCTCTTGGGAAAACTGGAAACGATTTTGGTTTTGAAAGCGAGAACTTATCGGTGTTACCCGGACGATGGAAAAAACAAGGTCAAGTCACAACAAAAGAAGTTTTAAGGTATTGTTCTTCTGAACCATATATTTTACATAATTATAAAAAATTTGTCACAGTTCCCGAACTTGCTAGGAAACCGTTTGCTTTACGAAAAACCCTCCAACTTGTTCATGTTACAGAATTTTTTGTCGAGAAAAAACAACGGGAAACAGGAACAAATCAATATAAAGCAACAATTGTTAGTCGCAATGGACAGCGTTTAAGTCGTCTGGGAATCACTGATCCATTATTTGTTAAAAAACTAGATCAAGGAAATGAACCGATCGTTCCCTGTTTAGTAACAGTAAGTTTAAGTATGCCTCATCGTCCTCCCAATTGGGAAGGGGATGATCCTTGTTGGAAACTAATTGCTGCGGTGATGGAATTAGAAACTAATGATTATGATGATCAAGATGAATTACTCGACCTTCCTTTCTAAAATTTAAATATATGCTATCAAATATCTCTACATAATCCTTAGCCTCCCTTAATATCAAGTTCAGGTAATTCCTTATAATTGGTGTTGGGTTTCGCGTGGAGACGTTCCATGGAACGTCTCTACCCAACCTACTTTTTATCTACCCACTAACAAATAACGAATAACGAATAACAAATAACAAATAACTAACAAATAACAAATAACAAATAACAAATAACGAATAACGAATAACAAAATGAACAATTATTTTGCAACTGTTGCGCGAGGTTTAGAAGAAATTGCAGCACAGGAATTAACCACATTGGGAGGAGAAAATGTCACTCCCACATTTACAGGAGTGCAATTTCAAGGAGATCAAAAACTCTTATATAAAGTTAATCTGTGGTCGCGTTTAATTTTCCGTGTTCTTGTTCCCATTAAAACGTTTCCTTGTCACAATGCGAAACAACTTTATGGAGAAGTCCAAGAAATTAACTGGGAAAACTATCTCTCTCCCGAATCAACATTTATGGTACATTGTACGGGAAAAAATCAACAGTTGAATCATACCCATTTTAGTGCGCTACAAGTTAAAAACGCGATCGCCGATCAGCAAACTCAATTCTTCGGAAAACGATCGAACGTTAACTTAGAAAACCCCGATTTAATTATCAACCTTCACATCGAAAAAACGCAAGGAATATTAAGTTTAGATAGCACGGGAGAGAGTTTACACCGTAGAGGATACCGTCCAGCGATGGGAATCGCACCATTAAAGGAAACCCTAGCCGCCGCTTTATTAACAATGACAGATTGGGAAACCAATTTACCGTTACTTGATCCCATGTGTGGATCAGGAACATTTCCTATTGAAGCGGGATTAAAGGCTTTAAATATTGCGCCAGGTCGCTTGAGAAATCAATTTGCGTTTGAACAATGGTTTGATTTTAATCGAGAACTTTGGGAACAATTAAAACAGGAAGCCAAACAACAGAAATTATCCCAACTTTCAGTAGGAATTTACGGTTACGATCGAGATTTCGATGTTCTGAAACAAGCGCAAACCAATGCCAAAAACTGTAACCTACAGCAACAGATTCACTGGTCACAAATTGAACTTTCCGCCGTTGAACCGCCGCTCGATCGAGGGATTATTATCTGTAACCCTCCCTATGGAAAACGCATCGGAGACACGAAAGCATTAGGGAGTTTGTATAAACAACTCGGAGATATTTTCAAACAACGATTTAAGGGCTGGGTAGCCTATGTTTTGTCGGGAAATAAAGCATTAACCAAACAAATTGGTCTGAGAACATCACAACGAATACCAGTTTATAACGGTTCTCTTCCTTGTACCCTGTTGAGATATGAACTGTTTTAATCCTTTTATATCAAGTAGGTTGGGTAGAGACGTTCCATGGAACGTCTCCACGCGAAACCCAACACCAATTATCTGAACCTGATCTTAGGGAAGATTCTGCTTGTATTTTTCCTGTGAAGCAGCATTTTCTATCTGGTTACGGAAAAGGTCAAGCATTCCAATAACTTCTGCTTGCAAATCCCTATATTCTTCCCGATCCAACTCTAAATAATTGCCATGTGCAATTTCATTTCTTTTCTTTAATAGTTGAGTATCGATCAATTTAGATTTAGTGGAGTAGTAGGAAAAATCTATGCCAAGAATCTCAATAATTCCTTTGAAGGTTTCAGAAGAAAGATTGGACGCGGTAGAAATTGCATCTTTAGGTAGGACTTGCTGAATAAAACTGAAAGTCTTATCAAATCAGGATTTGAGGCGATTCAGTTCAGATAAAAATGCAAGTTCATTGATTGTTCAATGGTCACGCATATTGCATCAAAACCTTCCCCTCCTACCGATCAATCAACCCTCTTGCCTCTTGCCTCTTGCCTCTTGCCTTACTTAACCAACCAATGGACTTTTTCAGCAACCCCTAGGTAGGACACATCTTTTATTTAATCCAGATACAAAAAAATCACAAACAGGAATGTACAGTGATGGCTTATTCGTCTCTTGTGCATCTTTGAGCTTACTTTTCATAGCGAGAGCTAAAAAATTACTCGCAAGTTCCTGATAAGTTAGTCTCTGCGATCTCACATAATCAACATAAGCATTCGCTGCTAGTTTCACAAAACCTTCCCAATGGGAATAAAGAATACATACGCCACTACGAAGTAATGTCCTATGTCTTTGATCAGAAACTTTTTTTGCTTCTACTAAACCCTTAATTTCTGAAAGTTCTCTTTTACGCCAAGCCAGATCATTAGCTAAATAATCACTCAGTTGTTCCAAGGTTCTGATACTCATGAAGGGGAAAACTTTTCTCGACCAAGAGGAATAAGATAACGTAAGCGCCTTGTAGAATTTTGTCCAGCCCCAGACCACTGTTTATAAATCTGATTAGACCAAATACTCTTCACCCGATTCGGTATTTCATCTACTGGAGGAAGAGTTCTATAGTTATATCCAATTCCGAGTGCGATTACTTCATAAGCTGATAATAAAAAACCACCAAGAAACCTATCCTCCTCAGATTTATATCTTTTGAAACTTTCATCACGCATTGACTGATTAAGAAGATTGAATGTAGTGTCAAATGCACTTTCAATATGGTGACGATTCCAATTATTCTCAACCGCCATTTGACGCATTTTTTGGGTCAAGAAAACACTAACATCACCCCCTAACTTTTGTAGGCTATCATTATCCTTGTCAAAGAGAAGAATAAAACGTAAGACTAACTCCAGATCATACTGTTCTTCATAGAGTTTATCGCTCAAAGCAATACAATTTCTAAACGATTCCCGACGCGAAAGTGAACTCATAAGATCATATAAGTTTTGATTCAACATCAAAAGAATACAGTTTCGCATTTCTTGGGGAGTTGCGATCGAACCTCCTGTATTCAAGCGTTGAAATAACTCGTACTTAATCATCGGATCGCTTTCTTTTTGAATAATATTGACGGGGATTTTCGATCGCTTGATATAAAGACGTTGCGCTTGAGTGAAAGAATTTTCCTGATCATCTGGATCATTCCACTTTTTGCCATTGAGAGAAGGTAAATATACTGTTTCTTGTAATGTAAAGGGGGTATTTTCTTCTTGATGATTCGGGTTTAAAATCCCTACAAACTGATAGATCGTTGATAGTCTCTGTAACCCATCAACGACATCCCAAACTCCATCCTCTCGTTGATTCACAAAAATAGGCGGAATGGGGATTCCTAAAAGTATCGACTCAATGAAAGCTGATTTTTGATGATCAGACCAACGAAAAAAACGCTGAAAATCTGGATGAATATCAATTTCATTATGTTCATAAAGACTAATCCATTCACCAATTGACATCGAATAGCCATCTGTCCGAATCTCTTGCCTTGTTTTATCAATTTCTTCTTGTAAAGACGTGGCTGTCGTCTGATTCTTATGTTTCATTTTTAGCTTGCAATTCTCAAATTATTGCTATTGACGACGCTTAAAATCCCATTGCTTGTGCCACAGCGTCCAATTCTGAAGCCACACCAGCCTTCACCTGTGCTTGAGCATGATCGATCGCGCTTTGGGGGTCTTTCAGCCCATTTCCAGTCAATACACAAACAATAGTCGTGTTACTAGGAACAGTATCCTGAACCTTTAATAAACCTGCCACAGAAGCCGCGCTTGCGGGTTCACAAAACACCCCTTCCTCTCGCGCCAAGATGCGATAAGCGTCCAAAATTTCCTCATCAGTAACCGCATTAAACCCACCTTGACTGGCTTCCTGTACCGCCAACGCTCGTTTCCAATTAGCAGGATTACCAATACGAATGGCAGTGGCGATCGTATCGGGGGACTTTTCGGGATAGCCTTGAACCAAAGGGGCTGATCCAATTGCCTGAAACCCCATCATGCGCGGTAACTTTTCACATTTATTCTGTTGGTGGTATTGACAAAACCCCATCCAGTATGCTGAGATATTGCCCGCATTACCCACAGGAATACAAAGCCAGTCCGGTGCTTCTCCCAACTGATCCACCACTTCAAACGCCGCCGTCTTCTGTCCTTCCAGACGATAGGGATTCACCGAGTTAACCAAAGTCACTGGATACTCTTGAGCAATATCCTTAACTAAATTGAAACAGTCATCAAAATTACCATCAATTGCGATCACTTCCGCGCCATAAAGGAGTGCTTGCGCCAACTTTCCCAAAGCCACATACCCATCTGGAATCAAAACAAAAGGCTTCAATCCTGCACGAACCGCATAAGCAGACGCAGCCGCCGAAGTATTCCCCGTACTGGCACAAATCACCGCTTCTGCCCCAGCTTCTTTCGCCTTAGAAATTGCCATGGTCATCCCGCGATCTTTGAAACTGCCAGTGGGATTCAAACCATCATACTTAACATAAACTTTAACTCCCCGTCCAATGCGTTCTGAGATGCTGAGAGCGGGAATCAGAGGAGTGTTACCTTCGAGGAGAGTAACAACAGGAGTCGTGGCACTAACGGGTAAAAAAGGACGATAGGTTTCGATGAGACCAGACCAACCGGTCTGCTCCTTGAGGCGATTTGGCGTCGGGCTAACTGGCGAAACTCTAGTAGTGGTCACGGGTTCTCTATTTGTATAAATTCAACAATCAGGCTTAAAAGAGCCGAGGAATGGCGCAAGACCCAATCTCTAAACTCAGCAATAAGGTTGGTCGCTTTGCCTAACTTGAATGAACTCAGGGTTTAACCTGTTGAGGACAATCAACCAACCTGTTTGGGGATGCGCCCTACATAGCGCGTGAAATTCTAGAATAATCGCGTTGAATGTAGATTAATCCCTAGTTTATGGCTCTCGCCCATACTCTACCACAAAATTTCATCTAATTGTGGCTTTGGTCTGGGAATTTAACGTCGGTCTCCAGAAGTCGAACGAACGGAGGGTTTAGAATTACGTTTGTTACGAGGTTTTGGTTTCGGACTGCCACTGGGGGGGTCTTGCCAGTTTTCATCTAACCATTGAGGACGACTTTGATCGTAAATCATTTGTAAAGCAGCGGCGGCGACAGCATGAGCATCATACTCATCACCCAATTCTCGCACCAAAGGCAAGAAAGAAGCCATCCGCTCTCCTCCTAAGCTGCCATGTAATTCTTCCCGTAGTTTTTCCAAACGTTGCGCTTCGATTTCAGCACGGCTGGGAATGTTAACTAAATTCAACCGTTCACGTAACCGTCGTTCAATTTGGCGAATTGTATTCTGGTCACGAGGTTGACTTAAACTGATGGCAACACCCGTTTTACCCGCGCGTCCTGTCCGTCCAATGCGATGGATGTAAGTTTCCACATTGTCTGGCAGATCAAAGTTAATCACATGGGAAAGGTCTTGAACATCTAAACCACGAGCAGCAATATCAGTGGCGACCACCAGACGCACTTGGCTTTTACGGAAACGCTGTACTAATCGTTCCCGTTGACTTTGGCTTAAGTCCCCATGATATTCATCGGCGCTGTAACCCGCAGCTTGTAACTCTTGAGTAATCTCACTGGCGGTGCGCTTGGTACGAACAAAAATCAAAGCTGACTCTGGGTTCTCTACTGCCAAAATTGGTTTCAGTGCTTTCCCTTTTGTCCAGCCACGAGGAATTTTGTAAGCGCGTTGCTCAATGCGTTGGGGAGTCCCTTTCGGCTGTTCCACTTTTAAGCTCACGGGATGATCCATGAACTGATTAATCAAGTCTTGGATTTGCCGAGGCATCGTTGCGGAGAAACAAGCGGTTTGACGTTGTTCTGGTGCTTGTTTGAGAATCTCACGCACATCATCAATGAATCCCATACTGAGCATCTCATCCGCTTCATCGAGGACGACATAGCGTAGGGTATTCAGACGTAAAGCCTTACGGTTGAGTAAATCAATGACTCGTCCTGGTGTTCCGACCACCACTTGCACGCCTCGCTTTAAAGTTTGGATTTGGCGATCGATGGGTTGACCCCCACAAACCGTTAAAATCTTTAAGGCGCGATCGTGAGAAAATGTCTTCATGGCTGTGGTCACTTGTTGAGCAAGTTCCCGTGTCGGTGTCAGGATTAAAGCCTGAACGACTGTATCTTCAACGTCAATTTGTTCTAACAGAGGCAACGAGAACGCTGCTGTTTTTCCTGTTCCGGTTTGGGACTGACCAACTACGTCCTTACCCTTTAGAAGTTCTGGGATTGCTTGTGATTGTACGTCGGTCGGTTGCTCGAAGCCTAGTTTCTCCAACTGTTTTACTCGTTCTTCGGAGAGTCCTAGACTTTGAAATGAAATCGTCATAAGTATGAGGTTTCGCAATATTTTGTTACTTTCATAATAGCTTATCGCTAATCCTAAATTTTGGATATTTTTCTTTCCTTTACCTTTGCTATTCTTATCAGTTTTTTTAATTTAATCCTCAAGTCTCATCACTCTTACTTATATTGAGTTTGGTAAAGGGAAACGAATTTTCGGAAATTAGAAGACGTGGACTTGAACATCAACATTTTTTTTGATAAAGTCAAGTGAGAAGTTGGGGTAGTCTGTTTAAAATTGAACAAGACAGGGCTGTCTTCCCGAAGTTGCCTTAAAGAGAGCGTAAAGAAACGTTCGATCGAAGCAAAGAGTTGACATCAATTTTTGTAACGGGTGGGAAAACTCGATCGCGCTCCCTCTTGACAAAAACAGAATCCATCTGAAACTCAAACCCAGAAATTGATTCAGAAGGAAGTAAGAACAGAAAACTCGATCGCTTCCTCTTTTCCCGTCTCTGGATAGATTAGGAACAATAAACAGAAACGGAAACTTAATCAGAGTTACTTATATTGAGTTCAGTA
This sequence comes from Dactylococcopsis salina PCC 8305, assembly GCF_000317615.1. Taxonomy (GTDB): domain Bacteria; phylum Cyanobacteriota; class Cyanobacteriia; order Cyanobacteriales; family Rubidibacteraceae; genus Halothece; species Halothece salina. The sequence continues at coordinate 3,311,809 of NC_019780.1, read as the reverse complement.
AAGGGAAACGAATTTTGGGAAATCAGAAGACGTGGACTTGAACATCAACATTTTTTTTGATAAAGTCAAGTGAGAAGTTGGGGTAGTCTGTTTAAAATTGAACAAGACAGGGCTGTCTTCCCGAAGTTGCGTTAAAGAGAGCGTAAAGAAACGTTCGATCGAAGCAAAGAGTTGACATCAATTTTTGTAACGGGTGGGAAAACTCGATCGCGCTCCCTCTTGACAAAAACAGAATCCATCTGAAACTCAAACCCAGAAATTGATTCAGAAGGAAGTAAGAACAGAAAACTCGATCGCTTCCTCTTTTCCCGTCTCTGGATAGATTAGGAACAATAAACAGAAACGGAAACTTAATCAGAGTTACTTATATTGAGTTCAGTAAAGGGAAACGAATTTTGGGAAATCAGAAGACGTGGACTTGAACATCAACATTTTTTTTGATAAAGTCAAGTGAGAAGTTGGGGTAGTCTGTTTAAAATTGAACAAGACAGGGCTGTCTTCCCGAAGTTGCGTTAAAGAGAGCGTAAAGAAACGTTCGATCGAAGCAAAGAGTTGACATCAATTTTTGTAACGGGTGGGAAAACTCGATCGCGCTCCCTCTTGACAAAAACAGAATCCATCTGAAACTCAAACCCAGAAATTGATTCAGAAGGAAGTAAGAACAGAAAACTCGATCGCTTCCTCTTTTCCCGTCTCTGGATAGATTAGGAACAATAAACAGAAACGGAAACTTAATCAGAGTTACTTATATTGAGTTCAGTAAAGGGAAACGAATTTTCGGAAATTAGAAGACGTGGACTTGAACATCAACATTTTTTTTGATAAAGTCAAGTGAGAAGTTGGAGAATTCTGTTTAAAATTGAACAATACAGGTCTGTCTTCCCGAAGTTGCGTTAAAGAGAGCGTAAAGAAACGTTCGATCGAAGCAAAGAGTTGACATCAATTTTTGTAACGGGTGGGAAAACTCGATCGCGCTCCCTCTTGACAAATGAATTTTAATGTGTGGCTGAGTCTGAGACAGTAAATTACTGAGCTAAATTGCTAGGCTGTGTTTAGAAATTCAATCAGGCGCAATTGATGATGAAAAAACCTGATATCAGTTCTCCCTCTCAATACACAGTCCGTTGGCAAGAACAGATCGAAAACATCCCTCAATCCCAATGGGACGAGTTAGCATTACCTCTGTCCACCCCTTTTTTAGAATGGGAATGGTTACATAATTTAGAAAAGTCTGGAAGTGTTAATCCTCGTCAAGGATGGCAACCGTGTCACCTAACAATTTGGCAGAATCGGACATTAGTCGCAGCCGCTCCTTTATACTTAAAAGGACATAGTTATGGGGAATTTGTCTTTGATCAACAATGGGCAAATCTGGCTTACCGATTAGGAATAGAATACTATCCGAAACTGTTAGGAATGACTCCATTTACTCCTGCGGTTGGCTATCGGTTTTTAATCGCTTCTGGTGAAGATGAAACCTTGCTAACAGAAATCATGGTGAGAGCAATTGATGAATTTTGTGAGCGACAAAAAATCATGGGTTGCCATTTTTTATTTGTTGATCCAGAATGGAAACCGATTTTAGAACAAGCAGGTTTTAGCAGTTGGGAACATCACAGTTATATCTGGGAAAATTCAAATTTAAGTAGTTTTGATGAATATCTAAAACAGTTTAATGCCAACCAGAGACGGAATATTAAACGGGAACGAAAAAAAGTAGAGAAAGCAGGGTTGGAGTTAAAAGTTCATACTTCCGATGACATTCCCCATTGGATGTTTCCGTTAATCTATCAATTTTATAGTCGGACTTGTAACCAATTTTTTGGCATGAGTAAATATCTCAATCGTAAGTTTTTCCAACAACTTTATCCGAATTATGTTCATCGAGTGGTCGTCTTTGCGGCTTACGAAGAAGACAACACTCGTCCAGTGGGATTATCGTTTTGTTTGCGAAAAGGAGAAAATCTTTATGGTCGATATTGGGGATGTTTTGAAGAGTTTGATTGTTTACATTTCGAGGCGTGTTATTATAAACCTATTGCATGGTCGATCGAGCAAGGGATAAAAATGTTCGATCCAGGAGCGGGAGGAAGTCATAAAAGAAGAAGAGGGTTTCCCGCGAAAGCAAATTACAGCTTACATCGTTTTTATCATCAGCGTTTCAGTAAGATTTTCAACACTTACATTGAGGAAATCAACGCGATGGAAGAAGCTGAGATTGAAGCCATTAATCAAGATTTACCCTTTACAAAAAAGGAAATTGAACTTGATCCAAATCGGGTTTAATGAGAGACGAATTGATTTTGTAGGGTGGGCATTGCCCACCGAGTCATTAGAGTTAGATGGTGGTATAACCTAACATTCCTCTGAGAGTGAAAAAGACGAGGAAAAAACCACTGATGAGAATACCGATTAAGGCGGTTGCTGTTACTGGACGATTAAAAAGAGGTCTAATGCGTTCAAAAAGGGCAAAGAAAATGCCGAGACTGAAACTGATTAAATAGCGTGGATAACGAGAAACGTTCTGGAAAAATTCTTGCATAGGAAGTGAAAAAAATGATTAGGTCTTACCCTTTCTATTCTAATCATGGGAGATGGGGAAGATGGGGAAGATGGGGAAGAAAAATCGCTCCCTTGTCTCCCTTGTCTCCCATTTCCCCCTTGTTTCGCTTATAACTTACATATCCTTTACTGTGGACATTTATTCCCTTGTCCGCCAAATTCACCAACAAATCTTCCGTTATTTTTTAAACTTCGGTTCACTCCATTAATCACGGCAATATAATTTGGCATCCAATGCAGGGCGGCGTTAGAAAAAACTGCATCAAATTGCTGATTAAACTTAAGGTTTTCTCCACTTCCCACTTCCGCAGATAATCCTCTGTTTTGAGCGGTTTGAATCATACTTCTACTGCTATCTATGCCATGAACGATCGCGCCTGTTTGAGCAATTTTTAAGGTTAAAGTGCCGTCTCCACATCCTAAGTCTAAAATAGTGTTAATTTTCCCTTTGCTGTAATAATTTGAGAATTTCGACAATATCACCCTGACGGCGAGAAAAGTCCTCCATGCGTCGGTAAAAGTCAGCTTGAGCGTTGCTTAAATTGGCAATTGAGTTGGAGAGATTCGCCATTTCTTGATAAAGACGAGCGCGATCACGTTCACTGTTCCTGCGATCTTCACTTAAGGCTTCAATCGACTTGGCATTAGATTCAATTAATTTTGAGAGATTAGACATTTCTTGATAAAGATGGGCGCGATCGTGTTCACTTTCCCTGCGATCTTCACTTAAGGCTTCAATCGACTTGGCATTAGATTCAATCAGCTTTTCAATTCGACTCAGGCGATCTTCACTATCATTAGTCATTGTTTTAGTTAGTCAGATTATCGAGGCTATCAAGTTCTAATTTTAAACATTCACATTAACGCAGGTACGATAGAGTATGGATTGTAAGTGTGAGCGAGTCCATTAATGCCGAATGCTATTCAGTTGAAAGGCTTGTATCGTCTAAGCTACTGGCTGATGTATATGATGTTTCAGCCTATACATCTGGTCTGCATTGACCAAAGGACAAAAAATTTATTTATCTTAGCGGGAAGTGAAGAAGACCTAGAATTTCAAATTACAATAACAGGGGAAGTATTTTGATGAGTCCAATTGATTACAAAGCAATGTCCGATCACGAGTTAAAACAATATTTTCTCCAAAATCGTGACGACAAGGAAGCCCTCCAAGTTTACTTAGATAGAATTAACCAACACCCACATGAAGTGATCACCACTGTTGATGCTGCTGATTTCAATGAACGGATACAAGTTGCAGTTGAAAAGAAACGCCAAGGAGATACTTCTGAAGATAGGTTTCAGCGTTAAGACAATTTAATCAGGCTACTGTTTTTTTGCTTGAAATTGATTATTTAAACTGTTGCGTTCCCAAAAAACACCATCAGCATATCCTTGAATTGAACTATCTACTGAAACACAATTTAAGCGTTTCTGCGCCCAACAACAATACTCAAGGTTTTGTTCAATTCCAGAGAATTTGCGATCGAGTTTGCTGGCGACAACTGCGGTTGTTCCACTCCCTAAAAACGGATCAAAAACAAAATCTCCTTCCTCACTACTGGCTAAAATTAACTTTGCTATTAATTTCTCTGGCTTCTGTGTGGGATGATCTGTATTTTCAGGCATTGACCAAAAGGGAACCGTAATATCTGACCAAATGTTTGAGGGATGGGTTAAACGATAATTTCCAGATTTTTCTTCGTTCCAATCTTTTGGTTTTCCATTAACGCGATAAGGCGCGATCACTTTTCGCTTTAACTTTACCGCATCAACATTAAATTTATAGTCATTACTGACAGTACAAAACCAAATATCTTCGGTATTATTTTTCCAGTTGTTTTTTGCGCCTCTCCCTTTTTCTCTCTCCCATGTAATTCGATTTTGAACATAAAAATGATCGATAAGAATGGGAGCAATTAGCAGTGAAGTTTTCCAATCTGAACAAACATAGATGGTCGCATTATTTTTGAGTAAGGGTTTTATAGAATGAATAACAGTTTCAAACCAAGAAGTATAATTGGCTTTTTCTTTTTCTTTGAATAAATAGCCGTTGTAGTTTTTAGAAAGATTATAGGGTGGATCAAGAATTAACAGATCAACAAACTTTGAAGGGAGTAATGGTAATACCTGAAAGGTATCTCCTAGAATGATCTTATTGGAAATGTCTTCTAAGCTAACTGCATCTTTAATTGATAAAAGTTCCTTTGATAAAAATTGAATCTCTCTATCGTCACAGCTAAGTGTTCTATTTCTTGGTGCTTTCTTTTTCTCTTGTAAGTGATTACTCATACAATGGGGGCTTTCATCAATCAATTTTTTACAAATGATTTGGGATTGCTATATCAGTCACTGTTATTCATAACTGAATGATTTGAAGATAGAGATGGTTGAAACCCCTACCGAAAAGGGTTGGTTTTCTACCAGTGAGTCAGTTTTTAACTCACTAAGATCGGAATTAAAGGAAAATTTTATTGAAGGAGTTAAAAGTTATGCAACCGACGAATCCCAACCAGTTTACGGAAAAGGCTTGGGAAGCGATCGTGCGACTTCCTGAAATTGCCAAGCAAAACCAACAGCAACAAATCGAAAGTGAGCATTTACTAAAATCTCTATTAGAACAAGATGGGTTAGCCAGCAGTGTTTTTAGTAAGGCTGATGTCAGTGTTCAACGCTTGCGCGATCGAGCGGACGAGTTTATTGCTCAACAGCCGAAGATTTCCAACACAGGAGGATCGATTTATTTAGGACGAAGTTTAGATACACTGCTCGATCGAGCGGAGAAATTTCGTCAAAGTCTCGAAGACGAATATATTTCCATTGAACATCTCATCCTTGCTTTCGCTGACGACGATCGATTCGGAAAAGCATTGTACAAGGAATTTGGACTCAATGAAAAAAGACTAAAAACAGTGATTAAAGATATTCGCGGTTCACAAAAAGTAACAGACCAAAACCCAGAAAACAAGTATGAGGCGTTAGAAAAATATGGACGCGACTTGACAGCATGGGCGAGAGAAGGGAAACTTGATCCCGTGATTGGACGGGATGATGAAATTCGGCGTACAGTACAGATTTTATCCCGTCGCACCAAAAATAATCCTGTGTTAATCGGGGAACCTGGCGTGGGAAAAACCGCCATTGTGGAAGGATTAGCCCAAAGAATTGTTAGTCGAGATGTTCCCGAATCCCTGCGCGATCGAAAATTATTCGCCCTTGATTTAGGTTCATTAGTCGCAGGGGCAAAATATCGCGGTGAGTTTGAAGAACGTCTCAAAGCCGTCTTAAAAGAAGTCACCGAAGCAGCAGGTCAGATCATCATGTTTATTGATGAGATTCACACCGTTGTTGGTGCTGGTGCAACTCAAGGCGCAATGGATGCTGGTAACTTATTAAAACCGATGTTAGCGCGGGGAGAATTGCGCTGTATTGGCGCGACAACCCTTGATGAGTACCGTCAGCACATTGAAAAAGATGCGGCGTTAGAACGGCGTTTTCAAGCGGTGTATGTGGACGAACCGAATGTCACCGATACGATTTCAATTTTACGGGGTTTGAAGGAACGTTACGAAGTGCATCATGGGGTTAAAATTGCCGATCGATGCCTGGTGGCGGCGGCGATGTTGTCCGATCGCTATATTAGCGATCGATATCTTCCCGACAAAGCGATCGACCTAGTGGATGAATCTGCCGCGAAACTGAAAATGGAAATCACCTCGAAACCCGAAGAACTCGACGAGATCGATCGCAAAATTTTACAATTGGAAATGGAGCGTCTCTCGTTACAAAAAGAAGAAGACACCACCTCCAAAGAACGTCTTGAAACCCTAGAGAAAGAACTGGCTAATCTCAAAGAAGAACAAGACGAACTCAACGCCCAATGGCAAGCGGAAAAAGAAGTCATTGATCAGATTCGCAGCATCAAAGAAACGATCGATCAAGTCAACCTTGAAATCCAACAAGCGGAACGAGATTATGATCTTAATCGGGCTGCCGAATTACGTTATGGACGCTTAACCGAACTGCAACGACAGCGCCAAGAAGCAGAAAACAAACTTGAAGAAATGCAAAGCAGTGGACATACCCTGTTACGAGAAGAAGTCGCCGAAGCAGATGTGGCGGAAATTATCTCGAAATGGACAGGGATTCCGATTAGTAAATTAATGGCTTCGGAAAAAGAGAAACTGTTACATTTAGAAGACGAACTGCACGATCGCGTCGTTGGACAAGAAGAAGCCGTCCGTGCTGTTGCAGAAGCAATTCAACGGTCTCGCGCGGGATTAGCTGATCCCAATCGTCCTACTGCGAGTTTTATTTTCCTCGGACCCACTGGCGTTGGCAAAACCGAGTTGGCGAAAGCATTAGCGTCTAACCTCTTCGACACCGAAAACGCCTTAGTGCGAGTAGATATGTCGGAATACATGGAGAAACACGCCGTTTCTCGTCTCGTTGGTGCCCCTCCAGGTTATGTCGGTTACGAAGAAGGCGGACAACTCACCGAACCCATCCGCCGTCGTCCCTATTCTGTGATTCTTTTTGATGAAATTGAGAAGGCGCATCCCGATGTATTTAACATCATGTTACAAATTTTAGATGATGGTCGCCTGACTGACTCACAAGGGCGAGTGGTGGACTTCAAGAACACCATTATCATTATGACCAGTAACATTGGGTCAGATTTGATTTTAGATGTGTCTGGAGACGATTCTCGCTATGATGAGATGTACAATCGCGTCATGGGTGCGATGCGAGAAAACTTCCGTCCTGAGTTCCTCAACCGCATTGATGAAATTATTATCTTCCATGCTTTGCAGAAAGCACAGTTACGGGAGATTGTCAGATTACAAACGCAGTATCTCGAAGATCGTCTCAGCGAACAAAAACTGTCTTTGAAATTGTCCCAAGAGGCTCTAGACTATTTAGCAGAGATTGGCTACGATCCTGTTTATGGGGCGCGTCCTCTCAAACGTGCGGTACAACGTTATGTGGAAACTCCGATCGCAAAATCTCTGTTAAGAGGAGAGTTTAGTGAGGGCGATAGCCTCTTGGGGGATGTGGAAGATGAACGGTTGACGTTTAAGCGTTTACCAGTGGAAATGATGACGATTGTGCCAAATTAGGTAATGCGGTGTATTCGGGAACAATTGTTGGCAACGGCTTTAATCAATTGTTCCTCAATTCTTCCACAGCGTTTAGGAACTGTTAAGGGAAAGACACAATTTCTTTTTGTTGATCAAGTGTCATTCTCCTATGTATCAATAATGACCTTCATTCACCCCGACGATAAGCATCAATTTCAGTTTGGATATCCTCTTCACTTAAAGGGGATTCCTCGTGAAGGGCTTGGGTTTCTTTCAGTAACTTTTTGAAACGACTCGTTAAGTTCTCGGTTGGAGGATTTTCAGCAATTATGATGATCTCTACCTGTTGTCCTGGAGAGAATGGTAGATTCGACAATACTATCTGTTTTTGATCTGAAATGGTCAAATATTTCTTGTACGCATCCATACTCGATCGGAATCTGCTAACTTCTAATAGGTTATTTACTGAACATTAATTGACTTTTATAGATAAAGAGAGAGAGGTGCAGTCTCTCTTCAGTTCCCACATAATGGGATACTTCCCTGCACGGAGTTAAGTGTGCCTCGTCAATGTTATCTAGGCTTTTTACACTAATAGCACTGGTATCCTTGAATCACTTGAACCTGTTTAACTATCAGCGACAGAGCAGAAGGCTGGCTTGCACCTAAAGGTGTCCTGACCTAAATAACGTAGTCTGCCAAGAGACTTAGACTGGATTAACCGAACACAATCAACACGAATGTCAATTAATGTACAGTGATTGGGTTAGTCCCACGTTTACAGTGACAAAAGAACTTAAAAAGCAGGCTCTAGTCAGATTGTATCTTAACATTCAACAGGTTTAAGAGCAGGCTCAGGTAATTCCTTATAATTGGTGTTGGGTTACGCGTGGAGACGTGCCATGGCGTAGAGACGTTCCATGGAACGTCTCTACCCAACCTACTTTGTCTATTGTAAAATTAACGTTTAACTCGACCAAAAAATCGGTTTGTAGCGCGAACTCAGCAAAATGGCATCATCAACCCAAACCCCAATTCAACTAGAAGAAAAAGCCACTCAATCCCTCTTAGATTGGGCGTTAGCAGTGGATCACTCAGAACGGAGTTACTTGGAAAAAGGGGCGGCGTTAGCCCGTCGTCTTGGCGCCCATTATCGAGAGGATGGACTCACCGAAATTGGTTTTTGGACTCCAGAATTGACTGGGGAGGTGATGCGTCCCCGTGCGATTTATCTAGAAGTGTTTACGCCACAAACAGAGATTGATCTGCGACAAGTTAAGCAAACGGTAACATTTAAACGCGATCGCGTGCCAATGTGGCAACAGGGAGAATATTTCTGGGGCGTATTTTCTGGGATACAAGCGGGAACTCGTCACCAATTAGGAAGTCTCTATTGGTTACGTTATGTTGATCCGCGTGAAGAATTACAGATCGATCGAGATGTGGTCGCTTATTCCCTTCCTTTCGGTGTCTTCGGTCCGGCAGAAGTTTATGATCTCAACCGTTTGCAAAACCAACGTTCTGATCTCCCTTATTTCCAAGAAACCGCCAAACTTGATGCCGAAGGCAATATTCCCCGTGTTCCTTCTCCCTGTAACATCTTACAATTGCACGTGGGAACAGCGTCTTCCGAAGGCACATTAGAAGGCTTAACCAGAGTTTATCAAACCATTTCCGAGAAACTCAAAGCAGGACAACCCCTCACCGCCGCCGAAAATAATTATATTGGTTACGATGCGGTGCAATTACTTCCCATTGAACCGACGATCGAATATCGTGATGATTATACTCCCATCAGCGAGTTTTTCGACTTTCAGGAAAATGAAAATGAACCCCCTGACTCTGATCATCTTCCCCTCAGCGATGAAGTAGAAATCGCCTTAAAAAAACCCACCACTCAAGACTGGGGCTATGATGTTCCTATTATTGGTTCTAGCGCAACTAATCCAGCGATTTTAGGGAGTTTACGTCCTGATGAAGTCGTTGATTTTGTGGCGACGTTACATAACTTTTCAACCGGTCCCATCCAACTGATTTATGATTTAGTCTATGGTCATGCCGATAACCAAGCGGAACTTCTCATTAACCGTCAATTTTTGAAAGGTCCGAATATGTATGGACAAGACTTAAACCATCAGCTTCCGAATGTTCGTGCTATTTTCCTAGAAATGCAGCGACGGAAAATTAATACTGGTTCGGATGGAATTCGAGTAGATGGAGGACAAGATTTTCGCTTCTTTAATCCTCTTACGGGAAGAGTGGAACAAGATGACGCTTATTTGTTAGAAATGAGTGATGTCGTCCAAGAAATTGGTGAAAATAAACGCCTCATGTTTACCATTTTTGAGGATGGTCGTCCTTGGCCTGCGGAAGGTTGGGAAGAAATTTCAACCTATCGAGATTTAATTGAATTGAAACCAGAATCTTATCAATGGGGGCCGCTAATTTTTGCACATAATACACCCACTTTAGCTGGGTTTTGGGAACGAAAATGGCGACGAGTTTCGGAAGTGATGTATCAAGGCGATCGATGGATTACGGGTTGTGGAAACCATGACACAGTGCGACGGGGAAATCAAGTTGATCCACAAGAAAATATGAATTGGAATTTAGGAAATACACTTTCCGAAGTGTTAAAAAATGCCTACGATAATCCAGCGACTAATCTCTGGGTGTATGGATTTAGTCCAGGGATTCCGATGGATTTTATTAATGCTTTGATGCACGCACCTTGGATGTTTTTTCGGAATACGGATGAACGATATGGGGTGAAAGTTGTCTCGGAAGAAGTGGGTTTTTTAGATTGGCAAATCACCGAAAAAATCTATAATCAAGAACCGTTTTTCCGTCGTTTAAAGTCGTTGGGGTTTGAAACTTTAGAACAGTTACGGGAGTTTGGCAAGGCGTTGCAAATAACAATGATGGAACGGGATTATGATTTAAATGCGGTCATTGAAGCCTATCAATCTTGTTTAGGAGACAGTACAGATCAATGTGAGTTTCCTTTGTTAATGCGTCTCAATCGTCCCGAAATGATGCAGTTTTTAAAAGAGATTGATATTCCAAAATTAAAACAGTTTGCTTTGATGTTTATGGAGGATTGTTATCAGGTTTGTAATGTGAGTTTTTATGGAGAGGATTTAAGTCCAGAAAGAACAAAATTTAATTTGAAATTACGACAGTTTCGGAAGCAAAATCGCTGGTTACATGATAATTTAGTTCCAGGAAGCGATCGATTTAATAAAGTCAGCGAAGAAACTCACACAGTATTTTATGGGGTGCGAATGAATCCTGAAAACCACGAGGAACAAGTGGCGATGGTAACGCATCAAGGCGGTGAACCGATTACGGTAACGTTGGGCGATTGGCTACAATTAGATTTGAATCAGTGGGATTGCTCGATCGTTTCTCCAGGTTTAGAAATTGATGATCTCAGTTGTTTTCAATTAAAAGATTCGCAAGGGGTTTTACTTAAATTAAAAGGTAATTAGGGTTTGCTGAAAAAGTCCATTGGTTGGTTGAGTAAGGCAAGTTGCCTTAGGCTTGCATGCAAAAGGCAAATCGCGGATAAAATTAGGGACGAACGGCGGTTCGCCCCTCTATAAAAATTGTAAAAAAAAAACTATTCTGTAACCATAGGTTTAGCAACATCTCCTACTTTTGGAGGCGCCCCAGAAATGATTTCTCCTAAACTTGATTTCCCATCCACATCAGTTAGCTTTACTTCTGCCACTTGGGTGGTTAATTTCCGAAGAATTTCCCCTGTTTCCGGGTCTTTAATTTCGTCTGTCACCCGTTCAATAGATACCGTCATTCCTGTTCGATATCCCTGATTTGTACCTTTATTTAAAATGATTGTGCTACCTGATACATTCGCCACGATCGCATCGACTTGGGGAACTGGTTTTTGTAAAGTAGCAATGGCACTGGCTTCTTCTCCCATTGCATCACTAATTTCTTTGACAGCTTGTTCAGTGGCGAGGGTTAATAATTTCCCTTCGTTACTGGTGGAAGACCCTGCTCTAACCCCAAAAATGCTAACTTGGGTATCAGACTGGCTTTGATTGCCTTTACCGTCGATCGCATAAAGAATTTCTGCGGTACTGGTATCAATGACTCTCGCATTAATTGCAACCTCAGCATCAGTATCTTGAGTGGATGCACCAATCCCAAAAACACCGCCGCCTCCACTTTGTCGTTGTAAATCAAATTGAGTGACTGAACCAATAATAACCGCTCTTACTCCTAAAATTTTACCAATTTCTGCAGCGGTAGAAGCATCAATACGTCCTGACGCGCCTAAATTTTGTTCGGCTAAAATTGTTTCAATTTCGCTACGTTCAACGACAGTATATTTTCCTCCTTGTACTAACGCAGTCACTAAAATATCTGCTACACCATCGGCACCGCCAGGAATCAGTGATAATAAATTGGGACTGCCAACACTACTAAAATCAAAGTCAATAACAGCAATACGAGGTTTTTCTAGAGTATCTGAGTTATCCATGCTATCTTGAGCAAGGATAGTTTGAGATTTTGATGCGAGTGGAGTGGAATCAATGTTAAAAGATGAGGCAACACTGTTTTCAGTGAACATTAATGAACAAACGAATAAGACTGAAGATGTTAAGAATCGGTGTAACATGAATAATATATCCTAAAAAGAAACAATTAGAGAATCGGAAGAACACCTAAAATTTTATCACTTCTACTTTTGAATTGAATGATTATTGGTGGAATTTTGAATACTCTAATACTTGGTAAAGCGAAATGAAGATTGATTAGTTTTTGGGTGCTGATTCGTTATAATTAAACGACGAATACAGACATGAATTTGCACTTTTGTGATTGCAATGACCGCCAATTCTTCTTCCCAACAAACCCATTTTAATCAAGCTCGTGCGAGTTTATCTCAAGCTCTATCTTGGTATGGTAACAGTCGCCGTCATGGCAAATCGTTTCCGAACAGTGAATTACAAGCGGCGGTGAAAGAGGATTTACAAATCATTAAAGCAGCTTACGAAAAACTTGATGAAACAGTGATTCGCATTGCAACGTTTGGGTTAGTCAGTCGCGGTAAATCGGCGGTTGTCAATGCTTTGGTGGGGAAAAAGGTGATGACCACAGGGCCAGTGAATGGGGTGACTCGTTGGCCCCAAACCATCCGTTGGACTCCGTCTAGTGGTAAAGTACAGATTGAGTTGATCGACACGCCAGGTTTAGATGAGGTAGAAGGGGAGGAACGAGCGGCAATGGCGCGAACGATCGCGCAACAAGCGGATTTAATTCTGTTTATTGTTGCGGGAGACATCACGCGCACTGAGTATCGAGGATTATGTGAACTGAGAGAGGCAAAAAAACCGATTCTGTTGGTGTTTAATAAGGTTGATCTCTATCCCGACAAGGATCGACAGGTGATTTACCAGCAGTTGCGCGAGTTGGGAACGGGAAAGGAAAAGGACGAGTTGACAGAATTATTATCGCCTCAAGAAATTGTCATGGTGTCAGCAGAACCTGCGCCGCTTTATGTGCGAGTTGAACAAGCGAATGGTGAGATTAGTTACGAACGGGAAGAACAACCGCCACAAGTGGAAGCGTTGAAAGAGGCAATTTTAAGTATACTGAATCGCGAAGGTCGATCGTTACTGGCTTTAAATGCACTGTTACAAGCACAAACCGCAGAAAATCATATTGCGACGGAAACCATGCGGTTACGTCAAGAAGACGCGGAAACCTTAATTTGGAATTATACCCGATATAAGGCGATCGCGGTGGCGGTGAATCCGATCGCGATTGTTGACCTCATTGGAGGAACGGTAGCTGATTTGGCGTTAATTCGGGGGTTAGCGCGACTTTATGGCTTACCGATGACAAGTTATGAAGCGGGGAAACTATGGCGACGGATTTTAATCAGTTCTGGAAGTTTATTATTAGGGGAAATGGGAACTGGGGCGCTGTTGGGGTTAGGGAAAAGTGGTGCGATCATTGGCAGTGGTTTCGGAACCCCAGGGGCGATCGCCTCTTATGCAGGATTAGCCGCCACTCAAGGCGCGATCGCAGGTTTTGGGGCTTACAGTGTGGGAAAAGTCGCGCAGGAATATCTGAAACAAGGTTGCAGTTGGGGTCCATTAGGTCCGAGTACCGTCATTAAAGATATTCTCTCCCAAGTGGAGGGAGACACGATTATTTATCGTTTAAAACAAGAACTAATCAGTTGGGTGTAGGTGTAGGTTGGGTGGAGTTTACGAAACCCAACATCAATCAAGGTGTAGTTGGGTGTAGGTTGGGTGGAGTTTACGAAACCCAACAAAATTTGTCCTTCGTCCTTTGTTCTTTGTTTTCCAATGACCAATGACTAATGACTAATCGGTGTTGGGTTACGTTATCTCTCCACCCAACCTACTTTTGATCTACTACCTAATGACTAATTGGTGTTGGGTTACGTTATCTCTCCACCCAACCTACTTTTGATCTACTACTAATCGGTGTTGGGTTACGTTATCTCTCCACCCAACCTACTTTTTTGAGTAAGTCTTAGGTTCGATCGAATCTCATTAAAGACCTTCCCCAATACTGAATCAACTGTAAAGCAAACAAAATAACAAACAAAGGATTATTAAGCAAATATCTTCGCCAAAGTCGTCTCGGTTCGGTGGCGAAACGATATAACCATTCTAGTCCGAGTTTCATTAACCAGCGAGGGGCTTGAGATACTTCTCCACTATGAAACGCAAACGCAGCCCCCACCCCAATCATCACCGCGTTAATTTTCCCCACCTGTTTTGCCATCCATTGTTCTTGTTTCGGACATCCCAAAGCTACAAAAACGATCGATGCGCCAGATTCATTAATCACTTTAATATCCATTTCTGCTTTTCTGGCAGTCGGGGGACGAAAAGGGGGAGCATGAGAACCTGCAATGATTAACTCAGGATACCACGCTTTTAAGTTACGTTCCAATTTCGCAAGGATTACAGGATTTGCCCCATAAAAATAAATACTCACTTTTTCTTGTTAAGCGCGATCGCAGCACACCAACATCAAATCTGCAGCATCAACCCGTTTTTGGTTTTTAATACCTAACAAACGTAACGTCCAGACTAAAAGCATCCCATCAGGAGTCACTAAAGCCGCATGATTAATAATGGTTTGATAGGACTTTTGCCAAAACCCTGTCATCACCAAATGAACATTCGCGGGGATAACATAACAACTGAGTTTTCTTTTCCCCCAAGCCATAATGTCGGCGACAGCCTCTTGAGAGTTGGTGGCGTGAATCTTACTGTTAATGACTCGTCTTACAGAATGTGTCATTCCTCTGCATTACGGAATCGTTTTAAGAATAGGGAATTTGTTACTACGATAACCGAACTCAACGCCATTAAAGCCGCTGCCATCGCGGGACTAAGTAAGAGGTTATATTTAGGTAATAAAACTCCTGCAGCTAAGGGAATAGTAATGACGTTATATCCTAATGCCCAAAAGAGATTCTGACGAATTTTATTGAGGGTAGCGAGACTTAAACGGATGGCAGTCATCACATCAGAAACGCGATCGCGCATCAAGATGATCGAGGCGGTTTCTAAAGCCACGTCTGTTCCTTGAGCGATGGCAATTCCCACGTCTGCTTGTGCTAAAGCGGGAGCATCGTTAATCCCATCTCCGACCATTCCCACTCGCTGACCTTGAGCTTGTAAAGATTGTATCACCTGCGCTTTTTCTTCGGGATGCACGCCTGCGATCAGATTATCGGTGGTTAAATTTAAAGCATGAACGATCGCGCGGGCGACTCTTGCTTGGTCTCCTGTCAATACTATCACCCGAAAGCCCATTTTTTGCAACTGGGAAACCGTTTCGATCGCATCAGGGCGTAAACAATCCTTAAGGGCGATCGCCCCTGCTAATGCGCCATTAATCCCCACATAAACCACCGTTTTTCCCGTCGCTTCTAACTTCTCTCCAGAAAGCGCAACGGAGTCTGGAATCACAATCCCCTTCTCTTCCAACCATTGGGAATTACCCACAATTACATTTTGCTGCTCGATCGTCGCACTCGCCCCAAAACCAGCCTTCGTTTCCTCATCTGCTGTCGGTAACAAAGAAACCCCTTGTTTCTCTGCTTCTGTCACAATCGCCGCCGCTAACGGATGATTCGTTCCCTGTTCCACCGACGCAGCGAACTGTAATAACGTCTCTTTTTGCAAATCAGGCGTTGTCACCACCCAATAATCTGTCACCTGGGGTTTCCCTTCCGTCAACGTTCCCGTCTTATCAAACACCAACGTATCCAAGCGATGGACATTTTCTAAAACATCTCCTCCCTTCAACAATAACCCTTGTTTCGCACCAACTCCAGTTCCTACTAAAATCGCCGTTGGTGTCGCCAAACCTAGCGCACAAGGACAAGCAATCACTAGCACCGCAATCATCAGCTTGAGACTCAATAACAACGGACTGGTTTCTAGGGTTACGGCTGTCCAAACATTCGTTCCCACCGAATACCAGAAGAGGAACGTCAACAGCGCGATCGCCATCACCCCATAAGCAAAATAGCCCGCCACCTGATCCGCCAACTGTTGCACCGGTGCTTTACGCATTTGGGCATTTTCCACCGTAGCAATAATTTTCGCTAACGTGGTATCTTTCCCCACCTGCGTTGCTTTTAGTGTCACCGCACCCGTTAAATTAATCGTTCCCGCTTGTACCGATGCTTCAGGTTGTTTTCTCACGGGCATTGACTCACCCGTCAACATGGACTCATCGACAGTGGTTTCCCCCTTGATCACCTCACCATCCACAGGAAACTTCTCTCCAGGTAACACTTTTAACCATTGTCCCACCTGTACTGTCCCCACCGGCACTTCCATCATCTTGTCTTCTTGCTTCGGTGTCGCTTTTACCAGACGTGCGGTTTGCGGTTTCAGAGACACTAAAGCCGACAAAGCCGCCCCAGCTTCTCCTCGCGCGCGTTGTTCTAGGGTGCGTCCGAGTAAAATGAAACCTAAGAGCATTACGGGTTCATCAAAAAAACATTCCCATCCCAGTTGCGGAAAAATTAAAGCGACACAACTGGCGATGTAAGCGCTCAGTGTTCCCAGAGCAATTAAACTGTTCATGTTGGGGACACGATTCCATAATCCTTTTCCCCCATCAATAATGATTTCTCTGCCAGGTAAAACAAGCGCCAGAGTTGCTAATCCCCAATGAAACCAGATGTTACTTAATAGGGGAATCTCAACCCCAGTTAAATGTTTAAGGTGTCCGATTGCAGAAAGGAGGATTAAACCCCCAGCAATGGCGAGTTTTTGTAGATTTTCTTGATCGGCTTGTTGTCGTTTTTCTTCGTAACTGTTGCCAGCTTCGGCTTGATTGGTATCGTGGAGTTGTGAGGGAAACCCTTTCGCCGTCAGTTGCGCGGCGATCGCTTCTAAATCCGCTCGATCGGGCTGATATTGTACAATTGCGGTAGCAGTAATCAGGTTGACTTGGGCGGCGATTACCCCTGTTTGTTGTTCAATTTGTCGTTCTACCGCATTGACACAACCAGCACATTTCATGCCATCTACATCGAGGGTAATAGTTTTTTTATTCTCTTGGGAAACTGGAGAGGTTGCTTTTGAGGAAACTTGCATCAGCTTTATCAATTCACCTGTACATGATCTCATTATTACAGGTTTACCATTCCTTAAAACAGAAACTTCCGTTTTCCTCAACCTTCGATAAGGTAAGATCGATCGGTAGTAGGATATAATAAATTCCTTTCTGGGAAAAGTAAAATTAAGCTAACTATATATCTAAGACGAACTGCGAGATCAAGGACTAGCAGAACAAAAAAATGACAACTGAATTCAATCGTTTACGCTCTGAAGTTATCAACACCCAAGTCATCACCCGTAACAGTGGAAAACGCCTAGGCGTAGTCAAAGAAATGTTAGTCGATATTGACCGCCGAGAGGTGGTGGCGTTGGGACTGCGAGACAACTTGATCTCCGTTGCTGGAATGCCACGTTATATGTATCTAGAAGATATCACTCAAAGCGGTGATGTGATTCTAGTTGAAGACGAAGAAGTCATCGAAGACGTGGAAATTGAAGCACTGAGTGCTTTAATCAATTGCGAAGTCATTACCGAAGACGGAGAAATGTTGGGGCGCGTTCGTGACTTTCAATTCAACATGGAAGATGGGAAAGTGTCTTCTCTCATCATCGCTTCTTGGGGATATCCTCAAATTCCCGACCAAGTGCTGAGTACATACGAACTCCCCATTGAAGAAATTGTCAGTAGTGGTCCGAAACGAGTGATCGTCTTTGAAGGAGCAGAAGAACGTCTCAGTCAGTTAACCGTTGGTCTCCTAGAAAGAATTGGACTCGGAAAAGCCCCCTGGGAAAAAGACGACGACGACTTGTATTATACGCCACCAACCGCTCGTCCTGAAAATCAATTAGGAACTGGCTTACCCGAACGCGCTCCCGAACGTCCTCCCATTCGTACCGAACCCAGAGAAACGCGAGAACCCATCCGCGAACCCGCATATCAAGAACCCATTCCAGAAGAAGAACCCGTTTACGAGGAAGCATGGACAGAAGACGAATGGGAAGAACCCGAACCTCTCCCCCGTCGCGAAGAAGAGTCAGTACGCTATCAAGAAGCGGTGTTAGAAGAAGATAATTGGGGAGATAGCGATACTCCTTATGAAGAAGACTATCAGCCACAACCGCTCGATCGACTACAACAAGATGACGAAATCGAAGAAGATGTTTGGAGAGATGAAGATGACACTTATGTTCCTCCAAAAGTGAATCTTCCCGAAAAACCAAAAGCAAAAGACAAAGAGAAAGAACCCGAATATGAGGAGGAAACAGGATATTAAATAAAAAGTAGGTTGGGTAGAGACGTTCCATGGAGCGTCTCTACGCGAAACCCAACACCAACTATAAGCAATTACCTGAACTTGATATAACAAATAAAAATAATTAACACTTTATAAACAATGCTTAGAGCAGGAATCGTCGGACTTCCTAACGTCGGAAAATCAACCCTTTTTAATGCCCTTGTTGCTAACGCCAAAGCCGAAGCGGCGAACTTTCCCTTTTGTACCATTGAACCAAATGTCGGTGTGGTTTCTGTTCCCGATGAACGGTTAGAAATATTAGCTGAAATCTCCAAGTCTCAGCGCATTGTTCCCACTCGCATCGAATTTGTAGATATTGCGGGATTAGTTGCGGGTGCGAGTAAAGGAGAAGGATTAGGAAACCAATTTTTAGCAAATATTCGAGAAGTGGATGCCATTGTTCATGTAGTTCGTTGCTTTGAAAGCGATGATATCGTCCATGTTTCTGGTTCAGTTGATCCCGTCCGTGATATTGAAGTCATTAATTTAGAATTAGCTTTAGCAGACTTATCACAAATTGAAAAACGGATCGCTCGCACTCGCAAAGATGCGAAGAAAAACAAAGACGCACAAGTCGAATTAGAACTGTTAGAGAGACTGGAAGCGGCGATTAATGAGGGGAAAACTGTTCGTCAGGTGGATTTAAATGAAGATGAAGAGGCGATCATTAAACCGCTTGGTTTACTCACTAAAAAGCCGATTATTTATGCAACTAATGTGTCTGAGGAAGACTTAGCAACGGGGAATCAAGCTGTAGAAAAAGTTAGGAATTTAGCGGAACAAGAAAACGCTTCCGTCGTCGTGATTTCTGCACAAGTCGAATCAGAATTGATTGAGCTTTCTGAGGAAGAAAAAACCGACTTTTTAGACTCTTTAGGCGTAACCGAAGGCGGTTTACAGTCTCTAATTCGAGCAACCTATGATTTGTTAGGATTGCGGACTTATCTAACAACAGGTGAAACGGAAACTCGCGCTTGGACAATTCGCGCTGGAATGAAAGCACCACAAGCCGCAGGAGTGATCCATTCTGATTTTGAACGGGGATTTATTCGCGCTGAAACCATTAGTTATGAGAAATTGGCAGAAATACAATCTTTAGCTGCTGCTAGGGAAAAAGGACTGATTCGATCGGAGGGTAAAGAGTACGTTGTACAGGAAGGGGATGTGATTGAGTTTCGTTTTAATGTGTGATTTATACTTCAAGGCGATCATATACGGAAAAGAAACTGTCATCTTACTCATTACCAATGGAAACGTACTGTTTTAAAATCAGAGCCTAATTCCTAAAAATAAATTGTGAGGAGTGAGTTGATGATTTTAGGAAATAAATTAGGTACGTCTTTATTTGGGTTGGCTGCTGTCACGGCTTTAGTTGCACAGCCTGCGATTGCAAATCCTGAAGTGGGAAAGAAAGCATCAGAACTAACTCAATATTCTAATTCTGCTTCTGACCTTTTTACCGCTTACGATCCCGTTGATTTAGAAGAATTTTGCGATCGATATCCCTATAACTCTCGTTGCGCCAATCGACCTCGATCGACCCCTGAACCTGAACCTTCCCGTCGCCGTCGTTCTAGTCCCACGTCTGATGTGAACAGTGGTTTTGCAGTGACTCCAGAAATAAGCACATTAGGCTTAGGCGCATCCGTTAGTTATGGCGTAACTCCCCAGTTAAATGGAAGACTTGGCATTAATGGCTTTTCTGTAGGAGTTGATGTAGAAGACACAGATGTCACCTATGATTCTGATGTCAACTTGTTCAACATTTCCGCCGCTGCAGATTATTATCCTATTAGAAATTCTGGATTTAAGGTGTCTGCTGGATTAGTCTTTAACGATAACAATATAGATGGAACATTAAATGCTACTGATGGAACAACAGTTGATCTGGGTGATGGTAATAACTTTACCGTAGGCACAGAATTTAGTTCTCTTGATGCAGACGTTGAATTCCCCAATGAAATCGCGCCCTATATCGGTATTGGTTGGGGAAATCCAGTGCGACCAGGTAGTCGTTGGAGTTTTAACGTCAATTTAGGAGTAATGTTCCCTGGTTCTCCAGAAGTCAATATCGAAGCGAATGATGTTCCTGCAGCTAACCAAAATGATGTGAATGCAGCCATTGCCGAAGAAGAAGCAGAATTAGAAAACGAACTCGATAACTTCGATATTTATCCCGTCTTCAGCTTAGGAGTTTCCTATCAATTCTAATTGAATCAACAGTCGGGTGGGCAATTGCCCACCATCAAGATTATTCATTCTTTTTTCTGCCCAATCATCGATCGACCCCACCAAAAAATTACAATTGATTTAGGATGATTATGACTTAACTCCCCAAAATCATAATTATGAGTTCCGAGAAGTTTCGCCAACAATTAAAACAAGAAGCAGAAAAATGGCAAGCAGAAGGATTAATTAATACCTCGATTTTCCAACAACTGGCGGAACGATATCAATTTCAATCATTAGAAACCAGAAACCAAAACCGTTTTGTAGTTGTTTTATTCGGTTTAGGAGCAATTCTTCTCGGTTTAGGAATTATTACACTGGTTGCCGCTAATTGGCAAGGTTGGTCGCGCAATCTGCGAGTGGTTTTACTGTTAAGTGTCTTCCTTACTGTGAATTTAGTCGGTTTTTGGGGATGGTCGTCTCAACAACCCCGATGGCGACGTTTAGGGAAAGGACTGCTTTTATTAGGAGCTTTGATTTTAGGGGCAAATTTAGGCTTAATGTCCCAAATGTTCCATCAAAGTGGAGCCGTTTATGAACTCTATTTAGTCTGGGGAATTGGAGTCTTAGCAATGGCTTATGGCTTACAATTTTCTTGGCTTGCCATTCTGGCGATTTTGCTTTTCGGAATTGGTTATTGGTGGGGACTTCCTGATTTTTTTAGCATCACCGCAAGAGGGACTTTTTTCTCGTTAATGCCCTATATGCCTCTCTTTTCGATGGTTGGTTTTATTCCTCTAGCTCATTTATGTCAATCAAAATGGGTTTTCTTCTGGGGAGTGATTGCGGTGGTTTCCGCTTTGGAAGTAACCGTTCTTCAAGAGTTATCTTCGGTTTTTGCTGATTCTCCGCTTTTAGCTGGAGGAATGATTGCTGGGGCGATTTCTCTCCCTCCGTTGCTCTTGTGGGGCTACGATTTTGGCAGCAGAAACACCCATTTTCAGTTGAGAACAGTTACTCGTCCTCTCTCTATTTTTTTTCTGGTTGGAGTGTGTTATTGGTTTTCCTTTCACTATGTATGGGTGGATTTTTCTTTAGTGAGAGAGAATAACAGCAAACTTAATTATGCTCCCAGTCTCCTACAGATTTTAATTTTTGCTAGTCTGACTCTTTATAGCTGGTGGAAATTAGGACAAAATTCTAATGCGCCTTGGCGATTGAGATTTAATAGTACATTAGTGGCAGTAACGAATTTAACCACTGGATTAGTAACTGGGGTGACAGTTGCAGGATTAACGTTTCCTCAATCGGTTTTAATTCTGACTGTAATTTATAATCTTATCCTCTTTTTTAGCTCGATCGCGCTGATTCGTCAAGGATTAAACCAAAGTGTTCGCCTAAACTTTTGGGTGGGGTTAAGCCTTCTAACCTTACAAGTAATTTCTCGGATGTTTGAGTATCAAACGGGTTTAATTTGGAAAGCAGTGATTCTCCTACTTTGTGGTTTGAGTATTCTCATCGCTGGCTTTTGGTTTGAACGTTATCTTCATCAGACCTCATTACCTTCTCAAAGAGAGTAATTATCAAACTTTTAAAATCAGTAGAAATACTAAAGTTTGATATTCAAATCACAATTATGTTGTTTTAAAGTTTCGATCGCATTTTTTCTCGTTGTAATACCATTTTGAGAACCTGATGCTACAGTATCGATAGGATTTAATTTGGACGATGAGAACGGTTTTGGGTTTTGCGAAGGGGAGGGAGAGGACGCGGTGAGTCGGAACTGGTGAGATAACGACGGGGGGTGGCTCTCTCGGAGATGGTGCGTCCCTGATATCCTTGCCACCATCGTAGCGCGATCGCGCTCCCTCCCACAATTAGCCCTAAGCTCAACAATGTCCAACGTTCCCCAACCCCACCGATGATTGCGTTGACTAAGCCAACGGTAAAGATAAAGGCTGTAATTGGTTCTTTACGATAAGCACGGGTAATCAAGCGAGATAAGGACATATTCATGCTTTGATGATTCTAATCAGGTTAAAAAGTGCTAATTCTAAGGTAACGCGAACTGTTACAGTAATCCTAGCCACGATAGCATACCTTTTCCAGTGAAAAATTCCACCAGTAGTAAGGAAACAAAGCCAATCATCGCCGCGCGACCATTGAGACGTTCTGCATATTTATTAAAGCCAAATTTCGGTTCTTGGGTATTGGGGGTAATACTGGGTTGAGGTTGATTCATTTTTACTCCTAAATAGGGCTTGCTGAAAAAGTTCATGTTTTCGGTGTAGTAAGGCAAAAGGCAAGTTGCCTTAGGCAAGAGGCAAGATGGGGAAGATGGGGGAGATGGGGAAGATGGGGGAGATGGGGAAGATGGGGAAGATGGGGAAGATGGGGAAGATGGGGAAGATGGGGAAGATGGGGGAGATGGGGGAGATGGGGAAGATGGGGGAGATGGGGAAGATGGGGGAGATGGGGAAGATGGGGGAGATGGGGAAGATGGGGGAGATGGGGGAGATGGGGAAGATGGGGGAGATGGGGAAGATGGGGGAGAAAATCGCTCCCTTGTCTCCCTTGTCTCCCTTGTCTCCCTTGTCTCCCTTGTCTCCCTTGTCTCCCTTGTCTCCCTTGTCTCCCTTGTCTCCCTTGTCTCCCTTGTCTCCCATTGCTCCCTTGTCTCCCTTGTCTCCCATTGCTCCCTTGTCTCCCATTTCTCCCTTGCACTTTTTCAAAGAATTAAGAGCCTTAAAAGCTGATTGGATAAAGGTTTTAGGTTTATTCAGTAAGCCTTTATTATTCATCATCTAAGGGGAATTTACCTGGACGAACGGTTAGGGTTTTGCGGTTACGATTTCGATCGATGATGACTTTTAAATCTTCACCGATGGTACTATCTTCCACCGCTTGTTGGACTTTGATCGAGTTTTCCACTTTTTCCCCGCCCACCTTCAAAATGATATCACCTTCTCGAAATCCCGCTTGGTCTGCAGGAGATTGATCAATCACTCCCACCACTAGCACCCCAGTTTCTGCTTCCACAGCAAGATCAATGGAACTGCTTTCATTAATCTCCTTACGCACACTGGGACTTAACGTTACCATGCGAATTCCTAAAAAAGGATGATCCACTTTTCCTGTGGTCACTAATTGGTTAGCAATGCGAATCGCTTTTTCAATGGGAATGGCAAAACCTAACCCTTCCGCATTCGCCCGAATTGCCGTATTAACGCCAATCACTTCCCCTTGAGCATTAAGCAAAGGTCCGCCAGAATTACCAGGATTAATCGCCGCATCGGTTTGGAGGAAACTTACTCGTTTATCGGGAACGCCGACTTGTGAGCTTGAACGACCGATCGCGCTGATAATTCCGATCGTTACTGTGTTATTTAAACCTAATGGATTCCCGATCGCGATCGCCCAATCCCCAGGGATAATATGCTCAGAATTACCTAACGTGACAGTGGGTAAATTTTGCGCCTCAATTTTAATCACCGCCACATCCGTAACCGAATCATCTCCCACCACAACCCCTTCAAAACTGCGCCCATCTTTCAAGGTAACCTGAACCTCATCCGCATCTTGAATAACATGAGCATTGGTCAAAATCAGCCCATCTGAGCTAAAAATAAAACCCGAACCACTTCCCTCTCGCACCCGACGGCGCTCTGACTCTGGAGATTCTTCCCCAAAAAACCGACGATAAAACGGCTTTTGTTCCTTACGGGAAACAATACGAGCTGCATCTAGGCGAACCACAGCAGGACCCACAGTTTGGGCGGCTTTAGCAATAAAACTCGTGTTTTCTAGGGGGGGTGTCGATGGAGGAGAAGAAGATTCTGGCAGTTGAATGGGTTCGATCGGAGATAACCTAACATTAGGAGGGGGATCATCTTGTCTCAGATATTGACTCGCTGTTAATCCGACTGTTCCTCCTAACACAAGTAAACCGAAATAAAGTCCGAATTGCTTAATTGAGCGGCTCATGGAGTTGGTTGGCTTGGCGTTCATTTACCAGTGTATGCGATGAGAAAAAGTGAGTTTGTGATATATTAAAGGGCGTTAAATCTCTTGGTGAGAGTCTTCAATGCACTTATTAATCCCTGCTGCAGGACGGGGACAACGAATGGGCAGCGATCGAAACAAGTTATTATTACCCTTATTAGGAAAGCCCCTGTTGGCTTGGACATTGTTAGCCGCCGAGGCTTCAACTAGCATCAAATGGATCGCAATTGTTGGTCAAGAAATTGATTTCCCCGATTTTAAGGCGATTTTAGAGGAATTAAACTTAAAAACCCCCGTTTGCTTGGTTCAAGGGGGAAAAACTCGTCAGGAGTCCGTTTATCAGGGGCTAGAGGCACTTCCCGAAACGGCAAAACAGGTGTTAATCCATGATGGGGCGAGATGTTTGGTGACTAAGGAGTTGTTCGATCGGTGTAGCGAGGCTTTAATGACTTGTCAGGGGTTAATTGCCGCCGTTCCCGTTAAAGATACCATTAAAATTGTTGATGATAACGGCGAGGTGAAAGATACCCCCGATCGTCGTCAAATGTGGGCAGCACAAACGCCTCAAGGGTTTCAAGTGGAATTGCTCAAGTCTTGTCATCGTCAAGGAAAAGTTTTGGGTTGGGAAGTGACAGACGATGCGGCTTTATTTGAGAGATGTCAGCTTCCTGTGACAATTGTGGAAGGAGAAGAAACGAACTTAAAGTTAACGACAAAAGTAGATTTGGCGATCGCTGAGTTTATCTTACAACAACGATTCGGTTAGCCCCCTAGTAGGTTGGGTGGAGGGTAACGAAACCCAACAAGAGGAAGTTAGCCCCCTAACCCCCAAGTTTGGGGGAAAATACCAGTAGCGTAGGTTGGGTGGAGGGTAACGAAACCCAACAAGAGGAAGTTAGCCCCTTAACCCCCAAGTTTGGGGGAAAATACCAGTAGCGTAGGTTGGGTGGAGGGTAGCGAAACCCAACAAGAGGAAGTTAGCCCCCTAACCCCCAAGTTTGGGGGAAAATACCAGTAGCGTAGGTTGGGTGGAGGGTAACGAAACCCAACAAGAGGAAGTTAGCCCCCTAACCCCCAAGTTTGGGGGAAAATACCAGTAGCGTAGGTTGGGTGGAGGGTAACGAAACCCAACAAGAGGAAGTTAGCCCCTTAACCCCCAAGTTTGGGGGAAAATACCAGTAGCGTAGGTTGGGTGGAGGGTAGCGAAACCCAACAAGAGGAAGTTAGCCCCCTAACCCCCAAGTTTGGGGGAAAATACCAGTAGCGTAGGTTGGGTGGAGGGTAACGAAACCCAACAAGAGGAAGTTAGCCCCTTAACCCCCAAGTTTGGGGGAAAATACCAGTAGCGTAGGTTGGGTGGAGGGTAGCGAAACCCAACAAGAGGAAGTTAGCCCCCTAACCCCCAAGTTTGGGGGAAAAGCCAGTAGCGTAGGTTGGGTGGAGGGTAGCGAAACCCAACAAGAGGAAGTTAGCCCCCTAACCCCCAAGTTTGGGGGAAAAGCCAGTAGCGTAGGTTGGGTGGAGGGTAGCGAAACCCAACAAGAGGAAGTTAGCCCCCTAACCCCCAAGTTTGGGGGAAAATACCAGTAGCGTAGGTTGGGTGGAGGGTAACGAAACCCAACAAGAGGAAGTTAGCCCCCTAACCCCCAAGTTTGGGGGAAAATACCAGTAGCGTAGGTTGGGTGGAGGGTAGCGAAACCCAACAAGAGGAAGTTAGCCCCCTAACCCCCAAGTTTGGGGGAAAATACCAGTAGCGTAGGTTGGGTGGAGGGTAACGAAACCCAACAAGAGGAAGTTAGCCCCCTAACCCCCAAGTTTGGGGGAAAATACCAGTAGCGTAGGTTGGGTGGAGGGTAACGAAACCCAACAAGAGGAAGTTAGCCCCCTAACCCCCAAGTTTGGGGGAAAATACCAGTAGCGTAGGTTGGGTGGAGGGTAGCGAAACCCAACAAGAGGAAGTTAGCCCCCTAACCCCCAAGTTTGGGGGAAAATACCAGTAGCGAAACCCAACAGCTAAGTTTGAGGGAAATGAATAATCCCCCCTAACCCCCGATGATTGGGGGGGAATAGAAAAAAGACTAGAATTAAAGAATCGTTAAAAGCGCATTACTGGTAATCCCAACACCAATAATTGTCATTGCGATCGCGCCGAGAATAGGAGTTTTCTGTAGCCAAATTTGTCCCTGTGGCAATTTTTGAAACTGTTTTTTTCCGTAAATAAATATAATTCCTAAACCCGTTAAAGTTACGGTTAATCCCAAACTAAAAATAAAAACTAACATTAAACCATAAGCAATTTCTCCCAGCGCGATCGTGCTTAATAATAACACAGTTGCTGCGGGACAAGGCACTAATCCCCCAGAAATTCCTAACGCAAAAATATCTCGCCAAGACGCAACAGAAACCTCGTGATGATGATGATCATGGGGGTGATGGTGATGATGACGTAACCCTTTCATCCGTTGACGAATTAAACTTAAACCAATCAATAAAATCATCATTCCTGAGATCAAACTTAACCAGGGAGATAATTGTTCGGGTAGAATATATTGAGACGCAAACCAAGCAATTAAACCGAAAATAAACACGCCAATTGTATGAGTGACCGTTGTTGTTAATCCTAACACGATCGCTTGTTTTAAGCTGGCTTTTGTTCCCACTAAATAAGCACTAACCATTGTTTTACCATGTCCAGGAGATAGCCCATGAAAACTTCCCCAAATTAACGCCCCAAAAATTGCAAATAATCCGCCTGTTGTTTCTTTGAGAAAGGGAAAAGCAAGATTCGTTTCTTGAAAGTTTAACGGAATCGCGAACTGTTTATTTGTAAAGGTAAAAACTTGCGTTTTAATCTCATTTTGCCAACGAATGGTCGCCAAACAATGAGCGGTGGGTAAACCTGGCACTCCCCTTCCTAATTGTGTGGGAAAAAGATTATATTTGATGTTAAGGGTTTCTAGAGGTTGCTGCCAAGAATAATTTAAAATGATGGTTGTGTGAGTCGCTGTCGTAATTTGAGAATTGGGAGGAATCACTAACTTAGAAGACGGTTGAACTGTGAGAGCGTTTAAGTTATCATCTTGGTTAGAAAGACGAAATCGATCGCGCATGAAATCCTCTAATTGTTCTTGGTTGTTCTCTACCTCGATCGATTCGATTTCACCGTTTTTATTATCATCAACAAAGGAGATAAACTCAATGGGTAAAGTAAATGTTACCACTGCTGTTTGAGAAGAAACTTCCACATTTGCGATCGATAAATCATCAATATCAGCAATAGTTTTACTCGGAAAAACTGCCGAAAACAGTAAAACAGTAAGAAACGAAATTAAACCCAGTCCCAGCCATTTAGATTGTTTCATGTCAGCATCCAGAAGCGATTCTTGATTCAAATAAGAATTGATATAATTGAATAGTTTATCATTAAAGTAAACACCAAGAGAAATCACAGAAAAATGAACTTACCTGATAATAACAGTTTTCAAGCCACCTTAAAACAGCGTCGTCAAAAACTAGCAGAAACCTTCTCAGAAAAAGCCTTACTGTGGTCAGGTTGTGCGCCATCTCGCAACTTTCCCGCCAATACTTTTCTCTTTCGTGCCAGTAGTCATTTCCTGTATTTTGCAGGTTTAAATCTCGAAAATGCAGTGATTGAATTAGACAGCGGAAAATTAACCTTGTTTATGGATAATCCTTCACCAGAAAGCATTTTATGGGGAGGAGAAAAACCAAGTCGTGATCAAATTGCTGCTACCATTGGGGCTGATCTCGCTTATCCCTATTCCGAGTTAAAAAACTACACAGGGGAAGCCGCGACAATTCCTATTTCTGATGTGGGAATTTATCAACAACAATGTCAATGTTTGGAGCGAAATATTCCTCAACCCAGTGAAGCAACAGGAAAAGATTTAGCATTAATCCAAGCAATCATCACGTTACGATTATCTCACGATGAAAGCGCGATCGAGCAAATTAAACAAGCCGCCTCAGTTTCCATAAAAGCTCACCAAGCGGGAATGAAAGCCGCGCAACCAGGGAAAACCGAAGCCGAAGTTCGTTCTGCCATAGAACAAGTTATAATGGCGCATAATCTCACTTGTGCTTACGGTAGCATTGTCACGGTTCATGGGGAAGTCTTACACAATGAAAGTTATTCCCATACTTTGGAATCTGGAGACTTAGTTTTAGCCGATGTGGGAGCAGAAAGTGTCGGCGGTTGGGCTTCCGATATTACTCGCACCTTTCCTGTCAATGGTCAATTTTCCCCCACGCAGCGAGACATTTATGATCTGGTTTTAGCCGCCCATGATGCTTGTATTGAAAACGTCGCCCCTGGCGTTGAATATAAAGACATCCACTGGCAAGCCGCCCAAGTGATCACAGAAGGATTAGTGAATCTGGGAATTTTACAGGGGAATGTCTCTGACTTACTGGCGATGGATGCTCATTCACTATTTTTCCCTCATGGCGTGGGGCATTTATTAGGGTTAGATGTCCATGATATGGAAGACTTAGGAGACTTAGCAGGATACGCACCAGGAAGACAACGCAGTGAAAGATTTGGTTTAGGAAACTTACGGCTCGATCGAGCGTTACAAACAGGAATGACTGTCACCATTGAACCTGGATTTTATCAAGTTCCAGCTATTCTCAATGATAAGTCAACCAGAGAAAAATATGGAGAAATAATTAATTGGGAGCAACTCGATCGATTTTCCGATGTGCGAGGGATTCGCATTGAAGATGATGTTTTAGCCACCTCAGAAGGAGCAGCAGTCTTAACCGCATCTCTCCCCTGTCAACGGAATCAGATCGAGGAATTATGCGATCGCTAATTTTAATACCATGGGTGAACAATTGGCGCTACATTAACGATCAATGAAGCCCCCCTTAATAAGGGGGGTTTGGGGGGATCAACTATAACCTGACTTTTCCAAAACGGTATAATCTCAGGCTGTAGCGATTACTTATAATTGGTGTTGGGTTTCGCGTGGAGACGTGCCATGGCACGTCTCTACCCAACCTACGTTTTATCATTGCTCGATCGAACTTGATCTAACCTCAATCTCATCTCAACCCAGCTAGATTTAGTGATAGAATTAAGAACTGTTAAGTTAACATTGCCGATCTCAATAACTAATAAGAAATGTCAGAAAAAACGCCATTAATTGGGATTATTATGGGGAGTGATTCCGATTTACCCGTAATGGAAAGCGCGATCGAGCAGTGTGAAGAATTTTCCATCCCCTACGAAGTCGCCATTGTCTCTGCTCATCGCACTCCAGAAAGAATGGTCAACTATGCCAAAACTGCCAGAGAAAGAGGTTTAAAAGTAATCATTGCTGGTGCTGGCGGGGCGGCTCATTTACCAGGAATGGTTGCATCTTTAACCACCCTTCCTGTGATTGGTGTTCCTGTAAAAACCAGCAATTTACAAGGCGTTGATTCTCTTTATTCAATTGTGCAAATGCCAGGGGGAATTCCTGTAGCAACCGTTGCCATTAATAATGCTAAAAATGCAGGATTATTAGCTCTACAAATTCTCGCGACATTTAATTTAGAATTAGCAGAAAAAATGGAGGATTATCGGCAAAAATTAGAACAATCAGTAATGGCAAAGCAGAAAAAATTAGACGAGATGGGTTATCAGAAGTATTTAAATCAGGAGTAATTGGTTAACGGTGATTGAATGCGATCTATTTAAAAATTGAAAATCAGAATTGTTACCCCTGTTACGAGTCTAGGGAAGGGCTTTGTTATAATTACAGAGAAAACGTGCGACACGATGTTGCATTTCGAGAGTGAGTCCCTCAGAAAGACTCTACCCAAGTGTGCATGGGTATTCCCGCTCCCAACTGCGTTGCTGGTAACGGCAGGGTGGAAAGCAGGGAGTTAAATGTAACCATATCTTGAGTATGACTCGCCAGAAAGGGAACAGGTGCTAGGGAAAGTTCAATATGGTGAACGAAAGTAAAGTGTTCGAGGAGCCGTCGTTATGTAAGTCCCTGCAAGTTAAGGTTAAGTGCCAAGCGAGTAGTTAAACAGGGTTGATTAGCCACGAAAGCGAGAGCAAGTATGGGGTTGTCAAGGGCAACGGTAAGGGGTCTCCCCTCTTGTTGGAGTCTCAAAGGTTTATCCACGTTTTCTGGATAGGCTAGCACATCATACACCCTCGGCGGATAGAACACCACCTAAGTTGAGCGCATCTCTCAAATGTGAAACGTGGTAAGCCCAATGAGGTCTGGTTCACCAGTAAGCTGACCGTAAGGAAGGCATAATTCCTCAGTGGGTAAAGGATAGGTTAAGAAGCGAATGCCGTCTGCTGATTCCGTGCAGTTCCTTGTCTGATAACCTGATTTCGGATAACCGATAATTAGACTTGGTTCAAGCAGGAACATGAAAGCAAGAGGAAAACCCTGCGGGGTATATAACTTGGCGGATAAGGGTTCAAAATTTGCCCTACCTGAAAGGGAAGCAGACTTAGCCACAAAGTGAACTCTCTGAGTTCTTAAGCGAAGTGACCAAATTCATGTAGGAAAAGTTAGATGTTATTCATAACAAACGTAACTCTTGATAATCATGCGGAATGCTGGCACGCCATCAACTGGCGGAAGGCTTACCGTATGGTTCGGAATCTAAGGCGACGGATATTCAGAGCTACCCGTAACGGCGATATCAAGAAAGTCAGAAATCTACAAAAGCTGTTACTTAAGTCTTTCTCCAATCTGGTTGTAGCTGTAAGGCGATGTACTCAAGAGAATCAAGGCAAAAGGACGGCAGGCGTGGACGGTAGAATTGCCCTGACTCCGGAAGAAAGGTGGGAACTTGTGTGTGAGTTGCAAGTCTTAAACGACCCCATAGCGTCACCCACCCGACGGATTCAGATTCCTAAATCGAATGGTAAAAAGCGACCTTTAGGCATCCCAATCGTGACAGACCGCATTCGACAAGCGGTAGTAAAGGAAGCTCTCGAACCTCATTGGGAGGCAATGTTTGAACCTTCTTCCTATGGTTTCCGACCAGGTAGGAGCCCACATGATGCAATTGCTCGTGTTCAAGCATTAACTAAACAAAGCCCACAGGGAAAACCTCCAAAAAAACAATGGGTAGTAGATGCAGACATTAAAGGATGCTTTGATAACATCGACCACCAACACCTATTAGGGGTCATTGGAAACTTCCCTGCAAGGAAGTTAATTAAAACATGGCTCAAAGCAGGATACATCGAAAAAGGAAACTTTAATCCTACTGAAGGGGGAACTCCCCAAGGAGGAGTCATCAGTCCACTGTTAGCAAACATTAGTTTACATGGATTGGAAAACGCACTAGGTGTAAAATGGAAGGTTCGAAAGGGTAGAACAAAGAGCGGAATCTACGCCACCCTTACCCAATCAAAACGGGCTGTTATCAGATTTGCAGATGACTTTATTATCCTATGTGAATCAGAGGAAGACGCAAAATTAGCCAAAGAGGAAGCCAACGCATTCATAAACGAGCGAGGACTCCATCTCTCTGAAGAAAAAACTAGTATCTGTCATCTAAATGATGGATTTAAGTATCTAGGATTTCGTATCCGCAGACTACCTGATAAACACAGGAAAAGTGGATATGTAACCCTAATAAGACCCGATAAAGAAAAAATCAAGGAGACTAAACAACAACTCAGAGAGATTTGGCTTGAAGGGATAGGCAAATCAACGGAATGGATTATCAAAAAAATGAACCCCATCATCAGGGGGAAAGCCAACTATTGGAATAAAGTCAGCAGTAGTGAGAAGTTCAAAGAACTGGATGACTATATGTACGGAAGAGGTATCCGATACACACGTCGACGGCACCCAACCAAAAGCAAAAGCTGGAGGGAAAATAAATATATAGGGAGACTCAATCCAAATCGTCCTGATAATAAAGGGTACTTTGGTAGCAAAGACTCAGGAGCTTACATTATAAAGTTCGAAGAGTTTAATATAGAATACCATGATGCCGTACCTTACGATTATACTCCCGATAACCCAGACCCAATAGTTCAAGAACACTTCGAGAAAAAACTCCAATCCGAATCTGCCAAACTAAACAAAAGGAGTCAAAGGTTAGCCAAAAAGCAGGGATATAAATGCCGCAAATGTGGAGAATCCTTGTTCAACGGTGAGCCTTATGATATCCATCACATTGTTCCAAGAAAAAACGGCGGAAGCGAGAAAGTGTCTAATCTAGAGATACTACATCGTGAATGCCACAAGGCAACTCACTACGGGTAGCCCGTGTTTGCTTGAGCCGTGTGCGGTAAAAGTCGCACGCACGGTTCTGAGGGGGGAAGGGGAGAGTAATCTCCCTAACCTACCCGACAGAAGTAATCAAATTACAAGCGCAAAAACTAGAAAATTTGCCTTGTTGGAGATTGTATAACTGACCGCAAGCGTCGGTCAAGGCTAAAAATGAATACTAACCAGAATATAGATATGGAAAAAAAAGAAAACACCGCTCAAACTAAAATCAAAGTAGAGAGTCTGGTCAAAATATTTGGAAATAGTCCTCGTGAGGGCTTAAAATTACTGCGAGAAGGGCATGATCGGGATTCAATCTTTGAAAAAACTGGTAATGTTGTCGGTGTGGGTGGGGTTTCCTTTGAGATCAAACAGGGAGAACTTTTTGTGATCATGGGTTTATCTGGGTCGGGAAAATCTACCCTGATTCGCTGTTTAAATCGTCTGATTGAACCGACCAGTGGTCAAGTGATTGTCGATGATGAAGATGTCGCCCATGTTGACTTAGAGAGATTGCGAGAAGTCCGACGGACGAAAATGGCGATGGTGTTCCAGAAATTTGCCCTGTTTCCTCACCTCACTGTTGCTGAAAACACGGAATATGGTTTGAAAGTGAGAGGGGTCGATCATAAAAAAGGTCGTCACAAGGCATTAGAAACCCTCGAAATTGTCGGTTTACACAAATGGGCGAACCGTTATCCCTCGGAATTAAGCGGGGGAATGCAGCAACGAGTCGGGTTAGCTCGTGCGTTAGCCACTGATCCCGATATTTTATTGATGGATGAAGCGTTTGGTGCGCTTGATCCGCTAATTAGAAGGGATATGCAGGCGGAATTGATGCGCTTACAAGATGAGTTACACAAAACCGTTGTGTTTATTTCCCATGATATCCATGAGGCGCTGAAAATTGGCGATCGAGTGGCGGTGATGAAGGATGGTTATTTTGTGCAAGTTGGCACTCCGGAAGAATTGGTGACAAATCCCACAGATAACTACATCCGTGACTTTATGATGGATGTCAACCGCGCTCAAGTGTTGAAAACGGGGTCAATTACACGGAAAACCATACCCTTTATTCTTGGACATGGTTCGGTGCGTTCGGCATTAGAACAAATGCAACGACATCAACGAGAGGAAATGTATGTGGTCGATCGAGGCAATTCTCCCATTGGTGTGGTGACGACAGAGGCTTTAACTCGTGCGTTAGAAAGGGGAATCGAAGATATTAAAGAGGTGATGGAAGCTGACTTTCCCAAAGTCCAGGCTAGTACCACCATTGAAGAGGTCGCCCATCTCTGTCAACAAGAACTTCCCCTGGCGATTATTGATGATCAAGGAGAGTTTAAAGGAGTGGTGGAACACTCAGACATTCTCGCCAGCATCGGACGCTTGAAAGAGGTGGATGGGGATACTGTAGAAAGCCAACCCGAAGAAGTAGCGGCTTAATTGCCCCCTGACCCCCAATGCTGGGGGATTGCCCCCTGACCCCCAATGCTGGGGGATTGCCCCCTGACCCCCAATGCTGGGGGATTGCCCCCTGACCCCCAATGCTGGGGATTGCCCCCTGACCCCCAATGCTGGGGGAATTGCCCCCTGACCCCCAATGCTGGGGGAGTTGCCCCCTGACCCCCAATGCTGGGGGGAATGGTCGATCGAAAAGCTAACTGTTAATTACGGAATATTGATTATGTTTGACCCCTTTCAAGAGACAATTTGGCCCCTGGGAGATCAAATCGAAACCATCATTAACTTTGTGGTGGATAACTTTCGTTTTATCTTTAATGACTGGATCGGTAAACCTGTGGGAATCGTACTCAGAGGGATTCAATCCTTTTTCCTCTCCATCAATCCGATTATCTTTTTAGTCGCACTTCTGGCTTTAGCTTGGCAGATTGCCAGCCGCAACATTGCAATTTTGAGCGTAGTTGCCATGACGGTGGTCGGCTTAATTGGAGCGTGGCAAGAATCGATGATTACTCTTGCTTTGGTTGTAACTGCCGTTTTCTTCTGTGTAATTATTGGTCTTCCTTTAGGCATTATTGCCGCCCGCAGCGATCGATTTGCCAGTTTAATTCGTCCCATTTTAGACACGATGCAAACTCTCCCCGCATTTGTTTATTTAGTGCCTGTGGTGATGCTATTTGGAACGGGAGAAGTGCCAGGGGTGATTGTCACCTTTGTGTTTGCTGTACCGCCGTTAATTCGTTTAACCAACATTGGCATTCGGGGTGTTCCCGAAGATGTGGTTGAGGCTTCAAGGGCTTTTGGTGCAACGCCGCAACAGGTTCTCTTACAAGCACAAATTCCCCTCGCTATGCCGACGATTCTCGCTGGGGTGAACCAGTCCTTAATGTTAGCGTTGTCAATGGTGGTCATCGCTTCTCTGATTGCCGTAGAGGGATTAGGACAAATGGTTAACCGAGGAATTGGACGCTTAGATGTGGGATTAGCGGCTGTCGGTGGTGTCGGTATTGTTTTATTAGCAATTGTTCTCGATCGGATCACCCAATCGGTAGGAGATAGCAGTAAAGGAAGATTACACTGGAAACAACGGGGTCCAGTGGGATTGGTTTTAAACTTCTTAAACCGTAATCAGAAAGAAGAAATTCCCCAAGAATCGTAATTGATTTTAAGCCTCGATGTAACGAAGCCAAGGTCGATCGCCCATCGCGCACGAAAAGCGAGGAAAGAGTTACATCTTGTAGGGGTTGCCTTGCCCACCCTACTACTAATAAAAGGATGGCAAATAATATTAAAGTAATTACATTCGGTAATAGGGGGAAGATGGGGAAGATGGGGGAGATGGGGGAGATGGGGAAGATGGGGGAGATGGGGGAGATGGGGAAGATGGGGAAGATGGGGAAGAAAAATCGCTCCCTTGTCTCCCTTGTCTCCCTTGTCTCCCTTGTCTCCCTTGTCTCCCTTGTCTCCCTTGTCTCCCTTGTCTCCCTTGCACTTTTTTGAGGGGTTAAGAGCCTTAAAGCCTCATTGGGTAAAGGTTTCAGTTTCCCAAATTGTACTACGAGCGGCTAACGCACCTGCGCCGACTTTGAGAGCGCGATCGGAGAATTTTAAGTGAGAACGGTAATCAAAATCGGCGGTTTCATAGATCACGCGACGGACAATTTCATACTCAGCGGGTGAAAGGTTATGTTTTCCGATTTCCTGATCAATTGCGAGTAAACTGTTGGCTTCGGTGTTTGTCCATTTCCTTGATTTTTTGGCTGATTAAGTCTTAGCAATCTGTATTTTAATGTAAATCCTCTTCCCAAACGCCAATATAAATTCTTCCCCCTTGTTTCCGTTGAATCACTCCATCCCAATTTCCGATCGAAAAAGAACGTAAATCTGTTTCTTTGCGATACACTTGTTCTAGTGCGTTTCGGATGGTGGGGTTAAGTTGACCTTGGAGCATTTCGTTTAAGGTGTTTTCCATGAGATTAAATTCCACGAAAGCAGCAAAGGAAGCCTCAGTTTGTCTTAAGTTTCCCGTGTCTCGATCGAACAAATAACCTAAATCGAGTTTCCCTGAAACATAATCTTTATACAAAACCGATTGGGTATTTTCCCAATAGCCGCGACGGGTGCTAGTGGGTTCTCCTAATGTTCCGATTACCTGCGCTTTACTGACTCCTGTACCGAAAACAGGAACATCTGCGATCGATTTTTCTGGGGGAGAATCTGGTTCGATTTCGATGGTAGGAACAACGACAGTCGGGGTGTTGATTTCAATATCTAATTCTGATTTAGGTTCGGGTTCAGGTTCAGGTTTAGGTTCGGGTTCGGGTTCAGGTTTAGGTTCAGGTTTCGGGGGAGGAGTTTCGGTGTTTTTCTCTTCTTGGGGAGGGGTTGCTTGCGGTTCACTGGGTTCTGTCACCACCCTCTCGCTGTTATTAGCATCACGCAACGTTTGTAATACTTCTACGATGCCGTATCCCACTATACCCGCGCTGAGAATCACTCCCAAGACGATCGCGCTCCCAATTAGTAAACCATTCCCTTTCTTCTCAGGGGGAGAAGGAGAAACCGCCGCCACAGTTTGACTATCATCATCGGTTTCTCTCCCTTGAAAACGAGTATTTTCAGGAGTCCATTGTGGCATTTCAACGGAATGATCACTGGTGAGAGCGGCTAACATTTCTTGGGCGCTTTCAAAGCGATCGCGGGGATGAAACCGAACCGCGCGATCGATAACACTTCCTAACTGACTGTGTAAGTTAGGAACGACTTTTCGCCATAACAGTTCCCCTGTGCGCTGATCGAACTCTAAAGTGTGAGGTGCTTTACCACTGAGTAAAAACACGGCGGTGAGTCCCAAACTATATAAATCGCTAGAATAGGTAGGTCGTCCAGCGGCTTGTTCTGAAGGCATATAGCCAGGGGTTCCGATGGCGATGGAATGGGTGCGATCGGAATCCATCATCGTTTCTAAAGCCTCTTTCACCACTCCAAAATCAATTAATACGGGTTGACCATCTCCTTTCCGCAAAATGATATTATCGGGTTTCACATCGCGGTGAATAATGCGTTGACCATGAACATAATCTAAAACTCGGAGTAAGCTCACTAAAATTTTGGTCACTTCCGCTTCCGACAACACCCCATCTTGTTCGACTTTTTGCGTCAGTGTCATCCCCTCAATATATTCTTGAACCAGATAGAAGGTTTCCGCTTCCGCAAAATAAGCATAAAGTTGGGGGATTTGGCTATTTCCTTGACTCAATGCTTCTAAAATCGCTGCTTCCCGTTGAAAACGCTCTCTCACCCATTGATACTGTTTCGGTTTAGAAACAATGGGATAGAGTTGTTTAATCACACAATAGCGCTCAGAGGGAAGATGCGTATCCACCGCCAAAAAGGTGCGACCAAACCCCCCTTGACCAAGTTCTCTCGTCACCCGATACCGATTATTTAAAACAACAACAGCCCTTCCCACAGTAAACTCCTCACAAACCCAGCTACTCACTACTATTTTAAGTCTAGCCGCCCCTGTTCTTTCAATTTCGGATTAAACCGAATTTCCATTGTTACCCCTCTCGCGCTGAGAGTTTCCTTGATTTCCGCTTCAACTCGTCGCGCTATATTTTTTAAGAGCTTCGTTTGACTCAATGGATCACCTTGATCATACGCTTGTTTTTCCGCATCAGTCATGGTTGGTGTGGCATCAATTGCATCATTCCAAGCTGTTTTTTGATGACTATTTCCCACTGGTATTGTTCCATTTTCCTCTAGCCATGATTGTTGAATCTCTGCTAGAATGCTTCGACTAGGACGATCGATGGTTTGGATTTTGAGCCAATAACAACGATTTGGTTGACGAACGAGATGCTGTTTCAAACTGGTGTAAATATCGCGGGAGTAAGAGACTAATTTCAGGGTTTTCTCGGAGTCAAAAATTGCGTAAACTCCGATTTTCTTTTCCAATTCGGGATTAATTTTTCCTTCATCATCGAGATAGGGAATAAATTCTAAGTCAGCTAAGGTCTTGATTTCCGTTTCAGCAGTCATTTTCTTGGTTACAGATTCTTTAATTCTTAATTGTTAATGATTAATTATTCCTTGTCAATGTAACGAGATTTAACAGTTTCAACTCAGCACTTATGCTTAGGGTTTATCATGGTCTTAATTCACTTCTTAGAGGAGGATAGTCACGACTTTGTTACACTTATTTGAATTTTCTCGCCAATACTGTGTCACTATCTGTGGATTCCTAATTCCCACTAATCTTTTGTTTACTTCCATCACTTTATTATTGTTGGTGCGCCAATTTTCTACCGTTAATCTCCGTTGGAATGCTACCTTGGGTCTAGTTTCAGCTTGCTTAATGTTTTTTCATGTTTTGACCTGGTTAATGGTAGGAGTGGTGATGACACCGACTTATATTCTCCTATCATTAGGTTTTACTTGTTTCAGTATTAATTGTTACGCCTTTTTTGCGCCGATTCAATTCCGAAAAATTTTAGGA
Organism: Dactylococcopsis salina PCC 8305; assembly: GCF_000317615.1. Classification (GTDB taxonomy): domain Bacteria; phylum Cyanobacteriota; class Cyanobacteriia; order Cyanobacteriales; family Rubidibacteraceae; genus Halothece; species Halothece salina. Next base: position 3,272,875 of record NC_019780.1, on the reverse strand, counting down.
ATTGCTTAGTTTTCTTCCTCTGGATTAGAGGGCGATCGTTTTTTTGTCCGACGGAGGATGGGTTTAGGTTTCTTTTCCGAGGAAGAAGTTGCTTTTTTCTGAGGAGAAGAAATGATTTTCTTGGGAGCGCGGTTCGGTTGACGTTGCTCACGCATCGGAGTAATTTTTCGCCCTTTTGTCACCACTAATTCTTCTCCCTTCAGTTGTGCGTCAAGCTCCCAAAACCATCCTAAATTATCTTTTTCATCAGGGAGAACTCCCACTAATCTTAACTTAAAAAATCTCGCTTTTCCTTGACTAAAGCGCTTAATTTTAACCACAATTTTCTGTTCAGATTCCGAGTAGAAAACCACCTCTCCTCGAATGGAAAAATATCCCGCTTCCGCTTTCACTTCAGAAACGGCTTCTGTTTCTAATTGTTCCGCGCGTTGGCTAGATTCTTTTAAGGTATCGGGTTCCCAAACCCCGACAATTTGTAGGTGTAAATAATCTTGTTTTTGTCGGGTACGGGGATACACTACCCAGAGATGAGGAACTTCTAGATCAATATGTTTTTTGACCACATTCATCACTCGTCCGAGAAGAACCGTTTCTAAATTTTCAGTTTCGGAAAGGATCATTTCCCCGCGAGTAAATTGATCTTGCGGCTGGTATTTTCCCCATACTAACCCGATCGCGCGGTATTGGGTATCATGGGTGGGAGGTGGAATGGGATGTTGTAACATTTATTATTCGCTATTCGTTATTGGCTATTTCTGGAAACGTTCTATTTCAATATTAATCATTTTAGACACAGCTTCCCATAAGTCAGATTGTTCGCTATCAAACCATTTTATTTCTGATTGACCTTTAAACCAAGTGCGTTGTCTTTTCGCAAACTGACGAGTATGGATCACCATTAATTCTTTCGCTGTTTTTAAATCGGTTTCTCCTGCTAAGTAGTCTTTAATTTCTTGATATCCTAGTGTATCTAATAACGGAAGTGACCAACCATATTTTTTAATTAATCCTTTCACCTCTTCCACGAATCCTAAAGCTAACATTTGTTCCGTTCGATATTGAATTCTTTCTGTTAGCACTTCGGGAGAACAATCTAAACCAACTTGTAAAATGGGATATGAGGGAGGATTTTCTCCTTGTTGTTCACTGATTGGTTTTCCTGTAATATAAAAAACTTCTAACGCGCGTAAGGTTCGTACTTGATCATTGGGATGAATTTTTGTTGCGGAGTTAGGGTCAACTTGTTGTAAAAGCGCATAAAGTTGTAATTGACCGAGACGTTTTAAGCTCGATCGAAGCTGAGGATGAGGAGACACTCGCGGGATTTTTAACCCTCTCGTAATGGCTTTAATATAAAGTCCAGTTCCTCCCACTAACAAGGGAGGAGAATGAGGAAGAGACGAGATTAAATGATTCGCTTTTTCTTGATATTCAGCGACGGTTAAAGTTTCCGTTGGATCACAAATATCAATTAAATAATGAGGAATTAATGCTTGTTCTTCCCAGGTGGGTTTAGCGGTTCCAATATCAAATTCTCGATACACTTGACGAGAATCAGCGCTGAGAATAACTGTATTTAAGTGTTGTGCGAGTGTCATGGCTAAACGAGATTTTCCCGTCGCGGTCGCACCACAAATTACAATTAATGAAGGTTGCATTTTATTCGAGATCAAGGAGGTTAATATGGCTAACGAAATTAGAACTGATAAGCAAGGATTAGTTGCGGTTGATTATACAGATTTATTAGATAAAATTATAACAGTTTTACACAATCAAAACCCTGAGAATCCTTTTAAGTTAGTAGGTGAGGGGAAACGGTTAATGATTGAACTCCATTCGATCGCGCAATTAGTTGCTTCCGCTTCGATCGATAATCCTCTCGGAAATAAAACCAAAGCAGCGAAAGTCGCAACCGTTAATTTTAGCGGGGAATCGAGAGAAAAATTTGCCGAAAAAATCCAACAGATTCGAGAACAGTTAACTCCTTATTTAAGTCGTGCGATTTCAGAACAAGATCAGGAGTTGACATTAGAAACATGGGTTAATTCTCTGACAACAGAATTAAAAAACTTAACAGGAACAATTAATCAAACTATTACCTTAAATTATCCATTTGACAAAAAAATATCAGAATTACAAAAAACAGAACTCAGCTTTCAACAGGGAAACTCAACTCGTCCCCAATTAAAATTTCATAAACTTAAAATTACCGTTGAAGACGGACATCAATTTCGAGAACAACTGAAAAGGAGTTTAGAAAACTATATCAAATTTCAGTTTTCAGAAGAAGAAGAACAAAGAGACCTGTTAGACATATTAGAAGACCTAGAAACTTATCAAACCTCTGACCTCGATCGACTAGAAGAATTATTAGATCAAGAAGCATTAGGGAAACTACAAAGAGAAGCAAAAGTTATTTATTTAGAATATCTCAAAGAACAAATTGGTGAACATCAAGATTTGATCTATCTAGAAGACTTAATCCGACGATTAAGATTGATGGAAGCGTATATCAACGATGAAGAAAAAGAAGATGGTCACTATGAAGTAAATTATGAAGGGATTACAGTTAAATATAGAGACTTATTTTCCCGCGCTGATGCGTTTGATATGCTACCAATTTGGTCGATCATTGAAGGTTGTATTGGCGAAACAGAAGACGAGAAAAATGATAAACAGCAATTCATCTTTGGACTAAAATTAAAACTAAACGGTTCAGTGAATAATAATGGAGGAAAAGAGGTTTTTCCTTATTACCTAGATTTTCTTAATCCAGATAGCAACAAATATAAAGAAGAATTCGAGAAGGCTTCTAAGAAAGAATATTTTGTGGAGAAAGTCTTAAAAGTTGCGTTCTTGTACTACTTTGTTTTTGCGGGAAATGATCTTTCTGACAGTAATATTGATCCCAAAGTTGAACTAGAGTATGATCCGATCGCTAACTTTGAAGAAAAAGTTTTACCGATTCTTCAAGGAGATGATCAACCAGCAAAATATAAAATATTGAAGGGAATTAAAAGAGGGTTAGAACAATATCAAGCTAATCACAAAATCAGCAAACTAGAAAACCTCTTAAAAACCTTCATTCAACGGAAGCATAACTTACCAGCGCGAAACTATCCTCGCCATTTGAATGTCAAACAAGGAATCCTACAAAGAGACTATGAAAGCATCAACAATAATAACAGTTTTTTTCATACCTTACAGGAGAATCGCAAGTCAGCATTAAAATATATTTCTATTACGAATCCCAACGCTGGAAATAATTCGCTTTCCACACTCGCTGTAAATATTAACATCAGTGAAGTGTGCTATTTTCCCACAGGAATAGAGGAACAGTTTGAGATGAAATATCATTTTGGAAAAGTTCCGACGCTTCCCATTCTCTTAACTCCCAAAGAAAAAAACTGTCTAGAGGCGTATCATACAGGGCTAAATCAATCTCAAAAATTTCAGGGTTTAATCTTCTCCTATGATGTTAAACAGTTAAAACAAGCAACCCTAGAAGAAACATCAATCTCAAAACGTTATTTCTATAAAGTGACATTTTCCTTACTGGTTTATGTCACCTTAAAAATCTTACTTGATTTAGCAGCAAAACCTTTCTTTGTTCCTGTGATTCGCTTCCATTTAGGGAGTCGTCAAAACCCCTATCCAGAAGAAAAGTTTCTCAAATCAGTGTTTTCCTCAGTTTCCCATTTATTAAACGAAAAACATCGCTGTCATACGCAAGGATTTCGCGTCAAAAATATCAATATGTATCGTGTTGGTAATGGTTTAGCTTCCTTGTATTCTATTCTTCCGAAAAAGTTTACCTTTACTAATCCTCGTTCAGATTATCAATTGGATAAACTCGCATTAATTATTGTCTCCAGTCGTGAAAGCGATCGCGCGAGAGATCAAAGTATTAACTACAGAATCTCGAATTTAGTGGGAGAATCGATCGCGTTTCAACGTCAAGCTGATCAGAGTATTCGGATTTATAGTAGTGGAACATTTTCTGATAACTATGGAAATCAACAAATTTATAGTTCTCCTTCTGTGGTGATCGATCGAGTCAATGATCTTTATGAACAAGGGTTTCGACATTTTCTTTACCTCGCCAAATCTCCATATTCGAGTACCTTAAAACTGACTCAAACCGAAGAAGACGAAGAACGATTTTTCATGTCAAAAGCAGTAATTCGTTCTTTAAAAGGAGACAAAGAAGATATTAAAATCTATCCGATATTTTTCGATCAATACTACGCCTTGAACCTCGATCGAGATCAAGCGAAGAGTTCCCTCTATATTCAAGATACATCCCAATTAAGCAGTTTAACCGAAGACCCCAGCAAAAAAACAATTGTCTTTTTGAATCTCTTTAATGGAATCAAAGTCGGGAACGATCGTTATTACAACGGAGTCATTTCTTATGCGACTCTCTTAGATATCTATGAGAACATCTTGGATGATGAAGACATCCGAAATGGCTTAATTGATGACACTCCTCTCAAGAATGAGATTTTAGAATTTTTGACACTGTTTCATTTTTCTCGATATGAATCCCCAAAAAATATTAGCTTAAAACTTGATCCTTATCAAAACCTAATTGGTGATGAAAGTATTGGCGCTTTATCTGTATTTGATCATCTCGGAGAAAACGTTAAATTTAATTCCCTTGCGTTTTTAACCGAAGTCAAAAAAGCCTTAAATGTTAAACCAGAATCAAATCTGTAGGTTGGGTGGAGGTGACGAAACCCAACATAATTCAAGGATTATCTCTTCGCAAAATAATATGACTACCCTTTTGACGTTTGATATAAAAACCTAACTTTTGCAAGGTTTTGATACACTTTTTACCCGAAATCTGAGGTAATTTACTCATATATTAACGGTAACTGTTTCAATCTGATCTTCAGGAATCTCACGATCCTCTTCCTGAAGAACTTCAAGATAAAGTTCAATTGCTTCTTTAATATTAGCAATTGCTTCTTTTTTGGTTTTCCCTTGACTGATACAAGGAGGTAAACTGGGACATTGAGCAATCCAATAACCATCTTCCCCAGGATAAATAATGACTTGTCTCATTAATTAATCTCCTTAATTTATTTGATTAGTCTGCTATCATTTTAGCGTGTTGTTTTTCCTTTTTAATCGGATCACCAGTGACCAATCACTAATAACCATGAAACAAGAACATTTAGGACAAGATTTAGGGCGTTTATTTGAAGTCGGTTTTAATGTGGGAATGTTGACTTATATTGAACAGCAAAAAATTCCCCATAACTTTGGAGACTTATATCGCAATGACTTAAAACAATTGACTTTTTCTCGGATGTTGAGACAGTTATTAGATCAAGAAAAAGTAATCAATGAAAAGCATCGAGAGATGATTAAAAAGTGGAGTTTGTTTTTTCTAGAAAAGAGTTTTTTTGCGGGTTTAAATCTCTTTTCGGAATATCTCCAAGCTATGGGATGGAATAGTAACAAAAAGCAAAAACATTTAGAGATTGTGTATTACCAATGCTGTTTCTGTGATGATAACAGTATCGGAACTCATTTGAAAGGAAAAGAAAAAGCTAACCGAGATGTTTTATCTCAGTTTCCTGATCTCAGTGTTGACATTAATAAGTATTCCGACAAGGGAGAGTTTCTCAACGCAGACACATTAGTTTTAATGCGATGTCAGGATGAGTGGAGAGTATTATGTATTGATTATTCTATATTCTCGATTCGATCGATCCGAGATTTAGAGGATATGGATAGCATGGAAATTTTGCGAAAGATTTTATTACAGGAAGTCAGTTACTTAAAATCAAAAAGTGTCTTTTCTAATCTTGGTTTAGATACCCAAGCTACTCCTCTCGATGTATCGGAAAGTTTCAAGCGTTATTATCTCGCATTTAAAACCAAAGATAAGGAAACAATAAAATTAATTCAAGCAGCAAGTTATACTCATAGTTTCTCAGAGTTATTGCGAGAACAAGGAATTATTACCCAAGATACAAACATCACATACAACATTTTAGGATACAGCGATCGAAACCTTAGCGCAATGACCCTAAAAGGAGAAAACACCAAAATTTTAGCCACCTGTTCCCACATCTATAAAAATGAACCGAAAACAGAATCTTTCTCAGATAATCGTCAGAAAGTCATACAATTAATCAAACGGAACGCAGCGAAAAGTTTTGATGATGGGAGAACATTTATCGATCGACTCTTTGCGATCGAAGAAGATAAACTTACCCAAGTCAACCACACAGAAACGATTACAGACTTTCAGAATCTTGCTGATCCAATTTCCCCAGATTTAGCTAAAAAACTCGATCTCAATCTCGATCCTAATTCTAGCTTAGACCTAAGACAAGCACACGCAACCTTAATTAAACAGCAACTGAATAGTGAAGCGAAGTATATCTTTTTAACAGGGAATCCAGGAATTGGAAAAACCACCGCGATCGCGCAATTTCTCCAAAATAAGGAAATACTAGAAGAAGGGTTTCTTTTCTTTTATGTTAGTCCGAGAAAACAAGTCAACCTCGATATTATTGACAAATTTACTGACCCCACAACCCGATTTCTCACTGACGACAGAATCTTTACCATTAACACCAATACTGAGATTATTCAAAACAACAATGGAAACTATACCGTTGAGTATCTTTCCAACTTATACGAGGAAGACTTCACCCAGAAAACAGTACAATTTCTCAACCAAAAGACTGAACGAGAACAAAACTATTATCCTTCTTCCTCTGGATTTAAAAGGATATCAGAAGATCAAATTCAAAATCGAGGAAAAAATAATCGAGGCGTTTTAGCGACAATTTGCGAAGCGATTTATACCTTAATCAATCGTGAAACCTCTAATAACATCATTGCGACTGTAGCGATTCAATCCTTAAAGAAAACTCAACTCGGAAAAGATACCCTTTCTCATTTTGAGAAGATATTTAAAAATGCGTACAACGATCGAGAAGGGAAAGTAATTCCCAGTAAAATGCGACAACTTTCTAATCGAGTTAAACATATCTTGATTATGATTGACGAAATCACTGGGGATGACAGTGGAGTGGAATTTCTCAACCGAATTAATGAAATTTTGAACAAGTATCATTTACTCAAAAATGACTATGGCTTCAACTTAAAAATAATCGTCGCTGATGCGTCAATTGTGGACTCAAATGTTATTAAACAGCATCTTTCCGAAACGATCGCAGAACCCAATAAAATCTTTTTCCGTAAAGCATCAATTCCCCCCTTTCCCAGTAATGAGGAACAACAAATTCCCCCCTTTCCCAGTAACGAGGAACAACAAATTCCCCCCTTTCCCAGTAATGAGGAACAACAAATTCCCCCCTTTCAAAGGGGGGTTAGGGGGGATAAAACCCCTCCCAATAATCCGTTATCGATCGAATCTTTCTCTTATAAAAAAAATCCAGCAGTCGTCATCAATACTAACTCCTATCCCGCTAGTAGTTTAGAGATTAACTATAAACTCTTCATCAAATCCAGTAAATTTGAAACCGATCTTTCTCTAAAACCTAAAGCTGATCTTGATGACAAAGTTCAAGAAGAAATCAGCAAACATATTTATGATTTAATCAATGAACCCGAAACCAAACAAATTATTGTTTACATTCAAAACAAAGCACGTTTAGCCGAATTAATCGATCGAATCCAACTGAAACAACAGCGCTTTCAAAAATATCAAGACTACCTAGAAATTCATGCGAGTATCTCCGAAGAAGAAAAGAAAAATATCCATCGCTATCAAAATCAAGTGAAAGTAATCTTTATGACCGCGTCTGCGAGTCGAGGATTATCTTTTCCCAAAACTACAAAAATTTTAGTTGATGTTCCTCGTTTTGAAATCGAGAAAAACTTAATGGAAATTATCCAAGTAATCTATCGTGGTCGAGGAAGAGATGAAACAGGAAATAGCTTTGATCATGAACATAAAACCTTAACTTTCTATCTCTCTGAATCCGCATTTTATTACAGTGATGATCCCTCGATCGAGTCCGATAAACTCAAACAATTATCTCTTCAATGGAGTTTAGTTAATGTCCTTAACATCTTGCTAATTTTGAAAGCATCAATAATGACTCGTATCCGAGGATATGGGACAATTGGAACTAACCAACTTCTTCTCATTCCCATTGGAGGAAAATCTATTTTTTCTGCTGGTCAAACATTTAGCAGTCAAATGAGTACACTGATTAATCAACTCAAACATGAAAACCGTAAACATCGCGATGATGAAGAACTAGGAGAGGTTTTTCAACATCTGAAAGAACTTTTAAATGGTGTCGAAATTCTTTTAGTCAGTTCCAGTAATGTTAAAAATCAAACCCCAGTTTCTTATTTAGATTTAGTGGAATCCTTGACCGATCAATTTGAAAAATATATTAATCAAAATCTTGAACAGTTACTTGGTTTTTCTACTCTTGAAATTGGATATATCAACGGAAGTTTTTTAATCATTCCTGTTGACGATCGGACGGTAAAAGAGAAATATACAATCCAATTATCCCAACAAGGATTCGATCGAGAACAGCTATTAACTCAACTCAAAGACATTAATAACAGTCCTCAGTATTCCGACAATCTTCGTTCCTCTGTGAAAGCATCGATCGACTTTCTAGAAACATTAGGAGACAATCATAACACCGACATCACCCAACGCTTTGAAGAAGAAAGCCAATATAACGATCAATACTATGCAATTCCGCTGTTTAACTTAATCAGTTATGAAATAATGAAAGAATACTTTAATAGTGAAGAAAAAGAACCAGAAGACCAAACCTTTCGTAAAATTTTAGAACATTATTTGCGACAACTTTATCCAGTTAGTGATTTGCTTCCCATCGGTGATCAATACAAATTCTTTCCCTTTCTCTTATTTAGAAGTTATAGTCTAAAAGAAACCCGAATTAAACTCTTTACAGATAAATACTTTCTCAACTCTAATGAATTAAATATCCTCAACCTCATCCTCTATCAAGAAAATTAGTAACTGATTAATGTTGGGTTTCACCTCCTTCCACCCAACCAACAGCATAAATGAGGGAAGAAGGTTATTATGGTAGGTAGAGGCGATCAATCACCAAAGGAGAAAGATAAAATGAATACAAAACTTTTTCTAGAAAAGCGCATAACAAGGATCGAGTCTGAAATTAAAGAATTACGAGAAGAATTGAATGAATCTCAATCAAAAAACTGGTTAAAACAGGTAACAGGTTCTTTTGAAGATGAATCTGCTTTTGAAGCAGTCATCGCTTATGGAAAAGCAATTCGTAGTGAAGAAATAGACCCCCTTACTGGACAAGCAATCAATGAAGAATGAAATACTTGTTAGACACTGACCATTTGAGCATTATCCAGCGAAAAACAGGTGGAGATTATGCTAATCTATCAAATCGAATCAATCAATATCCCCATTCAGATTTTGCAGTTTCGATTGTGACATTCCATGAACAATTGCTTGGTGCTCACACTTATATTAGTCGCGCTCGTCATCCTGATCAAGTTGTCACAGGCTATGCGATCATGTCTCGTCTAGCAAGAGATTTTGCAACGTTACCGCTTATTGCTTTTGATCGCGCTGCGATGATAACATTTCAGGGTTTGCAAGCTCAGAACATTCAACTGAAAACAATGGATTTGCGAATCGCTTCGATCGCTGTATCTCGCGGATTAATTTTACTGACGCGCAACACACAGGACTTTAAAAAAGTTCCAAACTTATCGATCGAAGATTGGACAATTTAAACTTTAATCAAACAGAAGCGATTATGATTCAAACTTTAGCAAAAAACATTACGTTTGATGAATTTAACGCCCAATATGTTAACCGAGAAAGACACTATGAACTCCATGATGAAATTGTTGTGGAAATGCCAAAACCGAAAGGAAAACACTCGATCGTAACAGGATTTCTAATGGAAGAATTAATCCTTACAATTATTGAAATGGGGAAACGAGGAAAATGGACAATTCCCAGAGAGTCAATTGTCAAATCAAGTAATGGCAAATCAGGCTATGAACCTGATATTATTGTTATTGATCAAGACGCGATCGCTACTGAATCTCGTTGGGGAAGTGAATCAATTATTGAAAAAGCCGAATCAGTAAAATTAATTGTAGAAGTAGTTAGTACAAATTGGCGGGATGACTACTTCAAAAAACGAGCAGATTACGAAGAATTAGGAATTCCTGAATACTGGATTGTTGATTATGCAGCATTGGGAGGACGAAATTTTTTAGGTAATCCCAAACAGCCAACATTTTCAATCTATCAATTAATTGAAGGGGAGTATCAAATTAAGCAATGTAGAGGCGATGATCCCATTGTTTCACCAACGTTTCCCGCTTTTAAACAAACACCTAATCAAATTTTTCTTCTCTGAAGTTAGCGCGATCGGGAATTCGGGACGGAACTCGATCAAACTGGCATCGACACAAAAAAACTAATTGGAAACAAGGGTAAAGCATTCTCTAACGCTTTTGTGTTACAATTTCCGAAGATTTTGACCTAAAAGGCAATTGAAAAGGCTTATCGCTTAAATTTGGAGAAACCCATGACCAACAGTTACGGTGCTGAACAGATACAAGTTCTCGAAGGTTTAGAACCCGTCCGCAAACGTCCAGGGATGTACATTGGTTCCACTGGACCGAAAGGACTCCATCATCTCGTTTATGAAGTGGTGGACAACTCGATCGACGAGGCACTTGCTGGCTATTGTACCCACATTGAGATCGATATTAACCCAGATGGTTCTGTCACCGTATCCGATAATGGTCGCGGCATCCCCGTGGAAACCCATTCTCGCACAGGAAAATCAGCACTGGAAACCGTAATGACCGTATTACACGCGGGAGGTAAATTCGGCGGCGGTGGCTACAAAGTCTCTGGGGGATTACATGGCGTTGGCGTATCTGTCGTAAACGCCCTTTCTCGATGGGTAGAAGTGACCGTGAGACGGGAACAAACCGCTTATAAGCAACGCTACGAACGAGGAATCCCCGTCAGTGAATTACAAAACGAACCTGATCCTAGCCCAGAAACGGGGACTTCTCTCCAATTCCTACCCGATACAGAAATTTTCAGCACTGGTATCGAGTTCGACTATAACACCCTTTCAGGAAGACTCAGAGAACTTGCTTATCTCAATGCTGGCGTTAAAATTACCTTTAGCGATCGACGTAACCCCGAAGAATCACGCACCGAAACCTATTGTTATGAAGGGGGAATCAAAGAATATGTGGGTTATATGGTGGGAGAAAAACAAGCCCTCCATCCCGATATTATTTATGTAGAAGGGGAGAAAGAAGGCGTACAAGTCGAAGTCGCGTTTCAGTGGTGTATTGATGCTTACAGTGACACGATTTTAGGGTTTGCCAATAATATCCGCACCATTGACGGGGGAACGCATTTGGAAGGGTTGAAGACAGTTTTAACCCGTACCATGAATAATATCGCCCGTAAACGCAACAAATTGAAAGAAAACGATTCTAATCTCGCTGGGGAAAATATCCGAGAAGGATTAACGGCGGTGATTTCGGTGAAAGTTCCCGAACCCGAATTTGAAGGACAAACCAAGACGAAGTTAGGGAACACGGAAGTGAGAGGAATTGTTGATTCTCTCGTCGGAGAAACCCTCACCGAGTTTTTAGAGTTTAATCCCAATGTCGCTGATGCGATTTTAGAGAAAGCGATTCAAGCATTTAAAGCCGCAGAAGCTGCCAGACGCGCCAGAGAGTTAGTTCGTCGTAAGTCTGTTTTAGAATCGTCTCCCCTCCCTGGTAAATTGGCTGACTGTAGTTCTCGTGATCCCGCCGAGTCAGAGATTTTCATTGTGGAAGGAGACAGCGCTGGTGGCTGTTTTGATGGGGATACAGAAGTCGCTCTTGCGGATGGACGATGTGTTAGTTTTAAGCAACTGGTGGCGGAAGAAGCCGCAGGAAAACAAAATTTCTGTTACACCATTCGAGATGATGGCACGATCGCGCTAGAAAAAATTATTAATGCGCGGCGGACTAAAGCTAACGCAGCAGTCATTAAACTTATCCTAGATAACGGAGAAAATCTCGTCTGTACTCCCGATCATCGGTTCATGTTACGGGATGGAAGTTATAAAGCCGCTTCCCGTTTGACTCCTAATGACTTATTGAAGTCTCTTCCCAAAGCAACTTCCCAACTCGATCGAGGTCAGTCATTACAGGAAATCGGAGGAAACCCTCAACTCTCTTCAACCACAGTTCTCGATCGATCTTACCAAGTGATCGCAGTGGAAACTTCACCCACAAAAACCGATGTTTATGACATCGAAGTTCCTCACACTCATAATTTTGCCCTCGCCAGTGGCGTTTTTGTTCATAACAGCGCTAAACAAGGGCGAGACAGACGGTTTCAAGCGATTCTCCCCCTCCGAGGTAAAATCCTTAACATTGAAAAAACCGACGACAGCAAAATCTATAAAAACAATGAGATTCAATCTCTAATTACAGCATTAGGATTAGGGGTGAAAGGAGAAGAATTTGATTTATCCCAACTGCGTTACCATCGCGCTGTGATTATGAGTGTTGCGGGAGATGAACCTACTCTCGTTCAAGATGACACGGGAAAAACTGAATTAGTTTCTATTGGTCAATTTATTGATGATTGTGTGGAAGGAAGACGCACCAAAGAACGCTATCAGGTGATGTCTTTTGACCCCAAAACCCACCAAACTCGTTTCCGTCCTCTCAAAGAGGTGATTCGTCATGGACATGAAGAATCCATGTATAAAATTACCACTCGTTATCAGCGTTCCGTGAAAGTTACCTCTTCTCACAGTGTCTTTGTTTATGAAGATGGGGAAGTTCGTCTCAAAAAAGGAAATGAAATTCGCCCTGGAGACTGGTTAGTTGCGAGTCGTCGTTTACCTCGTCCTTGTGAACCAATGGTGAAAATTGATTTACTTCGGACGTTTTATGAAGCTGGACTCACAGAAAATTTGTATTTACAAGGAGAGACGGTTCGTAAAGTGGCAGCAGCGAGAGTTTTAGCGAAAGTAGAACGTCCAGACTTGTTAAGTGAACCTCGTGTTCAACTCGATGCGGTGAATTGGAAACAGTTAGTCACTCAACGTCAGGATTTAGGAGTTACTCAAAAACAAGTTGCGGTTGCTTGTGGGGTGAAACAGCCAATTACGATTAGTCATTGGGAACGAGGCGTTAATCATCCCACTCTTCCTAATTTTCTCTCTTATCTGGAAGCAATTGGTGGCAACGAAAACATTGTTTATCAAACTCTCCCATCAAAAATCGATCGCTATTTTACGGATGAGGAAGACAGTGATCATAAACGTTGGCGAGAAATTAGTGATTACAAACGATTTGCTGATTTTACTCCCAGTGAACTGTTAACGTTAGGCGATCAAGTGAAAATCGTTCCTCGCGCTCATATTGATAAGGGATTCGATCGCATTCTTCCTGTAACACAAGAGTTATTATGGTTTTTGGGTTGGTACGTCGCAGAAGGAACGTTAAGCAAACATCAAGTTAGTCTCAATCTTGGTAAAAAAGATGAACCCTTGATCAACGAGTTAACCCAGACCATCGAAACAGTTTTTGGTGAAACTCCTCGCTGTTACTATGACCCCGACAGCAAAGGGATTAAACTTTATTTCCATAGCGTCATGGCAGCACGGTTAATTCGGGCTTGGAATCTGGGAAAATTAGCCCATCACAAACAACTTCCTGATCTGGTGTTTAGTGTTAGTGAACCGTTACAACTCGCGTTTTTAGAGGGATATTTTCTCGGTGATGGCACAATTGCTGAGGGTCATATTTCTTTCACAACTAACGGAAAACTGCTTAAGGATGGTTTGCTGTATCTCTTTGGTCAGTTAGGATTAATTGCAACCACAACCGAACATCAACCTAATCTCCCAGCAAGTGCGCCGATTCAAACTCGTCATCCTTATTACACCATTAGTCTTTGTCAAAAGCAACAGTTAGCCAATTTTAAGCAAATTTGGCAGCGTCACCCGAATGCGAAAAAACTAGAAGATCATCTGGAAAAACCGAGACAACGAAAACCAGACTATTTTCCCATTAGTGAGGATTTGATGGGGTTACAAGTGGTTGATCAGCAAGCGGTAGAATTGACAGGGAATTATGTCTATGATTTTTCCGTTGAGGGAGATGAAAACTTTATTTGTGGTGTGGGTGGGCTTTGCGCTCACAATACTGACGCTGATGTTGACGGAGCGCACATAAGAACGTTGCTCTTAACCTTCTTCTATCGTTACCAACGAGCGCTGATTGAAGAGGGCTATGTTTATATTGCTTGTCCTCCCCTGTATAAAGTGGAACGCGGGAAACAACATTATTATTGCTACAGCGATCGAGAAATGCAAAATCTTATTCGGGAGTTTCCCAGTAATGCCAATTACACCCTACAACGGTTTAAGGGTTTAGGGGAAATGATGCCGCTACAACTTTGGGAAACGACGATGAATCCTGAAAGTCGCACCCTGAAACGAGTACAGATTGAAGACGCAGCGGAAGCCGATCGCATCTTTACCGTGTTAATGGGCGATCGCGTCGCCCCCCGTCGGGAGTTTATCGAAACTTACGGACCGCAACTCAATCTCACAGATTTGGATATTTAAATCGGAATCTGGAGCGCGATCGGTTGACAGTTTGGACTTAAGGACAATTGGCAACCGATTTCGCTATTAAAAAGTGTTATCAACAAGCAGTGGAAAAATCGCAGGAGGAAAGAAAATGAGTGAAGGAGAAAATGTTGCTGGATTCATAGAAAGTAGTGGTAATGTATTTGCTGACTTGGCGTTAGAAGATGCTGAAGAACTCCTGATTCGAGCTAAACTGGGTTATGCGTTGCGTAAACTTTTGGAAAACCGTCAGTTGAAACAGGAAGAAATTGCTTCGTTACTGGAAATTAAATCCTCAGAAGCTCTCTGTTTAATGCAAGGGAAATATCATCTTTTTTCTGAGATTCGTCTCTTCAGCTTCCTGAATAAGTTAGAACAAAAAATAACGATCCAAATTAGTGACCATCGAGGAGGAGAACCATTAATAGAAAACCTCCTAATTCCCTTCTTTTTTGGGAAACATGAGGGGTTACTATAGCTGAGAATGGTTTTAAGGCTAACATGATCAAAATAGTTGATAATCAACATCCAAAAAAGAAATTTACAGTTTGCTGGAGGGATTTTTGGGAAGGAATGACTTCCGTATTAGAAATTATGCCTCCCCCTCCTCAAAGAAGATATCGTCCCTACTTGCATCGTCAACATTTACATCGTCAACATTTAGGTTCACTACAAGAGGATCAACGTGCTTTGTATTCGGATCGCATGAAAGTGAGGAAAGATTTTCAGAAGGCTTTGGAAGTAACAAAAAAAGAAAAATTTACCGAAGGACATGAATGATTCGAACCAAACTCCAGAAACTTCTCCCAATCCTAATGATCCGAACCAGAAAGATAGTTCGGTTATTCTTCCCGATTTACAAGCCTCCTATCAACAAAATCATCCATCAAATCAGGGGGTAAGTTTTGGTTTTGAAATTAGCACAACTTCTGATCCTCTTCCTGAACCAGAGAAGTTACAGCAATATCAACAGTTAGGACTCCTAGAAGTGGCAATTCAAATGATCCAGAAAGAACAGGATCATCGTCATCAACAAGAAGAACGAGAACAACTACACCGACATCAACAAGAAAAGCAAGAACAACAGCGTAGGAATCAAGTTGAACAGGATGTAGTTAAGAATGATGAAAAGAGTATTAATTTAGAACATCGGGATAGAACGTTAGGGCAGATTTTTGGCTTAGTTATTGGTCTTTTCACCGTCGGTATGGGGGGTTATGTTGCAGTTAATGGTTCACAGTGGGCTGGGGGGTTTATTGGTACAGGTGGTGTCGTCAGTTTAGCTGCTGTTTTTGTTAAAGGACGCGATCGAGCGCATTTACCAGAAAAAGCATCAAAATCTGATTCTGAACATTTACAATGAGAGTTTAGACCAGTTCTCCAACTGGAACAGAAGCATAAGCTATCAATTATTTATTGTTAACTGATTATGGTGCAACGCTACGTCCGAGTTAAAACCACCCAAGCGCAGACTTATTACGGACTCTTGCAGCTCGATCGAAGCGTACAAGTCTTAGATGCGCCATCTTGGTTAGGAGGACAACCCACCGACCTCAAACTCGAACCCGAAACCTACGAACTCCTCGCCCCCTGCGCTCCCACTAAAATTATCGCAGTAGGAAAAAACTACCAGCAACACGCGGCGGAAATGGGGGGAGAAGTGCCAAAAGAGCCTTTACTTTTCCTGAAACCTCCCACCGCCGTTACCGCCCATGAAAAGCCGATTTACTATCCTCAAGCCACCGCACAAGTCGATTATGAGGGGGAACTGGCGATCGTGATCGGTGAGCGGATTCGGTATTGTCCCCCTGAACAAGCTCGTAGTAAACTCTGGGGCTACACGATCGCCAATGATGTCACCGCTAGAGATTTACAACGGAAAGATGGTCAATGGACAAGAGCGAAAGGCTTTGACAGCTTTTGTCCCCTCGGTCCCTGGATTGTCCGTGATTTAAGCGCAGGAGCGACTTTACAGACTTTTATCAACGACGAAACTCAACCGCGACAATCCGCTTTATTGACGGAAATGGTGTTTTCGATCGAGCAATTAGTCGCTCAGATTTCCGACATTATGACCCTTGTACCTGGAGATGTGATTCTCACTGGAACTCCCGCCGGAGTCGGACCCATGCAAATCAACGATCGAGTTCGCATCGAAATTGAAGGCATTGGCTCACTAGAAAATTATCTCATCCCTTCTAATCAAGGAAAAAAATCCTAACGGATCATTAACGCACCTGTCCATTTACCGCTTCTGAAATCGCTGGAATCTCCGCATAAATGCCTCGTGCAGATTGAACAATGCCAAAGGTACAAGTGGCTAAAATTCCGAGAAACACCATGTTAGAAAAGGTTTCTGCTAACAAACCGCCCCCCGATCGAAAACCAGCACCAAGAATCTGAGCGGCAAAGCGAATCAAAACCAGTAGAATGTCGAGTAAAATCGCTTGCATCGTATTAAACCGAATAAAATGGCTAATATTTTCATTTCTCACCACAGCAAAGAGTAAGACAAAGAAAATAATTAATCCCGCAAAAGGAAACCCATAATAAATCGAAATAATCGGTTGTAAGGGAGCATAAATGAATTGTAAAATTGGGAACTGCCTTAAGAGAGACATTCCAAAAGGAAGCACATAAATTAAAGGTAGAACGTAAGGTAACGCTGCAAAAAATCGGTCTTGAATTTCAGTATTGCCACGACCAGCCATGTTAATTAACTCCTAGTTTTATCGAGATTCTTTTATTGTATAATCGGCATTGATTTTGCGCTTAAATGAGCAACGCAAAAACCCATCTGACATTCGTAGAGTTCTGGCTGTTGCTCACTACAACCTCTTAACATTTTCCCACAGCAGAGATGTCCTTGTCGCCAACGTGGAGAACCGCTACGGTCAGCGAGTAAACAGTTCTGACAGACTTGCTTCGGTGATAGGATTTGTTCATCCATTAATATCACTAACATGATCCCTCCTCCCAATAATTGACAATGAATCAGGAAAAATTGACAATTAATTTACGCTCCCTCCCTCCATTGTAAAAGCGAAAAAATAAAAAACTGTGATGAAACAACTAATTGTTGCCACCAGTAACCCTGGCAAATTGGCAGAAATGCAAACCTATCTCAGTCAGTTGGATTGGGAACTCACTCTCAAACCGCCAGAATTGGAGGTAGAAGAGACCGGAACGAGTTTTCGGGAGAATGCACAATTAAAAGCGAGAACAGTGGCGCAAGCAATGGGAAAATGCGCGATCGCGGATGATTCTGGGTTAGCAGTGGCGGCTCTCAATGGCGCACCAGGGATTTATTCCGCTCGTTATGCGAACACCGATGAAGAACGCATTGCGCGGTTATTAAGGGAACTGGGAGACACCCCCCAGCGAGAAGCTGAGTTTATTTGCGCCGTTGCGATCGCCCTTCCCGACGGCTCGATCGCCTTAGAGAGGGAAAGACGCTGTCGAGGAGAAATCCTGCGATCACCACGCGGTAATAATGGCTTTGGTTACGATCCAGTTTTCTACTTTCCCGCACTGCAAAAAACCTTTGCCGAAATGGAATCCACACTTAAACAAAAAGTCAGCCATCGCGGTCAAGCCTTCTCGGCATTATTTCCAGAAATTCTTAACCTTTCTTCATCCTGCTGAGGAGGAGCTAAGATCAAAGGAAGGGTGCGATTCGTTCTCGGTAAAAAACGCTGTAGTTCTCATGAACTGCGGGTTATAAGCCGAGGCTTGGTTAGAACCCTTCGGGGTACAGAACCTTGACAACTTAGTGCGACCTGAACTGGTCGGTTGAAGCGGTGTAACCCTTACACCACAGGGATTTCCACCTATGTCCTTCGTGGAAAGCTCTTCTATACATGGAGAGTGGCGACGCTCCTAGTAAGCAATGAACGGAGTGGAATGCACGCCCCAAACGTAACGGCTGCTGGTAGGAATTAACCGGTTTCCGTGCTAGGAGGAGAATTGGAAGGATGAACACAGTCTAAGCTGATGAATAAACTGCGTTACAAGGAAACAGCCAAATTATTCCTGATAGGCTGTAACCAAAATGGTGAGAAGGTGGTTGTTACGCTCAAGTTTCGTAATGACGTGGGAAACATAATTCCTTCCGCAGAATAGTCAGCCATCCTAACCAAGTCGTATGTTCAATCGATACAACAGGGTAAACCCTACAGAGTCTTTTGACTGGTCGAGTCGGGAGTAGGGGGGAGGTAACGAACCCACAACTCTCTGGAGGGCAGAAGATGAGGCAAAAAGCGAACGCCAACCCGTAATGGGGTGGATAGAGGTTGGAAGATTACCTCTGACCGAAAGGAACAGCAGACTTGCCTTGGGTCTTATATGAAAGTGAAGTTTACAAGGGTGACGAACCCGAGGAGAAGTTAGATGTCTTCTATAACGTTGACAAATGGACTAAGGGGAGAGATTTCAGACTGGAGTCAGATTAACTGGCGTATAGAGTCGCGCAAGCAATGGTTAAAAATATACTAGAACCCGAATGGGAAGCTGTGTTTGAGCCTAATTCTTATGGGTTTAGATGCGGTCGGAGTTGCCACGACGCTATAGGACAATGTTGGATACTTCTAAATAACAATCCTCAAGGGGCAAAGCACCTCTGGGTTCTAGACGCTGATATTAAGGGCTTTTTCGATAACATTGCCCATGAATCCATCCTGACAGCAATTGAGTCTGTACCACGTGGAGATTTAATTGAAGGGTGGTTAAAAGCTGGTTATCTCGATCAGGGTGTACTGAATCCTACCGACATGGGAACACCACAAGGTGGAGTGATTAGCCCACTGCTAGCTAACATTGGATTGCATGGGTTGGAAGACTTCATCAAATCAGTCAATCCCAAGCTCGGAGTTATTCGTTATGCGGATGATTTCGTGGTCACTTCCAAGGATAAGGAAAGCTTAGAACATATACTATGCCAGATCAAGCAATGGATGTTAGAACGGGGTCTGGAAATCAGTGAGGAGAAGACGAGAATCGTCTCGATGGAAGAAGGTTTTGACTTTCTTGGGTTCAACTTACGTCACTATAATGGCAAATTACTGATTAAACCCCAGAAAAAGAAGGTGCTTGCCTTCTGTAAAAAGATTGGGGAAACCCTAAACAACATGAAAGCCTGCACCCAAGAGGAAGTCATTAAAGTCCTAAATCCACTTCTTCGAGGTTTTGCTAACTACTACAGAGGGGTGGTTAGTAAAGAAACCTTTAACTAGATCTCAAATCGAGTATGGCAGTACCTCTGGAAGTGGTGTTGTCGGCGACACCCAAATAAATCCAAAAAGTGGGTTGCAAACAAATACTTCGGTTCATACAAAGGGAAACGTTGGACTTTCTTGTGTAAAGGGACTGGTCGTAGAGGTAAGGAGAATCTCTTTGTTCTTTATGATATCAGGTGTTGGGTTTCGTAAACTCCACCCAACCTACTGTTTATCTGAGCCTGTCGAAGGGGGGCGCAACAATTCCCCCAAACTTGGGGGTCAGGGGGTGCAACAATTCCCCCAAACTTGGGGGTCAGGGGGCGCAACAATTCCCCCAAACTTGGGGGTGAGGGGGCGCAACAATTCCCCCAAACTTGAAGGGCTAACCTTAAACCGCTTCTAGATTTTTCTCACCCGTGCGAATGCGGACAATTTCATCCACTGGTGAAATAAAGATTTTCCCATCACCAATTTCCCCAGTGCGGGCTGCGTTGACTATTTTATCAACAACGGTTTCCACTTGGTCTTCTTGGATGACAATTTCGATTTTGAGCTTTTGTAGGAATTCCACCGTG
Organism: Dactylococcopsis salina PCC 8305; assembly: GCF_000317615.1. Taxonomy (GTDB): domain Bacteria; phylum Cyanobacteriota; class Cyanobacteriia; order Cyanobacteriales; family Rubidibacteraceae; genus Halothece; species Halothece salina. Next base: position 3,252,433 of record NC_019780.1, on the reverse strand, counting down.
TATTCAGAACCCCGATAACGTTCCGTTTGTCCTTTTTGGCGACCGAAACCGCGCACTTCCGAAACGGTCATTCCCACAACACCAGCATTCACTAAGGCGATTTTCACCTCATCGAGTTTAAAGGGTCGGATAATGGCTTCTACTTTTTTCAAAACTAAATCTCCTTAATTCAATAGCGACAATTAACTTGTTTTAACTGATAACTTTTAGGGTAGGATAACAGATGAACAATTAACAGTTCTGATCTACCACTCCTAACCACAAAATTTTAGTTACATTGACTACAGTCTTTATGATTTTCTCTTTAAAAGGAGAGATTAGCAAGAACCGACCCCTTCTCAGGAGAAGGTAAAGTCATCAATAAGGAAAAATTAAGACCGAATAAAGAAACAATTCACCTAAAGCAGAAGTGAGGAGTGAAAAGAAAGTTAATGATTTACAATCAATGACAAAAAAAGATGCTACAACCACTCTCAAAGTATATTCCTAGCTTTTTACAGAAGAAAGGAAAGGGGGTGGCGATCGAGCTAACTCCTAACCAGATTAATGTCTCTCAAGTCCAAAATACAGACCGAGGCTATAAACTGCAATTTTTAGCAACCAAAGAAGTTCCCGAAGGCGTTTATTCCGATGGCAAAATCATTGATCCTCCCACCCTAGCAGATTTAATCAAAGAGACACTGGAAGAAAATAAAATCAAAGCAAAAACCGTTAATACCGCCGTCCCGATGCGAGATTCCATTCTAAGCATTATACCAGTTCCCGCCGAACTGTCAGAAGAAGAACTAAGGGATGTTGTCCTTAACCAAGAAGCGGGGCTTTACCTTCCTTATCCCATTGAAGAAATGGATTTAGACTATCAAAAACTCGGTTATTTTGCTGACGAAGATGGCATCGAAAAAGTGCAAGTCTTATTAATATCAACTCGGAAAGAAGTCACCGATGTTTATCTTGATATTTTTGAAGAGCAAGTGGGCTTAAAAATCAATGCCCTTGAAGTTAACACCTTAGCATTAATTCGCACGATTAGGGAACAATTAAGACAATATCCTTCCCAAGAAGCAGTGGTGTTAGTCGATATTGAATTTGATAACACAGAATTAGTGATTATCGTGGATGGTGTTCCCGAATTTAAACGCACTGTTCCCATTGGTACATTTCAATTGCAAAGCGCTTTAAGTCGTGCCATGAATCTTCCACCGTCTCGCCAAGTATCAATGTTACAGGAAATGACCCTTCCCATTTCTTCAGAGAAAACGAAAGAGGAAACCACGCCTCTTAATCTTGGCATGAATGCACTACAAAGAGTTTTAGGAGAATTAACGGACGAGGTGCGTCGATCGGTGGATTATTATTTAAGCCAAAGTGAGGGGATGGAAGTGGTACAAATGCTTTTAGCCGGACCCGGCGCTGGCATTGGAGAAATTGATAGTTTCTTTAATCAACGTTTGAATATTCCCACGACTCGCATTGATCCGGTTGATGCTCTTTCTCTAGAAACAGATGAGGAGATTGTCATTCCTCAGCGTCCGGGTTTAGGAACAATTTTAGGTTTAGCACTGAAGGAAATTTAAGCCACTATGTATAGTTTAGATGTTAATCTGCTCAAAGAACGCCGAGAAAAGGAACAACCGCAAAAAGAAACGGAAACTCAAGGGAAAAAAGGTTTGCAGCTTCCTTCCCTAGAGGGGAACTTACCCTTAATTATTGGGGCTGCGATCGGAGTTGCTTTCCCCGCGCTGGTGGGAGGATCTTGGTATCTGATCACCGCAAGAACGGATCAAGTGCGGCAAGAAATTACTCAGTTGGAACAAGAATTAGCACCCGTACAAAATCAACAGCAAGCAGTGACGGCAAAACGAGAGGATTTAAAACAAGCACAGGAAAATCTGACCGCGTTCGCCAATATTTTTGACAAAATTAAACCTTTATCTGCGATTTTAGAAGATGTGCGCGATCGCGCCCCTGATAATATTCAAGTTAATTCTGTACAACAATCAGAAACGGAAGGGAGGACTCAATTTAATATCGAAGGGATTGGCGAGTCTTATGAAGCGGTCAATTACTTTTTCTTAACCTTGCAACGATCGCCGTTTATTGCCAGAGAAACCGTCAATTTAGAAACCACAAGTCAGGGGGATTATCAACTGGAATTAATTAATGATCTCCCCGATTACCTAAACGAATTAGCCCCAAAAGAAGTGATTAGCTACAATATTTCTTTTGCGCTTAATAATAAATCAGCATCGGAATTATTACCAATTTTGAGAGAACAAGGTGCAACGGGTCTTGTTACCCGAATTAACACCTTAAAAAATAAGGGAATTTTCCAATTGACAAGTAACAATGAAGAATGAACAATAAGTGATTAGTTAAGACCTGAATTTTTACCCCATCAAAAAGAAAAAGATGACTTTTAGCGATGAATTAAGTCCAGAAGAACAACTAGAAGACGAAGGCGGTAGCTATCCAGAAGCATTCGGAATCACCTTTACGCCTCAAGTGAGTGGGATTGCGATCGCCCTCGTCGGATTAGGAATTGCTGGCTATTTATGGATGAACTTTGTACAAACTGCCAGACAACAATATAATGATTTGGTATCTCAAAGAGACCAATTAGAAGCACAAATTGAACAACAACCCTCCTTAGAAGGAATCGTTCAGGAGTTGGAACAACAAATTCAGCAAACTCGATCACAACAAGACGAAATTTTAAATCTGTTATCCAGTGAAGAGAGTTTAGATACTTTGTTATTTGATTTACAACAAATTGTTCAAGAAATCAATGAAGAAACAATAGGAGAAAATGCGACAGAATTAACATTAGAAAGTTTTCAACCGCAAATGGCAAATCCAGAAGTGGTGAATGATGGCTCTTTTGGTGAACCAGTTAATGGTAAAATCAGACGGAAAACCTACAGTTTAGAGATGGTGGGGACATTTGCACAAACGCGATCGCTGATTAATCAATTAGAACGTTTACAACCTTTATTATTAATTAATGATTTCAACACCCAAGTCACTGAAAATCAACAAGGGGAATTTTTAATTAAAGAAAACCGCTTTGTCATCAGAACCAGACCACAACTTAGTTCTTCTTTTCAATTAGAAGCGATTTTACCCGTAAGTCCCGAAAAATTAAGAGCAATAGAACAACCAGAAGAAGAATAACGGAAACGGTCTGAGAATAATATCAGATTGGAAATGTTTTTAGGTGATGAGGAGTGAAAGTTAATGAGGAATTATTTACAAAAAATTGGAATTGGGTTTAGTGTAACAAGTTTTTTACTGTCACCGTCATTCGTGCAAGTTGCTGCGACACAAGTGGAAAATGTCCGACTACAAAGGACAGAACAAGGGTTTAATATTAGGTTAGCAACGAATAGTAATAAACGCCCACAGATTTTTAGAATTAAGCGAGATAATGTTTTAGTTGTTGATGTAACGAATACACAATTAGATTTAGAAAATAGTAATTTAATTGAACGCCAAAATCCTTTTCCAGGGGTTGAATATCTCAGCATTAGTCAAGGAGACGCGAACAGTGTCCGCGTGATTGTGAGAGGAACAACTGAAGCCCCCGATGCACGAATTGCGTCTTTTGTCAATGGTGAGGTAACCTTAAATGTCAGCATGGGAAGCGGCGGGAGTTCCACACAACAAGCTCAACGAGAGCAAACCTTTTCCCAAGAGTCTGGGAATAATTCTCCTCTCCCTAGTTTGGAGAATCAAGGGGAAACGCAGCCAGAGGTGATGTTTCCTAATCCTGAAATCACGGTTGATGGTCAGCCGACTAGAAATAATCAGTCATCAGGACAACGATCGTCCCCTGGGTTAGAGCCAACTCGACCGCGAGCCGTTGCGCCACCTGTGGGGGATATTGCAGTCTCGACGATTAATTCTGCTCCTGATTTGGTGGATTTAGGGACCGATACAAGGGTGTCCCGTTTGGTACTGCGAGAAGCACCAGTGAGAGAGGTTTTGTCTTTGTTAGCGCGATCGGCGAATATTAATTTAGTGTTTGCGGATCAAAGCGGTGAAGAAGGGGAAAACCCTGCGGATCAAACGATTTCTGTTGACTTAGAAAACGAGTCAATCCAAGAGGCGTTTAACTCGATTTTGCAACTGTCAGGGTTAGAAGCGAATCGGAGAGGAAACACAATTTTTATCGGCGCTAACCTTCCGCAAGCAGTGCGAAACGTAATGACTCGTACTCTCCGCTTAAATCAAGTCGGCGTTTCTGCTGCGTCTGGTTTTCTTGCTACACAAGGAGCAGAAGTGCAACAAGTTGTCACCCCTGTTGATCGGGAATTTAACCAAGAAACAGGGGCTTTAATTCGAGAAACCGAACAACCAGCAGAATTAAGACCTTTAACAGTAAATCAACCAGGGGAAGCAAAAGGAGCGTTATTACTTCGAGGATTATCTGTTTCCACCGATGACCGTTTAAATGCGATTACTTTGGTCGGAGAATCGCGTAAGATTGCCACTGCTGTTGACTTACTTAAACAACTGGATGCTCGTCGTCGTCAGGTTGCTGTAAATGTCAAAATTATTGACGTTAACTTGAGCAATCAAGAAAACTTTAACACCAGTTTCTCCTTTGGTATTGCCGATACCTTTTTCTCCTTTGATGGGGGACAAGCAACGGTAGGAGTGGGAGACTTAGCCCCTCCATCGTCGGGACAAGTGAGGACAGGTTCTCTCAATCGCCCCATTATTCCGAATCCGAATCCCAGTCAGCCTTTTGCTGATTTTGTCAGCTTTCCCGATCGATTTCTTGCCCAATTACAAGCGCAAGTTACTAGCGGTAACGCGAAAATTTTAACTGATCCCACGCTTTTAATTAAAGAGGGGCAGACAGCAGGAGTCAATTTAACTCAAGAAGTCGTCGGGAACATCACACGAGAAACAGAAAGTAGTGAGGGGGTTACTACAATTACCACTACTGCAGAAATTGAAGAGGCTGGGTTGCAGTTAAACGTTGATGTGCAACGAGTGGATGATAATGGATTCATTACCTTAAATGTTAATCCCACCGTTACTTCCATTGGTGGGACGCAAGCGTTGAATGTTGGCGGTAATTCTAACACGATCGCGCTACTGAATAAACGGGAACTCAATTCAGGAGAAATTCGCTTACGAGATGGTCAAACCTTGATTTTAGCGGGAATTATTCAAGATGAAGACCGCACCACTGTAACGAAAGTACCAATTTTAGGTGATTTGCCCATTTTAGGTTCTTTGTTTAGAAGTACCCAACGCAATAATATTCGTCGAGAAGTGATTGTGTTACTCACTCCCAATGTCCTTGACGACTCCTTAGAAGCGGGAGGCTTCGGTACAAATTACCAACCGAGTCCGGCGGCGAGAGAAATGTTATAGCGCTACGCGCTAGGCAAGAGGCTTGCATGCAAAAGGCAAAAGTAAGTTATAGGTGAGTTTCAACATTTTGGAATGTCCTAACCTGATTTTGTAGCGCTATAGAACAACGAGGTTATCCCACTCCTCAACGCGGACGTTAGTTTTTAATCCCCCAAAATCCCAGAGTCCTTCTCATTATGAATGAAATCAAGGGAGGTAGGGAGATGGGGGAGATGGGGGAGATGGGGGAGATGGGGGGATCAACATCCTATTCGTGAACTACCCTCTTCTAATTGCTAACGCAATGTAGAAGGAGCTTCCTACCCAAAAGAATGCTTTTCCATAATCTCCAAATAGACTATTTCCAAGTCTGACATCCGGCGATAGGCTTTTTCAGCCTTGGCGAACCAAGCTGTCATCCCGTGTCCCACAGGCAATAATTCGTAATCCTTCGTCTCTGATGTTTTTAGCAGCGTTGATATCTCTGTCATGCTCTGTTCCACAGTTTGAGCATTTCCAACTGCGAACATCTAGTGGCAGACTATCAACTTGATTTAAGCAGACGTTGCAAGTCTTTGAACTAGGGAAAAAGCGGTCAACCTCAACATAGGTTTTACCGTCTTGTTCAGCTTTGTACTTCAGCATAGTACAGAACTGTCCCCAACCAACTTGACTAATGGCTTTAGCCAGATTATGGTTCTTCATCATGTTCTTAACTGCTAGATTCTCTACACAAATGACTTGGTTTTCGTCAACTAAGCTACGACTTAGTTTGTGTAGAAAATCTTCCCTGCTGTTAGAAACCTTTTTATGAACTCTGGCTACTTGATGACGAGCTTTGTTTCTGTTACTAGAGCCTTTCTGCTTCCGAGATAATTATGGAACAAACTTATTTATAGTTTAGCTTATTTATAAATTATTGTCAATATAAAAAAGCGATTCATCTAGCGACTAACCCTTCGGGTGTAGTCGTAGGATTCTCGCTTATTTTGCTAAAAGATATTCAACAGATTGAAAATCCCTAAAATACTACGCAGTGGACTGGTGACAGTATTCACTTCCTCATTGATGCGAGTGGGGGTGGAACGATCGACAACCACAATATCATCATTTCTCAGCACAGGATTACTATCCTCATTAATTCCTTGAGTAAAATCAATGGGAATTTCTCGTTCGGTAACAGTACCATTATCATTAAGACGAACTAGCGTCACCTCTCCATCATCAGCCCGTTGTTTATTGAAGCCACCAGCCGCTAACAGGGCTTGATTCAGAGGAGTATTGGGGGCGACTTGCACTCTTCCTGGTCTTTCCACTTCCCCGACGACATTCACCGTAATATTTTCTGGGGCAAAACTGGCTTCTGAAAGTTGAGTCGATTCATTAGCAGTGAGATTTTCCGCAAGGGGAACAACGATTCTGTCTCCATTACGGAGGGTAACATCTTGGCTGCTGTCTCCAGACTGGAGAAGTTCCCATAAGTTCAGGTTAATGGTTTTGGTGCGATTATTTCTTTGTTGACGAATGATCCGAATATCTCGCACTTGTGCGGATTCCGTAATTCCTCCCGCGAGGCGGATGGCTTCGGTTAAAACGGGGGGTCCGAGAGTTCTTGCACCCAAGACTTGACCTTGGATGACGCTTCCTGATTGTTCTGGGGAAACGGCGTAAGAACCTGGCCGCTTCACTTCTCCGACAACAGTAATCCGTAAAGGACGAGCATTTGCTAATTTAACACTGACGATGGGATTTTTGAGCAGTGTCGAAAGTTCTTGAGTCACTAGGTTGGCGGTTTGTTCTAGGGTGAGTCCAGCGACATCGATCGCCCCGACTAAGGGAAGCGTAATCGAACCATCAACTAAAATTTGCTGACGACCATTTTCGCCGCTAAATTGCGGTTCTTCAAACACATCAATTTGAATCGTATCCCCAGGTCCGAGGAGATAGGGATCGGAAATGCTTTGACGTGGTGGGGTGTTCCTCGGAATCGGTATCGGTTGCGTTTGATTCGGTGTTTGATTCGGTGAGGGAGAGGTTTCGTTTTGTTCTGTTGCTGGTTCTTCTAATAGGGGAATTTTATCAAGGGGAATTTGCGATCGCGCTTCCTCACTCACAATTAAATTACAACTAATTAAGATAGCACTAGAAATTAAGTATTTAAGCATTTTGTTATTGGTTATTGGTTATTGGTTATTGGTTATTGGTTATTGGTTATTGGTTATTTGTTACTGGTCACTGGTCACTGATCACTGGTCACTGATCACTGATCTGCCACTTTTCTGTTCCTTTGCGCGTGGGTGTTCCTTTTGCGGTAAATGTCCAAATCGATCGCTTATTTTCTGAACCATAACTAATATGAATTGGTCGATGTTTTCCCTCACTGGTTCGACCATAATAGTAGAGAGAATCAAAGGGTAATTTCTGAGAAACAATCCAATCTATCACCTTTTCACTATCAACATTGACGATAATAAAATCACAAGCAGCACCCAAACGTTTACAATGATAGTTCCCATTGCGATTAATTTCGTGACCCATATGTTGATCACGAGTGGGATCAATCCGACCATTTTTGATTCCTGTTTCGGGGTCTTTTTTATTCAGAAATCGTTTTAAATCTGGGGAACAAAACCCATAAGTCAAGCGAAAGTTTGTTTTTCCAAACTGGTCAATAATGGGATCGATAATCTCAGAATTTAAGGCTTTAATGGCGCTAATGGTTTCGGGATTTTTGGGATAGGGATCGATTTTAGCACTGTATTTTTGATAGGTTTGGCTACAAGTACAAAATTCTTCTAAAGACAAGTATTTACCGACTTGCATTGTTTTTCTGTTGTTCGATTAATTCATTTAAAACACTTTCCACCGATCGAGGCTGCCAATTTAAATCAGTTCTGGCTTTGGTTGCATCCACTCGCACACAGCGATCGTAAATGTAATGCACTCGCTCTCGACTGAGGGGAGGTTGCCATCTTAAAATAGACCCCACAGGAGTCAGAAAGTTTCCGATCGAGCGAATTAACCATGGGGGGGCTTCTTTAGGCGTCGCTACCCCTGTTTTCTGGCTGAGAAAGTCGAACATTTCGCCGATCGTCAGTTCTCCTGCGGAAATAATGTAATGTTCCCCATTTTTACCGATTTCTGTGGCTTGAATCATCGCCACGACGAGATCATCCACATGAACAATTCCTGTCGCCCGATCGCGCCCTGGCCAAAATTTTAGTTTTCCCGCTAAAAAAGCCTTGACAATTTTCCCAAAGTGTGGATCGTCACCGCCAAAAATCCCCGACGGTAAAACAGTCACCACTGGTAGCCCTTGCGTTGCCATTTGATCCACGATTTGCTGTGCTTCGTATTTCGTCCAATCATAAGCAGAAGAAAAGCCCGCTTGTTCACGGCTAAAGGTTTCATCCACCACACGCCCTTGCGTATCTCCGAATACTCCGATCGTGCTGCAATAAACAATTTTCGACACCCCTTGCGCTTGTGCGGTTTCCATCACCGCTTGTGTGCCTTCAATGTTCACCCGTGCCATGGCGCGAGCATCCACTAACCCTAACTCCACATAAGCCGCCACATGGAACACCGTATCCACTCCTGACATCGCTGTTTCTAGAGTTGCTCGATCGCAAATATCCCCTTTCACTAAACTTAACTGACAATCCCGCAGCCGTGATAAATCGCTGGTAGGGCGCACCAAACCAATTACCTGATCTCCTCTTGCTTCCAACTCTCGCACTAAATGAGAGCCAGTAAAACCGTTTGCTCCTGTGACTAACGCCTTCATAGTTGTTTCTCGTACATTCGATAAGTCTTATAAATTTTTGCTCCAGTTTCCTCGATCAAGCGACGGGAAGCGTTATTATCCTCATAAACCCAAGATAGTTCCGCTTCCTGATAGGATTGTCCTTGTTGAAAGGCAAGATGAATCAAAGCTAAAGGAACCATTTTTCGACGGTATTCGGGTAAGCAACAAATGACAATCACTCGCGCGCGATCGATTTGGCGACGATACCAGAGAAACTTTAAAATCCCCCACCAGTTTAGTTTTCCATTCACTTTTTTTAGGGGGATATTATAGTCAGGAAGCGCCATAAAAAAGCCGATCATTTCGCCATTATATTCCGCGATCGGGAAAATATCAGGATCAACCAAATCTTGCAGCGATCGCGCTTGTGCCATGAACTCCTCTTCCGTGCGCCTAGTGGAACTCCAACTATGAGCAAACGCACGATTAAACAGGTCATAAAGACGAGACACATCTGCTTTAAATGCCTCTCCTTTGGTTTGGAGAGGGCGAAACCTAATTCCTGAGCGAGAAGCCACCCGATAGGCTTTCGCAAACTTATCATTTAACCCGTCTTGGAGAGGGAGATGATAAGCGTAGGCTTCTTTGGCGATTTTCCCCCCATAAGCGAGAAAAAACCGCTCATAGTAAGGGGGATTATAAGGCATCATAATTCTTGGCGACGAATCAAACCCATCCACCAACCACAGACAATTATTGTGAGTGGATAAATCGATCGGTCCGCGCATTCGAGCCATTCCTTGTTCCCGTAACCAAGTTTCCGCCGCTTCCAACAAAGCAAAAGCAACATTTTGATCTTCGATACATTCAAAAAAGCCAAAAAAACCGACCTTTTCTCCCATTTCATCGGTTAATCGTTCATTAACCGCCGCGACAATGCGCCCCACTGCTTCTTCTTTGGCATTAATCGCAATCAGTTTGTGAAATCTGCCATAACTACAAAAAGAATTATCAGGGGATAGTTGTTGAGCAATATCACTTTTTAAGGGAGAGACCCAATGGGGGTCATTTTTGTAAACCCGCCAAGGTAGATTTAAAAATTGTTCTTCCTCGACGGGAGTCGTTACAGGTTTGATGGTAATCGTGGTTTGGGAAGTAACCATAGTAACTTCGTTAACTAGATTGTTAAAAATAGTAGAGGAAGTGAGGAGAAATCATTTTCGCCAATTTTAAGCACTAATCACTGGTTGATAAGCCAAATCACGAGTTTTGACCATTGCTGAAACCAATTGCTCCATTTCTGCTTCTGTGTGCAGCGCATTTGCCGTAATGCGGAGTCTCGGTTTCGCCACAAACCAAATCGGGGAAACCCAGATGTCATGGTCGGCGAGCAAGGTGCGCCCAAAGTGTTTGGGATTGATATCTGATGGCAAGAGGACAGGAATCACATTAGTTTCGCCGATCGCCTCAAAGCCTTCCTCTAAAAGACGCGATCGAAGATAACGGGTATTGTATTGTAATTTCTGTACCAGTTGCGGCTTGTGTTTCACTTGACGGATGCTTTCCAAAGCAGCTGCTGTCATCGGGGGAGGTAAAGAAATTGTCCCAATGGAAGTGGGAGAAACATTCAGTAAGGGGATGATTTCGGGAACATGAGAACTAATTGCCGCTCCCGCGGAAGCCGCAAATTTAGAAAACGTCGTCATTACCAGAGGATTAACACCGCGATCGATCGCATCTTGGGGAGTCATCTGGTAATGCTCAAAAATGCCATGTCCTGTCGCCCCGATCGCACCACTGGCGTGAGCTTCATCCAAAAATAAAACACTATCCTGATAATGAGACAGCACCTCAATCATTTCGGGTAACGGCGCAATATCCCCATCCATCGAGAATACCGTATCTGTTACCACCAAAATCCGATCGTCTGGACGAGCATAGCGTTTTAACTTCCGAGCCAAATCTTCCGTATCACAATGGCGGTACGCCTTAACACGCACCTTTGGACTGTGACCAAACACTTTACCCGATCGCGTTCCCGCATTCACCACCGCCGACATAATACAGCCATGATTGAGAACATCAGTCATAATTAGGGTTTCTTTCGTATGCTCAAAACCCGGTACTGGAATCGCCAGATGACAGAAAGCATCCGTTAACGCTTGCGTTGCCATCCAAGCATTGAGAAACAACTGAGTATGAGGAAGTTTCTTAAACGCAGAAATCTCCTCCTCTAACTCTCGATGTAAATCAATGCGTCCACTCAATACCGAACAAGAGCTATTAGAAGCCCCATAACGATGAATCGCGTTAATAGTTGCCTCTTTTACCGCCTGATCTTGAACTAATCCTAAGACATCATTCGTACAGAAGGTAAGAACCGTTTGTCTTGTACCATCCTTAGCGTGTTCAATCTCGACAAGATTACCATGTTTACCGTGACAGATGTACTCATCGGGAGCAAGTCCACTCTGATACCAGCGCTGGACGTATTCTTTAACAGTTTGCACGATTTCACTCCTCTCTCCTTGATTTTTAATAGCGACTACAGATTTAGTCGAGCAGTTGAAGGGTTATTCTAGCCAGATTGTAGCAGTGTAAGCAGATGACCTCCATTCCTCCAACATATTCTTTCCCACGATAGTTTTCTTTATTTGTCAATTATTGCTTTAATCATCCCAGTTACGCTAGTAGGTTAGCTTAAATTCAGTTAAAAAAATATGGCAAATTATCTAATTACAGGAACAAATCGGGGAATTGGCTTAGAATACTGTAAACAATTACAAGCCAAAGGGGAAACCGTCATCGCGGTTTGTCGCCAACCCAGCGCAGAATTAAAAAACTTAGGGGTTAAAATTGAATCAGGAATTGATGTTACCTCCGACGAGTCAGTTTCTGAACTGGCACAACGTTTGGCGGGAAGCTCGATCGATGTTTTAATTAATAATGCTGGTATCATCGAAGCCAACTCCTTAGATCACTTAGATTTTGAAAGTTTAGAGCGTCAATTTCAGGTTAATGCCATTGCCCCTTTACGAGTGACCAAAGCATTACTCCCCCTAATCCCGAAAGGGGGTAAAATCATTTTAATGACCAGTCGCATGGGTTCAATTGAAGATAATACCTCTGGCGGTTTCTACGGTTATCGAATGTCAAAAACCGCTTTGAGTATGGCGGGAAAATCCCTCGCCGAAGACTTAAAACCCCGTCAAATTCCCGTAGGAATTTTGCATCCTGGAATGGTTCAAACAAGGATGACAGACTTTTCTGGAATTACAACAACCGAATCAGTACAAGGACTATTAAAACGCATTGAAGAGCTTAATTTAGACAATTCTGGCACATTTTGGCATGGGGTTAAAGGGGAAATCTTACCCTGGTAATTGTAGCAATAATTACACCATTATTAAGCCCCCTAATTGCAGGGGGTTTTTGGGACAAAGTATTACTAAATTGTGAATAAAAAAAATGCTAATCACCTTAAACCGTCTCACCATCCCACCAGGAGAACATCTTTTCCTCCATGATGTCAATTGGAAAGAATTTAACAGTGTTTTGGCAGAATTAGGAGAAAGCCGCGCCACAAAAATTGCTTATAACAATGGTCTTTTAGAATTGATGACTCCTCTCCCCGAACACGAACGCAATAAAGAATTGATTAGTGATTTAATTAAAGTCCTTTTGGAAGAGTTAGAAATCGAATTTTGTCCCCTTGGTTCAACCACCTTTAAAAGTGAAACTCTCTTGAAAGGAATTGAACCTGATAATTGCTTTTATATTCAAAATGAATCTTTGGTTAGAACGCTCGATCGAATTGACTTAAATATCGATCCACCGCCAGATTTAGTGTTAGAAATAGATGTTACTTATCGGACTCATCCTGACATTTATTTAGCTTTAGGTGTTCCTGAATTGTGGCGTTTTGAAAAAGGAGAATTACAGATTAATCTCTTACAATCTGGCAATTATGTTGAGTCAGAAAACAGTTTAGTTATTCCAGACTTTCCCTTAAAACAAATCATTCCTCAGTTTTTAAGCCAATGTCAAACTCAAGGGAGAAATCAAGCAGTTAAGCAGTTGAGATTTTGGGTGAGACAGAACGTAGGTTGGGTGAAATAAAATGCAACCCAACACCGTAGGTTGGGTGGAATGAAATGTAACCCAACATCATCATTATTTTTGAGTAAATATTATTGAGAGAAAAACGAATATAATCAATATAAAATGCTATAATTTTATGATGACATAATTAAAAGAAAAAACGCCTTAAAAAGATGCCAGAAACTCGATTATCGAAGCGTCCCATTGCCGTAGATTTGTTTGCAGGAGTAGGGGGAATGACATTAGGCTTTGAACAAGCTGGTTTTGATGTTCTAGCTTCGATCGAAATCGACCCCATCCATTGCGCCGCCCATGAGTTTAATTTTCCCTTTTGGTCAGTCTTATGTCAAGATGTTATCAAACTGACAGGAGAAGAAATTAGAGCTACTTCTTCCATTCAAAATCAAGACATCGACGTTGTTTGTGGTGGCCCTCCCTGTCAAGGATTTTCTCTGATTGGAAAACGAGTTTTAGACGATGAAAGAAATTCTTTAGTTTTTCACTTTTTAAGATTAGTGTTAGAACTAAAACCCAAATATTTTGTCATGGAAAATGTCGCAGGGATGGGAATCGGAAAATCACAGCAACTTTTAGAAGAATTAATCAAAAAATTTCAGGAAAATGGTTATCAAGTCCAACTTCCTTATCAAGTTCTAAATGCGTCTAACTTTGGTGTTCCTCAAAATCGCAAGCGTTTATTTCTTCTCGGATGTCGTCAAGATCAAACTCTTCCTAACTATCCTAAACCAATGACAAAGCCTCCTGAAGCCAAGGTCATGTTGTTAAATTGTTATTTACCTAATAGCCCTACCGTAGAAGATGCAATCATTGATTTACCAGAGATAGAAAACTATCCTGAGTTATTACATCAAGATACAGTTAAAGCTGACTTTGGTCAACCGAGTTTTTATAGTCGTCAGTTACGACAAAACGGCAAAACAGACGATGATTTTAGTTACCCTCGTTATTATAATTCTAGTTTATTAACCGCCAGTTTAAGAACTAAACACACCGAAAAATCAATCTTCAGATTTAAAGCAACGCCACCTGGAAAAACTGAACCAGTAAGCCGTTTTTATAAACTACATCCTCAAGGGATTTCTAATACATTAAGAGCAGGAACACCCAGTAATCGAGGCGCTTATACTTCTCCTCGTCCCATTCATCCTTATCATCCTCGATGTATTACAGTAAGAGAAGCTGCAAGACTCCATTCTTATCCCGATTGGTTTCGATTTCATGTTACAAAATGGCATGGGTTTCGACAAATTGGTAATTCTGTTCCCCCTTTCTTAGCGAAAGCTGTCGCCCAAGAAATTAGAAAAGTTTTAGGAATTGAAAGTTTAGCAATAGAACACTGGTATAATTTAGGAGAAGAAAAATTATTAAAATTAGAAATGTCAAAGGCGGCTCAATTATATGGAGTTGATCCCCATGTTATTGCACCAAGAACTCGAAAACTTAATAATACATAAATATGGCAGATCAGAAAAAAGGTATATAAGCACCTATGCAAAATGAATTGCATACTCAGCTCCAAAATTATCCAACACTTTTTCTAGGTATTTAATAAGATTCTTCCAACTGTCGTAAGCTGAAACTTCAATCCACTCATATTTGATAAATCTCCAGAGAATTTCGATTAAGTTATATTTAGGAGAATAAGGGGGTAACCAGAAAATTTCCAATTTTTTTGCTCTCCATTCTTCCAGTTTTTCTACAAATTCATCGCTCGTGTGAATTGATGCTTGATCGAGAACTACTACGGTAACTTTCGTTAAGTTTTCACTAATTTTATCTAAAAACTTAATAACGGTATCACTTTTAATTGTCCCTTGATATATTTCGTAATCTAAATGATAATCACAATCCATTAACCCCAAGACACTTATTCTCTTACTTTGACAGCTTTTCAAAGTTATTCTTTCTCCTTTCTCCTGCCACGCATAGGGAACATCAGGCTTGAGAGAAAATCCACTTTCATCTAAGTATTTGATTGCAATATCTCCTTTTTGAGCTTGCTTTTTTAATTCTTCCAACCGAGGTAGTTTTACCTCTAATTCCCATTCATATGGGCTTTTACTGATTCCTCTCTTCATCCTTTTCCAGAGCATATTCAACTTCTTTATAATTCTTTTTATCGTATCTTTACTAATCTCAATCCCCCATTCTTTTTGAATTTTATTTTGAACTTGATTGAGAGACTTTGGATTTTCCTTTACCCAAGTTTTGACTTGTTCTTTTTGCTCTTGACTTAATTTGGGTTTTCTCCCCACACCTTTTTGATTATATAAGCCCTTAAGATTTTGATCTTCCCATCGCGTTAACCAGTTATATATGGTTTTTCGATCGACGTTAAAGATTACCTTTAACTGGTCAATTGTAAATTTCTGGGAACTCAACAAAATACATTTAGCTCGATTTCTTACTTGAAGGGATTTACTTTGACAACTAATTCTTGTAAGAAGGCTCTGTGTTTCTGGATTTAAGTCTCTAATAAATCTCATAATTTTCGATCGAGGCAACCCCAATTTGCTAAAATGCGCTAAACACAATCTATTTTACTTGGTCTTTTTAACCCTATCTAAATTATACTACATTAAGCAATTCATTTTACCTAACTGCTTATGAAGAAGTAATTACAACAATTTTCAAAAAATACTATAAAGAAGGTATAACTTATTTTGAGTTTACTCGTGAGGAACTGTATGAAGTATGTGATAGCCTAAATGTTAACCCTAAGAATATTGGTGATATTTTGTATAGCTATCGTTTTCGTAAGCCACTTCCTAGAGAAATTTTAAATACGCAATCTTTAGGATGGGAATGGATTATAGAATCTGTAGGAAAAGGGAAATATCGTTTTGTACTGGATACTGTTAACCGCATTATTCCCAATAATGCTTTAATTTATATTAAAGTTCCAGAAGCAACACCAGAGATTATTACAAGATACTCATTAGGAGATGAGCAGTCTTTACTTACTAAAATTAGGTATAATCGTCTAATAGATATTTTTTTAGGCATTACTGCATATTCTTTACAAAATCATCTAAGAACTACTGTTACTGGTATTGGACAAGTGGAGATTGATGAAATTTATGTCGGACTCAATAGTAATGGATCACATTTTGTTGTACCAGTACAAGCCAAAATTGGCAAAGATCAGTTGAGTGTAATACAAACTAGACAAGATATTGCTTACTGTGATGAGGTTTTTGGTGACTTAATTTGTCGCTCAGTATCTGCTCAATTTCTCTCTAATGACTTAATTGTTCTTTTTGAATTAACTCTAGAAGAAGGTCAAATAAAAGTAGTTCAAGAAAAGCATTATAAAATTGTTTCTAGTGAAGAAATTTCTGTAGAAGATGTGAAAAACTACAGATATAGAGAGAGTAGTTAAGAATTGAAATGTAATTTTAATGATGATCAGTTACTACATTAACTATTATATTTTTATAAAGTGAATAAAAATCTATAAATGCAATTAGACTTGAAAGAAAAACGGATTAAAATAGATTAGAATAATCACAATTAAATTAGGTAAGGGAACTTCCCATCATCATGCAGTTTGATATTATCATCGTTGGGGCAGGGGCTGCCGGACTCTACACCGCGCTTTGTCTTCCTCAGCATTTGCGAGTCGCCATTGTGAGTAAGGATGATCTAAAAATTGGCGCGAGTGACTGGGCGCAGGGAGGAGTTGCGGCTGCGATCGCGCCTGGGGATTCTCCCGATCATCATTATCAAGATACCCTCAAAGCGGGAGCCGGGTTATGTATCCCCGAAGCGGTGAAGTTTTTAGTGGAGAATGCAGCGACGAGTATTGAAACTTTAGTCGAGTTAGGGGTAAACTTCGATCGAACAGGGGAAGACCTCGCGATGACGTTAGAGGCGGCTCATTCTCATCCCCGTGTACTTCATGCCGCCGATACCACTGGACGAGCCATTGTCAACACTCTCACCGAACAAGTCTTGGCTCGTGATAATATTACCGTTATTCCGCAAGCGCTCGTTCTCAAATTAAACCTTGATCCTGAGACGAAACACTGTCAGGGAGTTTCAATTTTACACCAAAACCAAGTTTATCCCCTCCAAGCAACGGCGGTCATTTTAGCAACAGGAGGAGGAGGACAAGTTTTCGCCCAAACCACGAATCCCACCGTCAGCACTGGAGATGGTGTCGCCTTAGCATGGCGTGTCGGTGCGTTATTACGAGATGTGGAGTTTTTCCAGTTTCATCCCACTGCTTTAACGAAAGCTGGCGCACCGCGTTTTTTAATTACAGAAGCAGTGCGAGGAGAGGGAGCGCATTTAGTGGATGAAAACGGTTATCGTTTCGCCTTTGACTATCATCCTGATGGGGAGTTAGCCCCTCGTGATGTGGTTAGTCGTGCGGTTTACAATCATCTGCAAAAAACCGCCGATGATCCCGCTCATGCTTATGTTTACTTGGATTTACGCCCGATTCCGCCCGATCGCATCCAATATCGCTTTCCGAATATTATCAAAGTTTGTAAATCACATGGCATTGATATCTTTTCTCAGCCAATTCCTGTCGCCCCAGCGGCGCATTATTGGATGGGAGGGATTGCAGTAGATGTCAATAGTGAGACTTCGATCCCAAGATTGTATGCGGTGGGAGAAACAGCCAATACGGGAGTTCATGGGGCGAATCGTTTGGCGAGTAATTCTCTGTTGGAATGTTTAGTGTTTGGACAACGGTTTAAGGAAATGGAGATAGAAAACGTTTCTGATTCTTCTCCTCAAAAACAGTTTTTTACTTTTACTGATGAGAGTTGGATGGAAGATGTTTCTGATTTAGAAGAGTTACGAGAAGCAGTGAGGGTTTTAGTGTGGGATTGTGCGGGAATTTGTCGCACAGAAAAAGAATTAAAGCTGGGTTTAGAACAGGTTCAAGAATGGCGAGAAAAAGTTTCGACGTTGCCAATTGCTGATTTTTTTCGAGGGGAAAGTCTAAATTCTATCCAATTTCAAAATCCCACAGCAGAAGAAAAGTTACGTGAAGCTGGAGAAATATTTAACCTTTTAGATGTTGCTTATTTAGTCTTGAAAAGTGCTTTATTTCGAGAGGAAAGTCGTGGTGGTCATTATCGTTCTGATTATCCTCGATCGCGCTCCAAATGGCAAGTTCATACCTTGATTCGAGGGGAAGAATGGCGCACCAGTTGACTAATGACTAATTTGTGTTGGGTTTCGCTTTGCTTCACCCAACCTACGTTTTCTACGTTTTCTTGAATGGCAAGTTCATACCTTGATTCAAGGGGAAGAATGGGGAATCAGTCGTGAATAGTTATCAGTCATCATCTTAATTGTATTTGTTGCTAACATTATTGATGAGGAAACAACAAAAATCTCCCTAAAATTGCCAGTAAACCGCCTAAAAGAGTGACAGTGGTAGTTGTCAAATATGTCCAAAGTCGGTTATCTTGCCTTTCGAGATTTCCTTCAATTTTCTCTAATCGTTCTCCTAAGCCATCTGTTTTTTCTTCTACTCTTGCTAACCGAGTATCAATAGATTGTAGTTTCTCACCTTGAGAATCAATTTTTTGTTCGAGTCGTTCCGTTTGAGAATCAATTTTTTGTTCAAGTCGTTCAGCTTGAGAATCAATTTTTTGTTCAAGTCTTTCCAAGATTCGAGCGAAGTCTGTTTCTGTAGCCATATCTTTATTGAGTCATATAAAATTACATAATAACAGATAAATTTAAACCTTAGATGAAGTGTTAAAATGGCTAACTATAGTAATCTTAAATCAATTAATCCCCCCTAACCCCCCTTTGAAAGGGGGGGGATAACGAATAACGAATAACGAATAACGAATAACGAATAACGAATAACGAATAACGAATAACGAATAACGAATAACGAATAACGAATAACGAATAACGAATAACGAATAACGAATAACGAATAACGAATAACGAATAACGAAAAAATGACAGAAGCAAACCGAAAAATTAATGAACTCAAACGAGAAATGCAAAGACTTTCTGAAGAAGTTAGAACTTTAAAAATAGATGTTGAACCAGGAGGTCATATTTCTGAAGGATTCGATAGTTTAAGTGATGAGTTCGATCGATTGAGAGAAGAAGTAAGTCAGCTAAAAGGCGAAGTTCGCAGCAACTATTATCAACTTTCTCATAAAATTAATCAAGTTTTAGCCCGTCAAGAAGTGATGTTAGAAGCGTTTACAAAACTGTCCGATTTACCAGAAGAGTAATTGAACAATTGACAAGAGACAATTGATAAATAACAATTAACTAAAGAACCAAGAACAATTAACGAAGATGCGAACATACTATTGCGGAGACTTACGAAACTCAAATATTGGTGAGACAGTAACTTTATATGGTTGGGTCGATCGACGCAGAGATCACGGTGGCGTTGTGTTTTTAGATGTGCGCGATCGCGCGGGAATTATTCAAATTGTAAGCGATCCGGAACGGACTCCCGACTCTTATCCACAAGCAGAAAGCATCCGTAATGAGTATGTGATTAAAGTAACTGGTCGTGTCAGTCAACGTCCAGAAGACTCCCTTAATCCTAATCTTCCCACAGGAGATGTCGAAGTTTATGCCGATGCGATCGAAGTTTTAAATGCGGTGCGAAAACAACTTCCGTTTCAGATTTCCAGTGAGGAAGCAGATACCGTCAGGGAGAATATTCGCCTCAAATATCGCTATCTAGATTTACGGCGCGATCGACTCAACAAAAATCTTCATTTGCGTCATCAAGTCGTAAAAGCAATTCGACGCTTCCTAGAAGACGAGGAAAACTTCGCTGAGGTAGAAACGCCCATCCTCACCCGTTCGACTCCTGAAGGCGCGAGAGACTATTTAGTTCCCTCTCGTGTGAATCCTGGACAATGGTTCGCCCTTCCCCAGTCGCCACAACTCTTTAAGCAGTTATTGATGGTGTCTGGCTTCGATCGATACTATCAAATCGCCCGTTGTTTCCGCGATGAAGACTTACGCGCCGATCGGCAACCCGAGTTTACACAGCTTGACATGGAAATGAGTTTTCTCTCGGAAGATGAAATTATTGATCTCAATGAACGTCTCGTCTGTCATATTTTCAAACAGGTAAAAGGAATCGAACTCTCTCGTCCGTTCCCCCGTTTAACCTACAATGAAGCAATGGCAAAATATGGCACCGATCGCCCTGACACCCGTTTCGGCTTAGAATTGGTCAATGTGTCGGATATTGTCCAAGATTCTGGGTTTAAAGTCTTTTCTGGTGCGGTAAAAAGCGGCGGTTTAGTGAAAGTTCTACCGATTCCTGGTGGAAATGAGCAAATTTCTAATGTTCAGATTAAAACCGGTGGTGACTTGTTTAAGGAAGCAGCCGCAGCTGGTGCGAAAGGATTAGCTTATGTGCGAGTGCGCGAAGGAATGGAAATCGACACGATCGGGGCGATTAAAGATAATTTAACGGAAGAACAAAAAGCGGAATTATTACGACGCACTGGCGCAAAACCTGGACATTTATTATTATTTGGTGCTGGGGATACCATTACGGTTAATAAGTCGCTCGATCGAGTGCGTCAAGTCTTAGGAGAAGAATTAAATTTAATTGATGAAACTGCCATTAATTTGTTGTGGGTGACCGAGTTTCCGATGTTTGAATGGAATCCCGACGAGAAGCGTTTAGAGTCTCTCCATCACCCGTTTACAGCCCCAAATTCTGAAGATTTAGACGACATTAAAACTGCACGAGCGCGAGCCTACGATTTAGTTTATAATGGGATTGAAATTGGTGGCGGTAGTCTCAGAATTTATCAGCGAGATATTCAAGAAAAAGTTTTCGCTGCGATCGGTTTATCCCTAGAAAAAGCAGAAGAAAAATTTGGTTTCCTTCTCGAAGCCTTTGATTTTGGCACACCACCACACGGGGGAATTGCTTATGGACTCGATCGGCTGGTAATGTTACTCGCGGGAGAAGATTCCATTCGAGATGTAATAGCATTTCCGAAGACACAACAAGCCAGTTGTCTGTTAACAGAAGCACCAGGTACAGTGGATGAGAAGCAATTAAAAGAGTTGTATGTTGCTTCCACTTATGATTCGGAGATGGAGTAATTTGCCACACAGTCTTGTTGGCGAAGAGGAAGCGTCGGGGGACGAGAAACTTGATTGCGTTTTTTCTGTAAGGTTTGGAAGCGTTCATAAGTTCCCCAGACGCAGAGATCAACTGATAACGCCGCGATCGCGCCTTTTTCAGCAAGCCCTAATTAAAAATTAGACAGTTTACGCTCCAGCTTTTGCCTCTTGCCTAGCGCTATAGTTCTGTATTTTTATATTTTTCCTAGACACAGTTGCTGAAAAGTCTTGTCAATTTTTCTAATTAATGAGAGAATTTCTTAGTTGGACTTGAAAATAATTGTTCTATAGTTAATGATGAAATTTACCAGACGGTTTTTTATTGGCGCGGGAACAGCAACCGCAGCCGCTACAGTAGGTCAGTTGACCCAAGCGAAACCCAGTTATGCTCAAAGTGGAGAGATTAATCTTTATTCCTCTCGCCATTACGATACTGATGAATTACTTTATCAAAACTTTACCGATCAAACGGGGATTCGGGTTAATCTTTTAGAAGGAAATGCCGATGAACTAATCGCTCGCATTAAAAGTGAGGGGCGCAACAGTCCTGCTGATCTTTTGATTACAGTGGATGCGGCGAGATTATGGCGCGCAGAAGAAGCAGGGATTTTTTCTCCAGTATCTTCTCCGATTTTAGAAGGGAGTATTCCTGAAAATCTTCGTCATCCTGACGGGTTATGGTTTAGTTTAACGAAACGAGCGCGAGTGATTCTCTACAACAATACTCAGGTGGATGCTTCAGAATTATCGACTTATGAGGATTTAGCCTCCTCGAAATGGCGGAATCGGATTGCGATTCGATCGTCCAATAATGTTTATAATCAATCTCTCGTCGCGTCTCTCATTGCTAATTTAGGAGAGGAAGCGGCAGAAGAATGGTGTCGAGGAATTGTGGCAAATATGGCGCGTCCCCCTCGTGGCGGTGATACAGATCAAATTAAAGCAGCTGCTTCTGGCATGGCTGATCTGGCTGTTGCCAATACTTACTATTTTGCGCGGTTTGCGCCAGGACGATCGGCTAGTAATCCAGGGATTTTTAACCGCATCAATGTCTTTTTCCCAAATCAAGAGGGACGGGGAACTCATGTTAATGTTAGTGGCGGTGGGGTGATTAAAACAGCACCGAATCGCGAGGGAGCAATTCGCTTTTTAGAATACTTAGTGAGTCCGCCAGCACAGGCGATTTTTGCTCAGAGTAACAGTGAATACCCAGTTGTTCCGAATGTTCCTTTAGACCCAGTTATTGCTCGATTTGGCGAGTTTAAAGAGGACATGGTGAATGTTTCCCAGTTGGGAGAAAATAACCCCTTAGCGGTGAGAATTATGGATCGCGCGGGGTGGGCTTAATTTTTTTCAGTTTTTTATCCCCCCTAACCCCCCTTTGAAAGGGGGGAAACTGAAGGGAGGTGGGATACGCAGACTTTGATGAGAGAAAAATAAGGAGGGTGAGATGTCGCTCCGCGAGAGGTGCTTCGGCGATCGATTTTGGGAAAAATTAGTCACTGATTACTGATTATTTTCCTTGTGATCTGCTTGTAAGTTTTGCACTTCTTCCAAAGATAATCCTGTAACTTCAGAAACCTGAGAGAGAGACATTCCTGTCTGCATTAGATTGAGAGCAACCTTTTTGATTCCCCGTTGTTCTCCACGTTGTTCAACTTGATTTTCCCATTCTAAAAAGGCTTGTGGGATGGGCATAGTTAATTCCTCCTCCTCTGGAATCTCTGGACTCATTTCAACGGTAACTTTCCAGATTGATAACAATCTTAGCGCGATCGCCCGTCTGGAGTCTTCCTCTGGTAGAGCAATCACTTCTTCTACCGCTTGTTGTTGTACTCTTCCTTTTCCCAGCAGTCTTAACCAGAGAGTTTCTGATGTTTTTGGCAGTTGATGCACGACAATTATAATTGCTTTCAGAGCCGGTGCTAATTCATAGATTCCAGACAGCCAATTTTCTTTCTTGACTGCGCTAAAGCTGTTTAGAAAGTTTTGACTAACTGTCGGTGCAATTATCCAAAGCAGGGGCGGATGATTAGAGTTGAAAGTGTTACGACGGCGGAGAGATGAAACCAACCACAGTCGCTTGAGAAGACAACTTTCCATGTCTTCAACTGAGGGCGGATTTCGGAACGGTTCAAAGAGTCCTGGAGATTGAAGCATTGCTGCTAAAATCCCTAGAGTTTGAGGATCAGGGGTAACATTGGTTTGGGGAGAAAAGTAAAGGTCAATGAAGTGGGGTTCTCCTGGTACTTCTTTGGAGATTTCCACGTCTCCGCAAGGTAGGAGAAGTTGTTCAAGGAGTTGTTTCGCGAGTTGGTCGAAAGGATGTCGAGTCACGGTGAGTGTTCAATAGGTCTTAGAGTTAATGTATCACTCGATCGGTGCTAATTTGGAAATAAAGACCTCGATCCTCGCGATTGTGGGATACGCAGACTTTCACCAGAGAAAAATAAGGAGCGTGAGAGGCGCTTCGGCGATCGAGTGTTTGATCCTTTACTCCTTCAGGATGCGCGATCGCAATTTTTTTTCAACCCGACATGGAATAACCCGCTAGATTTGATCCCAAAAAAGTAGGGAATAATGGAAGTTTATCAAGGGTTTTATACGTTCTTAAGAAGATAATGACTTAAATTCCGTAGCAGTGTTTGATGTCTTGTCGAGGAAATCGAACCAATTAAACCAAGAATTTTTCTTTTAGGAAGAAGTGCCAGAAATCCTAGTCTAATAACTGAAGATGAAACTAACCCACTGGTGACAAAATCTGAATCCTGAACAGAAATTATCTCGTCAAAGTCCTTAATATACTGATTTAACTGTGTGCTAATTCCACAAACTAAATAATCTTTATACTTTGGCATGATACGAAGGATAAGGACAGGACGATTTTTCAGGTTTCCGTCCGCTTGTGTAATGGAAGCTAGAATGACATCACCCTCCTTCATAGTCAGGATTGAATTCTTTAATTTGTTCTAAAGTGTATTCTGGTTCGTTTTCATCAAAGCAACGATTCAATCCCTGTAAGGATAGGTTATACCACTCATCCTTCGTTTCGATAGTTTCCACTTGACTTTCCGAAGGAATAGGAGTCACTAATAACTGAGTTCCTTCGGGGAAAGATAAGGGGTTTAATAGCTCAATCTTGCCATTTTTGACAATTGCAATCACTGGAGAAGTCATTGGACTTAGATTTAAGATTTGAAATAACTTCCTTGATTTTATTGTAGATCATCTAGGGATACGCAGACTTTGACGAGAGAAAAATAAGGAGGGTGAGATGTCGCTCCGCGAGAAGCTCTTCAGCGATCGATTTTGGGAAAGATTGGTTACTGATTACTGGTTGCTTTCCTTGTGATCTGCTTGTAAGTTTTGAACTTCCTCCAAAGATAATCCTGTCACTTCAGAAACCTGAGAGAGAGACATTCCCGTCTGCATTAGATTGAGAGCAATAGTTCTCATGGCTTCTTTTCGTCCACGTTGTTCAACTTGTTTTTCCCATTCTAAAAAGGCTTGTGGGATGGGCATAGTTAATTCCTCCTCTTCTGGAATCTCTGGACTCATTTCAACGGTAACTTTCCAGATTGATAATAATCTTAGCGCGATCGCCCGTCTGGAGTCTTCCTCGTTACGCTGCGAGAAGCTCTTCGGCGATCGATTTTGGGAAAGATTGGTTACTGATTACTGGTTGCTTTCCTTGTGATCTGCTTGTAAGTTTTGAACTTCTTCCAAAGATAATCCTGTCACTTCAGAAACTTGAGAGAGAGACATTCCCGTCTGCATTAGATTGAGAGCAATAGTTCTGATGGCTTCCTTTTGTCCTTCTTTTCGTCCACGTTGTTCAACTTGATTTTCCCATTCTAAAAAGGCTTGTGGGATGGGCATAGTTAATTCCTCCTCTTCTGGAATCTCTGGACTCATTTCAACGGTAACTTTCCAGATTGATAATAATCTTAGCGCGATCGCCCGTCTGGAGTCTTCCTCTGGTAGAGCGATCACTTCTTCTACCGCTTGTTGTTGTACTCTTCCTTTTCCCAGCAGTCTTAACCAGAGAGTTTCTGATGTTTTTGGCAGTTGATGCACGACAATTATAATTGCTTTCAGAGCCGGTGCTAATTCATAGATTCCAGACAGCCAATTTTCTTTCTTGACTGCGCTAAAGCTGTTCAGAAAGTTCTGACTAACTGTCGGTGCAATGATCCAAAGCAGGGGCGGATGATTAGGGTTGAAAGTGCCACGACGGCGGAGAGATGAAACCAACCACAGTCGCTTGAGGAGACAACTTTCCATGTCTTCAACTGAGGGCGGATTTCGGAACGGTTCAAATAGTCCTGGAGATTGAAGCATTGCTGCTAAAATCCCTAGAGTTTGAGGATCAGGGGTAACATTGGTTTGAGGGGAAAAGTAAAGGTCAATGAAGTGGGGTTCTCCTGGGACTTCTTTGGAGATTTCCACGTCTCCGCAAGGTAGGAGAAGTTGTTCAAGGAGTTGTTTCGCAAGTTGGTCGAAAGGATGTCGAGTCACGGTGAGTGCTTAAATCATTGGATGGTAAAGACAAAAATACCCCAATTGCGGGAATTGGGGGTCTTTAAAATTTACGAATCTTATGAGATTGCTATAACCAATTACTAATTTTTAAAGAGAGAATGGCTATAGCAATCTCCGAATCAGATATGAGAAGGAGATGCAATCTAGTTCCCCCAAGATTGGGGGGTAGGGGGCTGAAACTTCTCACCACTCATCTCCGATTGCTATATCAAACATTCATTTAATTACGATCGATCCACTTTTGACCATTCAAGCGTTGTACAGTGTACATCACCAAGAGGTCTAAATTGACTTTTCGTTCATCAATCATAAAGGATTCAATGGTACTCGGAGGCGCATCAGTAGCGCTGTAAGAAAAGGCTTTTTTCCCACTGATATCTTCGTCTAAAAAGTAAACGTTAAAACGGCGTTTTCCTCCGTCCCATTCTCCCACTAATTGCGGACATTCTTCGCCGCCTGGTAAAGGAAACTTATCTGTTTTAAACTCTAACTCTAAATCTTCAATTCCTTGTTGAGTTAGCGCTTCTTTGAGAGTGGGTTCATAATGTTCCTTGATAAACTCAGGTAACGGTTTATCTTCAATGGGAGGTTCTTTTTCTTCTTTCTTCTTGGCTGAGGAATCAGCTTTGGTTTCTTGGTTCGACTTTTCTTCTTCAGACATATCCGTTATTACTTATTCGTTATTAATTATTTCGTCACCGTTCAACCACCCGCAACAGCAGGAACAATACTCACTTCATCGCCATCTTTAAGGGAAGTTTTATCGTATTCTAAGAAACGAATGTCTTCACTATTCACATAAAAATTGAGGAAGCGACGCAGTTTTCCTTCTTCATCCCGTAAACGTCCTTTAAAGCCAGGATAGTTTTGTTCGAGAGTTTCAACTAACTCTTTAACGTTGCTTCCATCGCATTCTAAAACGGCTTGGTTTTCGGTATATTTTTGTAATACGGTAGGAACTAAAACTTTTACACTCATACTGTTATTCGTTACTGATTATCGGTTCTTTGTTATTGGTAATTCCTTTAATAAAGCAGGGAATCGCCAACAACAATTTACTAAATTTCTACAGGAGAGGCGAAACTAGACTAACACTTGTTGCCATTCTAAACGATCGAGCGTCCGTGACCGTTGCCAGGCGCGTTCAAAACTATCTAAATTCGGATCAATCGCAAACGGTTCGCCAATATAACCTTGTACTGCTTCTTGAGTTTTCAATCCGTTTCCTGTGATATAAGCAACCGTGGTTTCGTCAGGGTCAATTTTACCAGCTTCTACTAATTTTTTCAGCACTGCGATCGTTGTGCCGCCGGCGGTTTCAGTAAAGATTCCTTCCGTTTCTGCTAAGAGTTTAATCCCTTCAATAATTTCTGCGTCGGTGACATCTTCAATGTTACCGTTGGTTTGACGAGCCACATCTAAAGCATAAGCACCATCGGCGGGATTACCAATTGCGATCGATTTTGCGATTGTATTGGGTTTTACTGGGGTGACAAAATCCCGTCCTTCTTTGAATGCTTGAGAAATGGGAGAACAGCCTTCCGCTTGTGCGCCACTGAAACGAACCGCCTTATCTTCCACTAAACCTGTTTTTACAAATTCTTGGAAACCTTTATAAATTTTTGTATAGAGAGAACCTGAAGCTAAAGGAGAAACAATATGATCGGGTAGTTTCCATCCTAATTGTTCGGCAACTTCAAAACCGAGGGTTTTCGAGCCTTCGGAATAATAGGGACGAAGATTAATATTCACAAATCCCCAGCCATAGCCGTTGGCGACTTCACTACAGAGACGATTCACTTGGTCATAGTTTCCTTTCACTGCCATGACGGTTGGGTTATAAATCAAAGTTCCCAACACTTTGCCCAATTCTAAATCGGCAGGAATAAACACACAACATTCTAACCCCGCACTGGCAGCGATGGCGGCGGTAGAGTTAGCGAGGTTTCCCGTACTGGCGCAGGAAACGGTAGAAAAGCCAAATTCTCTCGCTTTGGTTAAAGCCACAGAAACCACGCGGTCTTTGAAGCTCAATGTGGGCATATTCACCGCATCATTTTTAATATAGAGTTCTTTTAAGCCGAGACGACGGGCTAACCGCTTCGACTTTACTAAGGGAGTCATTCCCGTTCCCACATCAATGACTTCGCCTGTGACCGGTAAAAAGGGTTTGTAACGCCAGATGGACTTGGGACCGGCCGCAATGCTTTCTCTGCTCACTTGCTCACGAATTGCGTCATAGTCGTAAGCAACTTCCAAAGGTGCAAAGGTTTCTTCGCAAACATGGAGGGGGAGTAAGTCGTAGGTTGTGCCTCCTTCTTTCGAGACTAAATTGGTGTAGGTGGGTTTCGCATTACTGGTTTCAGTTGCAAGAGCCATTGGGTTCATCTCCTTTTACATTTCAATTCGCTTGATACTAACACAGCCCGATCGGGGCGGCAACCAAACCCGACAAAATTAGTCGGGATTAAATTGAGTGATGGCGTGGTCACTGATTGTAGCCACCAGAGATTAAGCATTTTTAAACTTGAGCGACTTTTACGCCTTTAATTTCTTGACGGTTACGGAAGAGAAAATGAGGTCGGATTAAAATACGAAATAACAAGAATAATGATTGAATTTCCCCAGGAGAAGATCGACTTAACCATTGTCCTGGACGACAGAATAAAAGTTCCACTAACTGACGATGTTGTTCAGTGGTTAAGTTTTCCAACTGAATTTTTAATCTGGGAAAATCATCCGATTTTTCTAAAACAGTAATCACTCCCTGTAACTTAATCTTTTCCTCCACTAACTCTAATTCTACCTCGTAAGATTCTAAATTCGGAGGAAGTTCTAATTGATGGGTTAATGTCATTTCTAAACCGACTTCTGAGAGTTTAGTCGTTACGCCCCAAATCGTTTCTCTTCCTAACTTAACTGCAACAATTCGCCGTAAATTAAACCATTGATAAACATCTTGGCTAGGAATATCTAATAAAATCAATAGGGCAATTCCCAGCATTAATAAATTATAACCACTCCAGACCCAACCTAAACGCCAATCATGGTTAGTATGTAAGAAAGCCATTCCCAAACAACGCCACAAACTGATTGCACTCAAAATAAATAGAATCACCAACGGTAAAGCTAGTATCCAATTAAAGCGAATTTTTTGTTCTCCTTTTACTCCTTTCGGCGTGACTTTAAAACCAGAAGAAAAAGGACGAATCATTACTTGAATTACAGTTATAGCCAGAGGAAAAGCAGAAACGAGAGAATAAACATCTGATAAAATTCCAGAGCGACTGCGACAATTTAACCACGAAAAAACGGTCAGTTGAACGAGATAAAATGGTAAAAAGAAATAGATGACTTCTTCAATCGTTGTCTTGAGAGGAAGCACTTGTAAAAAAGAGTAAGCTAAAGGCATTAATAAGAAGAAGATTCGAGAAAAACTGGTAAACCAATGTAATAATCCTTCTAAATGCGCTAATCTTTGCTTGATACTTAATCCCTTGATTATTAGGGGGTTGGCTTCAATAAAAAAGGCTTGTAATGTTCCTCTCGCCCAACGTATTCTTTGGGTAATATGTGCGCCAATATTTTCGGCAGCTAATCCAGCACTTAATTTTTCATCTAAATAAGCGAGATGATATCCTTGCGCTGACAATCTAATTCCAGTGAAGTAATCTTCACTTAAAGATTCGGTGACAAACCCTCCCGCTTCTTCTAATGCTTTTCGTCTCACAATAAAAGCTGTACCCGAACAAACCACACTTCCAGCACCATCTTTAATTGGTTGAATTTGACGATAAAAAACTTCTTCTTCTGGGGTTAAAATATCTTCTAACCCTAAATTATGAGCAATGGGATCAGCGTTATAAAAACTTTGTGGGGTTTGCACTAACGCCATTTTTTCATCTTGGAAAAAGCCCACAGTGCGCTCTAAAAAATTAGAGGTAGGAACAAAGTCAGCGTCGAAAACAACAATTAATTCGCCATTAGTTTTTGGTAAGGCGTTATTTAAGTTTCCTGCTTTCGCGTGTTCATTGGTGGGACGAGTCAGATATTCACAGCCTAATTCTTCGGTCAGTTTTTTAATATGAGGTCTTCTGGTGTCATCTAATAAATAAACGGTTTTTGGTTCATAATTAATTGCCTGACAACCCATGATCGTTCGTCTTAAAATAAATTCGGGTTCATCATAACTGGGAATTAAAATGTCAACGGTAGGACGAAATTCTTTTTTTCTAACTGCTTCTTGTAGTTGATCAGCTTGGGGAGAACGATTTTTAATTTTTAACATTAAAAACAGTTGAATCGCACTGCTGACGACGACTAACATTTCTAAAGCAAATAAAGTTAAACTAATTGTTCCATTGAGCGGATCATCAAGGTTAATTGTAGTAACTCGCCAGAATAAATAACGAATCGTTAAAGAGAGTAAAATGATAATAATTACAAATCGCGCCCATCCTCTCGGTGTGGGGATGATTTTGGTGACAATGAAGGCAAATGCTAATAAAATAAAAGTAGGAATCAGAAGATATTTATTAGAAGTGTTCATGGGTGCTTCTAATAATTGCGGCGGGTTGGCTTGGAATTGATTAAGCTGTTCAAATAATTCGGTGATTGTTCCTTCTCCCGCAAACCACGCGATCGAAATTCCCGCCCCAATTGTAATAATTCCGATTAATATTAATGTTGCTAAACGTAAGCGTAACAAGCGTAACCGAAAACGCCGAAAAAGATGTTGGGTATTAAATTCAGAAACTGTCATCAGGATTAACTTAAGTGAGGTCTTTTCTGGATTCCGATCTCATTCTAATTTAAATAACGTAATCTGGTTGACTGAATTTTTACTAAAACTTAAATAATGATTTAGAGAGACATATTTAAGGAAATTCTCAGTGAAATATCATCTTTTCTTAAAGTTGATCAGTTAGGATAGATTCTATAGCAATCCACATAAGAATTGTGAATTAATCCCCCCTAACCTTTGAAAGGCAGGATGAATTAATCCCCCCTAACCCCCCTTTCCAAGGGGGGATGAATTAATCCCCCCTAACCTTTGAAAGGCAGGATGAATTAATCCCCCCTAACCTTTGAAAGGCAGGATGAATTAATCCCCCCTAACCCCCCTTTGAAAGGGGGGAACGGTTCATCAACTTTTTACAAATAATATGGGATCGCTATAGAACCGCTATATCTGTTAATTTCAGATCATAGAAGCCAGTTTTATTAATGATTAAAGAGGTGAATAATGACACTTGATAATTGGTTAACTTTAATCCATCCCGCACTCGCTGTAATTTTCGTTTTTCCTTTAATTGGAATTGTTGTTAACTTTGCTTGGGCAACTCGTCAAAGACGTTTACAAATTAAATCTGAAAATAAAAAGAGTAAAATTGCTCCCACTGTGGGAAAAGATCATGTTCAACTAGGAAAATGGCTTTCTGCGTCAGTGGTTGGTATTGTTTTAGTCGCGCTGGCTCATGCAATTATCTCTAAGAATATCATTAAAAATGAACTTTTTACCAACCAACCTTTACAAGCAATTTTTATAATTCTAATGTTTGGGTTGACTATTGCTTCTTTAGTGTTTTTGTATAAAGCGAGAGAGAAAAAATGGCGCGGTATTTTTGCTACTTTAACAGGAGTGGGATTAGTTATTTTAGGCAGTCAAGAGGGAGTTTTTCGACGTACCGCCGAATGGTACATTTCTCATTATTATTCTGGAATGTTGGCGGCGTTACTAATGATTTTTTCCCTTGCTATTATTGATGAAATTTATAAAGATAAATCCTTGTTTTGGCGGAAAGTTCACATTGTCCTTAACTCGATCGCGCTGTTATTATTTATTGGTCAGGGAATGACAGGAGTCAGAGATATCTTTGAAATTGGGTTATACACTCCCCCGCCTGGTTTCATCTTTTTCGGGCTTTAACCATAGGATTAATCCGAATAGAAATAACCAGCCCATTACGCCTGCAATTGGATTGCCATAAATGCCAGTAATCGCAGGAGGGACGATTTGAGTATAGCTGATTAATTCTCCCACATCAACAATATAATAGCCCCAAACTAACCCCCCGTGTAAACCAATAGAAAGTCCTAATCGGCTCTGATTTTTTCTCCTTGCTAATCCTAAAATTAAGCCTAATAAAAGTAAGCCTGGAAAAGCAGGGAGAGTTTCAATCATAGCAGGAATAGGTTTAAGAAAATGCGCGATCGCGAAAATAATTCCATTCGTCCACAAAGCAATTTTAAGGGAATAATCTCTTTCTAATTCATTTAATAGCCAACCGCGAAAAAATGATTCTTCTGCAAAAGCAACGCTGAGTCCAGTTAATGATCCTTCTAAAATTAACCGCCAAAAGGGGAGGGAATTATTGTCCCAATTTAACCAGCCGAAGATTCCTTGCAATATAAATAAACTAAAGGTTAAACTTAAGCCAATGCCTAATCCTTGTAAGAGTTCTAAAGCATTTTGGGAACTTATAAATAAACCAATTTTGCGATAAGCGTTATGTTCCCCATAAAACCACTTTCCGACAGCTTTGATGAGGATAAAAAAGAGGATAAACAACCATCCCATTGTTATAATGGTTAGTAAATTCGGACGATCGCCGAGAAAAAATTGAGCAGAAAGCGCGATCGGAAGCCAAGTTAAAAACAGTAAAATTAGAAAGATTCCGATGCGAATTGGGGCGGCAAAAGAGGAAAATTTATCAGACATTACTATTGGCTAAATAAAAAAATTGTATTTGCGAGGGGAGTATTGACCCGATCGAGGAATATGGTAAAATAAACTACTCAACAAGAATTGAAACATAAAATTGAGGTCACGGGTCGTAAACTCGGACCGATGTAGTGGTTTTTAACATAGGCTGAAATTATGAAAGTAGTTATTCTCGGTGGCGATGGCTTTTGCGGATGGCCCACTTCCCTACATTTGTCGAAAGCAGGACATGAGGTAATTATCCTGGATAACCTGTCTCGACGTAACATTGATAATGAATTAGAAACCGATTCTCTCACGCCAATCTCTTCGATGGGAGTTCGTCTCGCCGCTTGGAAGGAGGTAAGCGGTAAGGAAATTAAGTTCTATAATCTTGATATCGCGCAGGAATACGATCGACTGCTAAATTTACTGTTGGACGAAAAACCCGACGCGATCGTGCATTTTGCGGAACAACGGGCGGCCCCCTATTCGATGAAATCTCCCCGTCATCGCCGTTATACCGTTGATAATAACATTAATGCCACTCATAACACCCTCTGCGCGATCGCAGAATCTGAGTTAGACATCCATCTGGTTCACTTAGGAACAATGGGGGTTTATGGCTATGGTACAGCAGGAATGAAAATTCCTGAAGGCTATCTTGATATTGAAGTCGTGGCGGAAAATGGCGAACGTATCCCCCAACAGATTTTGTATCCTCCGAACCCTGGTAGTGTCTATCACATGACCAAAACTCAAGATCAATTGTTGTTCGCTTATTACAATAAAAACGATGGAGTTCGCGTCACCGATTTACATCAAGGTATTGTTTGGGGAACAGATACCGAAGAAACCAAGTTGGATGAACGGTTGATTAATCGGTTTGATTATGATGGGGATTATGGGACGGTTCTTAACCGTTTCTTAATGCAAGCCGCGATCGGGTATCCGTTAACAGTACATGGAACTGGCGGACAAACTCGCGCCTTTATCCATATCCAGAATACCGTGCGCTGTGTAGAATTGGCGCTTCAGTATCCTCCCGAAAAAGGAGAACGAGTCAAGATTCTCAACCAAATGACCGAAACGCATCGGGTTCGAGATTTAGCCAAACTCATCGCCAGTTTAACGAATACAGAAGTGGCGTATGTGGATAATCCTCGCAAGGAAGCAGCGGAAAACGAACTGAAAGTTGATAACAGTTGTTTCTTGGAAATGGGCTTAAAACCGACAACTTTAGCAGAGGGATTACTTCACGAAGTCACTGAAATTGCGAAGAAATACGCAGATCATGCTGATTTAGCGAAAATTCCTTGCACATCGGTTTGGACGAAAGATCAGAAAGCGGGTGTTCCCCAGTTGAAACAGGAAGTAACTTCCAGTTCTAACAATTAAAAATAATACCATTTTCAAAAAGCGGTGTTACAGTTTATCCCCCCTAGCCCCCTTTGAAAGGGGGGAAAGTAACGGTAGGTTGGGTGGAGGGAACGCAACCCAACACAGTAGTTTATCCCCCCTAGCCCCCCTTGGAAAGGGGGGAAAAGTAACAGTAGGTTGGGTGAATTGGTCAGTCTGGAAACTGTCACTCGATCGGATCGGTTTTAGGTAAGAGATCGTTATTCTGTAACCAGTGGTGAGTGAGGAGTAATCGAACGGGAAGGCTCTAGGGGTCGAAACATGGCAAGACTCCCTAGAGTTTTTCATTTCTAGCTCTTACCTCATACTGGTCTTTTTCAGATAAAGACAGTTTCGCTCTCCTGCTGTTAAAGGAGTGATAAAAGTTTCTATTTTCTCCAAATAACCACCGAGTTGGTTTAAGGTAAGGTTGAGGGATTCCGCTTCTTCTGGTGTCCAACGACCTCGGTAAAGCACCGCAGTTCCTCCCACTTTCAGAAAAGGGAAAGCGTACTCCGCGCAAACGGAAGCGGATGCAACGGCTCTTAAAAGTGCGAAATCATATTTATTGCGCTGGGAGGATTGTT
Source organism: Dactylococcopsis salina PCC 8305 (assembly GCF_000317615.1). Classification (GTDB taxonomy): domain Bacteria; phylum Cyanobacteriota; class Cyanobacteriia; order Cyanobacteriales; family Rubidibacteraceae; genus Halothece; species Halothece salina. The sequence continues at coordinate 3,217,869 of NC_019780.1, read as the reverse complement.
TGCCAAGGGTTTCTGCTCTTCCGAGAAGAGTCTTCACTCTTGAAAATTGTAACTCTGAGATTAGGGTATTTAAATAGGCAATTTTCTTCCCAGTGGAATCCAACAGTGTTACGGTAGTGTAAGGAAGCGCGATCGCGCAGGGAAAGCCAGGAAACCCCGCACCCGTGCCAATATCAAGGAAAGAAGCGGTGGTGTAACTCTCCAACCCCAGAGGGATAATTCCTCGCAAAGAATCCCACAAATGCTTCTCCCAAAAGGCTTCGGGTTCAATGATTCGGGTTAAATTACATTGACGATTCCCGACTAAAATTCCCTGATAGAGTTGCTCGAATTGTTGCTGCTGTTCCTCTGAAGGAAACCATTCTAAGGTATCTTGCCAAATTTCTTTAAATTCTGGAAGCATGAATATAAGCTGATGATTTTACGCGAGTTTATCCCATTTTGAACAGTTAGTGCTACATATCGATCCCCCCAAACCCCCCTTATTAAGGGGGGCTAAGGAGATCAACTGTAACCTTACTTTTTAGAAATGGTATTACATCATAGACTCACGGCAGAAAAAAAATAAGGGGGTAAATGTTATGTTGAAAACACTCAAACCAGAACAAGCAATAGTGGTAAAATTATCTTCAGACGTTTCGGTTCGCACCACAATTCCCGAAAGTCATTATCCCGCTTTACGTTCAGGTTTTGAAGGTTATCCACCGAATCCCCGTTGGAATGTGAGTAAGTTTCGTGCTTGGAAAACTGGTCAACAATGGCGAAATGATCTTAAAGAAGGCAAAATGAAGGTGCGGCGCGATCGAATGCTAGTTTTTGCTAAGTCTTAGGTCGTCCAACGGTTGTTCGGTTTCGCATTCTAGACCAATCTGGTTTAAATTCTGTACAATTGATAGATGTGATTATTAACAGATAGAAGAAACAAACAATGGTCAAATTGCGCTTAAAACGATTAGGAAAGAAAAGAGAAGCAAGTTATCGTATTGTAGCGATGAACAATAGCAGTCGTCGTGATGGTCGTCCTTTAGAAGAATTGGGGTTTTACAATCCTAGAACCAAAGAAACTCGCCTGAATGTTCCCGCGATCGTCAAACGCTTACAACAAGGGGCGAAACCCACCGAAACGGTCGATCAGATTTTGAAGAAAGCTCAAGTTTATCAACAAGTGAATGTCTAATTATGTTAATTCCTCGCCTCCAGAATCCAATCAACCGCAATATGCTGAGTTAGTGCGATTTTTATTAACTCCCTTGTTAGATTTCCCTGAGAGTTTACGAATTGATTGTGAAGCAACGAAGAGTAACCAACGGATTTGGATTCGGGTGGCGTTAGCGTCGAAAGATCAGGGAAGAGCCTTTGGACGAGGAGGAAGAAACCTGAGTGCCATTCGTACCGTGCTAACGGCAGCAGGTTTAACGAAACAACAGTCGGTTTATCTCGATGTTTACGGGAAACCCGAAAAGACAGAAGAAGGGGGAAACAAACCGACCTCTAATGTCGGTCAACCGAAAAAAACGGTTGGGAAAGAAGGGAAGAAAAAACCCCAGAAACGATCGAAACCGACTCCTACCCTTGCTTCCGAATAAGTAACACAAGCACGATTCCTACTCAATTCCTGATGACAGAGGCGGTCAAAACCATTGCATTACCCAGTAGCGAAAGCGCGATCGCGCTCGCGGGTCCCCAAGAAGCTAATCTCAAAACCCTCTCTCGACAGACGGGTGCAAAATTGGTGATGCGGGGACAAGATTTGTTGATTACCGGTCAAGAAAAGGCAGTAGAACGCTGTTTAGCGGTGGTGCGATCGCTCAAACCGTACTGGGAACAAGGGAAAGCGATCTCCGAAGCGGAGATCATGACCGCCTTCCAAGCAAGGGATACGGGACGTTTAGAAGATTATCAAGACTTGCAAAAAAACGTCCTTGCTCGAACTCGTAAGGGCGAACAAATTCGGGCGAAAACCTTCCGCCAACGGCAATATATTAAAGCGATTCAATCTCACGATGTCACCTTTTGCACGGGTCCGGCGGGAACAGGAAAAACCTATTTAGCCGCGATTCTCGCCGTTCAAGCCTTACTCAAGGGAGATTACGAGCGCTTGATTCTCACTCGCCCTGCGGTAGAAGCTGGGGAAAAACTGGGCTTTCTGCCAGGGGATTTACAAGAGAAGGTTAATCCTTTTTTGCGTCCGCTTTATGATGCGCTATATGAACTGATTGATCCCGAAAAGATTCCTGATTTGATGGCAAAAGGCACGATCGAAATTGCTCCTTTAGCCTATATGCGCGGACGAACGCTTAATAATGCGTTTGTCATTGTTGATGAGGCGCAAAATACGACTCCAGCACAAATGAAGATGGTACTCACCCGTCTTGGGTTTTCCGCTCGGATGGTGGTGACAGGGGATGTCACTCAAACTGATTTACCCTATCCGCAACAGTCGGGATTAATTACAGCTTTAAAAATTCTTCGGTCTGTGGAAGGAATTGCGGTTTGTGAGTTTTCTCAAGGTGATGTGGTGCGCCATCCTCTGGTGCAAAGAATTGTTGCTGCTTACGAAAAATACGAAATGTAGTAATAAAAATTAACAGATAAAAAGTAGGTTGGGTAGAGATGTTCCATACTTCGACAAGCTCAGTAACAGGAACGTCTCCACGCGAAACCCAACGCCAATCATAAGCAATTACCCGAACCTTATATCCCACATTCCGCACCCTCAACTGTCACCTTGTCCGTTTGGCGACCGTATCAAGGGAAATTGATTGACTTCACCATCAACTCTCCTTCCGCAAGCTCTGTGAACTCTGGGTAAGCGAGGCAAGAAGGGCGGTGGCGAAGCCACATTGCGCTTTATTCAGCAGACCCTACTTAGGTGAAAACGAAATCCGTTTGACTTAAAGTATCTGCTTCCACATTTAAGAGAACTGCCAAATCTTGACCATTAGCTTGAACAAATGTATCTTCTGGATTTTCTTCACTGGCACCAATGGTGAGATTGGAAAATTCTAGCTCCACTTCTGCTAAGCCAAGAACATCTTCACCAGATGTAAAGTCAGTGATTATGTTGGCTTGTTCTGCAAATTGACCGTCTGCTAGCCAGAATTGATCTTCACCAGTTCCACCAGTCACCGTGTTGTTTCCTTCTCCCTCAGAGAGGAAGAAACGGTCATTATCCTCCCCACCAACGAGTCGGTCATTAGTACCAGCGAAGAAAGTATTATTTCCAGAGCCACCATAAAGTCGGTTATTGCCACCACCTTGAGAAGCATTAAGAAGATCATCGCCATCACCGCCAAATAAACGATCATTTGTGCCAGCAAATAACTCATCGTTACTACTGCCACCATAAAGACGATTGCCATCAGAGGTATTAGAAGCATCAACGAAGTCATTTCCGTCTCCACTGAAGATGATATTTCCATCTCCTTCAAAGTCAAGATCACTTTCTAGAATGTCATCATCTAAAGAGCCAAATACTGCTTCACTAAATGTAAGTGATTTTTCTACTGATTCGTCAAAGCTGATTTCAGTATCATCTTCTGTTTGTTCGGTGACAAATTCTCCCCCACTGTAGTCTCCTTCTAGGGTAATCGTGGAATCAACTTCGCCATCGTCGTTAACATCAATTTCAAGAATGGCTGACCCTTCGGTAACGTTTAACTGTTCCTGTTCAAAGGAAGTATTACGCACTCGGAGGGTGTCGTCTCCTTCAAAGCCAATAATGGTTTTACTGTCAAGTTCTTCTAAAGTTCCTTCCACAACGTTAGGGCTATCTCCTGCAATATTAAAAGTTTCAGGAGTAGCTACGGCTCGGTTTTCTCCCTCTGGAATAAAGGCGTTTTCCGCATTGCTTAATTGTAGAGAAAAAGCGTACTCTCCTAATAAGTCAGGGCTGGCAAATACTTCTACTTCAATGGTGGCAGTTTCTTGATTCGGTTCAAAGGTTAATTCCCCTTCCTTACTGGCAAAGTCACTATCAGCAATGGCAGTGGCACTGCTTGTGCGATAATCCACAGTGATGGATTCTGCTGAGGGTTGAGATAAGGCTAATTCAAATTCAACGGTGGTGTCTTCTGTCGCCGACAGTTCATAAGAAACATCAGAGAGAGTTAGTTCGGGTTGTTCTACGCTGATGAAACTGGGAGCATATTTTAGTTCTGGCACTTGGTTTCCCGCTTCGAGTAAGCCGTAGAGATGATAGTCACCATTGTCTAAGTCGGGAACTTCCCACTCAAAGCTGCCACTTTCATCTTCGCTAAAGTTGATTTGGTCGATGGGAGTGCCGCTAAAGCCTTCGGATTCAGTGTCATAAAACAGACGCAGGCTTCCCGCTTCTGCTAGGTTCTCGACTTGATAATCAAGGTTAATGGTGTCTCCAGGGGTGACTTCCTGTTCTTCTTCGGGAAGCGTTAAGTCTAGGGTGACTGGTTCTAGGATTTCTGAGGCACTAAAGTTAATGTCTCCGAGGGAGTCTGCGTCAGTTACTCCGAATGTCCAATCGCCTGTTTCAAGGGTATTGAAGTCAGCAGCGATGGTTTGGCTGGTGTCATCACTAAGGTCATCGACAAGTTCTAGTGCGTCATTATTGGCAATATCATCACGATTAAAACGACTACCGTCTGGGGCTTCGAGTTGCAGGTTGGGATTAGAAGTAGGTTCTTCCCAAGTGGCGGTGAAGGTGACAATTCCCATGTCGGCAGTGATGGGGAAGGTTTCGGAGGCAACAAAAGACTCTGTAACTGTTGCTAGTTTCAGGGATGGGGTGGCTGGTTCTTGACTTTCTAAGGTGACAGTTCCCATGTCGGCAGTGGCAAATGAGTCTGTGGAACTTGCTAGTTGTACAGATTGGGTTGATAGCTGTTGAGTTTCTATTGAAGTAATTTTGTCACTGCCAAGAATTTCGCGACTGCCATCAAAATTTAGTCTTACTCCTTTTTCTTCTCTAAAGAAACGAACATCACCCCAGCCTGCGATAAAGTTTTCACTACTCGGGGCTTGTGTATCATATTCAAAAGCAAAATTTGCCTCCGGGATGGGAGTTCCTCCTAAAAATGGAATAAAATCGGGAACATTAGCACTGGCTGAACCTTGAGCGCTGATGGCAAATTCTACAGAATTTTGTACTTTTTGTATAGTGGCGCTTAGGCTGGCATCAGCCGTTACAAATCCATTGAGAATATCGAGATCGCCACTAAGATTAAACTGAGAACGGCTATCACCCAATTCCATTCTCAGATCAGCATTGGCTTCTAATAAAATTCCAGCTAAGATTTCTAGGGAGTTTTCTTGGGGGTTTGCTCCTGCCTCAATGACTGTTTTGTCATCTGCAAATTCCAGACTACCCCCTAAATTTAATGAAGCTAATCGCTCAGGAATGGCAACTCCAATTTCAAATCCCCATGCTTCAATAATTTCGTCAAGCTCTAGCTGGTCTAGTTCAGGACCAGCGCTAAATTCGATATCTCCACCAAAGGAGGGGATTCCTTCTCCAATATCACTGAGGGTTCCACCAATTTCTTGTAGATAAGCCCCTGTATTGCCTATAGGGAGATCAAGATCGCTTGCTCCGAGACTGACCTCTTCAAAGACCTTTAATCCCCTTTCCTCTATATCTAATAAGAAACTTCCCTCTACTGTGGCAATAGGAGTTTTGATGCTTGCTCCTCCTCCATACTCATCTTTAAAGGTGTCGATTTCAACTTGAACCCCTTGTATTCCCCACTGAGCTCCTCCGAAACTTAAATCGTTCCCGTCATCTTCTGCCCCCAGTTCAAATGCTCCTTTCATTTCCCATCCATTAGGAGAAAGCTCAATTCGGTTGGGGTTTTCTGGATCACCACCAGCTAAGTCACCTGTAAAGATAAAATCATCAAATTTTTCCAACTCAGCTGTAACTTTACCTTGTAGCTGTAAGGCTTTCTGATCAATTAGCGCATCAACGCTAAAGTCTTCTATTTTTTCTAGTTCTAAAGCATTGCCTTCAATACTGATGGGTACGGATTGCTCAAATAGATTAACTACATTAACTGCTTCGTCTTCAGGGAGAGAAAATTCATCCAAGTCTCCATCAAATATTGAGGGAGCTGGATCAAAGAAAGTGGGAACGGCGAAAATTTCTGCATTACCACCTAGAGTACGAGTGTCTTGTTTGTAATAGATTTCGCCGTCGGCTTTAAGGAGGGGTTGGAAGGAGGGTTGATCAAAGCCAATTTCAATGGTGCCACTGGCGGTGAGGCGTTCCCCTTCTTCTGTAAAGCCTTGCTTTGCACGTAATAGAAAGGGACCGGCAGTTATTCGATTAGGGTCATCAGGGTCATCAGGATTGTCATCGGTGGTAAACTCCACTGAAAATTGTTCTGGCTCACTGGTTAGTCCCAATTGTTGGTCTTCAACAACTACCCCGAAGCCAAAGTTGTCGTCGCCTTCGACTGCTTGTTCGAGGGTGATTTCCCCACTGTTGGGGTCAATGCTAAATTCGGGGAGGTTTTCGGTAAAGGAGAATTGAAGGTCGTCTTCGTTGCTGTCTCCTGGGTTAACATCTACGGTGAAGAGGGTGTCCCCAACTTGTACCGTATCAATGGAAGCGGCAAAAGGCTCTCTAGAGATGATTTCTGGGGCGATGGGGTCACTGCTCAGGTCATCGCCGACAATCGCCGCAAAGGCACTACCAGTGGAAAAGATGTCTTCGACATTGTCTAATTCTCCTCCCGGTACTCCTGTAGCATCTTCAGAGTCTTCACCGGTGAGGTCACCACCCAAGTCAGAATCTCCCCAAGTGACTACCGAGCCATCCTCTTTCAGCGCCGCAAAAGCCCAACCAGTAGAAAAGATATCTTGGACATTATCTAATTCCCCTCCCGGCACTCCTGTAGCATCTTCAGAGTTTTCACCGGTGAGGTCGCCACCCTCGCTAGAATTTCCCCAAGTGACTACCGAGCCATCTTCCTTCAGCGCTGCAAAAGCCCCATTAGTAGAAAAGATATCTTGGACATTGTCTAATTCTCCTCCCGGCACTCCTGTGGCAAAGTCGGACGAACCAGTGAGGTCGCCACCCTCGCTAGAATCTCCCCAAGTGACTACCGAGCCATCCTCTTTCAGCGCCGCAAAAGCCCAAGAATTAGAAAAGATATCTTGGACATTATCTAATTCTCCTCCCGGCACTCCTGTAGCATCTTCAGAGTTTTCACTGGTGAGGTCGCCACCACTTTCAGAGCTTCCCCAAGTAACCACCGAGCCATTTTCTTTCAGCGCCGCAAAGGCACCACTAGTAGAAAAGATATCTTGGACATTATCTAATTCTCCTCCCGGCACTCCTGTGGCAAAGTCGGACGAACCAGTGAGGTCGCCGCCACTGCCATCTAAGCCCCAAGTGACTACCGAGCCATCTTCTTTCAGCGCCGCAAAAGCACTGCTAGTAGAAAATATCTCTTGGACATTATCTAATTTTCCTCCCGGCACTCCTGTTGTCTCGTCAGAGTTTTCACCAGTGAGGTCTCCACCCCAGAGATCATTTCCCCAAGTGACTACCGAGCCATCTTCCTTCAGCGCCGCAAAGGCACCACTAGTAGAAAAAATGTTTTGGACATTATCTAATTCTCCTCCCGGCACTCCTGTGGCAAAGTCGGACGAACCAGTGAGGTCGCCACCGTAGAAGAAAAATCCCCAAGTAACGACAGAACCATCCTCCTTCAAGGCAGCAAAAGCACGCTCACTAGAAAAAATATCTTGGACATTATCTAATTCTCCTCCCGGCACTCCTGTGGCAACGTCAGAGTCTTCACCGGTGATGTCGCCACCACGTTCAGAGCTTCCCCAAGTTACCACCGAGCCATCTTCTTTCAGCGCCGCAAAGGCATTACTATTAGAAAAAATGTTTTGGACATTATCTAATTCTCCTCTTGGCACTCCTGTGGCAAAGTCGGACGAACCAGTGAGGTCGCCACCCCTGTTATCTAAGCCCCAAGCGACCACCGAGCCATCTTCTTTCAGCGCCGCAAAAGCCCCACCAATAAAGGCACCACTAGTAGAAAAGATATCTTGGACATTATTTAATTCCCCTCCCGGCACTCCTGTAGTAGAATCACTATCTTCCCCGGTAAGATCGCCACCGCCTACAGATCTTCCCCAGGTGACCACTGAGTTACTAGCTGTTGGTTCTCCACTAATATCCTGAACTTCTACAGCACCAATATCCACTGTGCCGTTAACAACGCGATCGAAGCCTTCCCCGCGCTGGTCGGTATTTAAGGTATCGTCAGTATCGCCATCACCATTGAAATCGATGCTAAGCTCAGATTCTGATAGGAAAGCGTTATCTCCAGCATCAATAGCAGGGCTGCCATCTTGAGGAACTTGGGTTTTGGTAGAACCACCATTATTTTGTAATGAAGAAAGATTGGGGTCTTGGTTGATAATATTTTCACCAGTGAGACTACCATCTTCAATTAAGTTGACACCTTGACGATTGATGGTAGAACGATCATTTAATGCAACATCGCTACCATTTTCGTTGTTAGCAATAATAGTATTGCTCAGGCTTAAAGTTGCGTAAAGACTAGAAATTCCTCTACCAGAATTACCTGAAATCGTACTATTGCTAACGCTTAAATTTCCGTTTCTATTCTCAATTCCCCCACCAAAAGCAGCAGAGTTGCCCGATACTGTGCTATTGCTAAGGCTTGCTGTGACAGGGTTATGAATTCCCCCACCAAAAACAGCAGAGTTGCCTGATACTGTACTATTACTAAGGCTTAAATTTCCAAAATTAAAAATACCACCACCATCAGTAGCAGAGTTACCCAAGACCGTACTATTGCTAATAGTTAAGTTTTCAGCATTAAAAGCATTAAAAATACCACCACCATCCCTAGCAGAGTTACCCAAGACCGTACTATTGCTAATAGTTAAGTTTTCAGCATTAAAAATACCACCACCAACAACAATCTCTTCTATTGCATATGAATCTGTTGATCCTCCAGTGATAGTTGATTTAGTAAGTTCTACATTGATAATATTTTCATCATTACTATCGTCGATCTCAAAAACACGACTATTTCCTTCTGCATCAATAGTGAGTTCCTCCGCTCCTAGCCCTTCAATCGTTAGAGAGTCAGTAATCTTTAGTTGACCACTGGTCAACCCAATGGTTTCACCACTTAAGCTACTATCAAACGTGATGGTATCAGCACCTTCACTGCTATTTGCCTGTTCAATAGCATTCCGTAATGAGCCTTCACCGCTATCATCAGTATTGGTAACAGTAAACTCAGCTTGCTCCACAAAAACTGTTTCTCCGTTTATTTCTAAAGTAGTGCTATCATTTTCTCTTCGTAGGGAAGCTAACTCGTGCTTACTCAACTCATTTCCCTGCACTAAGGAAGCAAATATTGCCCCCTCATCTCCACGACTATCCGTTACCTTCACCACCTGATCCAAATGATGCCCTAACTCTTCCATCAACACTGCAACCGCATCCTCTTCGCTGGCTGTGCTTAACCAGTCCTCATTCAGGTAAATCGTTTCATTACCGTAAGCTCCCATCGCTCCCGACATTGCCTCGCTAGACAACAATTCCACTGCTGGGAGTTGGGAAAAATCCCCTGTTTGCCATTGCCTAATTAATTCTGCTAAGGGGTTTGGGGTTGCTTCTAGTCGTAGAGCCTCTTTCGCGGCGGCGAGTAAACGCCCATTGGCGGCGGCTTCGGTTAACGTATCTTGCCAAGTTTGAAATAAAGGGTTAGGGGAAATAGACATAATGATTCTGACAATTAATTAAAAGGTATCTTTCACAATCACAATAATTCCCCTAGATTACCATACTTCAATTATTACCAAAATGTTACCAAGATGTCACAATTTTGTGATCTAAAGAGCAGAAAAATCATAACCTCTTGCTAATACTTGAAACGAAGAAAATTGACTGATTTCCTATGATGAGGATTTTTTAGCGATTTTCTTTCCCGTTCAGTCACACGGGTTCGTGATCAGAAAAATAATTGCTTGTCCCTGTTGTGAGGTCAGGGTTAGAGATGATTTTGATGAAAAGATGATGGATTTTTCAGAGGAAAGAAAGTAGTAATAAAAATTAACAGTTTTTTTATATTCTTTTTAAAGAAGGGGAAATAATACCATTTTGGAAAAGTTAGGTTACAGTCGATCCCCCCAACCCCCCTTATTAAGGGCAGGGCTGTTTCATTCTATCAAAATGGGTAGTAGCCAAAGCCTCTCTCCAAGCCATCTTCGGGCTTCAGTAACTGATAAAAAGCCTAATAGTCTGAAAAGATTAAGACAAATGGTTTTTAATACTGAAAAGTTGACTGCTGACTGAAGATGGTGTACCGGGGAAACATCTTCAGAAAAAATAACATCTTTAACCCAATGTAGTTGGTTCTCAATTCCCCAATGTCCCTGAATCTTTTTACTAAAATTTTGAGCCGTTTGGTAACAACTACTTAAATAATAAACAATTTGATGATAAGGCTTATTTTTTCGAGTGCCTTTCCTTTCTACTTTGATAAAACACTGACTACTGATCCAAATTTCTTGAAGAGTTTCTGGAATTCTAAAGACAGATACGGTTCGAGTAACTTGTCGTCCGTGACTCGTTTCTGTTCGAATATCTTCCTGATCAGAAATCTGATTATGAGCGATTTCTTCTAAACGGTTGTACAATTTCGGTTGATTTTTCTTCACCGCAATTACATAATCATTACGAGAGCGATTAATCGTTTTAATTGTTTCTTTTTGACAGTGAACTGCATCCAGAGTCAAAACTTGATTTGATAAAGGCGTGTTATTCACCATCTCTCGAACACAGTAAATTTCTGAAGTCTTTTTATTCTCTAATTTTTCTAGAGCTAAAACTAACCCATTGTCCTGACTAAACCAAGAGACAATTGAAGCAAAATTCTGCTTATTTCCGTAGGTATCAGTTAAAGTTGACTTAATACTTTTACCATCAATCGCGATCCAATTAGAAAGTTCATCTGGGGAAGATAATTGAGCAGCCCATTGGTTAAAAACTTGAATTAAATCATTATTATCTACTCCCATCATGGCTCTTCTAATTGTTGAATAAGATGGCGACTTTAGCTTAGGAGATTTTCCTAAACGAGTGAGGTAGTAATGCTTATTTTTTCCAAAGGCAGCTAAGTCTCGGTAACTTAAGTTACCCATCATTAAACCAAGAATAACAATGAAAAGTACCCACCATAGGGGATGTCTTTGTCCACTGCGATCGCGCCAGTCCTTGACTTGTTTTAAGTAACTGATTAAACTAGACATATCAGAAATTTTTCTAGAAATGCGCGATCGCGCTACTGATTTATTATCGCGATCGCGCTTTACATTTACAATTTTACCCCGAGAATGAAACAGCCCTGCCTTATTAAGGGGGGTTGGGGGGATCGTTAATGTAGCGCCAATTGTTTAAAATGATATAAGTGATTGATTGCTGTTGGTCTAGGTGATCTTTAGACAGCCCGATCGTCTGACCTCTCAATTAGTGATCATTTACCATAACGATTAGTTACTTGTAATCAGTTTTCTGATTTCTTCTGGGGAAAGTTCCGTGAGTTTAGCTACCTGTTCCACTTCCATGCCTTGACTCAGGAGATTTTGGGCTAATCGCTTCTGCGCGATCTCAATCCCACGTTGTTCCCCAATTTCAATCCCACGTTGTTCACCGCGCTGTTCACCAATTTCGATACCTTGTTCGATGCCTTGTTCGATGCCTTGTTCGATTCCTTTTTGAGTGGCTTCTTCTAAACGTTGCGTATAAATCGTTGACAATTGCATGAGAAACTCTCCTTCTTCTGATTCTAAGTTTTCCTGTTCCTCTCGTCTTACTTCTAAAATAGCAATTAAGTTGGCAACTATCTCCAGAATCCGATCGCGAAACTGATTCTCTTTCGGTAACTGTTGCAATTCCTCAATGGCTTGTAGCTGCACTTGATTCCTACCAAACAATCTTAACCACAAGGTTTCTTCGGTGCGCGGTAGTTGATGGATAGCTATCAAAACCATTCTTAATCCTTCTGCAACAAAATAAATGCCAGGTAACCAATTCTCTAAGTCGGGTTTGGCGTTAAATTGGTTCAAGACAGCATCCGAAATGGTGGGTGAGAGAATCCATAGAGTCGGCGGTGCTTGGGTTGATGTTCCCTCCCTTTTGGCGCGACGCTGAAGATTAGCTTCGATATCGAAAGACTTTTTGAGGCATTTACGGACTTCGTTGGCGTTAATGGGATTTCGGTAAGGTTCAATAATTGCAGGGGTTAACCCGATTCTTCCTAAAGTTCCCAACTGGTTTAAGGTTTCTATTTGATCGGGATTCGGGGTGAAAAAGACATCAATTTCTCTTACTTCTGAGGCAACTTTTAAATCTATCTCGACTTTTCCCGCCAAAGAAAGCAGTTCTTCTAAACAATCTTTAGAGAATTGATCATAAATGGTTCGAGTCAAGGGAATTTTTGGGTTAGAGTTTAGTTCATTTTCTCATCTTTTCTGCAACAATGTACCTCTGGTACTTGTCAGAGGCGATGTCGTCCTGCGACTTGCCTTCGGGAATCGCGCTGTTAGTTACTTGTCATCAGTTTTCTGACTTCTTCTGGGGAAAGCCCAGTCACTTGAGCAATTTGCTCAATTTCTAACCCTGTATTCAGCAGATTCGTGGCAATTTCTCGTTGGGTAAGTTCTTTTCCGCGTTGTTCACCGCGTTGTTCACCGCGCTGTTCACCGATTTCAATTCCTTGTTCAATTCCTTGTTCGATGCCTTGTTCGATGCCTTGTTCGATTCCTTTTTGAGTGGCTTCTTCTAAACGTTGCGTATAAATCGTTGACAATTGCATGAGAAACTCTCCTTCTTCGGATTCTAAGTTTTCCTGTTCCTCTCTTCTCACTTCTAAAATAGCAATTAAATTGGCAACTATCTCCAGAATCCGATCGCGAAACTGATTCTCTTTCGGTAACTGTTGTAGTTCCTCAATGGCTTGTAGTTGAACCTGATTCCTGCCAAACAGTCTTAACCACAAGGTTTCTTCGGTGCGCGGTAGTTGATGGATGGCGACCAAGGCGGTTCGGAATCCTTCTGCAACCCAATAAATGCCGGGCAACCAATTCTCTAAGTCGGGTTTGGCGTTAAATTGGTTCAATACAGCATCCGAAATGGTGGGTGAGAGAATCCATAGAGTCGGCGGTGCTTGGGCTGATGTTCCCTCCCTTTTGGCGCGACGCTGAAGATTAGCTTCGATATCGAAAGACTTTTTGAGGCATTTACGGACTTCGTTGGCGTTAATGGGATTTCGGTAAGGTTCAATAATTGCAGGGGTTAACCCGATTCTTCCTAAAGTTCCCAACTGGTTTAAGGTTTCTATTTGATCGGGATTCGGGGTGAAAAAGACATCAATTTCTCTTACTTCTGAGGCAACTTTTAAATCTATCTCGACTTTTCCCGCCAAAGAAAGCAGTTCTTCTAAGCAATCTTTAGAGAATTGGTCATAGATGGTTCGAGTCAAGGGAAGCAGTATTAGTAGAGGTTTTCCTTATTATTACATTTTTTCGACCTCAAGACGATTTAATTTTTTCGCTTCCCGATCGCGATTTATGTTTAAAGGTTTCATTGGTTTATCCCAACAATGCGAATCGTTTCTAAGGGAACTTCGGAAAAATACTGACAACGGAATTTTTCTTCTTGTATTGCTGCTAAAAAGTTCGTCACTGCTTCTGATTCTATATCATTAGGAAGTGTGGTTTTAGAGATGGTTATGCTTTCTTCTCCCTTGATATCAAACCCAATACTAACCAGTGCTTTTAGACCTATTTTTAAGACGGATTTACTTAACTGTAATTTGTTTTGTAGCTTTTCTAGACTAACCATTTCACCTGTGCGATCGAGATATTTGGCAATTCCTAACAATTGTTTCCAGGTTTCTTTTGCAGAAACATTTTCAAACCCTGAATAAGTGAGCGCGATCGGGCAATTTTCTTTAATTCCAGATTGGACACTTTGCTTTAGTTCTTCCCAATGACGCGGACAAGTTTCGACATTTAAGACTGATGGCTGTTTAGAAAGATAATGCTCGATCGAGTCGGGATTTTCCCCTCGATAATCTAACAGAAAAGCCTCCTCACTCTCTCGGTTTTGATCACTGGTTTGTTCGCGACTGGGTTTGATTTCTACTAACCGCACTTCATAGCGTTTTTCATAGGTATTAAAATCTAATTCTACCACCGCATCAAAATAAGTATCTTCTGGTAATTCCTCTTTATAATGTCCCCACCACATCCCCGGAAAACCGTCTGGATTCGTTCGATCGCATAAGTAAAATGTTGTCCGAATATACTTAACTTGTTTTCCAGTAAAATCCTGAATGTTTTTATTCCAAACTTGGGTAAACCAACCGTTTTTTATCAATAGGCGAGGGAGTGGGTTTCCCATTCCATAGGGTTCGAGTAATTTTAGGGCTTGAAATAAGTCTTGTCCTAATTCCGCAACCGTTACGGTTAAGTCAATATTTAGGCTAGGTTCTAATGATAATGACTGATATTGACGACGAAATTTTTGATTAATTGCTTCTCGAAAAATAGCAATATTTTCTACTTTCATACTCAACCCAGCCGCAAAGGGATGTCCCCCAAACCGATGTAATAAATGCTGTTGCGATCGAAGCAATTCATAGAGATCAATCTTCTGCACCGATCGCGCTGATCCACGAGCAAAATTAACTTCTTCTTCTGAGGAAAAATCAATCGACAATAGAATTGTGGGACGCGCATATTCTTGAGCAATTTGTCCCGCAACTAATCCTAAAACCCCTGGTTGCCATTGAGAATCGGCTAAAACAATCACTCCTGTCGTTGATAAATCTAAGTCTTTTATACGCTGTTTAACTGCTTTTTCTGTTTCCTTTTGTAGCTGTTTACGGCGACTATTTGCCATCTCAGTTTTTTGCGCCAATTCTTGACAAGTTTTTTCCGCTTTACTGGTTAATAATTCTACCGCAAAACTCGCGTCTCCTTGAATGCGACTAATCGCATTAATTCGAGGTCCGATTCCGAAAGAAATATCCATCGGTCGATCGCCGCTTTTTTTACATAATTCTAGTAACTTTGCTACGCCTGGACGAGTGGGATTCGATCGTTGTTGTGCTAACTTTTTAATTCCTTTTTGCGCTAAATAGCGACAGTCTCCTCGTAATTCGACTAAATCTGCAATTAGCCCGATCGCAACTAAATCTAACAAATTTTCTGCTGGTTGTTCAACAAAATTAGGGAAAGATTCATAAAGAGATTCTACTAATTTATAAGCAACGCCTACCCCTGACAAGTGATAGAGAGGATGATGATCCGCCAAGTATTTTGGGTTAAGAATAGCGACAAATTCTGGGTCTTCTAAAGGGAGGGTATGATGATCGGTAATAATGATATCAATGCCTAATGTTTTAGCAATTTTAATTTCTTCTAAGTTGGTGCTTCCTGTATCACAAGTAATAACTAAGGTAACTCCTGCTGCTGCTAATTGTCTTAAACCTTGTTCATTTAAACCATGAGATTCTTTTAACCGATCGGGGATATAATAAGATAATGTTTGGTTAAAAAATGGCTTCAATCCTTCCCACAAAACACTGGTTGCTGTCACTCCATCCGCATCAAAGTCTCCCCAAATCGTAACTTTTTCCTCTTTTTCCCACCCTTGTTTTAACCGTTGAATCGCTAATTTCATTTGCTGTCCAAAACCCTCGAAACCAGAAGTAGGAGAATAAGCATCAGGATCGATAAATTCCTTTAAACTTTCTAGATTATAAATGCCACGTTGCCATAATAATTGGGCGATATATTTTCCATATTGAGGATGATAGGTTTCCACAGCGTTAAGAAACTCTTGCGGAAGTTTAGTTTGCGGTAAAATTTCCCAGTTAGACATATCTATCAATTTTCAAATAATTAGATCATTTTAATGAATTTGCACTACATACCACCTCATTCTTTTCCCCCCTTTCCAAGGCTGGGAGGGGATTATTCCTTTCAAAGGTGGGTTAAATCAGGTTCGGGTAATTGCTTATGATTGGTGTTGGGTTTCGCGTAGAGACGTTCCATGGAACGTCTCTACCCAACCTACTTTTTGTTAGGGGGTTTATCCCTTCTTTTCCCCCCTTTTGTAATCCCTTCTTTTCCCCCCTTTTGTAAGGGGGGTTAGGGGGGATCACTCCACCAAAAATATTAACTAATCAAACGAAATAATAAAACTTGAGTGACTTCTTTTTCATTAAAATTGTCATCACTAATCACCAATAAACTTTGACTCCCATCTGATAAACGCGTACCCACTGCTAATCCTTCTAAATTATAGATATCAAAATTCAAAGTAGAAAAATCAAACAGTAATTTTTTGCGTAAAGGTTGCAAATTACCAAGGTTAACATTAAATGTATCGACTCCCGAAGTATCGGTGGCGTTACCAACGGTTACTAAAAACAGTTTTGCTGTATATCCTGATAAACCATAAGACCTTTCTAAACTTAAGAAATATCCTTCTGGTTTGATTGCTAACATTTCCGTTAAACCAGTTTTAATTGTTCCTAATGGCGGTTCATCTAAGAGATAAAGATGTTCAGCAATCGGGAGAGGTTGTCCAATGGGATTAACTACATAATGTAAAAAACGTACTCGTGTTTGTTGTTCAGATTCAGGAGGTAATTTGTCTTGAGTTAGAGAAGATTCTGTGGCGGTAAAGACACGAAAGGGATCGCCTTCAGGACTCAAAACCCCACTGGGATTAAGGGTTAAAGATTCAAAGCCAAGATTGTTTCTAACTCCTTTTGCTGATTCTTCTGCGGTTTCTGGTAATAAGAAACGTTGCGGTAAAGGAAGATTTTGTTTTCGTTTTCCTGTACTGATATCAAAACGACTGACAAAAGGATTAATGTTTTTCTTGGTATCTCCTTCACTGGAAATAAAAACGGTGTTTCCAGGTGCGAAAGCAATTCCTTCGCTATCAATTTCTCCTTTTGGGAAGAAGTCTCCAGTTTCGGTTTTAAAAAAGGTAACGTCTTTGACGGTTATATTTTCAATTTTGGTTTCCTTAAAGTTAAGATCAAGGGTGTAAAATCTTGCTGGTGCATACTGGCTTCGATCGTCAGAAATAGCATAAAATAAATTGTCTCTTTGATTATAGGTTAATCCTGATAATCCCCCGACTGGGGTTTGTTTAAAGGTTTGTTTTGGCAGTCGATATCGATCGAGGAAATCAACAGAAACTTTAGGAAATAATCGCTCTTGTGCTTGCGCTTGGGAGACTGTACCACAAGCGACTAAATTGATAAAGACGAATAAGAGTAAGAAAATTTTTAGCATAATTAAAAGGTTTAAAAACCGTTGTCATTGGTTGGTTATCAATAAATTGAGATTATTCTCAGAGCCGATTCAGGAGTTTCTCATGTAAATGAATGATTCTAGATACTGACGCAATAAATCCCACATTAACTAATTTAGAAATTACAATGATTAACCAACAAAATTCTAACCTGAAAAAATCACTGATTGCTCTGATAGCAACCGCAAGCATTGGCGGAATTAGTCTTGGGTTTGCTAGTGAAGCCAGAAGTGCTTTCTCTCCCAATGGAAACACAGCAGTTAGCCAAAGCCAAGAGACTCTCCTCGCTCAAACTTCTGGTAATCTAAAAGCGATTGGGATGAGTGGGATTCCAGATGGGTTTAGCGAACGGCAATGGATGAATGCTCAAGGCGATGTTATGATCACTGATATTAGTGATGATTCCTATACTCTGAAGGTGGAAGCAAGTGGTTTAGTGCCTCATGGACTTTATACGGTTTGGTGGATGAAAGAGGAAGGGGGAAGCAATACCGCAGGCCCGGCGGGCGGTCTTCCTTATAATGATGTGAGAGCCGATCGCAATGGTAACGCAGCGACTGTGATTGAAGTACCAAAAAATAATGATTATCAAATGATGGCAATGGCTTATCACTCCGATAATCAAACTCATGGCTATCATCCTGGAGAAAATGGGGTTAATTCCTTCGGTCACTTAATGGGGGAATTTATCAAACCTAATAATTAATACTTTCGGTTAGCGAGGGCGATCGCGCGATCGTCCTTTTGGGAAAGATCAAGATGGGGAAGATGGGGGAGATGGGGGAGATGGGGGAGATGGGGAAGATGGGGAAGATGGGGGAGATGGGGGTGATGGGGGAGATGGGGAAGATGGGGAAGATGGGGGAGATGGGGGAGAAAAATCGCTCCCTTGTCTCCCATTGCTCCCTTGTCTCCCTTGTCTCCCTTGTCTCCCTTGTCCCCCTTGTCTCCCTTGTCTCCCATTGCTCCCATTGCTCCCTTGTCTCCCATTGCTCCCTTGCCCACCCTACTACTTGACAAAAATCACAATTGAGGGCGCATCCGTCTTCCGCTGACATATTCTTGAGTGGCGATTTGACTGGGACGTTGGAAAATAATCTCGGTTCGATCGTACTCGATGAGATGACCGACTTTTGTTTCCTCTCCCTCCAGATCAAAAAACGCAACTCGATCGCAGATCAATGATGCTTGTTTTAAGTTGTGCGTGACGACAATCAGCGTGTAATTTTTTTGGAGTTCGCGGATTAACTCTTCAATGCGAGCGGTAGAAATCGGATCAAGAGACGAACAGGGTTCATCCATTAAAATGATTTCTGGTTGAAGGGCGATCGCGCGAGCAATACAGAGTCGCTGTTGTTGTCCTCCTGAAAGGGTGAGCGCATTCTTCTTTAAACGATCCTTCACCTCATCCCATAATCCTACCTGACGGAGAGAGTATTCCACCAACTCATCCTTATCGCCGCGATAGCCATTCACCTTTAATCCCACTGCGATATTGTCATAAATCGACTTCGGAAAAGGGTTTGGACGTTGAAACACCATCCCAATCTGTTGTCGCAACTCTACAGGATTAACCGCATCATCATTAATATTCTTTCCATTTAAGGTGATTAACCCTGTCACCTTAGCCCCTTTTACCAAATCATTCAAGCGATTAAAGCTCCGTAAAAGGGTACTTTTTCCGCAACCCGAAGGGCCAATGAAACCAACTACCTCATGTCGAGGAATCTCTAAATTAACCTCTTTTAACGCACACTGTCCGCCATAATAAACGGAAACATCAGTGGTTTGTAAAACAATATCTTTCTGTTTTTGACGTGATGAAGATTGCATAACTTTTACCCATTTAATTTTTAGTCTGTTTAATTAGTTCGATTGACGACGATAAAAATCTCTTAAGATTACTGCGGCAATATTTAGAGATAAAACCATCACAATTAAAACAATGGTTGCTGAAGCCGCATTATTCTGTACTTCTGTATCTGGCTGTTGTAACCAATAAAAGATTTGTACGGGTAACGCTGTATATTGACTGGTTAAGTCAGGAAGAAAACGAACCGCAGCCGCTGCTCCCACAGCAATTAAAGCGGCGGTTTCCCCCACCGATCGAGATAACGCCAGCAAAATCCCAGTGACTAATCCCGGTAAAGCTGCTGGAATCACTAAATAGAAAAGCATTTGTCCTTTTGTCATCCCCACTGCTGATCCGCCTTGGCGGATTTCTTGGGAAACATCCCGTAGCGCCGATCGACTGGTAATAATCAACGTTGGTAACACAATCACTGCTAAAGTCAACCCAGCAGCGAGAATCGTCGGACCCGCAGTCACTGGTTTGAGGAAACGCACAAATAATTCTAAACCCAGTAATCCATAAATAATTGAAGGGACGGCTGCGAGGTTGGCAATATTAATTTCAATGATCCGCGCTAACCAATTGTCGGGATAATATTCTTCTAAATAAATCGCTGCTCCCACCCCAACTGGAATCATCAAAATTGCCGTGAGTAAAAATAACCAGATTGTTCCCATCAGAGGAGCTAAAATTCCTGATTGTTCTGCTTTTCGGGAGGCAAAACTGCTTAAGAATTGCCAATCGATCGGGAAGCCACGCTGTGCGAGATCAAAAAACAGCACCAGTAAAACGACAATTCCTGTGAAAGCCGCCACCAAAGAGAGTAAACGAAATCCGTCCTCTCGCCATAAACGATAAGGTTGGGGCGACAGCTGCGATCGCATATTTTTCGTTCGTTCCCCTAAAGTTTTAGTAAACTCGATTTCTTCTTGCGCTGTGCGAGTTTCAGTTTCTGGTTCTAATGATTCTGGACTCAAGATTCCAGAAATTTCTTTTTCACTACGACGGGTTAACCAATTTCCGAAGGTATTGAGTGCGAGGGTAATCAAAAATAAAACTGTTCCTACTGTAAAAACCGCTTTGAACACCGTCGAACCAAACTCCAGTGTTCCCAAACTGACTTGAATAATAAAAGCGGTCATGGTTGACACTGGAACAAAAGGATTAAGCGTCAAATTCGGATTTTGACCCGCAGCTGTCGCCACAATCATGGTTTCTCCCAATGCTCGTGATAAGGCTAGGGTAATCGCTGCGACAATACCTGGAAAAGCGGCGGGGATTAAAATTTTGATAATGGTTTCACTTTTCGTAAAACCTAAAGCAGAAGCACCATCTCTGATTTCATCGGGAACATTCCTTAGTGCTTCTTCACTCAAAGAAGAAATAGTTGGTGTAATTAGAATCCCGACGATAATTCCCGCGCTGAGGGAGTTAAATGCGGCGAGTTCGGGGATAAAGGTTTGGAGGAAGGGAGTAACAAATAAAAGGGCAAAATAACCAAAGACGATTGTGGGAATCCCACTTAGCGCTTCCAATGCTGGTTTGAGGAAACGGCGAAACGTAGGGCTTGCATATTCCGCGATATAAACTGCACCTAATACCCCTAGTATAATTGCGGTGATAATTGCGATCGCGCTCACCATAAACGTCGCACTTGCCAAGACGAAAATCCCATATTGGGCATTGGGACCAGAAAACCAAGCCGTCCATTCCGTATCCGTTAAAAATTGAATGAGGGGAACTTCTTGGAAAAATAGAAGGGTCTCTAAAAGAAAGATAACAATAATGGAGAGGGTAATTAAAATCGGAATTGAACCCAGAATGGCAAATCCCCTTTTAAACCAAGTTTCAATGGCAAAGGTTTGAGACAAATTTCGTTGCCAAGGACTCTCTAGGGGTTGCATTTCACTTTGGTTACTACTCATCCGTTTTTTGGGTAGGGGGGCTTGCTCTCAAGTCTAAATCAGTCAAAAGGAAAGTTGTTTAAGTGCTGTTGCTCAACTATTTTCACTCACCTATGCCCTGTTACCTTAGTCTTTTTAGTTAAACTTATGATTACTAATGAGTTAAGTTTTGGTAAAGTTTCGATCGCTTAAATCCCTTCGCCCCCTAACCCCCAAGTTTGGGGGAATTAACTGTTCCCTATTCCCTATTTCCTAGGGCTTGCTGTTGGGAAACTGATTGCCTTTTGCATGCAAGCCTCTTGCCTCAGCAATGTTCCCAGTGGTGCTAAGTCTTTAGCCACTTCTTTAAGTGCCAAGAAACTTTTATTTTCTCCTGGACAAAGCTATACCGTAAATTTCCCTGAAGATACTCCAGCAGGGGAATACAGCTATTACTGTCAGCCTCATCGCGGTGCTGGTATGAATGGGAATGTTGTTGTTAAATAAAATTTGTAATTAAAATCGAGGTTGGTTTAACTTAAAATAGTAGGTTGACCTCTCTTAACATTGATTCCAATCTCAGTATCCTCAAAATATAGGTGATTTCAAAACTATGAAACCAATTCAAACTCTTTTCACACTTTTATTAGCAGTAACCCTTCTCGTCAGTGGCTGTGGTGGCGCTAGTGAAGCAAAAAGCCCAGATGCTCAAACTGCTCCCACTGAAGAAACTGCTCAAACCGAAAAAACAGCAGAACCGACTGAGGAAGCAGCAACTGCTGATGAAACCCCAGAACCGGCTGAGGAAGCTGAGGAAGTAGCGGCTGCTGATGTTGAGGAAGAAACCAGTGCGGCTGGTGGAGGAACCTATCAGGTTAAAATGGGTTCTGATACGGGACAACTCAAATATGTTCCTGAAAAACTCACTATCCATCCCGGAGATACTGTGGAATTTGTAATGAATAAACTCGCTCCTCACAATGTTGTTTTTGATAGCAACGGCGTTCCCTCGGCGGCGAAAGCTCTTGCAAGTGATCTCAGTAAAAACAAATTGTTATCTGGTGCTGGACAAACTCATACCGTAACTTTCCCTGAAGATGCTCCGAAAGGAGAATATAGCTACTACTGTCAGCCCCATCGTGGCGCAGGTATGAACGGAAAGATTATTGTTGAATAAGTCCCGTCTCGCATCCTAATAACTAAATAGTTACATTTTGTAGGGTGGGCAAGGCAAACCGGTTTGCCTTGCCCACCCTACTTTTCCAAAATGGTGTTAGTTTTTGCCAAAATACTGCTCAAAAACTGTAGCCGCTGCTCGATGTAATAAACTATGTCGTTGGGCTAATACGGTTAAGTCTTCGCTATAGCCACCGCCAATGACGCAAGCGGTGGGGTAATTTTCTGCTAGACAGGTGCTTAAAACTGCTCGATCGCGCCGATAAATCCCTCGATCGCTCAACGCCAATTTTCCTAATCGATCGTCCACATGAGGATCAACCCCAGCATCATAAAACACTAAATCAGGTTTCACGGCATCTAACACCTGCGGCAACTGTTTCGCCAAAATCTGCAAATAGCCATCATCATCTAACCCTTGGGGTAAAGGGATATCTAAATCACTTTTTTGTTTTCTCCCTGGAAAATTATCGCCACAGTGCATAGAAAACGTAAACACACGGGGATCATCCTGAAAAATAAAAGCCGTACCGTCTCCTTGGTGCACATCGAGATCAACAATCAAAATCTTTTCCACTAAGCCTAAATTTAGCATTACTGATGGGGCGATCGCTAAATCATTAAAAATACAAAACCCAGCGCCATAGTCGGGAAAAGCGTGATGAGTGCCGCCGGCGGTATTACAAGCTAACCCCTGTTCTAGAGCCAGTTTTGCTGTTAAAATTGTGCCACCAACTGCTAAACAAGTGCGATGGGCTAACTGTTCACTCCAAGGCAGTCCAATGCGTCGCTGTGCTTTTGAGTCTAATGTACCGTTGCAATAGTCTTCCACATATTCGGAAGTATGAACCAACTCTAGCCACTCTCGCGGCGCGATTTCAGGTTGATGGACTTGTTGCGGTTCAATAATGCCATCGGCTAACAAAATTTCGTAGAGTAAGCCAAATTTTGCCATCGGGAAACGATGTCCAGGCGGTAAGGGTGTGACATAATCAGGATGATAAATAATCGGTAAGCCCATTGATGGTGAATCAATAACGAATAAATAATTAATAATGAATAAATTGTTAACTCTATTATTTTATTTCTTTTTGGGATTTGTTTCCTGTTTAGTGATTCCCACTGCTTCTGCACAAACCACCGATATTGATCATTCTACGACAATTAATTGGTTACAGGCGATCGGGCTGGGAATAGTGCAGGGAATTACAGAGTTTCTTCCCATTAGTAGTAGCGCCCACTTAAAAGTTGTACCTGTGGTTTTAGGTTGGGGTGATCCTGGGATTACTTTCTCGGCGGTGGTGCATTTAGGGAGTATCGCCGCGATTATTTGGTATTTTCGAGCCGAGTTAGCACAATTAACAGGAGGAACATTACAGGGAATCAAAAAGAAAAATTATCAAAATTCTGATCTCCGTCTCACGGTTGCGATTTTATTGGGGACAATTCCGATTTTAATCTGTGGAGTCTTCTGGAAACTGTTTGTTACTGATGATTCTCCTCTCCGTAGTATGACTACCATTGCTGTTACTTCCATTGTTATTGGTTTACTTTTGGGAGTAGCAGAGTCGGTGGGAAACCGATCGCGCGGTGAAACTGAACTGAAACCCATTGATGCGATTTTTATGGGAATGGCTCAGGCGTTAGCTTTAATTCCAGGAACGTCCCGATCGGGCATCACGATCACTGCTGGCTTGTTCATGGGGCTAGAACGTCCCACCGCCGCTCGTTTCGCCTTATTAATGGGCATTCCGACGATCATTCTTGCGGGATTAGTAGAATTAACGGATGTATTGGAAGCGGGATGGAATAGTGAGGAGACTATACCCATTATTATCGGCACAATCACCACTTTTATTTTTTCTTATTTATCTGTAGTTTGGTTAATCAATTTTCTGCAAAAACAAAATACTTGGGTTTTTGTTTGGTATCGAGTGATTTTTGGCGGTTTAATTTTGTGGGGGGTTCTTTCTAATCAGTAACCAGTGACCAATGTAGAGACGTTCCATGGAACGTCTCCCAGCAAAAGTAGGTTGGGTGGAATGAAATGTAACCCAACACCAATGCAGAGCAAAAGTAGGTTCGGTGGTAAGTTTCAGAACTACTGGTAACTGGTCACTGGTTGATGTTGGGTTTCGTTACCTCCACCCAACCTACGTTTTGGCTGGTCACTGGTTGATGTGGGGTTTCGTTACCTCCACCCAACCTACGTTTTGGCTCTTTTATTATTCACATTCCTGATTTTTATCTTCTCTCATTGCTCCTAAAAACGTTGAGATATAAATACATCTTTTCTCGTTAATATTTTGAGCCTCAAGGGTAATTCTTCCCGTATAAAAACCATCTGCGCCGATCGCCCTTCCTCGATCGTCAAACTGGACTCGCCAACAATCATCAAGAGAACGAAAAGTCATGTTATCTTCATCGAGAGTCACTCCAGAATCGAGACTTTTCCAACCCGTTGTCTGGTCACAAATATTATTACTAGAACTCGCATCGGTTCGCCACTGAAGAATATTATTTTCTTCTCTAAAAGTGACTTGCCATCTATTTCTTTCTGCTTTCGCTTTTTGTTGAGCAATTCGCATTTCTTGAAAGAGTTCACTTTTAGCTGTATTGAGACGTTGAACTTGGATTAAACCGAGCCAACTGGGGACAGCAACTGCCGCTAAAATACCGAAAATAATAGTAATTGTTATTACTTCTAGAAGTGTGAACCCTTCTGAAGAAAGTGAACATATTGCAGGATTATTTGTCATTTTTTTAGATTTAAAAGTCAGCATCTTTTTACTAATTAATCTTGATTTGCTCCTCTTAAAACGACACTAGATTGAAGAGTGGGAAGAGGGGTAAAACCATCAGCAAAATTAACATTAGCTCGTCCGTCTGGGTTTCCTCGTAAATAAACGGTAACAGTTTTTTGTCCAGAAACATCTTCCACACAAGCATAAAAACTGTTGGAAACACTCGCATCTGATGGCGTGCGTTGATAACCGGTGGGACAACTAACATCAGTTGCGCTGAAATTGCTGTTGTCGTGTCGATCGACAAAATCGACTAAAGCATCACTTTTGCCGCCATCACCAACACTTCCACGATTAACAGTAAGCGTATAACTACCACTGTTTGGAAGACTACCAGTATCATCATAGGGCCAACTGGCAAAACTACTTTCTTTTACAGGATCAATATATTCAGGTTTTTTTTCAAGAGTATTAAAAGGATTACTGTTGTACTTTCTTAACTGATAACGATAAATCACTGATTCTCCTTGCCAAGTATCTGTCGGATCACTATCCTGTAAATAAGCAACTAAGGTATAAGTTCGCCGAGAAATTTTTAGCTGATCACAAGTGCGTTCAGAAGCCTCAACACTAGCCGCACTACAATCACTGGGAAAACTATCACTACTCTGATAGGGAGCATCTTCTAGTTTCCAAAACACTAAAATTGGTTCTAAGTTTCCAGAGTTAGGAAGATTCATAATGTCTTTAAGACCATCATTGGGAGTATCAATCCCTCGATCGTCTAATTCCTCTCCTGTGTAAACATAAACCGCTTCTCTCAAGTCATTGGTCATAAAATTTAGTGCTACTTGCATCTCTTGAAGGGTATCTTTGCGAGCGGTTTCTTTGGCATTGGTTTGCATCACATTGAGCATTAAATAGAGCAAACTAGAAATCACAATACTGGACATGACAGTAGCGATTAATAATTCGATAAGGGTAAAACCTAATGAGAAAGGAAGACGATTTTTTTTCTGATTCAAATGAGTGAGAAATTTATGGAGAAAAGTCTTCATGGTTCGTGATTGAGTGAAGTTGAGAGCAATCTGGGAAGATAAGAAACAAAAATCAGAATTATTGAGATGTACAAGCCGCAGGAACACCGCTTCCAGCTAAATAGTCTTCGTAAGCCTCTAGAGAAAATTCTCGATCGTTGCGACTAACTTCCGCTTGGAAAGCTCCCATGGGGTTAGTGGTTTGTCCTTGTAAGCCGTTGGTAAATTGTAAGGAAATTTGTTCCTTCTCTAAACTGTCTGAATTTGAATTTAAATTATCTTCAGCAAGGATGGAGTAAACGCGAACTCCCATCCTAAAAACTGCGGGTTCACATGGCGCTGGTCCGGCGGCAAAGAGCGCCCCTTGTTCTCGAAAGACTTGTACAAAGAAATCATTTGCACCATCTTGATCCACATCCACTGCTTGTGCTTCTGTCACACTACTGGGATAAGTATCAACAATTGTCGTGGGAACAGCAGTTTCCGCAAGATTGGAAGCATTGCTAATCGGTGGAATATTGGCATTAGCGGGGAGACTTTGATCGCGCGATCGCATCATAATTCCCTGTACGCGATTTACTTCTTCTTGTGCCAACAGTCGAGCTTGGGAGGCGCGTCGTAATTTAACGCGAGTCGCTGCAGAAATTAATAAAGGGGGCGCCATTGCCATCAAAATCACACTGAGCATGACAATCGTAACGGTAACTTCGAGGAGGGTTAATCCCTTTTGGGAGTGGGAAACCCCCCTGATTGTTTGGGAAACAGGGAGTTGATTCATAAGTCTTACCTCACGCTAGGGAGTAGAAACGACAGTTCCGTCGAGTAAGTTTTGAATATAGGGATCATCAGCAGGGAGTTCGCGATAGGTTTCGGTGCGAGGGCTTTCGCTACTCACAAAACGTTCCGCCACAGGAGCAGCGGAAACATACTGTAACCCCACATCATATCCCCAGTTACGGGTGGGAGGGCTATAGTGAGGAAGATTTGCGCCTGCACTCAAGTTTTGAGGTGATTCAGAATCGAGATTGTCTTGATCGAAAGAGCCTGTGGCATACTTACTAAAATTAAGCTGAATAAACGAGCCTCGAATTTTCACTGTTCCTCCTGTTCCTTCCCAATCTTCTAGGAAGCGGGGGAAGTTGTGAATCCCACCATTATATTTTTTGGGCTGCGAAGGGATGATAGCACTGACTAGGATAGAATTAACCTCGATGTCGTCACTGGGACTGGGACTCACTTGATCCGTGGTTGCTTGATCCGTAAGCCCTTCCGAGAGGAGGGTAATGCCATCGGCGATGATTTCTGAAGATCGCCAAGTTTCCCCTGCTGCAGTAGCAAAGTTAGTGTTAAGGGTCGAGCGATCATAGAAAGATGACGAGGTGTCTGTAAATTCTTCCTGCGTATGTTTATTAAAGTCACCTTGGATGTAAACGGGCTGGTCTGTAATGAACGACAAACCCGTGCTATCGCTGTTAGAACGGCTGAGATCAGAACCATTTTTCAAGCGGAAACCATAGGGACGGCGATCGGGGTCAGCATAACCATCTACAGGTTTGGCACTCACTCCCGTTTCGTCATTCAATGGCGGGTCTTGGGGAATACTGGGTTGCATCCGACAAGTATCGCTGGTGCTTAAGTTGGAAAGCACATTTCCTGTGGTCAGATCAAGCCCAGTTAACATACTTTCGTTACCACAAGTCGCCCAATCGTTGTTAAAGGGTCGAGCAATAGCATCTTCACGAACCGCATCTTCACGGAACGCATAAACAACACCTGCATCTCTGTCGCTGGAACTGGTGGGCAGCCAATAGTCATCATTAGTATTCCCCGTTGTATTACTGCGTAACAGATCCAGGTCAATATCAAGGAGACGGACATCCATTTTTTCTCGATCGTCATAAATGGCTTTATCCATGAAGGGAACGAATAGAGGATTCCCATCTGGTTTGAAAATGCGGTTTCCAGTTCCCGTGTCACTGGTTGTAGTGGGAAGAACAAAGCTATCTGCATCTCTGGGAGTTAGAGCCAAACTGGCAATATCAGTAGCAGAAATCGCTTGATAGGTGTAGTCTCCATTAACACCGCCAGGAGTACCAGCCATACTGTCATCAAAGATATAGGTATCACTGATGTAAGGTTCTGAGGTCGGTTGTTCATTCCCATCACTAGAATCACCGTTATGATCGTGGTCTATGACTGGGAATAAATAAAACAGCCAAGGGTATTTTGGTTGACCTGCTGAACAAAATCCAACGGCTAAACCGAATTGCGCTCTTGCTGAATTTCCGCCACTTGTAGCATAAGTAGTAGGATCACACTCGATTCCATTAAAGGTTTGACCACTGACAAAATTACCATCATCAAAGCCAATCGCAAACTGAGTATTATCCGCATCGTAATCAGAACTTCCTCCTGAATTGGGAACACCAATACCTTCTGCAAAACCTAAAGTCCGATCACGCTCAATTTGTCGAAAACGAGTAATTTGTTCTGCCCTTTCTGTTGCTTGTGCCGTATCTGCTCCCAGTAGGTTATTTGCTTCAATAACATTTATCCATTCTTGAGAGGTAAACTGCGTATAGTAATTGGAAAAGTGATTAGGACTGGTTGGATCAGTAACGCTATATGGGTCTTCAGGAGGACAGCCATCATCTCCAAAACTATCTCCTGACTCACATAAGTTATCTGGGTCGCCCCCCATTTCTCCATTTGTTATGTCACCGTCTATTAGTTGACTAATTTGTACCCCAAGGGCATTTAAACCAGCACCTCCGTTATCAGGAATTGCATCATATACTCTTTCTACCAAATCAACATTGTAGGCTAACATTCCCAGAGTACAAGTTGCTGTTTGTAATGTCGTTTGATCCGCCAAACTTAAATCGGCATAATTTGTCCCCGTTGCATCCAGTTCTGAGATAGCGCGACGCAGGTTAGAGAAGTTTCCCGACTTAGTGAGTTGAGGATAAGGATGAGTAACCGCGTCAGAGTTTGAACCATCATCTTGGGTTGGCGGAAATGCCCCATCAGGATCACCTGCATAATGAGCGAGATTAGACAAGGATTGGCGAAGAATGCTAGTTGAGTTATCAATTTCTGTGCTGAAATTGGCATAGAAAGGAAACTCCCAACCATTACTTCCCTTACGATTGAGGAAATCCGTTTCTAAGTAGTCTGTACCGCCAACAGTAACATTATCAAATTGGGTACTTTCGCTAACTCCTGGATGTCCTGCTAGTGCGATACAAGTCGCCGGTTCATCTTGATAACCATCCCAATGATAAACTGCACCCGCTTGAACGGCAGGTGGCGTATCACCAGGAGGAACAAAAGGTTCTAAAGCAATACTATTGTCTTGGTTTGTGTAATCATCATCTCCCATGACGATTTTCAATTCATAAGTGCCATTAGGGACTTCTACTTGCCATTGGAGGTTACTGTCGCCTAAATCCATGTGGTTAAGAGTGACCTTTTCGGGAGGACTACCGCCGCGATCGCGGGTTTCACCATTAGCAGAGGGATTCCCATCACTATCGAGCCAACCATACTTATCGCCTCCTCCTCTATCTCCATAAGCCTCTCCTGTATCCGCTTTAAATCCTGAAGGAGTGCTAAAACCACTAGGTTGAAAGTTAATTTTGTCGTTTCCGGAAGGGAGAGTATGATTTTCAAATTCAATGTAAGCAATTTTGGCGTTTGTAACTTCATTGGATGGACTCGCACCAGGAGGGAGTCCCAGTTGGAAACTTTCCCCGACAATGATTCGCATTCCTTCCACATTTGCTCGTCGTTCCCAATAACCATCTAACCCTGCCACGTTTGGATCAGCTATAGTGGGCATTTTTGTTAGCCCTTCTTGTCCTGTGATTTCTGTCCCGTTGTTCGCTGCGGTTACTTGATAATCAGGATTATTATTATATTGAGGCTTGGGACCCCAACGGTTATCTGCGCGATAGGTATCATCCACAAAAGGTTGGTTGGCATTTTGGTTAAAGATGCGGGTGCTTAAAGGGTTATCTTCCCAATCTTCATTCCGAACTGCGGTATTCGTGGGATCGTCTTCATAACGAGCTTGGGATGTGTTTTCACTGATGAGCAACACTGGGTCTAACATATACTGCGAGGGGCGAACAACATCACTATCAATAACAGAGTCTTCTGGTCCCCCTGAGTTTGGGTTATCGTCGTGCATCGGTAGTTCAAATGTTTCATAGGGAGGGTTAGACCCTGTATTCTGTGGTCTTTGGTTGGGACCTGGAAACAGATCAACTAACACGCGATCGTCGTCGTTTCTCTCCCACTCATCTCTGTCAGTGTCAACTCGCATCACTTGACCCTGAAACGTGGTTTGTCCTGTATCGGGGTCTTCTTCTTCCGCCATTGTGATTTGAGAAGCCTGTTTGGTATATAAACAAGATGATGGGGAACTGACTAAACGGAGGCGTGTTGTCTTGGTACCACTATTATTAACTAATAAAGACCCGGCGGTAAACATTGCCCCATTCCAGTTAAAATTTGAACCTGGGGTAAACTCTAGGTCATAGCGAAACCATGCTCCCCATTTATTTCCTGTGCTGAGATCACGATCTTGTTGGACTTCTAAGGTGCTAACGGCTTTGTTTGCTTCATTATCGTTGGTGACGACGGCGTTGATCTGAAAGTTTTTCCTTACGGTTGAACCCGTTACGGTGTACCACCCCTCAGAAGCGTCTAAACTCGCCAAGTCTTCACAAGTTTGAGCGTCGCTGGTTGCTCCAGCGCTAACTGGACCCGATCGCACCACTAAGTTATTTGCTTTGTCTGACTCTGAGTTATTAATGTTTACCGTTGTTCCACTCCCATCATCAGTTTCACTGAGGATCGTAATCGAATAGCTGACGGTACTGTCATCAACGCCGTCACCATCAGTGTCGGTGCGATATCGCCAAGCGTTTTCTGCGCTACTATCATTGGCAATCGTCAAGCGATCTTCGTCACTCAATGTGTAACGATCGGGGTCTTGGGCTGTGATCTGAATGTCGATCGCATCGCCATCGCTATCAATTCCCCCATTATTTAGCATCATGCTATTGAGAAATTCTTCTGAGGGAATCCCTGCTGGAAAACGGTTATCTTTTCGGAAGAGAAACTCAATTTTAGCTTTTGCTCTTTCAATAGCTGGAGTCGCTGCGTTATAAATTTCTTGTTGCGCTTGTTGACTAATTGCTTGTTCCGCTTCTTGTCCGGTCCGAACAATTAACGCTCCCACTAATAAACTAACGACTAATAAAACGAGGGTTGCTGTGGGAAGAACAAAGCCTTTTTTCAGTTGACTATTTTTATTTATGGGAAGTAATATAATAAATAAGCGTTTTAGTTTCTGCATCACGACTCTAACTAACTCTTGCAAGCTACGCCAGAGTCGGCGCAAAACACGGGGAGGACGGGGTGGCATAAATTGGTTTGACCTCTAACTAAAATAATTAATTGGGTTAAGATTACTTCTTCTTTTTTAGCATAATAAATTCCTTTTCTTAGTGTTTTGTAACGCTAATTTATTCTCTTCCGAGTTGATACGGATTTCGCTAACTAGAACTCAAAACTAAGACCAATTTAAAAAGCAGATGTTACATCTTGTAGGGTGGGCATTGCCCACCCTACTGATTGGTGTTGGGTTTCGTTAGTTCCACCCAACCTACGATTGATTGGTGTTGGGTTTCGTTAGTTCCACCCAACCTACGACTGATGACAGTATTACAAGTTAATTTCTGCGACCATCATTCCTTCTTCTTTATCTTCTTTGACTTCAAATCCCAACCTTTGACAGATTTTTTGCATGGGACGATTTTCTGGCAGAATATAGGCAACAATGCGCTCTAGTTTTTCCAGTTTTCCGATGTGCAAAAGTTGACTTAAAAATTCTGTTCCTAGTCCTTGACGTTGATATCGATCGCTGATCAACATTCCAAATTCTGCGGTATGAGTGCCTTTAATTTGACTCAGTCTTCCTACTCCGAGAATCTGATGTTTTCCTTGTTCATCTTGATAATCAGCAACTAATGCCATTTCTCGATCGTAATCTATAAAACAAATACGAGTGAGTCGAGTATGAGCAATGCGATGACTAAATTTAATCAGATGGGCATATCGCAAGTAAACACTTTCCTCGGATAGGGTTTCGTGAAACGATCGAATTAGGGGTTCGTCTTCGGGACGAATCGGACGAATGGTAACAGGGGTTTTATCGTTGAGTTCCCATTGCGTGATATATTGATGCGGATAAGGACGGATCGCAAGTTTGGGACGTTTTTCTGTTTCTGAATGTAACACTACCCGTGCATCCAGCGCAATGATTCCCCCATTTTCTGAGGTTTGAGCTAACAAGGGGTTAATATCAATCTCTTTAATTTGGGGCTGTTCTACGACTAATTGACTAAACTGCACTAAAATTTCTTCTAGAGCCTCTAAATCAACGGTAGAACGTCCTCTCACTCCCTGTAAGGCTTTATAAATGCGAGTTTGTTCCATCAGTCGTCGCGCTAAAGTGGTATTCAGTGGCGGTAAGGCTAAAGCACGGTCTTGGAAGACTTCCACCAGTGAGCCACCTGTCCCAAACAGCAACACTGGACCCAGTTGTGGATCAAGACTGCTTCCTAAAATCAGTTCATAGCCGTCTAATTTCAGCATCGGTTGAACGGTTACACCCTGAAATTCTGCCGTCGCTACAGCGTCACGAATGCTCTCATAAGCCGATCGAACCGCCTCTGCGTCTTTGAGATTCAGTTTCACCCCTCCCACGTCGGTTTTATGGGTAATGGTTTCTGAGGACAATTTTAAGACAACAGGATAACCAATGCTTTCGGCAGCGGTGAGGGTTTCTTCTACTGTGGTGGCGAGACGGGTTTCCACTGTGGGAATCTGATAAGCACTCAGCAGTTTTTTCGATTCGTATTCGGTGAGGAGGGTTCGTCCTGATTTTTGTGCAGATTTGAAGATTTCTTCAACTTGGGCGCGATCGGGCGCTTTTCCTTCGGTTAAAATTGGGGTTTCATAAATTCCCTGCAAGTTATAACTATAGTGCCACATTAAGTTAAACACTTGCGCTGCGGTGTCTGGATAGGGAAGGGTAAAAATATTGGCTTCATTGAGACGTTTTTCCCCAGCTTCTACACTGTTTCCTCCCATCCAACTGGCGAGAAGCGGCTTTCCTTTCAGGTGGGAAAATTGACACAAAGTTTCTGCAATGGCGGTGGGATTCGTCATCGCTTGTGGGGTGAGAATCACCAGTAAACCATCACTATTCGGATCAGTGGCAACAACTTCGATCGCGCTTTTATAGCGTTGGGGATCAGCATCTCCTAAAATATCGATCGGATTGCCATGACTCCAATGAGTGGGTAAACATTCATTTAAAGCGGTAATGGTTGCTGGTGCTAATTCTGCTAATTGTCCTCCCCGACGAATTAACGCATCAGTGGCTAAGACACCCGGACCGCCAGCATTAGTTAAAATAGTCAAGCGGTTGCCTTGAGGACGGGGTTGTTTCGCTAAAATTTCAGAGAGATTAAACAGATCATCGATCGTCTCCACTCGTAACACACCGCACCGACGAAACGCTGCATCTAAGACATCATCACTGCCAGCTAACGCCCCCGTATGAGAAGCCGCCGCCGCCGCTGCTGCACTGGTGCGTCCTGATTTAATAACAATAATCGGTTTCGTTAACGCCACTTCTCTCGCCGCCGAAAGAAACGATCGCGCCTCCCCGATCGATTCCATATAAATCACAATGCTGTGCGTATTGGGATCATCTCCCAGATAATCAATCAAATCGCCCCAATTGACATCTAACATTGATCCAATAGAAACAAAGGCACTAAACCCGACATTTTCGCGGAAACTCCAATCTAAAATCGAAGTACACAACGCCCCACTTTGACTAATAAAACCGACATTGCCAGGTAACGCCATCGCACTGCCAAACGTCGCATTGAGACCAGAATGCGGGTTCATCACGCCTAAACAATTCGGTCCGATAATCCGTAACTGATGCGCTTGTGCCTCGGCTTTAATTTCCTGTTCGAGGGCAATACCCGCTTCTCCAATTTCTTTAAAACCTGCGGAAATAATAATCGCCCCTTTCACGCCTTTACGAGTGCAACTTTTGACAATTTCAGAAACCGTCGGCGCGGGAGTGGCAATAATCGCGAGATCAATGGGGTCAGAAATCGCGTCTAAACTAGGATAGGCTTTAATGCCAAGAATACTATTTCGTTTTGGGTTGATGGGATAAACCGTTCCCCCAAAGGGATTACTAATTAAATTCCATAATAGGGTGCGTCCGACACTGCCAGGCTTTTCACTCGCACCAATAACAGCGACGCTTTTCGGGTTGAAAATTCCATCTAAAGGTTGACGTATTCCCAAATAGTCATGGGCGGGATCATGAGTTTGAGTCATTACTTTTAATGCTCCATGAAACGTTACTATTCCCTACTTTACGGATCGATCGAAGATTCGGATCAAGTCTAATCGGAAGAAACACTTAAGATCAAATTAGTCGTAGGTTGGGTGGAGAGAAGCGAAACCCAACATCAATCAAGGAATCATCCCCCCTAACCCCCCGATGATTGGGGGGAAAAGATAAAAAGTAGGTTGGGTGGAGGAAACGAAACCCAACACAAATTAGTCATTGGTCATTGGTCATTAGTCATTGGAAAACAAAGGACAAAGGACGAAGGACGAAAGACAAAGGACAAAAATGATCTTAAGCCTTAATATAAAACCCAGCGTCGATCGCGCTCATAATTAACAATAACAGGATGAGCGAGAGTGTTAATTTCTACCGCTTGTGGTTGAAAATCTTTCGGAAGGACAAATAAACTCGGAAGCATAGCAGAAGAGAGAAAGCGAGTTTTAATCGGGAGTTCTGTTATTTGTTCAGGGTGAAATGGGGTTGATGTGGCTAGAACAAAACCCCAGGGGCCAAAACTGGGAACATTAACGGTGTAAGGATGGACTTGGAAATCAACAGCTTCTAAAGTGGCTGCGATACAAGAAAAGGCTTTAGGCGCAAAAAAAGGACTACTCCCTTGTGTAACAAAGACTCCCCTCGGAGAAAGATGAGCCTTTAACTGTTGATAAAAGCCAAGGGAATATAACTTCGCCAAAACGTTGCGATCGGGGTCGGGAAAATCTGCGATAATAACATCAAAATTGGCTTCTAGTTGGGAAACCACTTGAAACGCATCTCCATAACGCACCTCTACCCGTGAATCAGAAAAAGCATTTTGATTCGCTTCCACCAAAGCGGGATAAGTTTTCGCCCATTCCACCACTTTTGGATCAAGTTCAATCAGCATCACTTCCTCTACCGTGTCCCATTTCAAAACTTCTCGCAACCCTAAACCATCACCAGCGCCTAAGAGTAACACTTTTTGAGGGCGAGAAACGGCGGTTAATGCGGGATGAACTAACCCTTCATGGTAGCGGTATTCATCACTGCTAGAAAATTGGAGATCACCATCTAGAAACAAGCGCACATAATTACCGCGACGGGTTAAAACCAAACGTTGATAAGAAGACTGGGTACGTTGCATAATTGGCGCACCATAAAGATTATCTTCGAGACGTTGGGTAAAAGAAATCACAATCACTGCAAAAATGGTCAAACCAAGGGCGATCGATAGCCCCCAAATCCGCCACTGACGCAACTGAGGAAAAGCTCGTCCGAGCAAAAATACCATCACTGCTGGAAAAACGCCTAAAATCGCAGCCGCAGGAAACATTCCCACTAGCGGTAACAATAAAACAGGAAACGCTAACGACCCCACCAACGCCCCAAAATAGTCCATTGCTAACACACCAGCGAGAGCCTCTTTTACCCCCTCCTCTTGCTCGACCATACGGGTTAACAAGGGAATCTCTAAGCCTGCTAATGTTCCCAGAATGAGGGTGACTAAAGCTAATCCTAACCAAATTTCGCCACCGACAATAAAAAGCAGAAACAACCCCACTGGTAGAATCGCATTCAGTGGCGCAATTAATAACTCGACCGTCATAAATGCAGTTAATAGCATATTTTTTTCATTGCCAACAAAACGGCTGAGATATGACCCCACTCCCATCGCAGCGAGAAACCCCCCTAACGCAAGACCATAAGAAAGCGCCTCATTTCCCACGAGATAACTCGCTAATGTTCCTAATAATAATTCACTGGCTAACCCACTAGCAGAAGAAATCGCGGCGGCGAGGAGGAGAAGATTGCGTTGTTTAGAAGTCATTTTGTTTAATCCTTCGTTCTGCTATAGCAATACTAGGTGATTTGTAAATTGTTTTGCCCCCCAACCCCCCAATTCTGGGGGGCTTAAGTAATCCAACTGTTTACATAAGAGATGAAACTGCTATCTAACGGGAATCCCTTTGTTGCATTAAGATAGACAATTAACTGTCATACCATCAAGCAAGACAAGCCAATGGTCAAACCAGTAGCAATGACCAATTATTAATTATCATGTCTGATTCTTCTTCTCCTAGCATTCGCATTCGTGGTGCGAGACAGCATAATCTCAAAAATGTTGATTTGGAATTACCGCGCGATCGACTCATTGTTTTTACTGGGGTTTCGGGGTCGGGGAAATCTTCTCTTGCATTCGATACAATTTTCGCAGAGGGACAACGGCGCTATGTGGAATCTTTGAGCGCTTATGCCCGTCAATTCCTCGGACAGGTGGATAAACCTGATGTGGATGCGATCGAGGGGTTAAGTCCAGCCATTTCCATTGATCAAAAATCTACTTCCCACAATCCGCGCTCAACGGTGGGAACAGTCACAGAAATTTATGATTACTTACGGCTTTTATTTGGTCGCGCTGGTGAACCCCATTGTCCCCACTGCGATCGCGCGATTTCTCCGCAAACGATCGATCAAATGTGTGATCACATTTTAGAACTGCCCGATCGCACTCGTTTCCAACTGTTAGCGCCAGTGGTACGCGGCAAAAAAGGAACGCATCAACAGTTACTTTCCAGTTTAGCCAGTGAAGGATTCGTGCGAGTGCGGGTGGATGGTACAGTAAGAGAACTGACAGAAAGCATTAAACTGAGTAAAAATAAAGCGCACACGATCGAAGTTGTGGTCGATCGACTGATTAAAAAAGAAGGAATCCAAGAACGTTTAGCGGATTCTTTAGCCACTACTCTAAAACATTCTGACGGATTAGCAGTTGTCGAGATTTTAAACGAAACATCAGAAGAAAAACCGCCTCAAGAAATTATTTTTTCTGAAAACTTTGCTTGTCCAGAACATGGCGCAGTCATGGAAGAATTATCCCCTCGTTTATTCTCTTTTAATTCCCCTTATGGCGCTTGTTCTAACTGTCATGGTATTGGAAAATTACGGATGTTTTCTCCAGAATTAATTGTTCCTGATCCGAAACAACCCGTTTACAGCGCGATCGCGCCTTGGTCAGAAAAAGACAATAGTTATTATCTTTCTTTACTGTATAGTTTAGGAGAGGCTTACGGATTTGAACTGCAAACGCCTTGGAAAAAACTAACAGTAGAACAACAAAATATTATCTTATATGGAAGTAATGAACCAATTTTTGTTTATGAAGATGCCAGAGGAAGAGAAATTAGAGGTTATGAAAAACAATATTGGGGAGTAATTACAGGATTAGAACGAACGTTAGAAAACGCTTCAGATACCTACAAACAAAAATTAGAACAGTATATGGTTGATCAAACTTGTGAAGTTTGTGGGGGAAAAAGACTGAAACCAGAATCGCTTTCCGTTCAATTAGGACAATATAAAATTACTGAATTAACAGGTGTTTCTATTGCTGAAAGTTTAAATCGCGTTCAACACTTAAAACTCTCATCAAAACAAGCAAAAATTGGGGAGTTAGCTTTAAAGGAAATCGAAGCAAGATTACAATTTTTACTAGATGTCGGCTTAGATTATTTAACGCTCGATCGACCAGCAATGACCCTTTCTGGGGGAGAAGCGCAACGAATTCGTCTAGCTACACAAATCGGATCAGGATTAACTGGTGTACTTTATGTTTTAGACGAACCCAGTATTGGCTTACATCAAAGAGATAACGGAAAACTGTTAGAAACTCTCAAAAAACTGAGAGATTTAGGAAACACTTTAATTGTTGTCGAACACGATGAAGAAACCATCCGCAATGCTGACCAACTTGTTGATATTGGACCCGGCGCTGGAATTCACGGCGGCGAAATTGTTTCCCAGGGAACATTAAAAACAATAATTAACTGTAAAAAATCTATTACAGGTGACTATTTAGCTAGAAGACGAGTCATAGAAACGCCCACAGAAAGACGAAAAGGAAACGGAAAATCTTTGTATTTAATTAATGCTTATGCCAACAACTTAAAACACATTGATGTTGAGATTCCATTAGGTAAATTAGTTTGTGTCACTGGTGTATCCGGTTCTGGAAAATCTACCTTAATTAATGAGTTGCTTTATCCTGCTTTACAACATCGTTTAGGGTATAAAATTCCCTTTCCCAAAGGATTAGAAAACCTCAAAGGATTAAATGCAGTTGATAAAGTGATTGTTATTGATCAAGCCCCAATTGGTCGCACGCCTCGATCGAATCCAGCCACTTATACAGGAGTCTTTGATCCGATTCGATCGGTATTTACAGAAACCGTCGAAGCTAAAGCCAGAGGCTATAAAGCAGGACGATTTTCTTTTAATGTTAAAGGAGGACGTTGCGAGGCTTGTAATGGACAGGGAGTTAATGTCATTGAAATGAATTTTCTTCCTAACGTTTATGTAGAATGCGAAGTTTGTAAAGGCGCAAGATATAACCGTGAAACCTTGCAAGTAAAATATAAAGGACATTCTATTGCAGATGTTTTACACCTCACCGCAGAAGAGGCTTTAAAAGTATTTGAAAACATTCCTCGCGCCGCCACTCGTTTACAAACTTTAGTGGATGTCGGGTTAGGTTATATTCCCCTTGGACAACCCGCACCCACCTTGTCTGGAGGAGAAGCGCAACGGATTAAATTAGCAACAGAATTGTCTCGACGGGCGACGGGAAAAACCTTATATTTAATTGATGAACCGACCACTGGTTTATCGTTTTAT
This sequence comes from Dactylococcopsis salina PCC 8305, assembly GCF_000317615.1. GTDB lineage: Bacteria > Cyanobacteriota > Cyanobacteriia > Cyanobacteriales > Rubidibacteraceae > Halothece > Halothece salina. The sequence continues at coordinate 3,178,701 of NC_019780.1, read as the reverse complement.
GATGTCCATCAATTACTTAATGTTTTACAGCGTTTAGTGGATAAAGGAAACTCAGTTTTGGTTATTGAACATAATCTTGATATTATTCGTTGTGCTGATTGGTTAATTGATCTCGGTCCCGAAGGAGGAGACAAAGGAGGGGAAATCATGGTAACAGGAACACCAGAAATGGTCGCTAAAGAAACTAAATCTTATACTGGACAATACTTATTACAGTAATTAGTTCGCCTCTTGTAGGGTTTGCCTTGCCCACCCTACGGTCTCTTTGATGAGTTGCCAAATAACAAATAACGAATAACAAATAACAAATAATGTCTCTTCCGTTAAGCAATCAAACCATTTTAGTTACTCGCGCCGCCAAACAAAGTAAAACCTTTCGCCATTTATTAGAAAAACAGGGCGCAACTGTTATCGAAATGGCAGCATTAGAAATTCGTCCGCCTTCGACTTGGGAACATTTAGATCAGGCGCTTCGACAATTATCTAGTTTCGATTGGTTGATTCTAACTTCAGCGAATGGTGTAAAATTCTTTTTTGAACGGCTGAAACAATTAAGCATCGATCGTCGCCTTTTAGACTCCCTTAAAATGGCAGTGGTGGGTCAAAAAACCGCCGCTGTTTTAGAAAAAGAAGGGATCAAACCAACCTTTATTCCTCCTAACTTTGTTGCTGATTCTCTAGTTGCTAAATTTCCAGAAAATTTATCTAAACAAAAAATCCTTTTTCCTCGTGTTGAAAGTGGCGGGAGAGAGGTATTAATTCAGGAATTTCAAGCACAAAATGCGGAAGTGATTGCGGTTGCTGCTTATCAATCTGGTTGTCCGAAAACAGTCGATCCGATCGCGATCGAAGCCCTCAAAACCCAAACCGTTGATATAATAACCTTTGCGAGTTCAAAAACCGTTCAATGTTTTTATAATCTTTTGATTTCTGAATTGGGTTCTAGGGTACGCTTAAGAGAAGTCTTAGCAGAAGTCTATATCGCTTCTATTGGCCCCCAAACTTCTCAATCCTGTCAAGAACTACTTAATCAATGCGATATTGAAGCCAAAGTATATACTTTAGAAGGATTAACAGAAGCAATCACAGAAAGAATTTCTGGCGGAAAACGTCAGGAATTTCAGTAAGTTTATCAATCAAAATGTCAATCAGATTATGTACTCATTCCCTTCGCTGTCTAATTTTAAGCCTATTATTCTGATTATCGATCGCAAAGGGCGATCGAGCTTTTCCCACTTCCCGCATTAATTTATGAACCAAAAACATTAAAAATAGTAGCAGTTAATCAAGTCGTGATCGAAGAATATGGTAGCCGTCGCCCAGAGATTAAAAAAAAGTTCTACAATTAAACTCTGAATTTGCAAGAATAAGACAATTAGATGTTTTTTATCAACCCACTGTTACTCTTGCAGCAGGAAAATTAAGCATCGATCAACGTTAATTTTGTCGTAATACCGCAATTAAACTAATTTCTAAGCAGGTGTACAGAATAAATTGCCGATTTACAAGCCTCAAAAGCACGGCACTGCTTGGCTTTCCCAGTTGGCGGATGTGGAATTCATTTGGCATAGGTGCTTATATTTATTTAACTGATAAATTCTGTTTCATAAACTCCCAAGAAACTCTTTCTTGATTTTCAGGATTGTTTTCTGCTTCGATCGCATCTTGTAGATCAATATACTTAGTAAAGTAATGTAAATCATAAAATTATGACAAATGGAGAAGTTAAACAAATTATTGGCGTTACTGGCGGAATTGGAACTGGAAAAAGTACCGTTTCTAATTATTTGCACAAGGTTTATAATCTTCCGATTTTAGATGCTGATTTTTATGCAAGAGAGGCTGTCAGCAAAGAATCGCGGATTTTAGAAGCAATTAAACAACGTTATGGCAAGCAGATATTACAAGAAGATGGTAGTTTAAATCGATCGAAACTCGGCAAAATTATTTTTAATCAGCCAGCAGAAAAACAGTGGTTAGAACAAAAAATTCATCCTTATGTTCGTCAGTGCATAACAAGTGAATTAAATCACTTAAGTACAAAGCAAGTCGTGGTAGTGATACCGCTTTTATTTGAAGCAGAAATGACCGATTTAGTGACAGAAATTTGGGTGGTTTATTGTTCGCCACAGCAACAGTTGGCGCGAGTGATGGCAAGAGACCAACTCTCAGAAACCGAAGCGCGATCGCGCATTAAGGCGCAAATATCGCTAGAGGAAAAAATGGCGCTGGCTGATGTGGTGATTGATAATTCTGGAAGCACCAGTGAACTCCAACAGCAGATCGATCGATTGTTGTCTTAAATCCCCCCAAACTTGGGGGTAAGGGGGCGAACCTCCCAAACTTGGGGGTAAGGGGGCGAATCCCCCCAAACTTGGGGGTAAGGGGGCGAACCTCCCAAACTTGGGGGTAAGGGGGACGAATTAGATAAGATCATTAACAAGATCAAAATTTAGAGGAAAAAATGAACTCATTCGTACTAACCTTTGGCATAGCCGCCTTATTATTCAGCACCGGTCTTGTGTCGTATCTAGCCACTGCTAGGCGTTACCAATCCTCCGATTCTGTCGCCAACTCCTATGACGAATGGACAGAAGACGGCATCCTAGAATTTTATTGGGGAGAACATATCCATCTCGGTCATTATGGCACACCACCACAGAGAAAAGACTTCTTACAAGCCAAAGCCGACTTTGTCCATGAAATGGCGCGTTGGGGAGGGTTAGACAAACTTCCTGCTGGTACATCAGTTTTAGATGTCGGCTGTGGAATCGGCGGAAGTAGTCGGATTCTTGCCCAAAATTATGGGTTTAATGTTACTGGCGTTACCATTAGTCCGCAACAAGTGAAACGAGCGCAAGAACTCACTCCCGGTGGCTTGAGCGCTAAATTTATGGTGGATGATGCCATGTCCCTCTCTTTTCCCGATGGTAGCTTTGATGTCGTTTGGTCGATCGAAACTGGACCCCATATTCCCGACAAAGAAAGTTTTGCCAAGGAATTACTGCGTGTCGTCAAACCTGGAGGTTTATTAGTGGTTGCGGACTGGAATCAGCGAGATGTTCGGCAAAAACCGCTTAATGCTTGGGAGAAACCCGTGATGCGACAACTACTAGATCAATGGTCACATCCCGAATTTTCCAGTATTGAAGGATTTTCCGAAACCTTAGAAGCAACTGGCTTCGTAGAAGGAAAAGTGATCACAGATGATTGGACACAAGCCACCCTTCCCTCATGGCTAGATTCAATTTGGCAAGGAATTGTACGACCCAGAGGTTTAGTGAAATTTGGCGTTTATGGGTTTATTAAATCTTTGAGAGAAGTTCCCACCTTACTCTTAATGCGACTTGCATTTGGCACGGGGCTTTGTCGTTTCGGAATGTTTCGCGCTGTCCGCACCAACCAGTAGGTTGGGTGAAAAGAAATGAAACCCAACATCCTCTGTAGGTTGGGTGAAAAGAAATGAAACCCAACACCCTCTGTAGGTTCGGTGGAAGAAATGAAACCCAACATCCTCTGTAGGTTCGGTGGAAGAAATGAAACCCAACATCCTCTGTAGGTTGGGTGGAAGAAATGAAACCCAACACAGTTAATAATCAACATAAACTTGTTCAAAATCAAACGCACTCTGAGGAGAAGAAAAACCTTCCTCTATCTTTCCTTTTGATATTTTGGAAGGCTGAGGAGATGAAGAAATCTCCTCTGGGGAATGAACTTGAGAGAGTAAATCTTCAGTGTGTTGTTCGATTTGTTTTAAGCGTTTAGAAATTTGTTTTTCTCGGTTTTTCAGATTTTTGAGTTCTTGTTGTAAACGATGTTTTTCCACACTCATCTTATAAATTTCAAGATGAGTCGTCGCTTCTGATTTTTGGCGTGGAATACTACTAATTTTTGGCGGAATAGAACGTTGATGAGGGCGAGAAGACATAATAAATAGTTCCGATGATGTAATTAATTGTTGGGTTTCACCCAACCTACAGCTACTACAGCTACTTGATGCCATGTTGGGTTTTACTCAACCTACAGCTACTTGATTTCATGTTGGGTTTCACCCAACCTACAGCTATTTTAGAAATTTTATCACTTAAGATTGATCGATGCTAAAATGTTGCAAACCGATGAAGGGAAAAAAGAATTAGTCTGTTATTTGAACCTCTCCCATCAAATCAGAGATTATGACAGGAGATTCTAGAACCTGATCACTCAGACTCTCCTCCACTCAAATTGAGGGAAAGCCAAGCTGACTACCTAACGGTTAGTCATATCTCCATCCAATTTAATTGGACATCCTGCCAATTCAGGAGTTAACCTAAGTCAAGAGGTCGCCCTCTTGACTCGGCTTCAGAACGGTACGTGATAGTTTCCCATCATACCGCTCCTCTCCAAACTACGCTGTTCTAACAGAACTCCTCTGCTTAGTTTCCGATTTACGACCTTTTTTGGTTTTCTTTTGGGCTTCTTTTTGTCCCTTATTATCCATTTGTCGTTGTCGGTCTTCGGCAGTTTTCTGATGGTGACAATGACGATGAAGTAACTGTAAATTCTTGTAATGGTCTTTGCCCCCCTCAGCTTTAGGGACGATGTGGTCAACCTCCACTACATCTTCATCCTTAACGTAAAGTCCACAACGGGTACATTTGCCTTCCTGACGTTTCATCAGGGTAGCGACCCTTTTAGATATACCAGGGTATTCACCCCGACGTTTACTCCAGTACCGCCAATCTCCATCGAAAGGAGACCTCGTACCCTCGATTTTTATATGTCTTTCAATTGGTGTCCATGCGTGTTTCCACAGTTCGTGCGTACCCGCAACAGGAGAATTTGGTACATCAGAAGGGGTTGAGAAGACCCATTTATCTTTTCTATCTTCTTTTGCTAAATCTTTCTCCTTAGTCAAATGAAAGTATCTTTCTTTACACCATTTAGGGGTTTTGTTAGGATGACGGCGTTTTATCCAGCGATTTAATTTGTTATAGACTAGATGGTCTATGTGTTGGAACGTTTCTTTAGAGCAGACTGTTTTGTGATAGCTGCACCAACCCCTAATTATGGGGTTAAGTTTATCAATGATAACCTCTTGGGATTTACCTCTCATTGAATCTAACGCTTCAACAATCTTTTCATAATGTGTTTTTATATTCTTGTCGCTAGGTTTAATTATTGTTTTGAATCCGAGAATTTCCTTATGTGCTGTTTTTCCCGAATGATGTTTCCCGACTTTGTATTGTCGGATATTCCATCCAAGAAAGTCAAACCCTGCTTTCGTTTCATCCGTTTCATGCAAGGTGTGGCAAACTCTCGTCTTGCTCTCGCTTATTTCTAAGCCTAAGCCATGTAACCACTGTTCAATCAGCATTTTTGCTTGTTGGATGATGGATTTATCTTTATGGAGAACAACGAAATCATCTGCATACCTGATAAGGGAGATACTTTTTCGATTTTTCTCTTTTCGTCCTTTCCAAGTTTCAGTCCATTGTTTAATGTACTCCTCAAGTCCATGTAGGGCTATATTTGCCAATAATGGACTAATTACCCCTCCTTGTGGTGTCCCTTCATTTGTTGGCATCCAATCACCTCTATCTAAGACCCCAGATTTCAACCAAGCTCGAATTTGTCGAGCCATGATCGGGGTTGTATTTAATTTTTGTAAGAGAACGTTGTGATTTATGCGGTCGAAGCATTTTGAAATATCAGCATCTAAAACCCATTTAGGTTTCAGATTAATCGCTTTGTATATTGCTTCACCAGCATCATGGCAAGAACGTCCTGGTCTGAATCCGTACGAATTTGGCTCAAATTTAGCCTCCCATTCTGGTTCTAAAGCCAATTTTAGGAGTGCTTGCCTCGCACGGTCTTCCATTACTGGAATACCCAAGCCACGTTTTTCTTTGCGACCTGGTTTTGGAATCCAGACCCGTCTTAAGGATTCACCTTTCCCTGTAAGAGTTAGGCTTTCTGCAAGGCTTAACCGTTGTTTAGGACTTAGGCTTTTCACTCCATCTATCCCTGCGGTATTTTTACCCTGATTATCCTGCGAAATGCGCCGTACCGCTAGGAGTTTGGCGCACCAAGACCGTAACAATAATTTTTGGAGTTTGTGAACTCTAGCCACGTCACCACTTTGAGAAGCTCGATAAATCCGCTTTTGGAGCTTAAACACTCGTATTTCAACCTCCTTCCAGTCAATTTGATTCCACTCCGTCTCAGCCATGAGATTAAATCCAAAGCCTAACCAGAGCATTAAGAAGGTCTTTGTCCGAGCATCACATTTATACCTAATTTGGCTCATAACATTACTCTACTTTGCATATTATCTTCGTAATCTAAAGTGGATACGTCTGCTTATCCTTCCTGTTGTAGGAGGCGTTTGCTTCTTATCCAATCCTGCCCTCGCTATACCCAGCAAATGAGCCAGAGATTGCATCCCGACAGACTACTTGAGAAATCGACCTTTCTCAAGAGTATGAACGAGGGTTACTTCGTTCCTGATTTCCATTGATTGAGACCTTAACTTCCTACTTTCCACCGAGCAAAATTGAAGATGTGATATAAGTGAGCTAAGACTTATATCTTCTTGCTATGAACATATTTCGTTCCCTGCGAACAGCCTTTACGCAGGTTAATCATGACGATGGTTCAGACGTAGGTTTGTTGACTAAGCATAGTCTCTTGCTAGGGATTTACCAGTTCAGGCTTCCAGCAGTGACCCCATTTAACCCTGCTTCATCCTCAAGTAGTCAACTCTGTAGATGAGGGTTAGGCTTTACCTCTCACATCCTAAGAGGGATGGACTTGAATTAACGGGTTTGACCCTACCTGTCTCTTTGCCGAAACTCCACAGGCTCTCACCAGCATGAAAATCAAGTTGTCAAGGTTCTATACCCCGATGGGTTCTAACCAAGCTCCTGTTTATATCTTGGAGTTCTTTGGAACTCCTGCGACTTCACAGGAAACGAATCGCACTTGCTCGTTAATTCCCGATGGACTACCGGTACAGAAAATGATTGGACAAACTGTTAAGTTACCGCCCCAATCAAATTTTCATTATACCACAACTGTCCTGATTCATCAACCCATCAAATCAAATCTTCGACAAGTGATACCCCGAACTTGTTGAGGGGCTCAGATGCCGATTATGATGGGAGTCTTCTCAGGACGTAAGATAAAATTTTGTATAAAATTTAAAAGCAAGTGTGAGGAATATCGTGATGATGATTTTAATTATTAGCTTTGTTAGTGCTTTTGTCGTTGCGAGTTTGGTGGAATACTGGATTCATCGGTTGATGCACGCTTCCCAAAAATTAGGAGAACGTCACCGAGATCATCACCGTCGTAATGAAGGACAAGGGGTTCTCTGGGAATTCCTAGACTATGTTAAGGGTAGCGCGATCGTGATGCTCTTGCCATTTTTAATCTCATGGGAAGTGGGAATGGGCTGGTTACTCGGTGCGTTATCTTATTCGATTTTTTCCGCTTACGCCCATCAACTGCAACATGACAACCCAACAAAATGTTTCTGGATGAAAATGCCAGTCCACTATGTTCATCATAAATATGGAATGTGGCATCATAATTTTGGCTTAGGAGTTGACTGGTGGGATCATGTTTTCGGAACTTACAAACCAGTCGATTGGTTGACAGAAAAGGAAGTGTCCCAAGCGTCTGGGTATTTTGCCCTCAAGTGGTGGTAATCAACATTAGTGATTAACCGAATAATTTAAGGTTTTGATCAGGAAATTTCTTGTACCAAGTGGTATCTTGGTCTAATAGATTCTCAACATTATTTAATAAGGAGAGTGACGTTGAGTTACTTCCAAGAAGCAAAAACCCACTTCATCGCGAGTCACCAAAATCCAATTAATCAGGCGTTACACCATATTGTTAATATCCTCGTGTTTGTCGGAATTGGTTATTTGTTCATTGACTGGCGAGTTGCGTTACTTTGCGGTGTGTTAACCCAAGTGTTAGCTATTGGCGGACACATTGTTTTTGAGAAAAATGAACCAGCATTCAAACAATATCCAGGCATTGTGATCATCGTTTCTATGATTTGGTCATTTGAAAACTGGTTTGGGTTACGTCAGTTACTACAACAGACGCGACAAGAATCTCATTAAATTGATTGCAGAAAACACCTTTGTGAGGAGTCTTAATTAATGTATAACGGCTTATTAGTCATCGACGCAGATGCCCATAAATTAGAAAATCCCCTGATTATGCGGGATTACTTAGAACCAGAATACCGCGATCGCATCGGGTTAGTGGTTGATAGTTTAGGCGATCAACGGGCGAAAGTTGTCGATTGGAATCCAGAAACCAAAACCAACGATTTCGTTCGGATGTTTCCGAAACCTCAAGGATTAGGAAGAGGGGTTTTTCGGGGGCTAAATCCTGAAACGACATTAGGGGCGATGTTTAATAAAGTGCGCCTCGAACACATGGATCAGGAAGGAATTGATGTTCACACCATCTACGGCACGCTGAACCTGATCTTCTCTAGTATCCTTGATAAAGACCTCGCTGTTGCCCTATGTAAAGCCTACAACAACTACATGGCGGATGATTGTAAGGGGTATGACAATCGCATTCAACCAGTCGGTGTCATCTGCTTACAAGATGTGGAGGAAGCGGTTAAGGAAATGTATCGCTGTGTTAACGAATTAGGGATGATTTCTGTGGCGGTTGCGCCCAATCTCCCAATTCCTCATCCGAAAGCGCCAGACGCTTTCCCTGAAATTCGCACTTGTAAAGCAATTTCTCACCCTGATTTCCGTCCCATCCTCCAAGCTGCAGTTGATCTAGATATTGGCTTAGGGATTCACGGTGGCCCCGGTTCCGACATGATCGGCGGACTTGCGGATCACATGGAAACCTTTGTTCTCAGTCATATTTTTGTTCAACGTAACCAACAACAGATGGCGTTGGCGCGAATGGTGTTTGATGGGGCGTTTGAACAGTTCCCGACTCTACGGGTGGGTTTCTTAGAGGGAGGTTGTGGTTGGATTCCTGATCTCGCTCATGCTTTCCATGAACACTGGGAAAAACGGATTCGTGATTTTGATCCAAAAAATCCCTATCGTCCCTCTCTGATGGATTTTACTAAGTTGATGATTCAAGAGCAGGGGAACGAAAATAATGTTAATATCATTTCCCAAGCGCGGAATCTGTTTGATCTGTTGTGGAATAAACACAGTGATCCGACAAAAATTGAGGATAGCAGTCTTTATGAACATTATGATCTGCGCGATCGCGATCCGTTAGATTATTTTAAACGAGGACAGATTTTTGCGTCGTTTGAGTCTGATGATCCAGGTCCTTCTTATCTTCCCCAAGCAATGGGTGAAGTCGGTAAACATATCGCTTGCTTCTCTGGTGATTATGGTCATTGGGATGGTGTGTTAAAAGGCTGTGTGACTGAGGCGGCGACAATTGCTGATTACGATCGAGATTACCTTGCTATGTTACTCGGTGGTAATGCTTTGAAATTGTACGGTCAACGGTTACGCAATGTTCTTCCTGAAAATTTAGCGGTCGCAGCAACTCGCTAGTTATCTCCCCTAACCCCCCTTTGAAAGGGGGGGAAAGATGATAAAAAGTAGGTTGGGTAGAGACGTTCCATGGAACGTCTCCACGCGAAACCCAACACCCATTATAAGCAAGTACCCGAACCTTCTTTTACCCCCAGAAAGGTGGGAAAAGAAGGGGTTTATTGCCAAACGAGACTTAAATCTAAGCAGAAATCTTCTAAGATATTCTCCCCAGAAAGGGTTTTGGGATTGTCTAAAACTTCTTTCTCTTTTCCCTGACGGTAAATTTCTACTTGTTTTTCAGTGGGATTAATTAACCAAGCGAGTTTTACGCCATTTTCCACATACTCTTCTAATTTTGCTTGTAAAGTCGAGAGTCGATCGGTCGCTGACTTTAATTCTAAGATAAAATCTGGAGCAAGGTTCGGAAAAGTCTGTCGGGATTCTGCTGATAATTGTTCCCATCTTATCTGTTCAATCCACGCCACATCAGGAGAACGAATCGCGCCATTGGGAAGTTTAAAACCAGTGGAAGAATCAAAGACTTTTCCCTGCTTTTTCTCTCGATTCCAAATAATAAATTCACCAATCAGTTCAGCGTTTTTATTTCCCGTTTCCCCACCAGTCGGTGACATGATAATTAAGTTTCCTTGTGGACTTCTTTCTAGTTTTAATTCAGGATTAGCTTGGGAAAGTTGGCAGAATTGTTCATCATTTAGTGCTAGTATGGGAGCGGTTTTTAAGGTGTAAGAATACATAGCTATTATAAAATTTAGGAACACCAGCTACGGCTTACAGTTGGGTTTCGTTACCTCCATTTCCCCCCTTTCAAAGAGGGTTAGGGGGGATTGTAGAGACCAATTGGCGTTGGGTTTCGTTACCTCCATTTCCCCCCTTTCAAAGGGGGGTTAGGGGGGATTGTAGAGACCAATTGGCGTTGGGTTTCGTTACCTCCACCCAACCTACGTTTGACTTAAGGAATTTGTAAAACAATAAACTCTTTTTCAGGATAATAACTGCGAAATTGAGCGTGATCGCTAAACACAACAATAATATTCATAAAAATATCGGGAGACATTCCTAAATCTTCCCAGGGAACTGATAATTCTAAACATTCATTAAAGTGAAATTTGGCGCGAGTACGACGACCAAACCAGCGATTATTGTCTGTTGCTTCTTCTAACCAGACGATTTCTTCGACAATATTAATCCCTAAATGATGATGATAGAAATAATCAAGCGGGGGGTGTTGAGGAACATTCTGTAAGGGAAGGCGACTGTTTAATAAGGTAACACCTGGATAAAACCAAAATAGATGTAATTCTGGGGGTAAATTGGTTCCAGGTTGTCCTCCTTTTTTGAAGTCAAATCGAAAATAAAAGTTGAGATGATCTAAACCATACCATAGTCTTGTGATATCGCTATTTTGGTGCATTGCGCCACTGGTTGCAATATCGATTCTTCCTGCTTTATCCCAGTCTTGTTCGTCTGCTATACCGTCAATAAAAGGATGAATAAAACTTAAAGGGGGATGAGATTTTTTCCGTTGATGCGATTCTAGAGGCTGTTTTAATTCATGGGGAATGGGTAAGCTGAGAGATTGATAGATTTTAGCTAAATGATCTCGAAACAGTTGGTCAAAAATAGCGTCTTGATTGGAAGAATGTCCTTCCCCAAACCACCAAAACCAATCTGATCCTTCGGCGGCATATAATGCTTCATAAGCGTCGGGATTATTTTCGGGTGTGGCTTCGGGATGTTGGGCTAAGGTTTCTCTGGCGGCGGTTAATAAGTCCCAAGCGCGGTTTTTAATGGGATCACCGATCCAAGTGTTGAGATTACCATCAACCCATGATCCACTGTGGAGTTGTTCGCTGGGTAGGGTCGCAGTGGGGGGATACTGTTCGATAAATTCGGAGACGGTGACTAATTCAAGACCAGGATGGTCACTGAGGCGTTGATATAATGCTTCTAAGAAGGGTTTTCCGTCTTGTTGGTATTGTTCCCAACAGTTTTCTCCATCAAGGGCGATCGTCACTAACCAGGGCTGTTCGATCGGTTCTCCTAGACTAGCACCGATCGCGTCTAAATGCTGAATAAAATCATTTGCCGCCGCTTTGGGAGAGAGTTTACTGTAGGTAAAGCCAATTAAGTCGGATAAGCGATGATCTCGGAAAACAACGGCTAAATCACCGTGTTCAGTGGGGAGACGATAGGGACGATATAATAATTCTGGTGCGTAGAGAGTTCCCTGTTCGTTGCGGTGGAAAAAATGCTTGAGTGTCCAACCTAAAATCGCTTCATCGGAACAAAACCATTTAAAGCCAGCATCGGCGAGATGCGGGAGAATTTGAGGACTAATGGCAAGTTCTGAGGGCCAAATCCCTTGCGGTTGGGTTTCAAAGTGGGATTGATAAACCGCTTTTGCGTTTTCTAGGTGACGGGGAATATCTTCTTCCCATTGAAACCGATGTTGAGGAAGGGTGATCTCAGGAAGGGCGATCAATGTGATATTGGTATCAGCTAGTAGCGGGAGGATGGGATGAGTGTAAGGGCTAGTGATCAGTTCCAGTTGTCCGTTTTCTTGCATCCGCTTGTGTTGAGGGATAATCTGACGGATGATTTCCAGTTGTTTGGCGTAAATTTTTTGTCGATCGCGCAGGGTGAAGTTTTTGCCTTTTTCCAACCAAGCGGCAATTTCTGGATCACTCCAAAATAAGGGATCAATCCAAGCTAAATTGTGCCAAGCGAGGAGATCACTATAATCCTGTTGTGTCCAATGATGTAAACACCAAACCGCACCGTGATTTTTGCGTTGTTCGTAGAGTTGTCGGTAACGAGGATGGGGATCGATGAGGGTGCGATAATTTCCATCAAAAAAGTGATCGATGATATATTGACGTTTCGCTCGATCGAGGCGATTTTCTGGGGTTAAAGTGAGATTAAGATAAGGATCAAGCGCATTCCCCTTGCTATAATCTTCTAACTGACGAATCAGGGTGGGGACTAAATTAACCGTTTGATGGAGTTGAGGATAGCGCTGTAACAGCAGCATCAAATCGAGATAGTCTTTTGTGCCATGAAGTCGCACCCAAGGCAGATGATATTGTCCCGAAGCAGAATAGTAAAGCGGTTGATGCTGATGCCAAACAAAGGCGACGTAGAGAGGATAAGCCATACCAGCTTGATAATAAATGATTAAATCCTTATGTTGGGTTTTACCCTTGTTTGACCCAACATAAGTGAACTTTTTTCTAGGAAGAGACTGCCAGAACTAAGGCAGTTATTTGTCTAGAATAGCAGGTGCAGTGGGGTTGAGGGAAAGTTGATCTGATTCCGCTTTCGCTTCTTGTACACCAGAGACACCTTGCAAAAATTCTGTATTTTGCACAGACGCATTAGCAACGCTAAAGAGAGGATTCGACAAAATTCCAGCTAAAGAGGTGACAACCAGAGAAAAGACTAATCCCACTTGTAAAGGACGCATTCCTGGCAGATTCCAACGCAGTACAGGATAATTTTGAATCGCTTCTGACATTTCTTGTGGTTCTTTTACCACCATCATTTTGACGACGCGGATGTAGTAATAAATCGAGATCACGCTTGTCACCAGTCCCAAAATTACTAAACCATATAAACCAGCTTGCCAACCTGCCCAGAAGAGATAGATTTTACCGAAAAATCCAGCTAACGGCGGAATCCCACCGAGGGAAAGTAAGCAAATACTTAAACCGAGAGTGAGTAAGGGGTCTTTTTGATAAAGTCCCGCATAATCGGTGATTTGGTCGCTTCCCGTGCGGAGGGAGAAGAGAATCACCCCAGTAAAAGCACCGAGGTTCATAAATAAATATACCAGCAAGTAGAAAATCATACTGGCATATCCCGCTTCGGTGGCGGCAACCATGCCAATCATAACGAATCCTGCTTGTCCGATCGAGGAGTACGCCAGTAGCCGTTTCATGCTACTTTGAGCAAGAGCCACCGCGTTTCCTAAGATCATACTGAGAATCGCCAAAGCCGTAAAAATCAAACGCCACTGCGGTTGTTCGAGGGGGAACGCCACTACTAACAAACGAATGGCAAGGGCGAAGCCAGCAGCTTTTGAACCCACAGAAAGGAAAGCAACCACAGGCGTTGGTGATCCTTCATAAACATCAGGTGTCCATTGGTGGAAGGGAACAGCAGAGATTTTGAAGGCAATTCCCGCAATCATAAACACCAGCGCGATCGCCCCAGCCAGTTCGCCCCCTTCTGTTTGGGCTATACCAGCGGCAATTTTGGGTAAACTGGTTTCGCCTCCCGATAATCCGTAGAGTAGAGAAGAACCGTAGAGGAAAACGGCGGAACTGGCAGCCCCAATCAGGAGATATTTTAAGGCGGCTTCATTGGAACGAGAATCCCGTTTCATGTATCCCGTCATCAGGTAAGAGGAGATACTGAGGGTTTCTAAAGCGACAAAAATCATCACCAATTCATTCGCACCCGACAGGAACATCGCGCCGACGGTAGCGGTTAACAAAATGGTAATAAATTCTGAAAGCGCCGATCCAGTTTGCTCGACATACCGAATTGACATTAAAATTGTTACCGCAGTGGAAAGGGCGATGATGCTACGGAAAACAATGCTGAGATCATCGGCGCTAAAACTCCCTAAGAGGGCGATCGGGTTTTCGGTGTTCCATTGCAAATAAAGCACCGCGATCGAAGTGAGTAACCCACCAATTCCAATATAAGGCAGTACACGAGCGCCTTCACGTCCAACAATCAAATCACCCACTAAAACAATCAGAAGGGTAATGATGACAATGCCTTCGGGAAGAATTAACCCCGCGTTAAGTTGAGCAGAAACATTACTTGTAAAGTCCATAGAAGTCCATATAAAGCGACAGAGTTTAAAGGATGATTAGTACAGCGTACCAACATTCCATTGCAGTGACCAGTGACCAGTGACCAGTGATCAGTAAATTAATAAGTGATCGAGCATTTACTGTTACTAATTAAGTTTGAGAACTACTGGTAACTGGTAACTGCTTAACTGGTCACTGATTGTTGTTGGGTTTCGTTTCCTCCACCCAACCGACAAGTTAAGGTAACCAAGGATAATCTCGGAAATTAGGCTTTCGTTTTTCTAGAAACGCCTGTTTGCCCTCACTTCCTTCTTCTGTCATGTAATATAACAAAGTGGCATTGCCAGCCAGTTCTTGTAATCCCATTTGCCCATCACAGTCAGCATTAAACGCCGCTTTCAAACAACGAATGGCAGTCGGACTTTTTTCTAAAATCTCGTTCGCCCAATTGATTCCTTCTGCTTCCAATTGTTCCACTGGCACGACAGTATTGACTAACCCCATCTCTAATGCGTCTTGGGCTGTGTATTGACGACACAAAAACCAGATTTCCCTTGCTTTTTTCTGCCCCACAATTCGCGCTAAATAACTTGCCCCAAAGCCACCGTCAAAACTACCAACTTTTGGTCCCGTTTGCCCGAAAATTGCATTGTCCGCCGCGATCGTTAAATCACAAATTAAATGTAAAACATGACCGCCACCAATGGCATAACCAGCAACTAAAGCAATGACAACCTTCGGCAAAGAACGAACGGCGCGTTGTAAATCTAACACATTTAGACGCGGTGTTCCTTCATCGTCGATATATCCTGCTTTCCCCCGAATACTTTGATCACCACCAGAACAAAAGGCATATTTCCCATCTGTATGAGGTCCCGCGCCAGTTAATAAAACCACTCCAATGCTTGTGTCTTCTCTAATTCGCGCGATCGCGTCATACAGTTCAAAAACCGTTTTCGGGCGAAACGCATTGCGTTTGTCAGGGCGATTAATGGTTAGTTTAGCGATACCATCTCCCTGTTCATAAATGATGTCTTCGTATTCTTTAACCTTTTGCCAGTTGCTTGTCATCTGTTAATTTCTATATCCTGTTTTCGATCGAATTTATAACAATGATCAATGATTTGTAAATATGCACGCCCCCCAACCCCCCAACTTTGGGGGGCTTCCATAATCAACTTTTTACAAATGATATAGAACTGCTATAACAATGATCAATGATTTGTGAATATGCACGCCCCCCAACCCCCCAACTTTGGGGGGCTTCCATAATCAACTTTTTACAAATGATATAGAACTGCTATAACAATGATCAATGATTTGTAAATATGCACGCCCCCCAACCCCCCAACTTTGGCAGGGCTGTTTCATTCTCGGGGTCAAAATTGAATGCGATCGCCTGAACCCCTTATTGTACGTTCGATCGAACGCTTTTTCTTACTTTTTGACTTATTCATAAGAAAAAAGCCGTAAAACCCCGGTTATTCCTAACATCTGGAACAAGCAAAAAAATAGAATGAAACAGCCCTGCCCAACTTTGGGGGGCTTCCATAATCAACTTTTTACAAATGATATAGAACTGCTATAACAATGATCAATGATTTGTAAATATGCACGCCCCCCAACCCCCCAACTTTGGGGGGCTTCCATAATCAACTTTTTACAAATGATATAGAACTGCTATAACAATGATCAATGATTTGTAAATATGCACGCCCCCCAACCCCCCAACTTTGGGGGGCTTCCATAATCAACTTTTTACAAATGATATAGAACTGCTATAACAATGATCAATGATTTGTAAAAAGTAGAAACTTTAAGCCCCCAGATTTTGGGGGTTTGGGGGCATTCCACTGTTTCCTAAACCTTAAGGAATGATCAATGATTTGTAAAAAGTAGAAACTTTAAGCCCCCAGATTTGGGGGTTTGGGGGCATTCCACTGTTTCCTAAACCTTAAGGGTTGTCAGCAATCTTTTATTAAAGATACTTAATAATCCCGAAAACTTGTTTCAAACCTTAACAATAATTAAGAATTTTTCTTCCTCACTCTCTCCAAAAATCGTTATCCTAATAAATGGAATATTATTTAAAACATTTGAGAAAGATGAATACTATTTTTTATCAGAAACAAAATCCCACCCAATGGTCAGTGGTCGTTTTTGTCACCCTCTGTTTTTGGTTAAGTGCCAGTTTAATGTTAGATTTCGTAATTATTCCTTCCTTAATGCAAGCGGGAATGATGACTCAATCTGGTTTTGCTAGTGCTGGTTATGCAATGTTTGGTCTTTTTAATCATGTTGAGTTACTTTGTGCGGGAATTGTTTTAACAGGAGTTTTAGCTTTAAATAAAAATCATACTTTTTCTAAAACTCAGCAACAATGGTCAGTAATTTTGGGAGGATTATTATTACTGATTGCCCTGATTTGTAGTTATTTTCTTACACCACAAATGAGCGGTTTAGGATTAGATTTAAATTGGTTTGATTCAGGAAACTCAATGTCAGCAGCCATGATGGAGTTTCATGGCGCTTATTGGGGATTAGAATTAATGAAAATGATTACTGGTGGTATTTTGTTAGTTTGGAGTTTTCGCGCTTGGAAACCCTAGAAACTCTAGGGATCATGGTTGTGTTCTCCTCTAATTAGGGCTTGCTGTTGGGAAACTGAAAGTCTTACCAAATAAGGATTTGAGGCGATTCAGTTCAGATAAAAATGCAAGTTCATTGATTGTTCAATCGTCACGCACCTTGCATGCAAGCCTCTTGCTGATTGGTGTTGGGTTTCGTAAACTTCACCCAACCTACTTGCTTTTGCATGCAAGCCTCTTGCATGCAAGCCTTTTGCCTCTTGCCTAAGGCAACTTGCTTCTTGCCTTACTTAACCAACCAATGGACTTTTTCAGCAACCCCTAATTAATCGGTTTCTTCAAAGATTAATAACTTGAGAGCGAGTAAGGTAAACCCGATCGCAGCCATGGTTTTTAAAAGACGAGTGGGGAGAAGTTGCGCCACTCCTCCGCCTAACATTACGCCCAAAAAACTAGCGGTTAAAAGGGCTGCAATACAACCGAGAAAAACCGCAGTGGGAAATTTACTATTTCCCCCTAGGGCGATCGCTGCGAGTTGACTTTTATCACCAATTTCTGCCACAAATACGGTGATAAATGTTAATCCGAGTAATTGCCAATCCATAAAAATATTACGTTCCTTCTACGACATCTCCTAATAATAAAATCGCAATGACCAAAAGCAACGTTGCTACAATAATTTCTAGGCGTTGCGGTGACAATCTTTTTGCCAGCCATTGTCCTAATAATACCCCAATTAAACTCGTGGCAATTAAAGCCAATGCTGCCCCTAAAAATACCACAAATGGCGATTGAGATTCAGCACTAATTAAGAGAGTGGCTAACTGGGTTTTGTCTCCAATTTCTGCGAGAAAAATTGTGATAAATGTAGAAACAAAAACCGCAGAAAATCCCTTTTGAAAAAGACGATTTTGAGTTGATGCGCGATCGCACTGTTTAGTCACTGTTTCTGTATTCCCTCAAGGTTCTGATACATTTTACCCTGCTTCTTCTACTGTATCCAGATAGCGGATCATTTCCTCACTCTCTTCTCCATACATACTTGCAATATGTTCGCAACAGCACGCGATCGCAAACTCATCAAACTCCTGATTTTCTACCTCAAACATTCGCTTAAAATTTTCTGGAGTTACGCGACAAAATGACGGACGTTGTTCATAAATTCCACAAGTGCGAGTTTCCTTTTCATAATTAATACACCAACCATCTCCACCGACTAAACCATAATACTGTTCTAACTCTTCTGGGGAAAGATAATCGTCTAATTCAGGTCGTTCCGATGGGTTAAGATAGCAGCAAGCGCCGCAATTTTTCATACAAGACCAATTTGTCATTATAATTACTTTTTCTGAATTAACATTAAAGGATCGCCAATCGTTGTAATTTTCCAAGTGGGAGTATCCACATAGCGAGAAGAAACTAAAATTTGCTTTTCCTCCTCTAGAGTTAATGAAAACTAAATCATAACGCCAAGATTGAGACGTAATTTTTTGCCAAGTTTCTAAACTAGCCTCTGGTTGTTTAATCAATTTCACTTCTAATCCTTTCGCTTCCAAAAGCCTTTTTGCTTGTTCAAAATGATAGTTTTCCCAACTTGGTGTTCGTGGATAACTATCACACAAAAATGCTGTTTTTGCCTCTAGGAAAATCGCACACATAGCTTGATAAACCGATCGTTCTGGGCTACCATAAATCCAGCCTGCGATCGCGTAGCGTTTACCATTTTGATCCCTTCCTAAATCATCCAATTTTAAAAAAGGATTTTCATTGAGAGAAAACCCCAAGATCAGAACAACAAATAAAATGATAAAACGCCATCGTTGCCACATTTTCAAGATTACTGATGTCGTTGTAAGGCTAAGTGAATTAACCGATCAACCAACTGGGGAAAAGGAATACCAGTGGCTTCCCATAAACGAGGATACATACTGGTGGCGGTAAATCCCGGCAGCGTGTTGATCTCGTTAAGATAAACCTTTCCTGTTGCTTCCTCATAAAAGACATCCACACGCGCCAAACCCGCTGCATCAACGGTGACAAAGGCTTGTTTCGCGAGGTCTTGTACCTGTTTAAAGATTTTATCAGGAAGCGGGGCTGGAATGTAGAGTTTCGCTTCACCTGTGGTGTATTTCGTGGCGTAATCGTAAAAGTCGGAATTGTAGCTGATTTCTCCCACTACTGACGCTTGGGGATATTCGTTCCCTAAAATCGCACATTCGACTTCTCTGGCGATAATTCCCTGTTCGACGATGATGCGTCGATCGTAGTTGGCAGCTTCATCTAACGCCGTTTCCAGTTCCGATCGAGTTTTCGCTTTCGATATGCCCACCGATGACCCTAGATTAGCTGGTTTCACAAAACAAGGATAACCAATTTCCTCCTCCACTTCATCACATAGTTTAGGAAAAACACAAGGACTCGACCAGATTTTATCTCGTTTCACTTGTTTATACTTTACTTGAGGCAGTCCCGCCGCCGCAAACGCGGTTTTCATTGCTAACTTATCCATCCCTAAAGCTGAACCTAACACACCACTACCGACAAAAGGAACTTGCATTAGTTTTAGTAATCCTTGAATTGTTCCATCTTCCCCATTCGGACCATGTAAAATCGGAAACCAAACATCAACCTCACTCACTTCTGAGGGAAACTCCCATCGGTTTCCTGACGGTTGAAGCGTGGGAGGGGTTTGTTTTTCTAAAACCGTTTGCGCGGTTTCTCCTCCCTTCCAGATACCATTTTTCTGGATGTAAATTGGAATTAAATCATATTGGGGAGTGTTCTTCTCGGATTGAAAAGCCTGCGCGATCGCACTAGCAGAACGGATTGACACCTCATGTTCTCCAGAACACCCACCAAATAATAATCCAATTCGTAACTTACTCATAATGACACTAATTTACTTTTAATTTTAATCTCATAGCCTACCATACTCTCTGTTCTTCTACAGTTATCCTCTCCTCGATCGAATCATCACCTAAAGAAATTTTAAGTAACAATCACCGCCACAATAATTGCAGTTAGAGAGAGAATAAAAGCACCAACAAAAATCGCAGCTGCGGTGTTTCCCTGACGAATTTGAGATCGATAATCCGTTGGTGTTATAAAATCAAAGACGCGAAGCGCGGTAAACAGAATAATAAATCCTAAAACCGCCCATCCAATTGTTTCGATTATGGCTTCAATTAATACTCTCATCGTAAAAATAGCTCTCAATCTATTACATCAGGAGAAAAACACGAAGCGGATTTAGTGGTGAAAGCCAAGTTTCGGGGAAAAGATTCCTTCTTCTTGATTAATGTTGAACCTTACGCCGATAATCGAGGGGAAGTGGGACGAAAAATGTTCCAATACTTCGCTCGTTTATTTGAAAAACATCAGTTACCCGTGTATCCCATCGCTTTATTTTCTTATAGTGAACCCTTAAGACTCGAACCGGATGTGTATCGTGTAGAATTTCCCGATCGAACGGTCTTAGAATTTAAGTATCAAGTTGTACAATTAAATCGTTTGTATTGGCGAGACTTTCTAGAACGATCGAATCCAGTGGTGAGTGCGTTAATGTCAAAAATGAGGATTCGCCCTGAAGAAAGACCGAAAGTGAAAGCGGAATGTTTGCGTCTTCTGGCAACCTTAAAACTCAATCCCGCCAAGATGCAATTAATTTCTGGGTTTGTCGATACATATTTACGATTAAATCAAGAAGAACAAAGAGTTTTTGAAGAAAAAATTACGGAATTTCAACCAGAACAAAAGGAGGGAGTTATGGAAATTGTCACCAGTTGGATGGAACAGGGAATTGAACGAGGACAAAAAAGAGAGGCTCTGAGTTTAATTTCTCGTTTACTTTCTCGAAGAGTGGGAGTAATTTCCCCAGAATTAGAGAGTCAAATTCAAGAACTTTCCTTAACGGAATTAGAAACGTTAGCGGAAGACTTGTTAGATTTCAATTCCGTTGAAGATTTACAACAATGGTTAGTCAGGGAACGTTAATGATGACCTCTGGAATTGACCACGATCAACTCTACGACTAATTTAGTAGGGTGGGCAATGCCCACCCTACTCTACTTTTCCAAAATGGTATAGCAATCCCAAATCATTTGTAAAAAATTGATTTATGAAAGCCCCCAGTATTGGGGGTTTGGGGGCAAAACAATTTACGAATCACCTAGTATTGCTATATTAATTCTCTGTTGTTCTATGTCGTGAGAGGGGAATTAGGGAAAAAGTCTTTATCCCCCCTAGGAGGATAGTCGCTCTTGTTTTATGATGGTGGTAAATGCTTACAAAGAACAGAAAACTAAAGCACTCATAAAAATTATGTTGAAGCAAATTACTACAACCCTGAAAAACTTACTACCAGCAGAAGACGTACACGCACACTGCGACGGTCCCTGTGGCGTTTATGATCCTTCTTCCGCTCGTGTCGCAGCCGAAGCGGTACTTTCAATGACGAAAAAGCTCATTGATTTAGAACCCAAAGACAACAGCAAAGAAGCACAAATTGCTTATCAAAACACTTTCTCTCGCTTTGTTCAGATTAAAGAAGAACAAGCACAAATTGCGAAGGAAGAATTATTGATTCTTTGGACAGACTACTTCAAAGAGAAGCATTTACAACAGTATCCAGACCTTCACACGACTTTCTGGAAAGCGGCGAAGCTCTGTTCTGCTTGCAAAATGGAAGTTAACCAGCAACACGCACAAGAATTAATGGACACTGTGCAAAAAATCCACAATATGTTCTGGGAGTCCAAAGAACGCGATATTCCTTGGTATCAAGCCAGCTAAGTTAATCTCAAGGGGTTAATTTCTATCTGATAGGGGCGAAATCGTTCGCCCCATTTTTTGTAATACCATTTCTAAAGAGTTATCCCCCCAACCCCCCTTTGAAAGGGGGGCTATCATTAATGATTTATTGGTACGATGGTCGAATCTTTACCCGTGAAACGATTTCTCTCCCGATTAGTGATCCAGCGTTGCTTTATGGTGCAACGGTTTTTACGACTTTACGGGTTTATGAACAAAATTTAGATCATAGTCTCACTCAATGGGCTGATCATTGTCAACGTCTGTCACGCTCGATCGATGCTTTTCATTGGAAACAGCCGCACTGGCAACAAGTGCGCGAAGGAGCAGAAAACTTAAGTCAGCATTTTCCAGTTTTGCGAGTGACTCTCTTTCCCGATGGGCGAGAATGGATTACAGGGCGCAATTTACCCCCCGGTTTAGCCCAACGACAAGAGAAGGGAATTATTGCTTGGTTAGCCAACGAGGAAAGATTCCGCCGTAGTTTTCCCACTCATAAAACGGGAAATTATTTAAGTAGTTGGTTAGCTTTACAAACTGCGAAAGAAAAGGGGGCGCAAGAGGCGATTTTAGTGGATGAAAAGGGTAATTGGTTAGAAACCAGTACGGGGAATTTATGGGGCTGGAAAGAGGGAATTTGGTGGACTCCATTGGTGAATCAGGCTTTATCTGGAATCGCTCGATCGCGCTTGATTTCACAATTAAAATGGCAAAAAATCCCTGTCCAAGAAACGGTTTGGACACCAGAATTTGTGAACAGTTTACAAGCACTCGGTTATAGTAATTGTGTTGTACAAGTTGTTCCCATTCATACTGTCATCTAAAATTGTAAATTGTTTCGCCCCATCTCCCCCATCTCCCCCATCTCCCTTGTCTCCCCCCATCTCCCTTGTCTCCCCCATCTCCCTTGTCTCCCCCATCTCCCTTGTCTCCCTACCTCCCTTAATCCCCATGACAACTCATAAAACTGTTTTCTCTTTCATTGCTTCTAAAATTAACCTAATATTTGATCCCCCCCAACCCCCCTTAAATAAGGGGGGGAGAGGTAATTCTCATTTCTGATTCACCCCAACCCCTTTTAAATAAGGGGGGAGAGGTAATTATCATTTCTGATTCACCCCAACCCCCCTTAAATAAGGGGGGAGAGGTAATTATCATTTCTGATTCACCCCAACCCCTTTTAAAGAAGAGGGGAGGCGTAATTCTCATTAATCTGATTGCCTTAATCATCAGTTTATTGATTACCAGTTGTAGCGCTGTTAATAATACAAATCCTGACCCCAATATTACTAAATTAACCCTTTGGCATGGCATTAATCCCCCTGCTAATCGAGAGGTATTTCAAGACTTAGTAAATGATTTTAACCAAACTCATCAAGACGTTGAATTAGAAGCGATTTATATTGGTCAACCTGACGGACAATTACCGAAAATTTTAACAGCCGTTGTGGGAGATGTTCCTCCCGATATGCTTTGGTTTGTGCCACAATTAACGGGTCAATTAGTTGCCTTAGATGCGATTCGTCCTTTAGATGATTGGCTCGATCGATCCCCATTAAAAGAGGAAATTGATCCGATTTTATTGGAAAGCATGGAATTAAACGATCGCATTTGGTCGATTCCTTTTGCTACTAATAACGCTGGCATCTTTTATCGTCCTTCTTTGTTTGAAAAAGCGGGAATTGAACGCACTCCCGAAACTTGGGAAGAGTTAGAAGCAACTGCCGAAAAATTAACTCAAGATTTTGATCAGGATGGTTTAATTGACCAATATGGAATGTTTTTATCGTTAGGAAAAGGAGAGTGGACTGTGTTCACTTGGCTTCCTTTTGTTTACAGTGCTAAGGGGGAATTATTAAACCAAAATCAACAGCCTAATTTAGTTAATGAAGGGACAATTGCTGCTTTAAATTTTGGGGCAAATTTAGTTAATAAAAATTGGGCAACTTTATCAGCACCAGAAAGAGGATATGAGTTAGATAATTTTTTGTCAGGACGCGCGGCGATGCAAGTGACAGGACCCTGGACGTTGGGACAATTACAGGGAATGGATATTGATTATGATGTGTTTCCCTTTCCCCAAAAAGCGCAATCAGCGGCGGTTGTTGGTGGGGAAAATTTATTTGTTTTTAAGACGAATTCTGAACGAGAAAAAGCCTGTTTTCAATTTTTAGAATATGTTTTAAGCGAGAAGTTTCAGACAGAATGGGCGCTAAGGACGGGTTATTTGCCGATTAATGTTAAGTCTCAAAACAGTGAAAAGTATCAGCAATTTGTAGAAGACAATCCAGTTTTAGAGGTATTTTTAGAACAGATGAAGGTGGCGAAAGTTCGTCCGATTATTGCTAATTACAGCCGTTTATCTGAAAATTTTGGGCGGGCGATCGAAGCGAGTTTATTAGATAAGAAAACGCCAGAACAAGCCTTGAAAGAGTCTCAAAACCGATTAGAATTAGTATTCCAAGATTAAAGTATTGTCAGCATGAAAAACGCTTTACTCACTCCTCCTCTGTTAAAACCCAACGATACAGTTGCGGTGATTTCTCCCAGTGGCGCATTACGAGAAAAAGAAGTCCTAGAAAAAGGATTACAAATCTGGCGCGATCGAGGCTACAAGTTACAACTAATCACTCCCGACCACCAAGAAGGCTATCTCGCGGGAAGTGATCAACAACGCCGTCACGCCCTCCGCGAAGCATGGACGAATCCCAACTATCAAGGAATTATTTGCACTCGTGGCGGTTATGGGAGTATGCGTTTATTGGAAAAATGGTCTTGGGAGATGTCCTCGCCGCCAAAATGGTTGCTGGGTTTTTCCGATATCACCGCCTTGCTGTGGAGTCTCTACCAGCAAGGGATTATGAGTTTACACGCCCCTGTTTTAACCACTCTTCCTCAAGAGTCATCGCAATCCATACAACGGCTATTTGACTATTTAGAAACGGGGAAATGGTCGCATTTAAAGGGAGAAGGTTGGGGCGGCGGAAAAGTTACAGGAAGACTGTTGCCAGCGAATTTAACGGTTGCCACTCATCTGTTAGGAACATCACTACAACCGCATTTAGAAGGAACAATTCTCGCTCTCGAAGATGTTACCGAGTTTCCCTACCGCATCGATCGAATGCTCACCCAATGGCGACTTTCTGGCGTTCTGGCAAAAATTGGCGGTTTAGCCTTGGGGCGGTTTAGTCGTTGCGAAGCCCCCTCTGGAAGTGCAAGTTGGACGGTTGAGGAGGTATTGCGCGATCGAACGTCTGATTTAAATTGCCCGATCGTCTCCAACTTACCGTTTGGACATGATGGGGTTAACTTTGTTTTACCCGTCGGAGAAACGGTAACTTTAGATGGTGATACAGGAGAACTAAAACCAGCTACAGTTCCCCCAAGATTGGGGGTTAGGGGGCTGACTTGATGGAAAAATTAGGAGTGATATCGAGTTCAGATAGTTACTTATAATTTGCGTTGGGTTTCACGTCGCTCTAAAACCAGCTACAGTTCCCCCAAGATTGGGGGTTAGGGGCTGACTTGATGGAAAAATTAGGAGTGATAGGGGGCTGACTTGATGGAAAAATTAGGAGTTAAGCAGCTGATTTGTGCAAATAATAAGGGCGATCGAGCGATCGCCCCCAAAACTAGATAGATTGAGTACAGGAAAAGTTGAACCTAACTCGTAACCTTAGCGAACTTTTGCTTTTTGATTGAGGTAGCCCCGACGAGTAAGAGGAACATAACCAATTTCATTGACAATGGGGGTAATTGTATCCGCACTGAGCATATACTCAACATACGTTTCCACTTCTGGTTTTTCCATTGCGGATTTTTTCACGTAAACGAATAGGGGACGCGATAAAGGAGCATAATTTCCACTTTCAATGGTTTGCTGACTAGGCTTAACAGGGCCATCACCATTATCAATGCCCACTGCTTTTAGCGTATCTTGGTTCTCAACATAGTAAGCATAACCAAAGTAGCCGAGAGCATTTCTATCTCTTTCGACACCAGTAACAAGAACGTTGTCATCTTCACTAGCAGTGTAGTCGCCTCGACTTGCACCCTCTTCGCCAACGATAACTTCTGTAAAGTAATCAAATGTACCAGAATCGGAGCCAGGACCGTATAAGCTCATTTCATCATTGGGCCAACTGGAGTTAACATCACTCCAACGAGTAACACTTCCCTGAGCATTAGGTTCCCAAATTGTTTGCAGTTGATCAACGGTCATGGCATCTACCCAGTTATTGTCTGGGTTAACAACAACAGTGATACCGTCAAACGCAACTTCTAATTCAACAAACTCGATACCATTGTTAGCACATCTCTCAGCTTCGGAGTCCTTAATCGGACGAGAGGCGTTTGAGATATCCGTTTCGCCGCGACAGAATTTTTCAAAACCACCGCCACTACCAGAAACCCCGACAACCACATTGTAAGGACTATTTTTTTGAAATTCTTCGGCAACCCCTTCTTGAATCGGGTAAACGGTGCTAGAACCGTCAATGGAAACGAGATTACCTTGAGAATGCACTTCAGAAACCGCTAAACCGAGGGTTGCAGCAGTGAAGGCGACTGCTCCCGCAATTGAAGCACGCTTTAAGGAAAACTTATTCTTAGCAACTACCATATTTCTATTAATTTGGTTAGATTTACATTGTCCAGCCTATAGGTTACTTGATGATGGTTAAGATATCTTTAAGTTTGTGTTATTGACCTATTAAAATTAGTCGTTCAAAACAAAAAAGAGGTCAATTTCTCTTGACCTCCTGATTAAAATTAATTTTCAACGTTTCAACGGGTGAAAAAACTAATTGGCTGCGACTTCTTCCACAGGACGAATGCTGACTTTACGACGGCTTTTTCCAAATCGATCGAACGTAACCACGCCATCAATTAAAGCAAATAAAGTGTCATCATTGCCACGACCAACATTTAAGCCCGGATGAATTTTTGTTCCCCGTTGACGCACTAAGATATTACCAGCGCGAACGGCTTGTCCGCCGTAACGTTTTACGCCTAACCGTTTTGAATTAGAATCTCTTCCGTTACGGGTGCTTCCTGTTCCTTTCTTATGAGCCATTTTTAATCCTCTCTTATCACTATCTTTTTACAATTCTACTCTGAAACCGTTTCTACCACTTCGGGAGTAACAGCTTCCGCGTCTGTGCTTTCTGCTTCTGCGATAACCGAACCGTTGACACTAATGGAATTAATCATCACACGAGTTAATTCTTGTCGGTGTCCCCGTTTTTTGCGATAGTTTTTCTTCGGTCGCATTTTGTAAACAATAACCTTACGTCCCCGTAAGTGACGCTGAATCGTTCCTTGTACCGTCGCCCCCTCGATGTAGGGTTGACCGACAGTTACTTCTCCGTCATTATTAATCAATAAGACTTTATCGAACGTATAATTTCCTTCTTCGTCCACGTGCAAACGGTTTAAGTCGTAAAAATAGCCAGGTTGGACTTTAATCTGAGTGCCGCTTGCTTCTACAATTGCATAAGTCATGGTTAATCCTTCATAAGTGCCGTACAGGTAGCGATCGAGTCGCTTTTGCTAATGTCTTACCT
Organism: Dactylococcopsis salina PCC 8305; assembly: GCF_000317615.1. Taxonomy (GTDB): domain Bacteria; phylum Cyanobacteriota; class Cyanobacteriia; order Cyanobacteriales; family Rubidibacteraceae; genus Halothece; species Halothece salina. Next base: position 3,151,366 of record NC_019780.1, on the reverse strand, counting down.
GATCCGAGCAGGAGACACAATATTCTATTGTACCTCGATTTTAGAACTAGCGCAACCCTCCAAACACCGCGATATTGTAGTATTTCCAAATAATGGCAGTTTGAGAAAAACCAGCATTTTTTAACATTGCCAGTTGCGTGTCAATGGTTGCTAATTGATCTTGGCTAGAATAGCCTTGAGTGTCACTTTTTCCGACTTTACTGCGTACTGTCTCTAAATCTAACCCCTGTTTTGCCGCCCAACGTTCACGAGATTGTTGATAAATTTCAGATAATTCTGAAAACTCTGGAAGCAGTGGATCAGCATTCCAAAACCTGCCGTTTGGCTTCAGAGAAGAGGCGATTTTTTCATAGAGTTTTCCTTTCATTTCATCGCTGAGATGATGAATCGCAAGAGACGAAATCACCGCATCAAAATTGTTACCAATATCCGCGTTCGGTTCATCATTTGCCCACGCCCCAAAATCTAATTGAATTGTCTTTAAACGATCTTGATGATCGCTTAATTTATCACTAATAAATTCAAT